>JARLHL010000039.1 GCA_031292275.1 Desulfocapsaceae bacterium | reverse complement strand
GCAGAACCTGGTCCTGGCCATAGCCGAAAAGATTATTCGCCACTCTGTCACCGTGCAGAACGACACCATCATTGCCACAGTAGAAGAGGCGATTCGTCAGGCCGTCAAGACCGATGAGCTGACCATCGAGGTGAACCCCGCCGACCTGGCTGTGATCAAATCCAGATCCAGGGATCTCATAGACTCCCTCAGCGGTCTTGAAAATATCGTCATCCAGACGAATCCGGAAATCGAGCGGGGAGGATGCAGAATCGACTCCAGCACCAGCACTGTGGATGCGACATTGGCCAGCCAACTGCAGATCATCAAGCAGGCAATCGAAGAGGGGTGATGACGCCAATCTCCGCTCCAGGTCTCACTATGTCCCTGAATTCAGCATCCATTAAAGACTGCAGGCTGATCACGGTTTCCGGCAAGGTCACCCGGATTGTCGGCCTTGTCGTCGAGGGATACTGTCCCAACTCCGCCATCGGGACCCTCTGCCAGATCACCCCCCTGAACAACGGTCCTCCGGTCTATGCCGAGGTTGTCGGATTCCAGAATTCCAAGGCCCTGCTGATGCCGCTGGGCGACCTCCGGGGTCTGGGCCCCGGCAGCCGTATCCATGTCATAAAGGACAGCGCCACCATCAAGGTCGGTCCCAATCTCCTTGGCCGGGTCATCGATGCCATGGAGGTTCCCCATGACGGGCTTCCCGCACCCTTCCTCACCGAAGAGAAACAGCTCTATGCCTACCCACCGGGACCAATGCAGAGAAAAAATATCAATGAGGCCCTGGACCTGGGCATCAAGGCCATCAACGGCCTGATCACCTGCGGAACCGGGCAGCGCATGGGCATCATGGCGGGCTCGGGCATCGGCAAGAGCGTCCTCCTCGGGATGATGGCCAAATACGCCAAAGCGGACATCAATGTCATCGCCCTCATCGGTGAACGCGGCCGGGAGGTGCGGGAATTCATTGAACGCGACCTGGGGAAAGACGGCCTGGCCAGGTCGGTGATCGTGGTGGTCACCTCCGATCAATCGCCCCTGTTGCGAATGCGCGGGGCCTTTGTGGCCACAGCCATCGCCGAATATTTCTGTTCCCAGGGGAAAAATGTCCTGCTGATGATGGATTCCGTTACCCGTTTTGCCATGGCCATGCGTGAAATCGGGCTGGCCATCGGGGAACCACCCACCACCAAGGGATATACGCCTTCGGTCTTTGCAACCCTGCCCAAACTCCTGGAACGCGCGGGCAGCTTCCGCGATCAGGGTTCCATTACCGGACTCTACACCGTTCTTGTCGACGGCGATGATATGACTGAACCCATCGCGGACGCCGTTCGTTCGATACTGGACGGCCATATCGTGCTGTCCAGGGATATTGCCGCCAGGAACCACTACCCTGCCATCGATATCCTGAACTCTGTCAGCAGGGTCATGCGCAGCATCATCTCGCCGAGGCATCTGGAACTGGCAGGAAGGGCGCGCAATGTCCTGGCGGCATATGCCGAGGCCGAAGATCTGATCAATATAGGGGCGTATATCAAAGGTTCTAATCCGCGAATCGATTATGCCATCAGCAAGATCGACTCCATCAACGCATTTCTCCGTCAGAATTTTGACGAGTCGACCTCCCTGCAACAGACCAAGGAGGAACTCACCCGTCTCCTCAACGAACGGAAGGACCTTGATCAATCGGCCAGGAACCGACGCGCCGATGATCAGTGACTGTTTCACAACCAAGACAATGTTGAGAGTGTGCCGCGATGAAGCCCTTCTCCCTTGATACTGTCCTGGATTTTCGGATCCAGCTTGAAAAATTGGCTCTCAACCGCCTTTATGCCGCCGAAAAAGAGCGGTCAGAAGCCCTCCTGCAGCTCCAGCGGCACGAAGCCGCCTTTATGGCGATGGTCCAGGATCTGGCCCGGCTCCAAGCCAACGGGATGGATATTGGCGAAATGATACGGTACGATGAGATGATAGACGTGCTGAACGCGACGCTCCACCGACTGAGGATTGTACTGACGGAAAAAGAGGAAAGCGTCAAGCGCGAGCGGGAATTTGCCGTCCAAAAGAGCAAGGAACGAAAGGTTATGGAAAAACTGAAGGAAAAACAGAATGCCGCCTGGCAGAGGCATCTCAACAAGAAGGAAGCCGCGGTGCTCGACGAGATCGCTGTCATCTTTCACGAACGATAAGACCAAGACATATCAAATCAGCGAGGTCCTGCGACGATGAAAACCACGCCCCACTCCCTTTCGGTCATTCTCTTTTTCCTTATGTCTTTCTTTTTTTCCTGTCAACAGGCTCAGGCCGAGGATAATCCGCCCCCGACAAAAACTCCCCCGCCCGCATCATCTGTGGAACAGATGAGAATCATGACAAAAATGCAGGAAGCACAGGCTAATCCCAACGATGAGCAAGGAGGCCTGACCATGCGGGAAAAGGAGCTAAAGACTTTAAATGAAGAGGTCGATAAGAAACTTGAAGACATAAACAAGAAGTTGGTTGAACTCCAGACGCTGCAGAAGGAACTGAAAGATCTCACAACCCAGAAGGATGCCGAAGAGCTGGCGCGAAGAAAAGATTTGGCCAAGATTTATGAAAAGATGGCCCCGGATAAGGCAGCTTTCGCCCTGGCCAATATGGACGAAAAGCTGGCAACGGATATCCTGGCAAACATGAAGGCAAAATCGGCAGCAAAGATCTTAAACGTCCTTGATAGAAAGAAAGCCTCTGAGCTCAGCACTGCATTTTCCACACTCAAATGAGAACCAGTAACAATGGAAGCAGCCGCTATCATTCCCTCACCATCGCCACCGAGTCCGTCCGGCGGACCAACGCTGGGAAGCCGGGCCTCCGATGACAAGTCTTTTTCCCCAGTCCTCTCAAATGCCGTTGCCAGGCAGAATAAGAGCAGTACCTCAAGCAGTACCTCAAAAACTGCACGAAAAAATGCTCAGAAAAAATCGATAAAAGCAAACGCACAGAACAGTGCGCAAGGATCTGCTCAGTCAGTCGGCAGCATGACAACGCCGACACAGAGCCAGTCATCTCCGTCCGTCTCCAAAGATGCAAAAGGGTCGTCACCAGCAGACACCCCCAATAATGCAGCAGGTCAGGACAGCAATGCTCCTGCGGCAGGGATACCGACCAATACTCCCGTCGTTTCTCCCGACCTTTCCAGCCCGGACATTCCGCTGCCAACAGTGGGAACATCTGGCACGATCTCCGATGGGAAGCAGGCGCCCGTTTCTCCTCAGTCCGCTGCAATCCCCGCGCAGGACGATCCTGCCGGCAAGCAGACGGCAAGTTTTTCCCTGCCCGGACCACTCCAGAATTTAACGGCACAGAAAAGTCAGACCGTTCAGGAAGGCACAACGGTTTCCAATCAGAATACGCTGGTCGGACAGCAATTGCAGGATATACTGACAGCGCACGGTGCCACCGTCCTGCCATCAAGCCCGAAGCCCCAGACCAACAATCTTGATGCGCTCTCTCCGCCGCTTTTTACCGCCCCTGCGGTTCAAGATCCGAAAGCGTCCGTAACCCCGGATCTGTCCAATCTCGGCGGGCTGAATGCTCCCCGCACCAAGGGTGGAATGACGGATAAAACAGTGGATGCCCCAATAGGCAAGCTCAAGGAGAGCCTGCCGTTTTTGTCCGCAAAAACCGACCAGCCGAGTCAGAAGGATGTTTCAGGCTCCCAGGCAAAAGATCCGGGGCTCCAGAACTCTGACAGTAACAAGGATACGACTCTTTTAACTTCCATGTCGGTATCTGATTCCGCCGATATGAGTCAGCAGACCGGCCAGGTCTCCTTCGACAGCACGCTTATGCAGACGCTGCAGCCCTTTCAGCACACCGCGACCACCAGCGGGACAGCGGGGGCAAGCTCCCTCGTGCCCTGGCCCCCTTCGCTGGAGACCTCTCTGGTTGGTCAGGTAATGCACAATTTTTCTCTTTCTCCCAATTCCCCTTCCTCGCAGCTTTCGATAAAACTGCATCCCGAGGAATTGGGCGAGTTGAAAATTGACATTCAGATGAAGGACGGAGCGGTCAAAGCCAATATTGCCACCCAGAATGAACAGGTGCAGCAGGTCATGGAAAAATACATCCCCAAGCTCAAAACATTCATGGAGCAGCAGGGGCTTACGGTTGACTCTATCCACGTGACCAATACGTCGGACAATGTCGGCGGCAACAATCTGTTTCAACAGAACTTTACCAATAATCAGGATTACCCGTCACCTGGCAAGTCCAGCCAGTCCGCAACGGGGGCCGATCTCTCTTTCGCAACGGCCTCTTCGGAGACGACTGGCACTACTTCCGGTGTCAATGTGACCGTATAGGAGGATAAAACTATGAGTTCAATAAGCAATATAACCAATTCGTCTATAGCGACATCGACCGCATCGAGCACATCCAAAACCGCAAACAGCTCATCGTCCAGCTCATCGTCCAGCTCATCGTCAAATGGCCTGGGCGGTCTGGGAGAACAGGATTTTCTCAAAATGCTCGTAGCCCAACTTCAGAACCAGGATCCGCTCAACCCAAGCGATCCCACCGATTTCACCGCCCAGCTCGCCCAGTTCAGCTCTCTTGAGCAGTTGACCAATATCAACTCGAACATGGCGACCGTGCTGGCCAATTCAAACTCTTCGGCGGCATTGAATATGATCGGCAACAGCATCTCCTATGCCGGCAGCAAGTTCGCGTATAGCGGCAGTCCGGTAAGCATGGGCTATACACTCAACGCACCGGCGACGGCAGTGCAGCTCATTGTCAAAGACTCTTCGGGCAATACGGTGCAGACCCTTGCCGGAACTGCTCTGACGACAGGGGACCATGTGCTGACCTGGGACGGCAAGAATCAGAATGGCAGCACAGTCAGCTCAGGAACGTACACCCTCTCCGTCCAGGCTACCGGCGCCAATTCCTCAAGCGTCACCGCCTCACCGATCGTCACATCGGTGGTGACCGGCGCAGACCTCAACAGTGGAGGAACAGGTGCTACAGTCCTCAGCACAGCAGGAGGTGATGTCAACCTCAGCAAGGTCCTCGGAGTATATTCGTCAAGTAAATAACAGTGGCCGGGGACCCCACAATTACAGACGAAGAGAGTTGTATTTGATTCAATATCAAAAGCGCCCACGCAACATCCAACGCTGACGCGCAACAGGAGGAATACTTAATTATGGGTATATCAAGTGCACTATACAGCGGAGTCAGCGGCCTTAATGCAGATTCACAAGCCATGACTGTCATCGGCAACAATCTGGCAAATGCCAGCACCACCGGTTTCAAAGCGTCAAGCACAACCTTTTCCGATCTCCTCTCAAGCACCATTTACGGTTCGGGCGGCATGTCGCAGGTTGGCCGCGGGGCCCAGGTCGAAAAGGTCCAGAATGATTTCAGCCAGGGGACCTTCCAGACCACCCAGTCAGGCCTGGATTGCGCCATTGAAGGCGCCGGGTTCTTCTGTCTGCAAAAACCCGGAGACAACACGACGTATTATTCAAGGGCCGGTTCCTTCAGTTTTGACACCAACGGCTATCTGGTCAATCCTGCAGGTCTGAGGGTGCAGGGGCAGTCATACACCGCAAGCGGGACACTCTCCTCGGGCAACCCGACGGATATCCAGGTTTCATCCCAGGGACTGGCACCTGCACAGGCCACCTCAAACATCACCCTCAATACCAACCTGGATGCCAGTTCCACCGAGATACCCAAATACACCGCTTTTAATTACACTGACCCCACGACATACAACTATTCATCATCGACACAGGTCTATGACAGCCTCGGCAACACCCATCTTGTCACAGTTTACTTCAGAAAACTGGATGAAGCAGGACAAACCGTCGCCGATCCGACTGCCCCGGCAACAAGCAATCTCGTGACCGGTGACAGCACCACTAGCACACCGGCCTCGGGTGATTTTACATTTTCAAGTTTATTGGCCGGCCAGACGCTCACCATCGAGGGAAGGACGATCACAGCCACCGGCGGGACGGCGACGGCAGCCGATATAGCTACAGCCTTTGCAACAGGAACAACCACCGGCAATGCCGTAGTCAGCGGGGCCTTCACCGCAACCTGGGGGGCTACTGTAAGCGCAACCGATAATACGACCATAGCTGTCACGAATGCAGCTCCAGGCTATCCTGCAGCCATTCCAACGGCCACTGTAGGCAGCGTAAAAAACCCGCAGGCTGCCAACACATGGGATTATTACTGGACATCAAAGGATGCCGCAGGAAATCCTATCGGTCAGGTCACATCCGGCGCCACCCCTGCAGGCACCCTCACCTTTAATACCGACGGGACCCTGGCATCCGGGGGCACAGGCACGACCACCGGCGCTATCGATTGGGCTGGCGGCGCAAATTCGAGCAACATAAAACTGAACTTTAATACCACCCAGTTTAACAGCACCTCGGTAGTCATCTCCCAGTCCCAGGACGGTTATGGCTCAGGGAACCTGACAGGGACCTCGATCGACGCCAATGGGACGGTGATAGCCTCCTATTCCAACGGTGTTCAGACAAAGCTAGCCAGTCTGGTCCTGGGCAAATTCGTCAACCCCGGCGGCCTTTCAGCGGCAGGAAATAACCTGTTTGCAGCCACAGCGGATTCCGGTCCCCCTCGCGTCGGTCTCCCCGGCTCTGAACTGGGTACAATATTTACGGATTCTCTGGAACAATCCAATGTCGACACCGGAACGCAGTTCGTCCAGATGATCACAGTCCAGCGCGCCTTTCAGGCAAATTCCAAGATCATAACAACCGTCGATCAAATGCTGCAGGACGTTATAAATATGAAGCAGTAAACTGTCATAATTTTGACTTTCACTATCCAGGGTGTTGCTGATTGCAGGGAATCGGCAACACCCTTTCTTTTTTCAGCCCTTGAAATCCCGGTATCAGACGCATCCCCCCACGACTTCCCCGCAAAAAAATCATACCTGGAATACATATTGCAGCTTGCCCTATGCAGGTATTTTCAAAGAGGGCGAAGGGCATGTTCGTACCGCAGGATACACAAAACTGTCAGCCTCACAGCCCGGATATGGAAAGACATACCCTGATCACGTGGCACACGTGACATTTTTCAGGCCGTCCCCAGGACTGAGGCGTGCATGAGGCTTCATAATCTTTCAACGGAATGACATTTATGGCAGAAAAAAAAGAACTCCCCCAAAAAAATGCCGAGCCCGATGATGCAGCAAAGAAAAAAAAATTGATCATTATTGGGGCGGCTGCCCTTATTCTTCTTATTGGGATAGGAGTGGGTGGCTTCTTTCTCATGAAGAAACCACCTCCGGAAAAGAAAGAAGTGGATCCGGCCGCCAGCGTACCGGTCCCCGAGCTTAACCATGGGGCTGATCTCGGACCAATGGTGGACATCACTGAGTTCATCGTCAATATCATCAGCGCGGATGGGAATCACTACGTCAAGACCGCCCTCACCCTCGAACTGACCACCCCCCAGGCCAAAGATGAAATCAATCAGCGTATGCCCCAGATCCGGGACGCAATCCTGCTCCTCATCGGTAACAAAACCTTCGAGGAGCTTCAGGATCTGGAAGGGAAAAGGCTGTTAAAAGCTGAAATAATGAGCAAAATAAACGGATTTTTACAGGCGGGTAAGGTCAAGTCAATCTTTTTCACCGAGTTCGTCGTCCAATAACCTGAAGAAAGGTGACGTATAGTGGAACCGATTCTCACCAAACAGGAAATTGCTGACTTACTGACGGCTATCAGACAGGGGAAAATCCCCACCGACATTGAGTCAGAAGACGGAGTTCCGGCCGGCAAGACTGCAAAACCGCTGAATCTCTTTCAGATCAGTGCCCTGGATGACGAGCAGGCCCGAATCCCGAACTTTGACATCATTCTCGACGCCTTTTGTCAAAATTATTCCATATCTTTGACAAATCAGCTGCAGCGCACCTTTGCTTTTTCCAAAACAGGGATCGAGACCCATCAGTTCCAGGAGTTTCTGCTGGAAAACAAAGATATGGGCGCCATCGGAGTATTGAATCTGGCTCCACTGAAATACGGCGCTTTGATTATGGTCGACAAGCAGTTGTCATTTTCCATGATCGAAATCATGCTGGGTGCATCCACAGACCAGGGACCACTCCAGCTGAACCGGAAACTGACGACCATTGAACTCAGCGTACTCAAGACAATAATGGCCATTGCCTGCAGCGATCTGGACCGGGCCTTCAATCCTCTGATTGACCTGCAATCTTCTGTTCTGAAGGTTGAAAGCAACTCGAGGCTGGTGTCGATCACTTCCGCGGATGCAGAGATCCTGGTCAGCAGATTCACTGTCACCATCGGTGAAATCAGCGGAGAATTCAAGCTGGTCTTTCCGATTGCCACGCTGGATCCTCTGCGGGAACAATTCAAAGAGCTCGTGAGTGTCAACAAATCCAAGCAGGGCCAATGGACCGATATTTTCATCGAAGAACTTTATGATATGGAAACAACCGTCATCGCCCAGTCCGGAACCATCTCCCTTACCATCAATCAGCTTCTCGACCTGAAGGAAGGCGAGATTATCAATCTTGATTATGACCCCAATTCCCCCTTGAAGGTGCTTGTTGAGGATAAACTGAAATTTTTCGCCATACCGGGGGTATTGAATGGAAAAAAAGCGATCAGCCTGACCGGCGTTTATGAGCAAGGAGCATAGCTATGGAGACGACAAGACAAAGCCAGACCGGAATTCGGCCTGATCCCGAAGAAATCAAAGAGCTGCTGGAGCAGAATGCTCATCCCTCGGAAGGATCGCAGAAAAAGCTGGAAGACGCCGCGGGGAGAGGTCTGGAATTTCTCTACGATGTCCCGCTCCAGATCTCCGTTGAAGTAGGCAGAAGCAGAATACTGCTGCGTGATCTTTTGAAGATGGGAGAAGGCTCCGTCATAGAACTGGACAAACTCGCCGGTGAACCGCTGGACCTTTACGTCAATTCCCGCCTTATCGCCAGAGGCGAGGCGGTCCTGGTGGGAGAAAAATTCGGTATCCGCCTCACCGATGTGGTCAGCACCAGTGACCGCATCGAAAAACTCGGATGAGACCGGCCATGAACGTCCGCAGACGTCTCTGCTCCTGCCTTGCCTTTCTTGCCGTTCTCTCCGCCGAAAGCGGACTCTGCGCCGGAGAACAGCAGGAGAGTGTCTTTTCCGCACCGCTGAGGCTCATATGGGGCCTGCTGGTGGTCCTGGGCATCCTCTTCATCATCTATGGCCTGATGAAGAAAAAATTGTCTTTTCTACACATGCCCGACAAGGGCGTCATCAAGATCATCGAAGTCCGTCATCTTCAGCCGAAAAAATCCCTGTATCTGATTGATGTTCGGGGCCAGGAGTTTCTTCTGGGGGCGGGCCAGGACAGGATCGAGCTGATTGCGGCCATCTCCCCGGACTCCAGGGCCTCCTTTGCCGAAACCCTGGAGAAATCCGCAATGGAGCACACCCCATGAACAGGTACAAGGCCTGCCAGCGAGCATACCTCCGCGGTCTTACGACCGCCCTGCTGATACTGCTTGCGGCACCGCAGATGGCCCACGCCGTTGGGATGCCTACCGTTACCTTCGGGCTTGCGGACGCCAATTCGCCGCAGCAGGTATCGACTGCCCTTCAGGTCCTCTTCCTGCTGACGATCCTTTCCATTGCCCCGGCGATCCTTTTGATGACCACCTGCTTCACCAGGATCGTGATTGTCCTGGGCTTCGTCCGTCAGGCCATGGGGACCCAGAATACACCCCCGAACCAGGTTGTCATCGGCCTGGCGCTTTTCCTGACCCTTTTCGTTATGTCGCCCGTCATTAACGATGTCAACAATGGGGCACTGCAACCCTATCTGGCGGGGAAAATAGACCAAAAAACAGCCTTGGATCAGGCCCTGATCCCGATGCGGAAATTCATGTTTTCGCATGTAAAAGAGCAGGAATTAAGCCTCATGAGCAGCATTACCCTGGATAAGCAGCCCTATGACCGTGATGCAATTCCGACCCTGACACTCATCCCGGCATTCATGCTCTCCGAGCTCAAAATCGCCTTTCAGATGGGCTTTATGATTTACATTCCTTTTATGGTGATAGACATGATCGTCGCCTCCATCCTGATGTCCATGGGAATGATGATGCTCCCTCCGGTCATCATCTCCCTGCCATTCAAACTGCTTCTCTTCGTCCTCGTCGACGGTTGGGGGCTGGTGGTGGGGTCATTGATCAAAGGATTGCAATAGAACAGGAAGAGTACACGCAACATCAATGATAGAGGCCGCATCAAAATCATTTCCATGGAAATCGGACCGACATGACCCCTGATTTTGCCATTAACATCTGCAGAAAAGCTGTCGAGACCATCCTTCTCATTTCTGCCCCTACCCTCCTGGCCGGCATGATTGTGGGCCTCCTGGTCTCCATATTCCAGGCGGCCACCCAGATCAACGAACAGACCTTGAGCTTCATCCCGAAAATCGTCGTTGTCTTCCTTACCCTGCTGATCTTCGGTCCCTGGATCATCAGGGTCATGACATCATTCACCATCGGCATCTTTGATTCAATAGCGACCTTTTAGGCAAAAGGAAACATAGAATAATAACAATATGAGATTTATGACAAACATGGATTCTGCAAAAACTGCAATAAAGTCTCCGGCAGCCTTGCAGGAATCCCGCATTCTCCATCACATCCACGCCGGCGCGAGCCTTATCCATAATCGGCCGGATTGACGACACGACAATACACGCAAGCTGAGGAAACTTCAGAATCCCCCATGGACCTCCAGATCCCCCCCGTTGACCAATTTCAGGTCTTTATCATCTGCGCCGCCCGGGTTGCGGGCTTTATAAACGGCACAACCATCATCTTTGACCGTCACGTCCCTACACTCTTCAAGGCCGGTTACGTCGTCATGCTCTCGCTGGTTCTTTTTCCGATTATGTCACCCTTCATTCCCAAGGGCCCTTTGGAAATGGGTCCCTTCTTTTTTCTTATAGTCAATGAGACGCTGGTGGGCCTGATAATCGGCCTGATGGTCACGCTGATCTTCACCGCCATCCAGTTTGGCGGGACCGTTATCGGCTACCAGATGGGATTTGCCGCAGCCAACGTCTTCGATCCCCAGAACCAGAACCAGACTTCGCTGATCTCTGAATTCAATAACGTCTTTGCCATCTTCCTGTTTCTGGCCTTGAATGTCCACCATGTCTTCATCCGGGCGGCAGTGAAATCCTATGAAATCCTTCCACCGGGAAAGCTTGATCTTTCACATGCGGCCATACCTTATTTACTTGGACTTTCATCAAAAATGTTTGTTCTCAGCCTGCAGTTCAGCGCCCCGGTCCTTGCCATGCTCCTTCTCTCAGGACTCATCCTGGGAATCCTGGCCCGAATCTTTCCCCAACTGAACGTTTTTCTCCTCTCCTATCCGCTCAACATCGGCATTTCATTTATAGTCATAGGTTTGACACTCAATATGGCTTCCATACTTTTAAGACGGGAATTTGACTCAATCCCGGAAAGGATCAACACCCTCCTGCATTTCATGAATTGACACCATTGGCAAATCGGCCGTTCAGGTACATTCTCATGTAACCATCTTCTGCGGATCATTTATTGCAGACGGATCATCAGTATTCTCGCTAAAGAGCAATCTTAACTTCGAAGAATCATGGCTGAAGAGACACCCACCGGGGGAGAGCGGACCGAAGCGGCGACGTCGAAACGACGGGATGATTTTCGCAAAAAGGGACAGGTTGCCCAGAGCAAGGAGGTACACACCGCAGCCCTTTTATCGTCACAGCTTCTTTTCTGGATCTTCTACATGCCGATATTCTGGCGGGGGGTGAATACTCTGATAATCGAGGTCTGGAAGTCCAGCAGCGAGTTCACCCTGACCCCGGTTTCCACCATCAACCTGACAGTGCACCTCTTCCAGCAGATGGGGCTTCTTCTGGCTCCCCTCTTCACCCTGGTCCTCATCATCGGCTTTTTTTCCAGCTTCTTTCAGATCGGCTGGCTGTTCACAACCACGCCTTTAATCCCCGATTTCACCCGGTTTGATCTGATCAAAGGAATAGGCAGATTCTTTTCCAAACGTTCGCTCCTGGAGGTCGTAAAATCCCTTGTGAAGGTCAGTGTGATCGGCTGGATCGCCTTCAAGACGGTCATCGGTAAATTCTCTGAAGCCCTTATTCTCGTTGATACTTCGCCCATGACCATAGTCGGTTTTATCGGCAGGACGGCGATTGTGATCCTGGCCAAGATCTGCGCGCTTCTCATCTTCCTGGCCATGCTCGACTATCTTTTCGTCCGTTGGGAGATGGAAGAAAAGATGAAGATGACCAAGCAGGAATTGAAGGAAGAATTCAAGGAGACGGAGGGTGACCCGCTGGTGAAGCGGCAGATCAGGACGATCCAGCAACAGATGGCCAGGCGGCGAATGATGGCGGATGTCCCCAAGGCCGACGTTGTGATCACCAACCCTACCCATCTCTCCGTCGCCATTCAATATAATGCCAAGCAGATGGAGGCGCCCATCATCATCGCCAAGGGGGCCGATCATATCGCCATGAAGATCCGGGAGATTGCCAGGGAGCATAAGATCCCCCTGGTGGAGAACCCTCCCGTGGCCCGATTATTGCATAAATTAGAATTGGGCACAACCATACCGGAAGAGATGTTCAAGGCCGTGGCAGAAATACTCGCCTACGTATATTCACTGAAAGGTAAGACACTGTAATGGAACTGACAGGGGAACAGAGCATATTCAGCAGGGACAGGCTGGTACAAATGGCCCAGCGCTCGGACATCCTGGCCGCTTTCGGCCTGGTATCCATCCTGATGCTGATGATCATCCCCGTTCCTCCGATCCTGCTGGATCTCTTCCTCTCTTTGAACATCACCATTGCGCTGGTCATTCTGGTCATGAGCCTGTATACGGTCAAGGCTGTGGAGTTTTCTGTATTCCCATCCGTCCTGCTGGTCACGACACTTTTCCGCCTCGCCCTGAACGTGGCATCGACACGGCTCATCCTTCTGCACGGCGAGACCGGCCCCCAGGCGGCCGGTGCAGTGATCATGTCCTTCGGCCAGTTTGTAATCGGCGGCAATTATGTTGTCGGTATCGTGATATTCTGCATCCTCGTCCTGATCAATTTCATGGTCATTACCAAAGGCGCAGGCCGGATTGCTGAAGTTGCCGCACGTTTTACCCTGGACGGAATGCCCGGCAAGCAGATGGCCATAGACGCCGACCTGAACGCCGGCCTGATCAACGAAAACGAGGCCCGGCTCAGAAGGGCCGAGATTAGCTCCGAGGCCGCCTTTCACGGGGCCATGGACGGCGCGTCGAAATTTGTCAAAGGCGATGCCATTGCCGGTATCATTATCACCCTGATCAATATCGGCGCGGGCTTTGTCATCGGGGTGCTCCAGAAGGATATGCCCATTGCCGAGGCAGCCCAGAACTATACCATCCTGACCGTGGGTGACGGCCTCGTCAGCCAGATACCGGCCCTGATCATCTCTACAGCAGCCGGTTTACTGGTCACCAGGGCCACCGGCGAGCTGGACTTCGGCAGTGATCTGAAAAACCAGTTCACCAAAAACAGCATGGCCCTGATAGTTGTGGCGGTGATTGTCCTGATATTCGCCCTCATTCCCGGCCTGCCCTTTTTCCCTTTTCTGATTCTGTCGATTTCACTGGCCATCTTCAGCTATTACATCGGCCGCAAACAGAAGACGGAGGCAGACGCAGCTGCCGCTGTAATACCGGCCAAGGCCCCGGCCCGCACTGAAGAAAATTACGAGCAGATGCTCAACGTCGACCTGATAGAGCTTGAGGTCGGTTACGGCCTGATCCCCTTCGTCGACTCGGCCCAAGCCGGAGAACTCCTGCCCCGGATCCAATCGATTCGCAAACAGTTTGCGCTGAACCACGGCTTCATCATGCCGCCGGTCCACATCAAGGATAATCTGCAGCTGACTCCCAACCAGTACACCCTGGCCCTGAAGGGAACGAAAATTGCCGAATCCGAGATACTTCCAGGTCACCTCATGGCTATGGATCCGGGACTTGTCACCGAGAAAATCAAGGGTATCACCACTATAGAACCAGCCTTCGGCCTTCCTGCCATATGGATAACGGAAGACAAGAAGGAACGCGCCCAGATTGCCGGCTACACGGTGGTCGACTGCACCACGGTCATGGCGACTCATCTCAGCGAAATAATTAAACAACACGCCCATGAGCTGATCGGCCGGCAGGAAGTCCAGGGTCTTCTCGACAACCTGGCCAAGAGCTATCCCAAGCTGGTGGAGGAGCTGGTTCCGGGAGTCCTGTCTCTGGGCACAATCATGCGGGTGGTCCAGAACCTGCTTAAGGAGGGCGTCTCCATACGCGACCTGCGCACCATCCTTGAGACCATGGCGGATTGGGCCCCGGCCACTCAGGATCCCCACATCCTGACCGAATACGTACGACACGCCCTGTCCCGATCCATCAGCTCGCAGCTGGCCATTGACGGCACCGTTTCCGTTATCACCCTGGCCAAGCCCGTGGAGGACACCATCCAGAACTCGATCCAGCACCGGGAACAGGGCAGCTATCTCGCCATCGATCCGAAAACCGCCCAGGTCATCCTGGATTCAGTGGGCGAAAATATTGGCTTTTTTGACGGAGGGCGCCGCCCCGTCCTCCTGGCGGCACCGCAGATACGGCCTCATGTCCGAAGTCTGATGGAACGGTATTTTCCAACCCTGGCGGTTATCTCCCATAATGAGATCGCGCCGAATCTGAAGGTAAAATCTTTAGGCACAGTGGCATTCAATGCAGGTTAAAATATTCGAAACAACCGATATGGCCTCGGGCCTGAAACTGGTCAAAAAAGAGCTGGGGCCGGAGGCATTGATCCTTTCCACCCGTACTGTCAGAAGTGGAACCCTGGGACTTCTCGGCAAGCAGGTCCTTGAGATCACGGCCGCAGTCGATACTCCCTGGCCCGGACAGACAGAGAAGAACATGCCCGGACAAAACCTCACGGAGCTGCAGACCTATACCAGGAATGGCGGCTATGGCCGTCTGGATTCCCCGACCGAGGAGAGTGAGTCCCCCACCCCTCCCCGCTTCAAGATAGGCTCGCGGCCGGCCGCATTCTCGCAATGCTTCGAGAACGAGCCTTCAGCAAAGCCGGAGCAGGCCCCCATGCGGCAGGAGTTAGACGAGCTCAAAAGTCTGGTCAAAAATCTGGCCGGCGAGATAACCCGCCTGGGACAAAGATCCGACACGGACCAGAACCGGCGCAGCACCTCCTCCATGACCGGCAACGCCGTCCTTAGCCAGCGGTTCCAGTCCCCTCCCGACTCTCAGGTCATGGAAATGCTCCTGGCCCACGGCATCAACCAGGAAACGGCCAAGACCATCTCCCGATTTGCCAAGGACAGCCTGAATGAGGAAGACCGTGTCGATGAGTCCAAGCTCCGCGGCTTTCTCCGGAACACCATCGCCGACATCATCGAGGTCCACCACTCTTCCTTTGAACGCCCTGACCAGCAGCACAGAATCGCCCTCATCGGACCGACCGGGGTGGGGAAAACCACGACTCTGGCCAAGATAGCCGCATTCCATCTGAGTAACTTTTCTGATTCCATTGCCTTGATTACCATCGACACCTACAGGATAGCGGCAGTTGAACAGTTAAAGGTCTATGGTGAAATCATGCACCTGCCTGTTGATGTCGTCCTGACGCCGGCACAGTTGGAGCAGGCCATCCAACGGCATCAGGATAAAAAACTGATCCTGATTGACACCGCCGGCAGATCACCCCGCGATATGTTGAGCATCGACGAACTGGCAACCTTCCTGCAGCCGGACCTGGGCATAACCAAGCACCTGGTTCTGTCGGCCACAGGCAGGGAGGATGAGCTGCTCCAAACCATAGCCCGTTTTTCCCGACTGGGGATTGACAACACAATTTTCACCAAGGTTGATGAATGTGTCAACCTTGGGATCATTCTCAACACCCAGATTCATAACAGCAGCCCGATTTCCTATATCACCAACGGTCAGCGGGTGCCCGAAGATCTTTTCGAGGCCGACAAGAACACAATAGCAGAACTTATCATGCCAAACCCTGAAGGACGACTTCATGATTGATACACCACATAAAACCGCAGACCAGGCCGAAACACTGAGGGCCTTAAATGCACGGGAACCCTTTATCGCTCAGGAAGCAGAACAGGAAAATGTGACCCAGGTCTATTCCATCACCAGCGGCAAGGGCGGGGTTGGCAAAACGGCGGTTGTTGCCAATATTGCCGTCTGTCTTGCCCGGCTTGGAAAAAACGTCCTGATACTCGACGCCGATCTGGGGCTGGCAAATATCGACGTGGTCTTCGGGATAGCCCCCGCCTTCAATCTGAATCATTTTTTTGCAGGAGAGCGGGAGCTTCAAGAGATCCTCTTCGACGGACCGGAAGGCATCAAGATTCTTCCGGCAGGGTCAGGTATCCAAAACTTCACCCGTCTGGACGCGGCCCAGAAGATGAAGCTGCTGGACGGGCTCGATTCTATGCATAATGATTTTGACTTCGTTCTTATCGATACCGAGGCGGGCATTTCGGAAAACGTCACCTATTTTACAACGGCCGCCCAGGAAATTCTGGTGGTGACCACCCCTGACCCCACCGCCATAACTGATGCCTACGCCCTGATGAAGCTGCTCTCAACCCAATATCATGAGAAACACTTCAATCTGGTGGTCAACCAGATCCAAAGTGAGGATGAAGCCCTGGATGTCTTCAAAAAGCTCACTATGGTTTCAAATAGATACCTTGATATATCCATTGATTACCTGGGCTCCATACCGTCTGATAAACAGATGACCGATGCCATCAGAAAACAAAAGGTGATCGTTGAAATGTATCCATCGTCAAGGATCTCCATGGCCTTTAATGAACTGGCCGCCAGGCTCTGTTCGGAACACCCCCCATCGGTACCAAAAGGGAATATTCAATTTTTCTGGAAAAAACTTCTCAATTTCGGCAGCAGAAGGTAAGAGATCATGCTCTACACACAACCCCCGCAACCTGACGACAAATCCAAGCTTATCCGGGACAATCTGGATCTTGTGGATATCCTCGTCGGCCGCATGGTTACCCAGGTGCCATCCTTCATGAACCGCGATGACATGCGCAGCGCCGGCATGGTGGGACTCATTGATGCAGCCAACAAATTTGATTCCTCGAAAAATATCCTTTTCAAGACCTTTGCCGAATATCGAATCAGAGGCGCAATCCTCGACGAGATGCGCAAACTCGACTGGTTTTCCCGATCTCTGCGCGATAAACAGAACAAAATAGCCAGGACCCTCTCCCAACTGGAGCGCAGGCTCGTCAGGGATCCGGATGACCACGAAATGGCTCAGGCCCTGGGAGTTTCTCTGGACGAATACCACAAGATGCTCGGGGAGGTAAGCCATCTGGGCTGCGTAAGCCTGAATGAGACCCTGGACAACTCCGAGCAGGGAAAGACCTTCATCGACACCCTGGAGGACCTCAACGAGAACTCCTTGCCCGGAACCCGCCTCGAGAACCATGAACTGACGAAGATCATGGCTGAAATCCTTAAAAAGCTGTCCGAAAAGGAACAGCTGGTCATCTCGTTGTACTATTACGAGGAACTGACCCAGAAAGAAATCGCCGAGGCGATGGAAATTTCCGAGGGGCGAGTGTCGCAGCTGCACAGTCAAGCCCTGATCAAACTCAAAAATAAAGTCCAGGCCCACCTGCACTAAAGGATAACCGTCCCCATGAAGCTCCGATACCTCAGGGCAAGCCTGCCCATCACAGACCGGAAGTCTCCTCAATGGACAAGCCTGCATGTCTGCCGGAAGAATACTCAGTATGAGGGCTCCCCATGCCGGTAATAGAGCCCCAGGAACTTGTGAGCATTCTGGCACTTCTGCTGGGATTTCTGGCAACATGGCGTGCCGCCATCTTCAGAAAAAGAATACAGCAGCAGTCACGGCTGTTGACCGAAACCAACGAATGCATGGAAGATCTCTGCAGAAAACTTGTCAGCCTGCAGGAAAAAAACCAGCAGTCCAACACGTTCAGCAACACCCTCAACCAGGCCGAACTGACAACCAGACTGCAGAAATCCCGTTTGTCAGCCCAGGGACACACCCACAGCATGTCTCCACCGGAACGGTATCGGTATGTCCATTCGCTTGCGGCCAACGGCATGTCATCACAGGAAATCGCTTCGGTCCTGTCGATCTCCATCCATGAGGCCGATCAGCTGGTCAACCTCTCCAGGCTGGCGCAGACTCGATTATCGCAGGTCCCGGCCTGAATTCCAGACCGGCATCATCCCTGCCGGCTGCTGTTGCAACACCCCCCGGCCAGGGTCGGCCTGGAGGAGGAAGCGCTGGAATAAGAAGTTTATTTTACATGATTTATCAAAAATATAATAAATATATTTAATGTTTAAGATTATATTTTTTTGTCAATGTTCCCCCAGCCTGGCGAAAAGAGGCCGGCTCTGTTGATTTCGCCTCGGAGCCGGAACTTTCCCTCTTAAGAAAGAAAGCATTCAGACCGATATATAACTATACACTTTCTATCGGAAATTTTAATCAACTGAGGCGAAGTGATTTCCCCTCAAACCTTATCAAACATTACTGTGTAGAGAGGCATCAATGGTCTCGGGAAAATACAGCGCTCTCTCTGGAGCAGTTGCCTTCGAACAAAACCTGGACAATATCTCCGCCAATCTGGCCAACGTCAGTACCGTTGGCTACAAGAAATCCAATGTCAGCTTTGAATCCCTGCTCCGCGGAGCGCAGCAGATCAAACAGGCAACCGGGATTAACTACACGCGTATCCGGGCAAATTACACGGATTTTGCCAACGGGCCTATCAACAAAACGGACTCGCCGCTGGACGTTGCGATCAATGGCGAGGGCTTTTTCAAGGTGCAGGGCCAGAACGGCGTCCTCTATACCCGGGACGGCAGTTTCACTCTGGATGCTGCCGGAACCCTGCTTTCATCATCCGGGAAGCCAGTGCTTGACGATTCCAACAGCCCGATCACCATTCCGAGCACCGACGGAAACCGCATCACTATTACCGGTGATGGCACAATTTCGGTTATAGACGATTCCGGCAATCTGGCGCAGATAGGCAGACTCGGCATCGTCAAGGTGGACGACCCGCTGAAACTGCAGAAGGAGTCGGATACGACCTTTTCGCTGGTAGCCGGAGGCCAGGAAGTCCCCATTGAGCGGCCCAGCGTCGTGCAGGGAGGCCTTGAAATTTCAAATGTGAATATGGTCAAAGAAATGGCGGACATGATTAATACCCAACGCACCTTCGAAACCTACAACAAGGTACTGAAGACCTATGCAACTATAGGCGATACGCAGGACGACCTGGGAACACTGGAATAAAGGCACTGTGATCGAATTCGTAATCAACACCACTAAAGGCACGCAACTATGATCAGGTCTCTCTACACCGGCACGACCGGCATGAATGCCCAGCAGCTGAATATCGACGTCATCGCCAACAATCTGGCCAACGTCAGCACCACCGGATTCAAGAGGAGCATCCCCAGCTTTCAGGATCTCCTCTACGAGACGATCAAAGTTCCCGGCAGCCAGACATCCAGCGACACCCAGACCCCGACGGGCATCCTGGTCGGCATGGGCGTCAGTACGGGAGCGGTCGAAAAAATTTTCAGCCAGGGGCCGCTCACCCAGACCGACAACCCGCTGGATGTTGCCATACAGGGCTCAGGTTTTTTTCAGATACAACTTCCCAACGGCAACACGGCCTACACCAGGGCGGGGAATTTCCAGACGGACAGCAATGGCCGGGTCACCACTCCCGACGGCTATCTGCTCCTGCCGGCAATCACCATCCCCCAGGGCGCCAATCAGATTACTGTCAGCAATACCGGGATAGTCAGTGCCATTCTTGCAGGTGAAACCGCCAGCACCCAGCTGGGGACCATCCAGCTGGCCACGTTCATCAACAGTCCAGGGCTCGCCGCTGCCGGCAACAACCTTTTCCTGGAGACAGACGCCTCCGGAACGGCGTCCACCGGGAACCCCGGAGATAACGGTTACGGAACGCTTGCTCAGACCTTCCTGGAGGGATCCAATGTCAACATCGTCCAGGAAATGGCCAATATGATCACCGCTCAGCGGGCCTATGAAATTAATTCAAAGACCATAACGACATCCAATGAAATGATGCAGACCACAAATGCTCTCATCACCTGATTTCCGAAATGGCAAAGGCTCCTGATTGATATGATCCGTTTACTCTTCCTCACAGTCTGTCTTCTTCTCTCCGTCGCCGGGACATGCCGAGGGCTCGAAATCACCTTCAAGCCTTCGGTGTCCATTGATGCCGCCTCGGTGTCCCTGGTCGATATTGCAGATTTTGACGACCAGTCCGATATGGCCCAGGCCCTGCAGACGCAGACCGTCTCGCAGGCACCGCCTCCCGGCCAGGAAAACATGCTGCAGACTGCAGAGATCGTCCGGAATCTGACCAAAACCCTGCAGGTCCCGGCCTCGGTGCTCTGGAAGGGCTCGGCGACCGTCAAGGTATACCGGAACGGCGTCCGCATCGGACCGGAGAAAATTCAGTCTATCATAGCTGAATTCCTAAAAAAAAGTAAATCGAATCAGCCGGAAATGGAGATCCGGTTCATACCGGCTACCCTGCCCCTGCCCTTCATGATCCCTGTAGGAAACGTGACCTGGACAGTCACCCCCTCCAATCCGGGAGTACTTGCCAGCTCCAGCATGACCCTTATTTTCAGCGTTGACGGCAAGGTACGAAAAAATATCGCTATATTCGGCCATATTGAGGCTATGACCCCAGTGACGGTGGCTGCAACGGCACTCCAGAAGGGCAGCGTCCTGACAGCAGCCCAGCTCAGCCTTCTCACCAGAAACATCGCAGAGGTTTCGTCCCCCTGCTTCGACACGAACGAGCTCGTCGGCAAAAAAATCAACCGCTCTGTTGCCGAAGGAACCGTAATCGAAAGGGCCTGGATCGATATCCCCCCCATGATTTCCAGGGGACAGACAGTGAAAATCGTCCTCAATCACGGTGACCTGCATCTCACGACAGAAGGTATTGCCAATATGAATGGAATGAAAGATCAGATCATCCGGGTTCAGAATATCAGTTCTAAAAAAATGCTCTCCTGCCGGGTCACGGCTCCAGGCATTGTGGAGGTACAATAATGAAAAGACTTACATCTTACGCCTTACTCCTGCTCCTGCTCTCCGGTTGCGCCAGAAACAGCTTCACCAACGACTCTCCGGTCAAGGCCGCTGATACAGAGCCCTTGGACGAGATTGCCATGCCCCAGGCCCAGCCAAAAACCCCGGGCTCCCTCTGGACCAATGCGGACGGTTCCATCTTTTCGGATTACAAAGCGAAAAATGTTGGTGATATCATCGTCGTAACCATTGTCGAAAAGGACAGCGCCTCCAAAGAGGCCACAACCGCTACCGGCGCCACATCAACATATTCAGCCGGAATCTCCAACCTCTTCGGGCTGGAAAATCATACCAATATGAATTTGGGCGCCCTGGTGAACACCAATTTCAAAAACGGATATACCAGTGACGGCAAGACCGCCCGGAATGGCAATCTTACGGCGCAGCTCTCAGTCCAGGTCATCGGCCTCTATCCCAACGGGAATCTCAAAATCCGGGGAGGCAAGGAGGTTATGGTCAACAATGAGACACAGGTCGTCTACCTCACCGGTATAATCAGGCCTGTTGATGTCACTGCCGCCAACACCATCGATTCCAACAAGATTCTGAATGCCCGGATTTCATATACGGGCAAGGGCGTTATTGCCGACCAGCAGTCGCCTGGATTGCTGGGCAGGGCCCTGGGGGCCCTCTGGCCCTTCTAACACAGGTTGACAGTCTTTCGCCGGGGCGCCCGGACAGCACAGGCAGCATGAAAAAATTTTTTACGGATCAACAGTGGGCAACATCATGAAAACCATCTTATTCGCCACCGGAATCTTCTGCTTTATGTTTGTTCAGCTCTTTTTCGTGCAGACCGTTTCGGCTGCAAGGATTAAGGACATTGCCAAACTGAACGGGGTCAGGTCCAATCAGCTCATCGGATACGGACTGGTAACAGGTCTCTCCGGCACTGGGGATGATATGAAGAACTCCCTCTTCACCCTCCAGTCGGTTAACAATATGCTGGTCAGAAACGGTATTACCATCGATCCGGCACAGATCAGCAACGTCAAAATCAAGAATGTTGCGGCGGTAATGGTGACAGCCGACCTCCCTCCCTTTGCCAAACCTGGTTCCACCATTGATGTGGAAGTGTCTTCCATGGGAGACGCCAAAAGCCTTGCCGGAGGCACCCTGATAATGACCCCGCTCAAAGGCGTTGACCATCAGGTCTACGCCGTAGCCCAGGGGCCCTTGACCATCGGGGCCTTTTCATTTGCCGGCAAAACAGCCAAGGCCCAGAAAAATCAGTTGACGGTCGGCCGCATTCCCAATGGCGCCCTCATCGAGAATACAGTCCCGTTCACCATCGGTGAGAACGGGACCATCACCTATCAGCTTGAGAATGCAGATTTCACAACAGCGGATCGTATAAGCAAAGTAATCAACCAGACCTTTGGCCAGTCAACCGCCGAACCGACCGACTCGGGAACGGTGAAGGTCACTATCCCCAGAGGGTACAGATCCAGGATTGTAGATTTCGTTGCAAGCGTTGAATCCTTGAATGTAGAAACGGATTCCGTGGCAAGGGTGGTTGTGGATGAACGGACAGGCACCATCGTCATGGGCAAAGAGGTGAAGCTCTCAACCTTTGCAGTATCCCACGGCAACCTGAGCCTGGTTGTCAAGGAAACCCCTCCCGGACCTCTCCAGCCCAACCCCCTGGAAAACGGACCCCCGGCGCCGGCAGCTTCGCAACCCGCTTCACCCCCGACCGGAGAAGAGGGGGGTGAACTCACCGTCCTGAACATGCCCAAAGGGGTCAGCATAGGTGAAATTGCCAACGCGCTGAATTCCATAGGCGCAACGCCCAGAGATCTGATCGCTATTTTTCAAGCCATCAAGGCCTCCGGGGCGATGCAAGGCGAATTGATCGTGCTCTAAAACCCGGACCGGGCAGGCAATCAAGAGATAACTCAACAACAATCTTTATCACCAATACGACATGGACATCTCAACATACTCCACCGGAGTGCAGGCAATCACCCCGCACCGGCTCACTGCCAAGGAAAAAACCGCCCGTGACCTGAAAGCCCTGCGGGAATCATGCCGGGACTTCGAGGCTATTTTCGTCCAGCAGATGTATCAGTCAATGCGGAAAAATGTCCCTGACGACGGTCTCACACCGCAGAATAACGCAACCAGGATGTATCAGGACATGCTGGACGCCGAGTTGGCCAAGGAAACTGCAAAAGGCCACGGCATCGGCATAGGTGAAAGCATGTATAACCAGATGCAAGGAACAATCAAAAAAAAATAATCGGGCGACCTTCCGCCTGACCTTTACCACCCCCTGCGACATTGTTTTTCTGCTAAACTTCTGCCGGATTTCTACCGATAAAGAAAATAATAAAGGAGTCAAGAGCCCCCTGACACCATGCACGGAGCCAGGAATAATAACGCAAGGATGCGGATTATCATGAAATATTCAAAATCATGCATGAATACACGACTTGGGAAACAACAGAGAGCAGTGATCCAGGTTACTTAGACTATCGGGTGATGTCATGAGCATTAAATTTATTGGAGTCGGAGGGCTTGGCCAGATTGGTGCTACAAACAAGACCCAGAAGCCGCAAACCGACACGAAAACCGAAGGCCAGACAGATACGGACAAAGTTCAGTTCTCGTCGGTTCTGCAGGATGTACACAAGGCCCAGGCAGCAAAGAGCACCAGTGATTCGGCAAGGGCCGAACGGGTCCAGGCAATTAAGGCCCAAATAGCAGATGGATCATACCAGCCCGACCTCAAAAAGGTTTCAGCTTCTTTGCTGCAATTCATGTTCAAAGGGGATTAGCATGTCCACCGGAAAAACCCATGAGTATCTTGTCCGCCTGCACAAAGTGATCATTGATGAGCGGGAATGCGCCAAAAAACTTGATATAACTGAGATGGCACGGGCCATGGGTGAAAAGGAAGAACTTCTGCAGTATCTGTCACATGTTGAGACCCTCGATGAAGAAGACGGTCCACTGGCAGAACAGATACGGAATGAAAACCGCAGGAACGCCTTCCTCTTCAGTGCGACTCTCGGGTGGATCAGAGATATGATGGAATTTTTTGGGAAGCGGACGGTAACGGCGACATATTCCTCCAGCGCCGCCAGCGTACCCTCGCACATTAACGGAAGACTTTTGTCAGGGAAGGTGTGATATGTCCGGTCTGATGGCTGCACTCAACGCCACTGCAACATCTCTGAATGCGAATCAAACGACTATTGAGGTCATCGGCAACAATATATCCAACATGAACACTGCAGGATATTCTCTGCAGAATGTTCAGCTCACGCCCTTTCCCGCACTGACCATGGGCAGTTTTTTTATCGGCCAGGGCGTGAAGGTATCGGATATCCAGCGGGCCCATGACAATTTTGTCACCAATCAGCTCCAAAATGCCTCCGTCGGCCTGGGGTACGCCAACGGCCAGACCAGCGCCCTGAACCAGTTAGAAGGGGTGTTCAGTGTCAGCGGCAGCAATATCTCCACCAATATCAATAATTTTTTCGATTCCTGGCAGCAACTGTCCACCGACCCCAGCGATCTGACCCTGAGAAATGCAGTAATCCAGCAAGGCGGCATCCTGGCAACCAGCTTCAACAATGCCTCTAATGCCCTGGACACCATCACCGGGAATATCAATACTACCCTGACCTCCGATATATCCGATCTGAACTCCAAGATATCACAGATCGCCAGTCTGAATGATCAGATCTATACCACAGAGATACACGGGCAGACCAACAACAGCGCCAGGGATCAGCGCGATCTTCTGGCCCAACAGCTCGCACAATCGCTGGGCGTGAACACCTACACCGACAATCGCGGAATGCTGGCTGTCCAGCTGCCCGGCGGATTGCCCCTGGTTCAGGGAACCACCGCCATGTCTCTGCAGACCACCAGCACCGGTTCAAATGTCACGCTGCAGTTAAACGCCGCAGGCACTGTGCGGAACCTCAGCGTCAACACCGTCGGCGGTGAAATACAGGGACTGCTTGCCATCCGGGATCAAACAATTCCTGCGGCAAAAAACAGTCTTGATACGCTTGCAAACGCAATAGCAACCCAGGTCAATGCCCAGCAATCGGCAGGCGGCGGTCTGGATAACTCCACCGGTGTAAATTTTTTCAACACCCAGGCAACCTCTACAGATGCCGCCCGGAACATGAAGGTCACCCTGACTGATCCGAATCAGGTCGCAGCAGGCGCTGCCCCCACCGCCACAAGCACCGTTGCCCCGGGTGACAATTCGAACGCCCTGACCATCGGAAACCTCGGCAGCAGTTTTCTTATTAACGGCACAGATACCTTCAATTCCTATTACGCCAACATCTCAGCCACCATCGGTCTTGCAACCAACCAGAACGCCCTGGCGGTCTCTGGTGCCCAGGATGCGGTCAACCAGCTGCAGAACCTGCGCGACAGCATAGCCGGGGTGTCTCTGCAGGACCAGATGGTCCAAATGATACAGTACCAGCAGGGATTCCAGGCCTCGGCAAAATTCCTATCCACAGTCAATGATATGATGAACAGCCTTATTTCATCTGTTGCTAGCTAAGTCTGCCAATAAACAAAGAGGTCGGCCATGATCGTTTCCACAAACTCTTCCTACAGGATAATGGTAACAAACCTTGAGCGAATATCAGCCAATGTACAGAACATTGAGACTCAGGGGGCGACAGGCTTGAAGCTGAATTCACCGTCCGACGACCCCACAGCCATCGGCCCGGTTATAGCCACCCGCGCTCAAATAACCCAGACCAACCGCTTTATAACCACCATGGGCACGATCTCCAACCAGATGTCGTCAACAGACACGTATCTTGGCAATATCAACACCATACTGACCAGCGCCCAGACTGTTGTCACGAACGCGGTCAATGCGACCCTCAGCAGTTCGGATCTCTCAACGCTTGCCGATCAGGTTGATCAGCTCAAGCAGCAGCTTCTCGATACAGCCAACGCCTCCATCAACGGCCACTATCTCTTTGCTGGAAATGAGATAACAACCGAGCCTTTTACCGTCAACCCGAACTACAGTGCGTCAACTTATAACCCGGCAGACTCCACCACCTGGCCGGTGCGCTACAACGGCAACGCCCAGCAGACCAGCGTAGGAATAACCCCCGGGGAAACCGTTCAGACAAATATCACCGGGAATCAGCTGTTCCTGGGCATCTCCAACTCTAACTGGCAAGGTACGACAACAGCGGCAACCAACCAGCCGGAATCAGGTAAGGTTGACATCTTCACTGCGCTGACCCAAGCCTCTGAAGCAATCAGGTCAGGGAATACAACTGCCATTTCCTCCAGTCTCACCAATCTTCAAACTGCCGCCAGCCAATCCGAGCTGCTCCGCGCCCAGCTCGGCAATGAGGCCACCAGGGTGGATAACGCAACCCAGCAGCAGCAGAGTGTCCAGACCGATCTTACCCAGACCCTCTCCAACTACCAGGACGCCGATGCCATCACGACCTTCAGTGATTTGACCAACATGCAGACGGCCTTTCAGGCGGCACTCTCCATAACGGCCCAGATCTCCAAAATCTCGATTTTGAACTATATGTAGATCCTTTTATCCCGATATCCTTTGACTTTCACCTATCCTTGAAATACCATGCGATGGGTGAACGGGTGAGGTGTGTCGGTGTCGATTCAGCCCGATTTCTTTTTCAGGAAAACATGGGGTGATATATGCTGGTACTAACCAGGAAAGCAGGCGACGGTATTGTTATTGGAGACGACATTGTCATCAAGATCATAGAGATCAAAGGGGGCGGAATCCGAGTCGGCATTGAGGCCCCTTCCGACAAAAAGATCTATAGACAGGAAGTCTATGATCGTATTTCGCGGCAGAATCGTGAGGCGTTACAGTGGAATATGACGGATCTTGATGCATTAAGCGATAATTTATCACTCGAGGAAAAATCAAAATGAGCAAGATACTGACCCGATTCGGTGAAGTTGAATACGATGAAAAAAACCTCCTCACCTTTCCGGCCGGGATGATCGGCTTCCCGACACTCCGCAGCTTCATTGTCATGCCCAACAGAAAAGAGGGACCGCTCTTCTGGATACAAAGTGTTGACGACCCGGCTATCGCCTTTGTCCTGACCGATCCCAATAATTTCTTTCTTGAATATAACGTTCAGCCCGACGAATCAGTACGACAGATCCTGCATCTGGAAGACGATGATCCGTGTTACGTCCTTACTGTCGTCACAGTACCGCCGGATCAGCATATCACGATCAATCTGGCTGCGCCTATCTTCTTTACCCCTCATGCTAACCGGGCGCTGCAGGTTATTCTGGAAAATTCCAGCCATCAGGTCAAGACCCCTCTCCCCAAGATCAGCAAGGACTGAAGACCGCCTGAATATTGATAACTATCGTTCAAATCAAGGCATGCAAAAGCATTTTATCGCGGGAAATGATAGTCCGAGTGCCTGAATTCCGGATATAACGACACGACAGGCAGAAGGAAACTCTCAAAGAGCGCCTCAACGCATCCTCCCGCAGGCATCGGCTCTTCCCCGTCGCCTGCGGTCTCTCCCCCCTCTTCTTCAAAAGCCCCGGCTCGGGTTCCGACATCGGGCACAATCAGGAAAATCTATTTCAGAAACTCCATGATAAAGGAGGTTTGGTGCTCAATATACTGATCCAGGGTGAAACGCTTGGCAAAGTACCACCGCCTGAATGCCCAGGTCTGCCCCAGTACCGAAATATTATGACCGATCAGATCGATCAGATCCTCGTCGAGCTTTTTGAAAGTGCCCTTGTTATTGAGTTCTTTTATGGCCTCAATGATAAGATTGGTTATCCGGATTTCGGTCTCCAGGACCTTCTTCTGCCATTTGACCGGAAGAAAGTGGGTGACCTGATACATGAGCAGAACATGATCGCTCATCCGGTTACAGACGCTGAAATAGGCGCGGATTATTTCAGCCAGGGCCTCTCTGCCGTGGGATGAACGGGCCAGGGCCCCCTGGATTCCCTCTTCAACCTCCGAATGGATGGCGATGCAGACGAGATACAGGACGTCGTCCTTGGAAGAAACGTATTCATACAGGGAACCGATGGAAAGCCCGGTCTCCTTTGCAAGGGCCCTGGTAGTAGTCTTGTGATAACCGTGCCTGATAAAAAGCTGGACAGCTGCATCAACTATCTGCCGCCGGCGCTGTTTTACCAGCTCCTGATTCTTGATTTGTGTTACGACTTCACGCGCATCATTTGTTTCGGCTTCCAATTGTGACAACCCCCTGCAATGGTCAATTTTCGTAGCATATGAGAAGGCGCATCAGAAAAATTTCGACTGCCCCTTCCAGGAAAATATTGCCAAATAAGAAGAATATACAATTACCGAAAAGAACACTAGAAAAAATTCATCCCTGCAGAATGCCTATCTATTTAAGGAACAAACCCGTCAAATCCGAACCTGGATCCACGATGCCCCCTCGGCAATCCCGGCTGGATCAGGAACAGCCAGGATCATCACGTTTGACATCGGGATTTATCAGATAGAATTCCTGGCTGTGCTGGATGTAGAGACCTGGGAAGTACATGCGCCCCCCCGCCCCTCTGAAATCAGAGGGGACAAAAGCACGAGTCCCCCCTGGTTCTTCACATCCCTATTTCTTCGAACTCAACTCCGGAAAATCCCAATAGAAATACTCGTGATTTACCGGCCCCTGGCTTTTTTCCTGCCGGACCACTTCCCGCTCGCGCAGCTCTATCCTGCGGATCTTGCCGCTGATGGTCTTGGGCACCTCGGGAATAAACTCGATGATCCTGGGAATCTTGAACTTGGCCAGGATGTTTATCGAATGCTGGAACAGTTCCAGGGCCAGTTCCCGCGACGGTTCATAGCCTTTTTTCAAGATGACATAGGCCTTCACCAACTGATGCCTCTTGGGATCCGGCACGCCGACGACGGCAGCCTCCCCGACAGAGTAGTGTTCGATCAACGCACTCTCCACCTCAAAGGGCCCGACCCGGAAATCCGAGGATTTGATCACATCATCGGCTCGACCGACAAACCACCAGTAGCCGTCGGCGTCGATACTGGCCCGATCACCCGTATAGTAATAATTGTCCCTGAAGACACTGGCCATCTTCTCAGGATTGCCTATATATTCCGTAAACAGACCGATAGAGCGCCACTTATCGAGTTTGACCACTATATGGCCGGGCTCATCGGGCGTGGTAATTTCTTTGCCGTCATCGTCCACCAGGGTCACATCATACATATAAGAAGGATAGCCGAAGGAACCGCTCTTCATCTTCCCCTTCATCCAGGGCGGATTGCCGATCATGGCAGTGGATTCGGTCTGACCGTAGAAATCGCGGATCTCCGTGCCGGTCAGCTTCTTCCACTGGGAAATGACCTCGGGGTTCAGGGGCTCGCCGGCGCCTATGGACTGACGGAGATGGGAGAGATCGAATTTAGAGGTGTCAAGGTTGATGAACATCCTCCAGGCGGTGGGAGGGGCACAGAAGGTCGTGACCTTATGGGTGGAAATTGTCTCCAGGTATTTTTCGCCGTCAAGAACGCCGAAGTAGAATCCCGATGCCGTGGCTCCCACATTGAGAGGCCCGAAAAAACTGCTCCATGCCCATTTTGCCCAACCCGGGGCACCAAGATTATTGTGAATGTCATCGGTCCTGATCCCGGCCATCACCGTGGTGGACAGATGGCCGACAGGATAGGAGACAGCCGTATGACCGACGCGTTTGGGCAGACCGGTTGTCCCTGAGGTGAAAAAGCAGAAGAGAAGATCGTTGGACTTGGTCTTTGCAGCCTCGGCGGTTTTTTCTTCCTTTTCCAGTTCGGCGTAGCTTGTCCACCCGTCTTTTGTCCCCAGGACCAGCTTGACTTTCGGCTTCACCCCCATGTTGGCCATGGCCTCGTCGATCATGGAGGCATAGGTCTCGGCGGCTACGATCACATCGGGGGGATACGTTTCAAATCTGAATTCCATTTCCCGCAGGGTCATGGTGGTGGCCGTCGGCACAGCCACCAGCCCGCCTTTGATGCAGGCATAGCTTGCAAACCAGGTCTCAGGGACAATGGGAACAACCATGTACATATTGTTCCCCTTCTCGACCCCGGACCTGCGAAGAAGATTCAAGCACTGATTGCCATGGGCTGCAAACTCCTTATAGGTATAGCTTTTGCTTTCTTTTGTTGTGATGTCAGCCCAGATGAGGGCCTTTTTATCACCCCGTTCCTTGACGTGCAGATTTTCAAAGATCTCTTCAGCCCAGTTGAAGCAGTCGGGCATCTCCATGGAGTTGAGCGTATTGAAAAAGGCCTTGGCCTTGGCCTGCTTCTGCTCATTATCTTCCATCCTATTCAGATCCATAACCTCTCTGTAAAGCAATTCCATACCCATGTTCAACTCCTCGCAGTTCTGATTTGAAATGAAATCCCAAAGGTGGTTGCCTTCTCTCCTGCACAAATTCTACTGAGCGCTCGGTCGGTTTGCAAACTAAATAATAATTGGTGATATTTGTCAAAGAAAATTTTTATCTCGATGTTTCTTGGAGTTTCTCCACCCGCGCAGGAAAACCCCGCAGCCCCCTGGACTCTCCAGGCCTTACCCGCAGGAAGGAGGGTCCCTCTTTGCAGAAAAAACAGTTGACAAAAATCTGCCAGCAGTTAAAGATCCCGAAAAAGAGATTGAGCGCTTGGTCGGAATTGATCGCAATGAAGAGCTGTTTTTTGTACGAATGATAATATATTGGAATTGTTTTATTTTATTACTGACTGAGCGCTCAGACGCAATCGGAGGTATACCCCAAAGACAGGATCCGTGGAATATGGCATATCCGAAGGTTGCAGACCGGCCGAGGTCCTTCTCGCAATCCTCCGGGCAGACAGAGCAAATACACAATTTAAGGAGGAGCGTATGGCAACAGGAGTGCTAAAACCCCGGTGGGGACAACCTCTCACCGGCATCGTTTCGCTTGGGGTCTTTTTCGGAATAGCCTGGCTGACCTGGTATCTGCTCAGTGATCCCCGAGGCCCAGTGCACTGGTTTCCATATCCCTTCGTTATGTATCTGGCCATGATGATCCTGGCGGGTCTCTTTCAACATATGTTCCTCGGAGACTGGCCCTTTAACGGGCTTGCCCAACCCTTGCGGGGGATCGTCGAGACCGTCATGAACGTGGTTCTGGTCTGGTTCGTGATCGATATCCTTTTTTACCGCGTCCTTGGCATCGGATTCAATTTTCTCAGTTATTACGGCCTCGACGCAGTGAAACAGCCGGGGAAGATGGCCCAAATCGCCGTGGTCGGCTTTGTCCTGATCGGTTTCTACACCTATCCGGTCTTCACTATCTTCTTCGGTAAATGGCCCGTCCAGCCCAGCAATCTGAAGCAGCCTGAGACCGGACTGGCCGAGATCGGCTGGGCATCCTTCATAACCCTGTTCTTTTATGCAGCCCTGATCGTGCCTTTCTTCGGCACCATCTTCAAGGGACCGGTGCTGAATCCGGCCTGGTGGGAATCCATTGGCGGAACCCCCCATGTGCACTGGGTCTTCGGCTGGTGGGAATGGGCCATTGTCATTCTCTTCATGACAGCCAATGTCTGGCGGATGAAACCCTGGAGCCTGATCTCCCTGCCCCAGCCGTGGAAGGGCCTCATTTCCATGATCGTTTCGTTCGCCATGGCCTATGGTCTGGCCCTTGTCTGCCGGCAGATCATCCCCCTGTGGGTTCCCGAGGAGACCTTCCATCATCTTCTGCAGGAAAAGGGGCTACCCGAAATGCAGCGGTTCCTCTGGGTTCATTCAGCCGAGATCGCGGGCTTTACCCTGATTCCGTTCCTGGTCTGGCATCATTATTTTGACGACATGGTCCCCATGGCCGACAAGGACGGCTGGGCAGCCTTCTTCTTCCGAACCGGAGGGGTGCTGGTTTTCGCGGCGGTAAGTTACTGGATCTATTATTATGCCAATTTCGGTTACTGGGGACTTGGCAATCATCATATGGAAGAGTTATCGCACCGGTTTGTCGATGGCGAATCCCTGGTCTGGAACTTCTGGTGGATCATTCCCCTTCTCTGGAATGAGTGGTTCTTTCACAAGTGGCCGTTTTATGTCCGTGAAGGTTGATAAAGGATTACGGATTGCCAGGGCTTGCCCCGAGTATCAAAGGTTTCTCCTTGACAAAGACCAGAAAACTGCCGGAAAAATACGGGGGCTGTTCCGGAAAGGCAGAGATCAGACTGGAGAGCCACTCGAGGAGATATAAGCGATTTTTTCAAATGGGCTGCGCGTTTTCGCCATACCGGGGGCCTCTTTCTCTCCCCTGCTTAAGCCCCCGGCATGGCGAATTTTCAAACAAACGGGCATACAGCACATTAGGTAGTATAGTATATCAGAAAGACACGAAGAAGGTGACCCTACACGCTATGAGGAACGATATGAAAAAGGCCGTAATTGTCAGTGCAGTCCGAACCCCCCTGGGAAACTTCGGGGGATCTCTGAGTACCATAGGAGCGACCGATCTCGGTGGTCATGCCATCAAAGAGGCGGTGGCACGGGCAGGAATCCGCGGCAAAGATGTGGACGAATGCATCATGGGCATGGTCCTTCCCTGCGGCTACGGTCAGAATCCCGGCAAACAGGCCGCCATCAAGGCCGGTCTCCCTCAGGATGTGGAGGCCATCACCGTCAACAAGGTCTGCGGTTCCTCGCTGAAGGCGGTGATGCTCGCGGCCCAGGCCATCCAGTGCGGCGACGCAGAGGTTGTTGTGGCCGGCGGCATGGAAAACATGAGCATGGCTCCCTATTATATCGACAAGGCCCGCTGGGGGCTGCGCATGGGGACCGGCAAGATTGAGGACCATATGGTCCATGATGGCCTCTGGGATATCGTCAACGATTTTCACATGGGCATGTCCAACGAACTGTCCAGCGAAAAATGGGAGATGACCCGCGAGGATCAGGACCGCTTCGCCGAGACCTCCTACAGGAGAGCGCTGCGGGCCATAAGGGACGGCCTCTTTAAAAACGAGATCGCCCCGCTGCTGATTCCCCGGAGGAAAGGAGAGCCGCTGCTCTTCGACACGGATGAATGTCCGCAGGAGACCTCCTATGAGCAGCTGATGAAAATGAAGGCCGTCTTCAAAAAGGGTGGCGTCGGCACCGCCGGCAACGCCTCAAGCATCAGCGACGGGGCTGCAGCCGTGGTCCTGATGAGCCGGGAAAAAGCCGAGCAGCTGGACTGCACCATCATGGCCGAGATCGGCGCCCAGGCCTCCTGCGCCATCGAGCTGCAGTATGTGCTGATGGCGCCCATTTACGCAATCCCCAAGGTTCTGAAAAAAGCGGGCCTGACCATCGCCGACATCGACCTCTTTGAGATCAACGAGGCCTTCAGCGGCACATCGGTGGGGATCAACAAGGTGCTGGGCCTGGATCCTGAAAAGGTCAATGTCAACGGCGGCAGCGTCGCCCTGGGGCATCCCATCGGAGCCAGCGGGGCACGAATCCTGACCACCCTCCTCCACCAGATGCAGAGGCAGAACGCGAAAAGAGGCCTGGCCTCCCTCTGCCTGGGCGGCGGCGAGGCTGTGGCCCTGATCGTCAACAGATAGCCGGCGACGGCCTGATATGCACCTTTCTGTCTCGGTCCCGGGTTCCAGGGCCGGGCGAGGAGAAACCATGGAGATAAAGACATTCGGTGTTATCGGCGCAGGCCAGATGGGCAACGGCATTGCCCAGGTGGCGGCGGCAAGCGGTCTGCAGGTCCTGATGAGTGATATTAAGGAAGAATACACGCAAAAAGGCCTGGCAAACATCACCAGAAATCTGGACCGCAGCGTCAGCAAGGGAAAACTCGAATCTGCCCGCCGGGGCGCTATTCTGGACAGGATCAGGACCACAACCAGCCTCCAGGATATGGCGGCTGCAGACTTCGTCGTCGAGGCGGCAGTCGAGCGTGAAGACCTGAAGTTCAAAATATTCAGGGACCTTGACGCAATCTGTCCCCCCGGCACCATCCTGTCCACCAATACCTCCTCGATCCCCATCGGCAGGATTGCATCCCAGACCCGGCGCCCCGCTCAGGTGATCGGCATGCATTTCATGAATCCGGTGCCGGTGATGAAGCTGGTGGAGGTGATCAGAGGCCTGACCACCTCGGAACAGACCTTTAAGACAACCTGGGACCTCTGCCTGAAATTCAACAAGACGCCGGCGGAGGCCAATGATTTTCCGGGTTTTATCGCCAACCGGATCCTGATGCCGATGATCAACGAGGCCATCTTCTGCCTCTATCAGAGCGTGGGCAAGGCCGAGGATATCGATACCGTGATGAGGCTCGGCATGAATCACCCCATGGGTCCGCTGGCCTTAGCCGACCTCATCGGACTCGACACCTGCCTGGCAATCATGGAAACCTTGTATGATGGTTTCAAGGACTCAAAATATCGTCCCTGCCCCCTGCTCCGAAAATACGTCGAGGCCGGATGGTTGGGGAAAAAGACCGGCAGGGGCTTTTACACCTATTAGGCCCCTCTGCATGACAACAAGGAAAAGAATCATGGAATTGTACAAGCCTGGCGCACCGCTTCAGGAACTGCAGACACGAATTGAAAAACTGCAGAAGGCCATGCGGCAGAAAGGCATCAGCGGCAGCCTGATCGTTCAGAAGACAGATCTTTTTTATTTCGCCGCCACTTCGCAGCAGGGCTGGCTTTATGTCCCCGACTCCGGCCTTCCCCTGCTGCTGATCTTCAAGGAATTCGACCGGGCGAGGGTGGAATCGGCCCTTGAGAGAGTCATTTCCGTACTCAACCCCAAACAGATTCCCGGAATCCTGGCAGAGTACGGATACCCGTATCCCCAAATCCTCGGCCTGGAAATGGACGTGCTCCCGGCAAATTTATACTTTCAGTATGCGGATATCTTCAAGGGGAGCTCGATCACTGACATTTCGACCGAGATACGGCTGATCAGGGCGGTCAAGTCGGCCTATGAGATTGCCATCATCCGGCAGGCAGTTGCCTTTTCAGATAGGCTTGCCGCCAGGCTGCCCGAACTGCTGCGGCCCGGCAAGACCGAGGTGGAACTGGCCGGCGAGATAGAGGGCTACGCCCGCAGCCTCGGGCATCAGGGCATCGTCCGGATGCGGCTCTTCGGCAGCGAGCTCTTCTACGGCCACCTGCTGTCAGGACCTGCCGCGGCGGTGCCGGGCTATCTGGCATCCCCGACCGCGGGCCAGGGGGTAAGCCCGCTGATCGGCCAGGGCGCGGGTTTCAAGAAAATTGCCAAAAATGAGCCGGTCCTCTTCGATTATGTCTTTGCACTTCAGGGCTATATTTCCGATCATGCTCGGATTTTCGCTATCGGCTCCCTCCCCGATGACCTGATGCGGGCCCATGAAGCCATGCTCTTCATCCAGGAGGAGATCAAGAAGCAGGCCTGCACCGGGGCCATATCGGGAGACATCTACGAAAAGATGGTCTCCATGGCCGAAGAAAAGGGCTACGGTAAATTTTTCATGGGGGCGGGCGAGCGGAAAATCCGTTTTACCGGCCATGGCGTGGGCCTGGAACTGGATGAATTTCCCTTCCTGGCCAAGGGCCAGAAGCTGCCGCTGGAAAACGGCATGATCATTGCTCTGGAACCCAAAGTCATCCTGCCGGGGAAAGGGGTTGTCGGCATTGAAAACACTTTCCTGGTGACCGATACCGGTCTGGAATCGCTGTCAAATCTCAGCGATCAGATCACAATTCTTCCCGAATAATATTTAACAAAAGAGACGAAAATGCCTATTGACGCCACCCACCATTCTGAACTGGACCGCGAAGGAACGGCCCGTTTTATCCTGGATCTCTTTCACCGGACCATGATCCATCATGCGCTCTGGTTTAATGAAGTAAGCCACCAGATCGGACTTGAGAAGGCCATGGAAATCCTGCATACGGCCACCAAGAGAAGCTATGATATCCAGATGCAGCACCTGGCCAAGACCTTGGGCTTCGAGATGAAAGACGGGATCCCCTCCCCTCTCCTGGATATGGACGATCAGGCCCTGAACGATCTCAAAGACCGGGCCGCCAAGAACTGGCTTGCCAACGACGGCGTCTGGTTCCAGGCCGTGGAGTTTTCTCAGGGCATGAATGATGCCAAGCGCTGCAATGATTCCTGCTGGGCCCGTTTTTCCCCCTTTGAGGCCTCGTCCATCAAGCAGTTGCTGGGGCTCCCCGACATGGCCGGCCTGGATGGCTTAAAAAGGGCCCTGGGATTCAGGGTCTACGCCGGCATCAACACCCAGTCCATAGTTGAGGAGACCCCGGAGAGTTTCGTCTTCCAGATGAACAACTGCCGGGTCCAGGCCGCCAGAAAGCGGAAGAACCTTGCAGATTACCCCTGCAAATCCGGAGGACTGGTGGAATACAGCTATTTCGCCCGCACCATTGACAAAAGAATTATCACGGAATGTGTCGGCTGCCCGCCGGATCCTCATCCGGAGACATGGTACTGCGCCTGGAAATTCTCGCTGCCCCAGGGAAGCTGAAGCCCTGAGAACAAAGTGGGAATGCCACCCGTCCACGAACATCCAAGACAGTAATGGAGAGAATCAATGCCTTTTTCAGACAACACCCTTGAAAATCTGCTCTTTGCGATAGAAGATAAAATCGCCACCATCACCTTCAACCGCCCCAAGGCCCTCAATGCCCTGAACAAGGCGACCCTGCTTGAGGCCATGACCTGTCTTCGGGAATGCAGGAACAACGATGAGGTCCGGGTTGTGATCCTCACCGGTTCCGGGGCCAAGGCCTTTGTCGCCGGCGCCGATATCGCCTTCATGCGGGAGCTGAGTCCCCTGGCCGCCAGGGAATTCGCCTGCCTCGGGCAGGAGCTGATGAACACCATCGAGGGGCTGAACAAACCGGTCATCGCCGCTGTCAACGGCTTTGCCCTGGGAGGCGGCTGCGAGCTGGCCCTCGCCTGCGACCTCCGGCTGGCTAGTGAAAACGCCCGTTTCGGCCAGCCGGAGGTGAATCTTGGCGTCATACCCGGCTTTGCCGGGACCCAGCGTCTGCCGCGACTGATCGGCAAGGGCAGGGCCTGTGAGCTGATCTTCACCGGCGATATGATCGATGCCCAGGAGGCTTACCGGATCGGCCTGGTCAATAAGGTCGTTACGCAGGAGCAATTGCTCCCGACCTGCCGCGAGATGGCGGCAAGGATCGTCGCGCGCGGCCCCGTGGCGGTCAGATTGAGTAAGGAGGCAATCAACAACGGATTGGAGATGGATCTGGCCAGGGCCTGTGTTCTTGAGGCCGACACCTTCGCCCTCTGCTTTGCCAGCCCGGAGCAGAAAGAAGGGATGACAGCATTCCTGGAAAAACGCCCGGCGCGATTCCAGGGAAAATAAGGGAGACGGGATCACTATGAATCTTGATTTGAACGAAGAGCAGAAGCTCATCCAGGATACGGCCAGGGAATTTTCCACAGCTGAACTCGCCCCAGTGGCCGCAGCGCTGGATCAGGGCCAGGACAACGGGATCTTCTTCACCAATTTGAAAAAACTGGCCGAACTGGGTTTCATGGGCCTGAATATCAAGGACGAGTATGGCGGATCCGAGGCAGGGGTGGTCGCCTTCAGCGTGGCCATGACGGAAATCGCCCGGGCCTGTGCCTCAACCGCCGTCACCGTGTCGGTGAACAACATGGTGGGCGAGGTTATCCAGGCCCTGGGCACCGAAGAGCAGAAGCAGCGGTACATCCCGAAGATCTGCAGCGGCGAGTTTGCCGCCGGGGCCTTTGCCCTCACCGAACCCGGAGCCGGGTCGGATCCGGCCGGAATGTTGACTACGGCCAGATCCGACGGCGACACCTGGGTACTGAACGGCTCAAAGATCTTCATCACCAGCGCCCCCTATTCGGGAATCTTCGTGGTCTGGGCGGTAACGGATACCAAGGCGGCCAAGGGCAAGGGCATAAGTACCTTTCTGGTCGAGGCCGGAACGCCGGGCCTGGTCATCGGCAAGAGGGAAGAGAAGATGGGGCAGCACGCATCTTCCACCAACGAGGTCCTCTTTCAGGACTGCCGGATCCCCGGCGATGCATTGATGGGAAGACTGAATGAAGGATTCCGGGTTGCCGTGGGCGAGCTGGCCGGAGGCAGGATCGGCATCGGTTCTCTGGGTCTGGGCCTGGGCTTGGCCGCCATGGACCATGCGACGAGGTATGCTCTCGATCGTTCCCAGTTCGGCAAAAAAATCTGTGAATTCGAAGCAATACAGTGGAAGATAGCCGACATGTACACTCGACTTGAGGCCGCCCGCCTCCTGCTGATGAATGCCGCTTTCAGAAAGGAACAGGGACGCCCCTTTTCCAAAGAGGCCTCCATGGCCAAGGTCTTTGCCACGGAATCCGCCAACATGGCCTGTTACGAGGCGATGCAGATCCTGGGCGGTTATGGCTATACCCGGGACTATCCCATCGAACGGCTGTCCAGGGATGCCCGCATCACCTCTATCTACGAGGGGACCAGCGAGATCCAGCGTCTGATCATATCTCGCGAGATCCTGCGCTCCTTCGAGGGGCACTGAACAAAATCGGGCACTTCCCTTGGCTGTATCCGGGACGGAGAGGCGGGCGTTTGATGCCGGCGCCGGTCTCTCCGATTATTTTCTCCGACGTTTTTTTTCGACGGAAAACCCAAATTTACCGATTTTTTTTCCAAGCACGAAATAATTGCCGTGGGCAAAGGCCAGGGGGTCCGCCTTCTCCAGGGAAAAGGCCCCGGTCCTGGCATTGATAAGCGCCCGGTCAGCCTTCACATTGACCACCTCGGCTATGAACATGTCGTGGGTCCCCAGGGGCTTTATCTCGGTAATCCGGCATTCGATATTCAGCGGCGACTCCTCAATTATCGGGGCCTTTACCTTGGTGGCCTTCCCCGGAGTCAGATGCATCTCGGCGAACTTGTTGTGGTCCCGTCCCGAGCGCACGCCGCACCAGTCCGTGGCAAAGGAAAGCTGGCGGGTGGTGAGGTTTATGACAAACTCGCCGGTCCGCTGCAGGATGTCATAGGAATGTCTGCCGGGCCTGACCGAGATATAGCACATGGGGGGATCGGAACAGATGGTACCCGTCCAGGCGATGGTGATGATGTTATACTCTTCCGGCGTGGCTCCGGTGCTGACCATCACGGCCGGCAGGGGATAAATCATGGTTCCCGGCTTCCAGTCGACCTTGCCGGAGACACTGCCGGGCTGCTCTTTCCTCTTCATTCATGATCCCTGGTAATATTCATCATTCATGCACCCATCCGGTGTCCCCGGATTCCCCTGACCTTCCCGCCGCATCATGCTGTCGTCAGGACTCGCCCCGTTCTCTTACGGCTCCTGCAAAGATTCAAATCTTGACGTTTAAGTAGTCAATTTCAGAAGAATATTTTTCTTTGAACGGCCACATCGACTTATCCAGCCAGGCCCGCATATCATTTTCAGCCGCTATCTCCTGCAGGCATTCGAGCAGAGCGGTAGCCAGACGGACATCATCCACCGGTCCGGTATATTCCATCACACCCTTTGCATATCTGAAGTCGGCCGCAAAGGGATCGAGGAAGTCGTATTTATCCACTCTTTCAATAAATTTCCGTTTCAGGATGGTCTGGAAATCACCTTGAATTTTCCGATTGCCGGAGATGTACTTATCATAGATGAGCAGCAGATACTGAAGCATCTCTCTGATCTTCAAGATCGGCTGACCGGCTTGAGGCGCACTGACAGCAGCCCCTGGCTGTGAAAAGGCAGGAATCCCGCCCTCACGGGCCGGCATTTCCGTTTCTAGCGGGGGACCAACCATGACCGACTTCTCCGGAGCAATACGTCGCACATTCAAAACTGCCCCGGTTTTACGTGACTTCTCAATGAGTTCTAACGGCAGCTTATCCGTCTTGAGCAGCCGCCACCCGCCCGCACTGGACATCATACCGACCATCTGATCGTTCCGCAAAAACAGGACTGCCATCTCACCGTCGTTAAAGGCCACCTCAATATAACCGGTCAGATGATCGGAGATCATCTTGCGGACAAGGCCCTCAAGATCGGTAAATTCCGTAGAGAGGTCCTTAAAGAGATCCTCGGCATTGGCAACCGAGGTCCAGAAGGGAATTTTTTCTGCAGGCACCTTATAAATAGAAATCAGTACATTTTTTGACTTCGTCGCATCAATAATGCCTTCGACCGCCTCCTGTCCCATGCGGAAGGAGGTCTTTTCCCTGAGCGTCCCCTCCAGCAGGGAAGAGGCATTGAAAAAAATAACCCCCTGGGCTGCCGGCAACTGGAAAAAAGCGCATCCCCCATCGAGGATACTTTGGTAATAGGCGAAAAGTTTTTCAATATTCAGATAATAGCTGTTCAGTCCTTCAATTATCGGTGTCTCTTTAGGTACAACGATCATCACTCTGATCTCCGTGGCAATATGTTTATTATCGTTCAGCACGTACGCCCAAAGGCGTATTCCCAGACGACCTTCTCATTATCGCCCCCGGAAATACCGAAACAATGTAAGGGGAGAAGCTGCAGGCTGCCTGGGGAAATGAGGGGAGGCTTGCCGGAGGCAGGAAGCTATCCGTCGGAAAGTCCATTCAAGCAAGGCAACCATCGTCACAGGACAGGAATGAACGGCATCCACGTGGAGTCCAATTCCATCCCATCTATGCAGACTAGCAGAGTTAAACTCTGTTTTCAATGCTTTAAACACACCTCAGAAAAAACGCCGGCACACTCCTCTCCCCTGAAAGGGGAGGGAAAGGAAAAATGAGATTGAAACGTGACGGAGGCGGACCAGAATGCCGTGAAGAAATACCGTCCAGCCGAGACGCCTGTCACCAAACCGGCATCAGCTCCCCCTGCCAAAGAACATATAGGCAGTGAGCACCGCCGCAACCATCCCCGCCAGATCGGCAACAAGTCCACCGGCCACCGCATAGCGCATACGTTTGATCCCAACGGAACCGCAATAGACACTCAGCACGTAAAAGGTGGTCTCAGTGCTGCCTTGTACAATGGAGGCCAGATGCCCTGCAAAGCTGTCAGGGCCGAAGGTCTTCATGGTCTCCACCATCATGGCCCTGGCGCCGCTGCCGGAGAGCGGCTTTATCAGCATGGTGGGCAGACCGTTCACCCAGGCAGGGTCCATGCCCACCCCCCTTACCCCCCAGCGCACTAGGTCCATGACCACATCCAGGGCGCCGCTGGCCCGCAGCATCCCGATGGCCACCAGCATCGCCACCAGATACGGAATAATGGTGACGGCGGTCTGGAATCCGTTTTTCGCCCCGTCGATGAAGGCCTCGTAGGCATTGACTCTCCTGATCATGGCCCCCACAAGGAAGGTGACAATCAGGCCGATCAGGATCAGATTGCCGACCAGTGACGACTGTTGGGCCAACTCCTGGGGAGGAAGGCGCATGAGCCACAGGGTCAGTCCCCCCACTGCCGCCGTCAAGCCGCCCATCCAGGACAGCACCACCCGATCAAGCCGGATATGCTGCGTTAACGACACAAGGATGAAACCGGCAAGTGTCGAGCAGTAGGTGGCGATCAGGATCGGGACGAACACATCGGTGGGATTGACGGCCCCCATCTGGGCCCGGTAGGTGAAGATGGTCACCGGCAGCAGGGTCATTGACGAGGCGTTGAGCACCAGAAACATGACCTGGGCGTTGCTCGCCCGGCCCTTGTCGGTGTTCAAGTCCTGCAGCTCCTGCATGGCCTTGATGCCCATGGGTGTAGCCGCATTATCAAGCCCCATCATATTGGCGGCCATATTCATGGTGATGGAGGCTAAAGCCGGATGCCCCTGCGGCACATCAGGGAAGATCCTTGCAAACAGAGGGGAGAGACACCGGGCCAATATCCGGAGAAAGCCGGCCTCCTCACCGATACGCATTATCCCCAGCCACAGACACATGACCCCGGTCAATCCCAGGCCAATCTCAAAGGCTGTTCTGGCATTATCGAGGCCCGCCCTGACCAGAAGGGCAAAGATATCCTGCTGCCCATTGACCAGAAACTGGTAGAGGGCGGAAAGGAAGGCAATCAGAAAAAAACCGACCCAGATGGCATTCAGCATCAATAAGAACCCAAAAATCGTTGAAACGATTCAACCTTCTCACCTATTAGAGATTGCAGAATACCCCGTTGATTGGGGGAAAGCAATCTGCAGTCCCTGCCAGGAGGTATATTCTCCTGAAATCCGGCCTCCAACCGGCCGCCATCCCGCTTTTCCGGGCCTGCCCGTAGCGCACGCAAAGAGATTTTTGTCCTCCGCCTCCTTCCGGGACGGCCGAAAGGGCAGGCAGACCCCATCGGAGAGGGATAACCTCCTTGCAAAGAGGCGTCCGGCAAGACCTCTTCCGGCCCCAGCAGCAGACATGATTCCTAACCATTTCAACAGGGCCCTTCCAGAAAAAACGTATTGACGGAATTGGTCCTAGCTTTTACAGATATCTTCATTGTATCCTCCATAATGATAAAGAGAATCGTCCGTTCAAGGCCAACCGACCGGCACAACAGGGAATGGCACCATGTTTAAAAACGCAATGGAGATATACACTCTCCTTGATAAGTCCAATTGCAGGAAGTGTTTTCTCCCCTCCTGTCTCGCCTTTGCCGGGAGCGTCTTTACCGGCCAGAAACAGCTGAGCCAATGCCCTAATCTCCCTCCCGAACTGATCCGCCGTCTCGGGGGGAACACTCTGGCCACAGCCCCCTTCGATCAGATTATCGATGGGCTCATGGGGCAGTTGCAGAAGGAGATCCAGGACATCGATCTTGCCGAGAGGGCCCGGCTGATCGGTGAGGACTTCGCCGACGGCAAATTGACGCTGAAGGTCCTGGGGAAGAATTTCAGCGTTGATACCCGGGGCGTCATCTCCACCGAGATCCATGTCAATCCCTGGATCGCCGTACCGGCCTATAAATACATCCTTAAAGGGGCAAAGAAGGAGGTATCCGGGAACTGGGTCTCCTTTCGCGAACTGCCGGACGGACGGGAAGGCGCCGGCATCTTTACCCAGCGGTGTGAAAAGCCGCTCAAGAAGCTGGCCGACACCTATACCGATCTGTTTGCAGATATCATCCATCTCTTCAGTGGCCGACAGATCGAAAATCACTCCGATTCGGATATTTCCATAGTCCTCTGGCCTCTGCCCAGACTGCCGATGCTGATCTGCTACTGGAAAGCAGAGACGGACCTGGATTCGGACCTGAAACTTTTTTTTGATATGACCGCGGCTGACAACCTTGATACAGATTCACTAAACTCACTGACGACCGGATTTGTCCGAATGCTGCAGAGGATCGCGCTACGGCACAGTTGAAACGCCTTGCAGGCAGCAGCAAAACCGGTTGCGATAAACCTTTAGAACCGAACGGAGAGACCATGAGCGAGAAGGCAACACTGCAGATAGGCGATAAGCATTACGATCTTGACGTATTTACCGGAACTGAAAACGAAAAATGCATCGATATCCAGGAATTGCGATCAAAGTCAGGATATATAACCATGGATCCCGGTTACGGCAATACCGGTTCCTGCTACTCTTCAATCACCTATGTGGACGGGACCAACGGCATCCTCCGCTATCGCGGCTATCCCATTGAGCAGGTGGCTGAACAGGCGACTTTTGTCGAGATCGCCTATCTGATCCTCTATGGAGAGTTGCCCCAGGAGAGTGAACGGAAGGTCTTTTCGGCCGCCCTGAACGAACACGCGGCCCTGCACACCAATCTGGAACATCATTTTTCCGGATTCCCCAAAGATGCACCGCCCATGGCCATCCTTTCGGCCATGCTTAATCTGGTAGCCTGTTTCCATCCCGAGGTCCTCGAGGTCCACTCCGAAGGCCCGGAATTTGATAAAACGGCGGCTCTGCTGCTGTCCAAGGTCCGGACCATCAGCGCCTTCGCCTACCGGATGGCCACCGGCAAGCCCTTCAATCATCCGAATCCACACCTGAGCTACTGCTCCAATTTCCTCCATATGATGTTCTCGGAGCCGTATAAGGAGTACATCGCCAGTCCGGTGGTGGAAAGGGCAATGAATCTCTTTTTTGTGCTGCACGCAGATCACGAACAGAACTGCTCCACCTCAACGGTCCGAGTCGTCGGCAGTTCCAGGGCCAACCTCTTCAGCTCCGTAGCCGCCGGGGTCTGCGCGCTCTGGGGCCCCCTGCACGGAGGGGCCAACGCCGGCGTCATAAAAATGCTTGAAGATATTAAGGCCTCGGGCCGTCCCCTCACCTACTATATCGAGAAGGCCAAGGATAAAAACAGCGGCTTCAGGCTGATGGGCTTCGGCCACCGGGTTTACAAGAACTTCGATCCCCGTTCCATCATCCTGAAAAAACAGGTCCATGAGGTCCTGCACGAATTGAATCTCGACGATTCCCTGCTGGAAATCGCCCTCGAGCTTGAGGCGGCCATCCTCAATGACGACTATTTCCTCAGCCGGCATCTCTATCCCAATGTGGACTTCTATAGCGGTATCCTGCTCCGGGCCATCGGTATCCCCTTGAATATGTACACAGTCATGTTCGCTATCGGCAGGATGCCTGGCTGGATCTCCAACTGGAAGGAACTGCTGCAGCATGATCAGCGCATATCCCGGCCGCGACAGATCTACACCGGCTATACGGAACGCCCCTTCGTTCCCATCGAACAACGCTGAGCCCAGACCGCGGGTGCCGTGCATGGAGATCACGGCAGCCCTCCTTTTTCCTTGCGTCCTCACCAAAGGTCAAGAATTAAACGGCCCCCCCCTGCACGGCCTTAAACGGACCCTTTTCCCCCTTTGGATAAAGGCCCTGTCCACACCGCTCTTTTACACAAAAACGTAATGCCATGCATAGATTCTTCCATTTAATACAGATTGTATGATACAGTGTCGTTTCCAGAATGAGAAAAAAATTCTGCTCAGGGACAGTACGGTTTATCCAGGTTGTAAGCCTGCGGATCGCCAGTTTTTTCCCAAGCTGAAATTCAGTTCTTTTCCGATTGCGCGCATTCTGGATATACAATAGCCTCGCTCGCATACTACAGGCCGGTTCACATCGCCATCCTTTCGGCCAGTGGTTAAGACAGGTTTGATTTCCTGGCAGTCAAGGACTCTGGTGGAGCGTAAAAACCATCGGCATCCAAGAAATTCCGGCATTCAATAAATGGAGGAAATGCCCATGAATGAACCATGTGTCAATTTCGATGTTCTCAGTCCAATCCAGTTCTTAGTCCGGAGTGCTTCTGTCTATCCGGATAAAACCGCTGTCGTTTACGGTAATTCCCGTTATACATACGCCGAATTCTACGCCAGGGTGAATCGTTTTGCCGACGCCCTGAAAAAACAGGGTATCGGCAAGGACGACAAGGTGGCTTTTTTGTGCCCGAATATCCCGCCCATGCTGGAGGCCCATTATGCAGTGCCGATGATAGGTGCCGTTCTGGTCAGCGTAAACATCCGTCTGGCACCAAGCGAAATATCTTATATAGTTAATCATTCCGATGCAAAGGCTGTATTTGTCGATACAGAATTCGCAAAATCAGTGCTGCCGGTCTTGGAGGAGCTGCAGGATGTGAAGTTTTTCGTCAACATCTGTGACGGAACCGATGCCAAGCCCCTGCCGGGCATCGATTATGAGAGTTTCCTCGCTGCAGGTTCCCCGGAGCCCGGACCTGTGGCAGTGGAAGATGAGCGTCAGATAATCACCCTAAACTACACCAGCGGGACCACCGGCAAGCCCAAAGGCGTAATGTATCACCACAGGGGCGCCTACCTGAATGCGCTGGGAGAGATCCTGGAGGCCGACATGGATCCGTCCTCCGCCTACCTCTGGACCCTGCCCATGTTCCACTGTAACGGCTGGTGTTTCACATGGGCCGTGACGGCCATCGGCGGGACCCATGTCTGCCTTCGACAAGTCGTGGCCGCCGATATATTCGAGGCCATCGAGAAGGAAAATGTCTCCCATCTCTGTGCCGCCCCGACGATTCTGATCATGATGATCTCTCATCCCGGTGCCCAGCAGGTAAAGATGCAGCGCCCCTTAAGGATCCTTACCGCCGGCGCACCGCCATCCCCCACGGTCATCCAGAAGATGGAGGCCATGGGAGCTAATATCATCCATGTATACGGATTGACAGAGGTTTATGGCCCGCACAGCGTCTGCGCATGGCAGAATGAATGGAACACCCTTCCCATGGACCAGCAGGCCCGGATCAAATCACGGCAGGGAGTCCCCTATGTCACCAGCAGATATATGGATGTGGTCGATCTGGAGACCATGGTCCCGGTGCCACGGGACGGCAAGACTATCGGCGAGATCGTCATGCGCGGCAATAACATCATGCTCGGCTATTACAAGGACGCTATGGCGACGGAGAAGGCCTTCAGGGGTGATTGGTTTCACAGCGGCGATCTGGCCGTGATGCACCCCGACGGATATGTGGAGATCAAAGACCGGGACAAGGATATCATCATCAGCGGCGGCGAAAATATCTCCTCAGTGGAGATCGAAAATGTGATCTTCCGCCACCCGGAAGTGCTGGAGGTGGCAGTGGTCTCCAGCCCGGATCCCAAATGGGGCGAGGTACCGAAGGCCTACGTGGTGGTCAAGGAGGGCTGCTCCCCGACAGCCGAAGATATCATCAATTTCTGCAAGGACAACATGGCCCGTTTCAAGGCCCCGAAAACGGTGGAGTTCTGCCAGCTTCCGAAAACGGCCACCGGCAAGATCCTCAAGTTCAAGCTCCGGGAAAAGGAGTGGATGGGACGGGACCGCAAGGTCAATTAGGCATCCGCGCCTGGCGTCGGGGGATACCGCCTCAGAGACGCCAGGCTGCTCTTTGTCGGGGGGCGGCGGCGGAATCACGATCGATCCAGTCAGGATTCCGCTCCTGCTCCGCAACAATCAGAGGAAGGGGTGCTGCCAGCCAGCTTCCCTACTCCTTTTCCTTCCAGACCTCGGCCCCCAGCCGGGTGAGTTTTTCCACCATCTGCTCATAGCCGCGCTCAAGATGGTAGATCCTTGATATTTCGGTTCTGCCTGAGGCTGCCAGGCCGGCAATAACCAAGGATGAGCTGGCCCGCAGATCAGTGGCCATCACAGGCGCGCCGCACAGGCCTTTTGGTCCCTTCCCATAGACCACCGCCGTATGGCCGTTGGTCCTGATATCTGCACCCATCCTCTGCAGTTCCCCCACGTGCATGAAACGGTTTTCAAAGATGGTCTCGTTGACCACGCAGACACCGGAACTGAGGGTCATCAGGGCCATAAACTGGGCCTGCAGGTCGGTGGGATAGCCGGGATAGGGCATGGTCTTGATGTCGATGCTCTTCAGGATGCCGTTACCGTTGAGACGGCGGGCGGAGACGGAGATGGCGTCTGCCGTCTCTTTAATCTCCATGCCGACGGCCCGAAGTTTCTCCAGCAGCGAGGGGAGATGGGCCGGGTTGCAGTCGGTAATGGTTGCCTCTCCGCCGGTCGCGCCCACCGCGATCAGATACGTCCCGGTCTCTATCCTGTCCGGGATGATGGCGCAGTCGGCTGAGGACAGCCGGTCGACGCCGTAAACCTCCAGCCTGTCCGTATCGCGGCCTTTAATCTCAGCCCCCATACCCGTCAGCATATCGATGAGGTTGCCGATCTCCGGTTCCTTGGCTGCATTCTTGATGACCGTTTTCCCCTTGGCCATGACCGCAGCCATGAGCAGATTTTCAGTACCGGTCACCGAAGGGATATCGAAATAAATCACATTTCCCTGCATCCGCCCACCGATTTCCGCATCGACATAGCCGTTTTCGAGCCGACAGGTCACTCCGAGCTGTTCAAAACCCTTGATATGAAAATTAATAGGACGTGCGCCGATGGCGCAGCCGCCGGGAAGAGAGACCTTGGCCCGCCCCAGTCGGGCAAGCAGGGGGCCCAGGACCAGTACGGAGGCCCGCATGGTCTTCACCAGGTCGTAAGAGGCCTCCGAATAGGTGAGATGGGTGCTGTCAACCCGCAGGGTGGTATCCTGCCTGGTCCAGGTAACGCCAAGGTTCTCGATCAGCTTCAAAATAGTCCGGGTATCCCGCAGATCGGGGACATTGCGCAGGACATGCGTTCCAGGGGCCAGCAGGGTCGCGGCAATCAAAGGAAGTGCCGCATTTTTCGCGCCGCTGATCCGAACCTCACCATGGAGGGGTTTTCCACCTTGAATGACCAGTTTTTCCATCTATTTCCTCATTATTTCGTCAATCGTGCGCATAACACCCGATCCTTTCCCGCATAATCGGCAACAATCTCGACCAGGTCAAAGGAATCGTGCGGGCCATCACCGCCGGAAAACATTTCCTGCACCGCCCTCCCCTGCGCCTCGCCGATCTCCATCCAGAAATACCCGCCCCGGCAGAGCACAAAAGGCAGAGCCCGTCTGATCCTCCTGATGATATCCAGCCCTTCATCCCCTCCGCTTAAGGCAAGATGGGGTTCATACCCTATAACCTCAGGCTGCATCCCCCCCCGCATCTCAGCCCCGCTGACGTAGGGGGGATTGGAGACTATGACCGAGAACCCGTTCTTCGGCAGGACCGGGGCCAGCAGATCGGCCCGGATAAAATCGATCAGACCCTGTACGCCATGGCGCTCAGCATTCCGCCGGGCCACCCCCAGAGCCGCCATGGAGATATCCGAGGCAAACACCTGCCTTTTCAGCTCGAGTGCCAGCACGATGGCTATCACGCCGCTGCCGCAGCAAAGATCCAGAAGGGCTCCGGAAGGTGGAGCCGTAGTCCGGATCCGCTTCAGGACCTGTTCCAGCAGAAATTCGGTTTCAGGCCGTGGTATCAGCACATCCGGGGTCACATGGAAGGGCAGAGACCAGAATTCCCGCTCGCCAAGGATATAGGCCACCGGCTCGCGTCTTTTCCTGCGCTCGAGGAGTTCCAGAAACCGCCTCACATCGGCGCCAACGACCTTCTCTCCTGCTGCCAGATAGAGCTGGGTACGACTCTTGTTCAGGCAGTATCCGAGCAGGAGCTGGATATCCGTGACGGCATCGGAGACGCCCGCAGCCGTCAGCTCGACTGTCCCCCTTCGTAAAAGTTCACCGATTCGCACGCCGCCGCTCCCTCTTGCAGGATCCTCTTCAGGACCGCAGCCTTCAATCACATCCTGCCGGCATCCTGCTGAAAGCAGCGATCCGGCCTGCCGGTCCAGCATCGCAAAGCCATTGCTTAAACGAGCTTTCATATAAACGAAGACGGGTCATGAATTCTTCAGCTTTTCCGCCTGATCGTGGGCAATCAGCGGATAGAGGATCTCGTCCAGCTTGCCGTTGATCACGGTCTCCAGCTTGTAGAGAGTCAGGTTGATCCGATGATCGGTAATCCGGCTCTGCGGGAAATTATAGGTCCGGATCCGTTCGCTCCGATCCCCGCTGCCGACCTGGCTCTTCCTGTCCTGAGAGATCTTATCGTGCTGTTCCTGCTGCATTTTGTCAAGCAGGCGGGCGCGGAGGACCGTCAGTGCCTTCGCCTTGTTCTTATGCTGGGACTTCTCGTCCTGACAGGTAACCACCAGTCCCGTCGGCAAATGCGTAACCCGAACGGCCGAATCGGTGGTATTGACGCTCTGGCCACCCGGCCCCGAAGAACGGTAGACATCGAATTTCAGCTCGTTCATATCAATATCTAACTCGACCTCGTCGACCTCCGGCAGGATGGCCACCGTCACGGCCGAGGTGTGCACACGGCCCTGGGCCTCCGTCTCCGGAACGCGCTGGACCCGATGCACACCACTTTCATACTTGAGTCTGGAATAGACGCTGTCGCCGCTGATCAGGGCAATAATCTCCTTAAAACCGCCAATCCCCAAAGGGCTGGAATCGACAACCTCCACCTTCCAACCCAGAGATTCGGCATACCGGCAATACATCCGGAACAGATCTCCGACAAAAAGGGCCGCCTCGTCGCCTCCGGTGCCGGCACGGATCTCCAGGAAGGTATTTTTCTCGTCGTTAGGATCTTTGGGGAGAAGAAAAAGTCTGATCTCGTTCTCAAGCTGAGCTTCCTGGCTCACCAGGTCGTCAATCTCAGCCCGGGCCAGCTCCCTGAGTTCCGGATCTTCGTCTTCGTCATGGAGCATGGCCCGATTTTCATCAATATTTTTGCGGACCTGCTTATATTTGGTATAGAGACTGTTGAGCCGGCTCAGATGAGCATGCTCCCGGACAACCCGCTGATACTCCTTCTGATTGTTAAGCAGAGCAGGATCGGAGAGCCTTCCTTCCAGATCGGAAATCTTTTCTCCAATATCATCAAATTTATCAAACATAGGAACCCGGAGCGATGGTGGACGATCAGACAAAAAAAAAGTCCACAGCTTTGGGTATAAACCGCTGTGGACCAGGAAAAGCTTTCAATCAGCACGGGAACGTTTTTCCCGATGCGGAATGAAGATCATGCCTTATTCTGATTTTCGAAATGCTTGGCGTAACGTTTCTTATATTTTTCAATTCGACCGGCCGTATCAACAAGCTTCTGCTTTCCGGTAAAAAACGGATGACAGGCAGAACAGATCTCCACCCGCACTTCCTTATCCACTGAGCCGATCGCGACCTCGTTTCCGCAGGCACAAACTGCATTTATTTGATGATATTCCGGATGGATACCTTCTTTCATGATCCCTGACTCCTCTATCTTAACTTCCACAATGGGGTTTAGAATACAATTCACAGTACTGACAGATTTAAACGAATCATTATAACCGCCCGGTCAAATAATTCAACATAATTCTAGCAAGCCGCTGCGCTCAAGCGTCAAGCGGAGCAGCCGGTCGTTGAAGACGGAATCAGCTGTTCATGGAATCGAGGAAATCACTATTTGTCTTCTGCTGTTTCAGTTTGTCTAACAGAAACTCCATGCCGTCAGCCGGATTCATTGAGGAAAGCAGTTTGCGCAGGATCCAGAGTCTATTGAGGGTTTCAGGCTTCAGGAGCAGGTCCTCCTTACGCGTCCCCGACCGTTTGATGTCCATGGCCGGGAAGACCCGTTTATCAGACATCTTCCGGTCCAGCACCAACTCCATATTGCCGGTGCCCTTAAACTCCTCGAAGATGACCTCGTCCATCCGGCTGCCTGTCTCAACCAGAGCCGTGGCAAGGATCGTAAGACTGCCGCCCTCTTCAATATTTCTGGCGGAGCCGAAAAACCGTTTGGGGCGATGAAGGGCATTTGCCTCGACACCGCCGGAGAGGATCTTGCCGCTGGAGGGAGTCACGGTATTATAGGCCCTGGCCAGACGGGTAATGCTGTCCAGCAGGATCACGACATCCTTTTTATGCTCAACCAGCCGCTTGGCTTTTTCGATGACCATCTCGGCCACCTGAATATGGCGCTGGGGAGGTTCGTCGAAGGTGGAACTTACAACCTCGGCAGCCTTGACGCTCCGCGCCATTTCGGTCACCTCTTCAGGACGTTCATCAATCAGGAGGACGATCAGGTAGACCTCCTTATGATTTCTGACGATGGAGTTGGCGATCTTCTGCATCAGGACAGTTTTCCCCGTCCTGGGCGGGGCCACCAGCAGCCCCCTCTGTCCTTTTCCGATTGGGCAGAACATGTCCATCAGCCGCATGGAATAGTTGTCCGGCTGCCATTCAAGATTGAATTTTTCGTTAGGGTGAAGCGGCGTCAGATTTCCAAAAAGGGTCTTCTGTTTGACGGCCTCTGGGGGATCGAAGTTGACGCTTTCCACCTTGAGCAGGGCAAAATACCGCTCACCCTCTTTGGGGGCACGGACAAGCCCGTCGACGACATCCCCTGTTCGCAGGTTCAAACGGCGAATCTGGGAGGGAGAAACGTATATATCATCAGGACCTGGCAGATAGTTGTAATCCGGGGACCGGAGAAAGCCAAAACCGTCGGGCAGAATTTCGAGTACGCCGTTGCCGCGCATCTTCCCGTCTTCTTCAGCCTGTGCCTGCAACAGAGAGAAGATCAGCTCCTGCTTCCGCATGGAGCTGAACCCTTCCACTTTGAACTGCCGCGCGAGTTTTACCAGTTCACCAATCTTTTTCAGTTTCAATTCCGCCAGATTCATTAATCACTATCTCCTTACATGGTTTTGCTTGGCAGGACACTACAGGTATTACTGTTTATGCTGTTCAACATATCCAGCGGCTCAAATATTCGAGTATGATCCATTCCGGATTGAATATGAATGCACCTTTTGCTGTACGCATGTGGCAAGACAAACCGGAAAGATTTTTTTTATGAGGTTTTTATATTTAAGATTAAAGATAGAATGGAACTATTGATTAGATTTTTGCAGCACAGTTGCGTCTTTGAAGACTTCAGGCCTGCACCATCAAATATATACCCAAGACAGGGGCATCAAGACAAAACTCAGGTTTTTCCAACGGAACATCTAAAGATCTATCAGAGGCGGGTTTTTCAATTTCCAGACTGATACCCACCTTATACGGCTTCACCAAAAGACTGTCAAGACTTTTCCTGGCGAAAAAACGTCAGATTCTATAATGTCAGGGCGTTTTTCGCAAGAATCGGGCCAAATCATAGGTTTGAAGACAGGTATAGGCCCACGGGCCGGAATTGTCAATGACAGAATCGGCCTGCAAGGCTTTGCAAACGACCGGCATCTGCGCGGCAAGGATCCTCCTGGCATCCTGTACCGTCGTCCTGTCCCTGGCAATTATCCGCTGGATGCACCTGCTCTCCGTTGCGTAAACGGTCACAATCCTGTCAAAATCGCTCTGCCATCCCACTTCATATATCAAGGGAACCTCAACAAGGAGATTCTCTCCGGCCAACGCTCTCTCCCGGGCTGCTATCCCGGTCCGGACCAGCGGGTGCAGGATGGCCTCCAACTCATGCCGGATGCCTTCTTCGACAAAGACTGTCTTCCTTAATAAGGTCCGATCAACTGCGCCTTCAGCGTCAAAAAACCGCTCCCCCCAGGCCCGCCGGATGCCCAGCCAGCCAGGCTGCCCCTTTTCCATCAGCTCATGGCAGATCTGATCGGCATCCATTGCGCAGACCTTGAGAAGCCTGGCAAGTAGCCTGCAAACTGTACTTTTGCCCGTGGCGATCCCGCCTGTGACTGCGATTTTCATATTCCCGCACCTCAAGCGAGACCCCCGATATTCCAGAAGAGACGTACATGCAAAAGAAACCTGTGCGACAGCTTAGCAGATGCGCTGGTTTCAGACAAGGGGAGAGCATCAGGAGTTTGTACGATTCTCCCGGCAGCACGGCACAAGACCTACCTGACCACCTTTATTTGCAGGCAGCCTGCTGTTCCAACTCTTCCAGGACGGCGACAAAATCTGGCCAGAGCGGCGCCTCAAAATCCAGGGCCTCGCCGGTTGCGGGATGGACAAAACGTATTCGTGAGGCATGCAGCATCTGCCGCGGAAAGTGTGACCCGCCCCTGCCGTAGAGTCTGTCACCTGCCACGGGATGCCCCAGATGGGCCATATGCACCCTGATCTGATGGGTCCTGCCGGTCTCAATCCCAACCGTGAGCAGGCTATACATCCTGCAGAAATCCTTAATGACCTGCCAATACGTGGCCGCATACCGGCCTCCCACCTCACGCACCGCCATCTTCTGACGATGCACGGGATGCCTGCCGATGGCGGCGACCAGACGCCCTTGAGGCCTGGCCAGAATCCCATGCACAAGAGCCGTATATTCTTTCTGCATGGTCCGTGCCTTAAAAGCATCGACAAGCTTTCTGTGGACGTCATCGCGCTTGGCGATCACCATAACTCCGGAGGTGTCCTTGTCGAGCCTGTGGACAAGGCCCGGCCTGATGCTGTCGCCGACCCCGGCAAGGGAACTGCAGTGATGGAGCAGACCATTGACCAGGGTCCCCGAGGCATTGCCGCTGCCCGGATGCACCACCAAGCCTGGCGGTTTAGAGATAATAAGAAGATATTCATCCTCATAAAGGATGGTCAACTGGATGTTCTCGGGCTTCACATCGATGGCAGCGGGAGGCGAGATATGCCCTGTGATCCGCTCTTCAGGTTTTAAGCGGTAACCGCTCTTCCGGACGGCACCGTTGACGAGGATATCTCCGGCCCGGATTGAGGATGTCAACTGGGAACGGGACACTTCGGGCAGGTGCTGGGCCAGGAAGTGATCCAGCCGCAGCCCTGCCTGGAGCTGGGCGATCTGAAACGATATCCTGCAGGTGACGGGACTGCAGTCCGGATGCGTATTACTGTGTGAGCCCATGGCACAAAGAAAACACGAGAAAAACCATGACAGATGGCCATCTAGGATGAAGATTTACGCGGTATTCAGGGGAAAATTCTGTCTATCCTCTGGGACATCTTTTCCTCATCAACCTGCTGGGCCAGAGAGAGTTCCTTGACCAGCAGACTTCTTGCCGTGTCAAGCATTTTTCTCTCTCCATAGGAAAGATCCTTGTCCACGCTGAGCAGGAAGAGATCCCTGAGCACCTCGGCCAAATCACAAATTGAACCGGTCTTGATTTTATCCATATAGTCGCGATAACGTCGGTTCCAGGTCTGGGGCCCAATCTCCATGTCCCTGTCTTCCAGGATGGAGAGCACCTTGTCAACCTCCTGCTTCGAGACAATGGAACGGAGTCCTGCATGTTTACTGCTCTGGGTCGGGATCAGGATTGTCATTCTATTTTCAAGGATCTGTAAAACATAGAATGTCTGATCTACTCCAGCAACTCTTTGCGTCTCAATCGAAGTAATGACCCCTACACCATGAGCCGGATATACAGCCATATCGCCTTTTGCAAACACTGTCCTCTCCTTCCTTCAAAGGCCCACGCATCAGTCAGTAAAGACTGCCATGAGCACTTAGTCATCCGGCCGATCTGTTTGTCATGCTCGAATCTTCAACCCCTGAACACTCCTGCTTTACCAGTGGTGAAAATTTCCGCATACGTTGATTTCAGGCGAAAACTCACAATAATCAAGGCAGATAGATACCATCCCTGAGATAACCCCGATAAATCTGCTGGGATAAACCCCAAATTAGGACAAACCCCAAGGGTTCCGAATCGAAAAGGGAAGATGAGTATCCTGCGGCCTGATACATTTTGAAATTGCCGGAAGATGTACTCTATCACAGAATGGCCGGAAACGCCCGTGTTTTCTGGCCAACGGGAAAGGAGAGTGTGGCGGACGGGAGGAGACTCCCTTTATTTCAGGCCGTTCAGCAGATTCATGGCCCTGCCGGCATTGTCCTGAAGAAACAGTTCAATCCCCTGGACCAGCACGTTCATCCGACCAGCCAGAAGGTCCTGTTCCTCTCTTGAAAACGGAGCGAGGACATACTTTTCCACCGGCATATCGGCATGGGCAGAGCCCTGACCTGGTTTGCCTATGCCAATCTTCAAACGCACAAATTCCCGACCGCCAAGATGTTCAATGAGGGAACGAATACCTTTATGTCCCCCGGCGCCTCCGCCGGCGATCAGCTTAATGCGTCCGGGTTTCATATCCAGGTCATCATGAATAACCAGCAGACACGGCAACGGAGTCTTATAAAAATCAACGAATCGGACAACGGCTTTACCGCTCATATTCATATATGTTATTGGTTTTACAAGACAAACTTTTTTCCCGAAAATTGAAATCCTGACAGAAGAGGCGTCCCATTTTTCAGGACCAGGGGTACAATCCCATCTTCTGGCCAATTCATCCACGACCATAAAACCGGCATTATGCCTGGTGCCGGCATACAGGTCGCCAGGATTTCCAAGTCCTACGATAATGAAAGTATCTTCACCCATTGATATGCGCTCGACAGGAACAACATCCGGAAATAGAAAATCCGGAAAGGGCATAACCCTTCCCGGACACTTTACACAGACCGCTTCTCAAACTGCAAGCAGGAGGGGAGGACCCGAAAGTCCATCCCTCCCTACGGAAATTATTCCGCTGCAGCTGCGGCCGCACCTGGTGCAACAACAGCGACACAGACGGTAGACGCCTTGGTGATCAATTTGATATTGTCGGCAATTGATACGGAACCCACAGTAATATTGTCTCCAATCTTCAAAGGAGTGATATCGACCTTGATATCATCAGGAATATCGAGCGGATTGCCCTCAAGGACGACCTCTTTTTTGCCGATCTGCAACACACCGCCGAAGTCGACACCCTTTGCCTTGCCGGTGAAGGCAAGCTGCACGGTGAAACGGCGCGGCTTATTCAGATCAACCTCGACAAAGTCTGCATGCAGAATGGTATCGCGAATCGGATCGGTCTGGACCTCTCCCATAAGCACATGGCGTGTAGAACCATCATCCACCTTCAGGGTCACCACGCAGTTGCTGCGGTATACCTCCAGAAGCTGCTGAAAAAATGACGACGTTTCCAGCTCAAGAGGCAGGGCTTTAGATCCGCCTCCATAGACGACCGCCGGGGTCTTTCCTTCCATACGAAGACGACGCATGGCCCCTTTTCCGGCTCCCTTCCTGACAGACGCAGACATTTCTATCTGTAACATATTCTTCTCCTTCGCTTCACACCCTGCCTGTCAAGGACATCCCCTTTCCAGGGCAGCTGAGCGTTTTATATACAATTAAGACGAACTCTCTTTGCTCCAGCACAATCAACTATACAAAAAGCGAACTGACCGAATCTTCGTTATGAATCCTTTTTATGGCCTCAGCCAACAGACTTGAGACGGAAAGCACTTTAATTTTCTCACATTCCAATGCGGCGCCTTTGAGCGGAATCGTATTGGTCACAACAAGCGATTTGATATCCGAGGCATTAAGTCTCTCCACGGCCGGTCCTGACAGGACTGGATGCGAACAGCAGGCATGAACCTCCTTTGCCCCGTTTTTCAGGAGCGTCGCGGCACCATTGCAGAGGGTCCCGGCCGTATCCACCATATCATCCAGCAGGATAGCCGTCTTCCCCTTCACATCCCCGATCACGTGCATCGCCTCGCACTCATTCGGCCGGTCACGCCGTTTATCGATGATGGCAAGCCCGGTGTTCAACCGCTTGGCAAAGGCCCTGGTCCGCTCAACGCCACCGGCATCCGGAGAGACCATGATCACTTCTTTGAAATTGGCCTTGATATAGCGCAGCAGCACCGGAGCGGCGTACAGATGATCAACAGGAATATTGAAAAATCCCTGGATCTGACCTGCATGCAGATCCATACAGAGAACCCGCCGGACACCGACAGCCATCAGCATCTCGGCTACAACCTTCGCAGAGATCGGCACCCTTGGCGCGACCTTTCTGTCCTGACGGGCATAACCGTAATATGGAACGACGGCAGTGATCCTTCTGGCCGAGGCCCGGCGAAGCGCATCAACCATCAGGACCAGTTCCATCAGATGGTCGTTTACAGGTGTGCAGGTCGGCTGGATGATATACACATCAGCACCCCTGACATTTTCCTTCATCTCGACGAATATTTCACCGTCACTGAATTTCCTGACGTCTGCGGTCGAAACGGGCAACCCCAGATGATCGGCAATTTCCTTGGCCATCAACGGATGGGCATTGCCTGTAACAATTTTAATTATATTTGGCATCGTACGACTTCTTAGTCTAGGGTGTACTGTTCGGGACCCAGGGAAATGGCTGGGGCGGAAGGATTCGAACCTGCGAATGCCGGGATCAAAACCCGGTGCCTTACCGCTTGGCTACGCCCCAGCACCTGCTGCTCTCGCCACAAAAATCTTTTCCCCGAACTCCTGGCGCAGCCTGTGGGCAACACCACTGATATCCGCCGAATGAGGACCTTCCCTATCCGGAAAAACCCCAAAGACAGTCGGCCCGCTTCCCGACATCAAAGCAGACACGGCTCCGGCAGCCAGAAGCTTTCTCTTAATATCTGCGATTTCCGGATACCTGCCTATGGTGACCCCTTCCAGATCATTGATGGTTTTCGTCAATGGAAATGTGCCGGAATCCAATTTTTGAGAACCTGAGACTGTAGATTTTTTCACATCTTTTGTCAATGTAAAATTTTCATAGACCCATTGCGTTGAAACGGAAAAACCAGGGTTAACCAGTAGAAACGTGCAGTGCCTCAGGGAATCTACAGCTTCCATCCGATCGCCGATCCCCGTTGCCAGAACCGCATCGTGACCGCTGACAAAGAAAGGGACATCGGCTCCGAGCCTTCTGCCGAGTTCCAGGAGCATTTCCACAGGGAGTTCATCGCCGAAAAGGTTATTCAGCCCTCTGAGCACCGCCCCGGCGTCACTGCTCCCGCCTCCAAGTCCCGCCGCGACGGGGATTATTTTTTCCAGGACGATATCCACCCCGTATGCAGCGGCATGCCTGCTGGCGGCAAAGAAAGCGGCAGCGGCCCTCCAGGCCAGATTGGACCCGTCCGCCGGGAGATCGCCCCCTGCGCATCTGAGCGAAATCCCAGGAATGTCCCGCAAAGTCAGGGTGATCCGGTCACAGAGATCCAGCTTCTGCATCCAGGTCTCCAGATCATGGTATCCATCCGGCCTCTTCCCCAGAACCTTCAGAAAAAGGTTGACCTTGGCAGGGGCCTGCAGGCAGAGAGAGGGCAGAATCGAACTCAGAAGCGCCATTCCCCGGCCTGCAGTGTCTTCAACACCTCTGTCCTCATTTTTTAACAGCCTTGACAAAACGCATCTTCACATCATAAAGGATGGACTTCAACATCTCTTCCTCGTCTTCAGTGAGATTGCCCTTTGTCTTCTGCTGTAGAAGGGAAAGCGTGTCGATTCCATGTTTTGCCAGATCCAGGTCGATCTCTTTCTTGCCTGTCCTTGGATCACCGATCTCTCCCAGATGATACAGCACCGAGGTGCTGAAAGACATGGTCAAGGCTGAAAACGTGACCTCGGGCATCACACACTTTCCGTCCTTGTCGGGGACTTTCCCCTCTTCACACGAGCATCCGTCTTCTTTCTTTGATTCCATAACTACCTGCCTTTTAAGCTATTAACCACAAGACTCCGGGATCGATCAGAAATTTGCAAGCTCAAGCACCACGGCACCGTCGATATTGTCCAGATTCAACACTTTGGTCAGCAATTCTTTTGATATCAACTGATCGGTACCCAGCAAAATGATATTCTGCTGGCTTTCCTCCTCACGTCCCACAGTCATTCTGGAGATATTGACTCCAGCCTTGCCAAGGGTAGTGCCGAGGTCGCCGATAACCCCCGGAACGTCATTATTGTAAACCAGCAGCATCGGACCTGCGGGAAGGGCCTCCAGACGGAAGGAATTCAACCTGACCAGACGCGGTTCCTTCTTTCCGAAAACTGTCCCCACCAGGATATTTTCCCCTTCATTGGTGATAACCTTGACAGACAGGACATTGGTGAAATCGGGAGCGCGATCGGTCTTGGACTCAACCACTCGAATGCCTCTTTCTTTAGCAATAATGGGGGCATTAACATAATTGACCGCATCTTTCAGAATCGGTGTGAACAGCCCTTTCAGAAAGGCTACGGTGATCGGGCTGGTGTTCAGCTCGGCCAGTTCGCCGCAATACTCGATACTGACCTCCCGAACCCCGCCTCTGGCGATCTGCATATGCATATTGCCGAGCATCTCACCCAGGGTGATGTACGGGCCGACCTGGGCCAGGACATCATCGCTGACCGACGGGACGTTCACCGCATTGGTGACAGCCCCCTTGTTCAGGTAATCCGCCATCTGCTCGGCGATAATCAGAGCCACATTTTCCTGAGCCTCACTGGTGGAGGCCCCCAGATGCGGGGTACAGATAAAATTCTTCAGCCCCAGCAGGGGGCAGTTTTCAGGCGTTGTCGGCTCCGAGCCGAACACATCAAGGGCAGCTCCGGCCAGTTTCCCGTCGACCAGGGCCTGATACAGGGCAGCCTCATCGCAGACCCCGCCGCGGGCACAGTCGATAAACATCGCATCCTTCTTCATATTGCCGAAGAACTCGGTGGAAAGCAGCCCTTTGGTCTCCTTGGTCAGGGGTACATGCACAGTGATATAGTCCGACCTGCGGGCAAGCTCCATCAGATCGACCAGCTCAACCCCGATTTTATCAGCGATATCTTTGGGGAGGAAGGGATCGTAGGCGATGGTCTTCATCTTCAGCCCCTGGGCCCTGCTGGCGGCAATGCCGCCGATGCGGCCGATACCGACAATACCCAGGACCTTGCCGGTCACCTCCCTGCCCATGAAGCTCTTCTTCTCCCATTTCCCCGCCTTCATCGAGGCAGTCGCCTGCGGAATATTGCGGGAGAGGGACATCATCATGGCGATGGCATGCTCGGCGGCGGTGGTTGCATTGCCGTCGGGGGCATTCATGACAACGATCCCCTTCTGGCTTGCGGCAGGCACATCGACATTGTCGAGACCGATGCCGGCGCGGCCGATGACCTTCAGGTTGGTCGCACATTCGATAACATCGGCAGTCACCTTGGTGGCGCTGCGGATAACCAGGCCATCGTAGCTGCCGATGATCTTCTTCAGCTCTTCCGGAGGCAGCCCGGTGTTAATATCAACCTCAAGACCTGCATCCCGCAAAATCTGTGCCCCTGCCGGGGCCAGATTGTCACTAATCAGTACCTTCATTTCAGCTCCTCGAATGAACCCTTCGCCCTTATCCCCCAAAGAAATGGTATGGTGCCCAGAAAAACCATCCTGCAGACTAAGGCCGCGCTGTACGCCCAGGGTATCTCATAGAAAATGGATTATACGGTCAAATCATACGACTGCAACTCTTTCAGCAGCCATCGATCTCCGGGAAAAGTATGACGGCATCTCAAACGAGATGCCCCTCTTTTCCATAAAATCAGAAAATATACAGGGGATACAGGAAGAGAACAAGAAAAAATAGATACGCTTCATCAATGAATATTCACCATTTATCCTTCTCTTCCAGCCACAGGCCTTCTATTTTTCCCGAATTCCATCAAAGCTATTGAACAATCAATTTGGAGACGATATATAGCACTCGAATTCAAAATGCTGTACAGTTCTTAGAGATCAGAGTGTTCTCCTTTTCAGACAGGCGGTATGACTATTTTACCCCTCCGGCAGCCATGCAGGCAGATCGGAGACATGCTGAGAGGCTCAGAGGCAACCATTCAAGGAGCAGGCATGACAGAAACACGGCTTCGTTTTCCCCCCAGCCCTACCGGGTATCTCCATATAGGCGGCGCCAGAACCGCTCTTTACAACTGGCTCTTCGCGAAAAAAACCGGCGGTAAACTGATCCTGCGCATTGAAGACACAGATGCGGAACGATCGACGGAGGAATCCATCAACGGCATACTGGACGGCCTGAAATGGCTGGGTATCGACTGGGACGAAGGCCCCTACTTCCAGACCCGTTTCAGTGACGATCACCTGGCCGCCGCGCGGAAATTGCTGGATCAGGGCAATGCCTATAAATGTTTCTGCACCAAGGAAGTCTTGGATGCAAAGCGGGAGGCGGCCCTGGCCGCCAAACAGAATCTCGGCTATGACGGGACCTGCAGACACCTGAAGCCCGCCGAAGTCAGGGCGAAGGAGGAGGCTGGCATTCCCTTCGTGGTCCGGTTCAGGGTCCCCGAACGTCAGGGAACGCTGGGCTATGACGATAAAGTACTGGGCCGCATTGAATGCGACTACCGGGAGGTGGACGATTTCGTCATTGTCCGCTCCAACGGCAAGCCTCTTTATCTTCTCTGCAACGTCGTTGACGACATCAGGGACAAAATAAGCCATATCATCCGCGGCCAGGACCATATGACCAACACCACCCGGCAGGTGCTCCTCTATGAAGCGCTGGGCGCTCCACTGCCGGTCTTCGCCCATATCCCCCTCACCCTGGACACAAAAAAGGCGAAGATCTCCAAGCGGAGCCACGGAGAGATTGTGGCGGTTCATTTCTATCGCGAGCACGGATTTATCCCTTGGGCTTTCAATAACTTCCTGGCCCTGCTGGGCTGGTCGCCGGGCAATGACCGCGAGATCTTCACCAGGCAGGAGATGATCGAGGCCTTCACCCTGGAGAGGATCAATAAATCCAGCTCCATCTTCAACTTCAGGAAGGATGACCCCAAATTCTTCACCGACCCCAAGGCCATTGCCATCAACGAGCACTATCTCCGGACCATGGCCATTGAGGAGATTGGCGAACTGGTCCGGCAGGAGCTTGAGGAAGCAGGGCTCTGGAACCAGGAATATGCGGGCGAAAAACGGCAGTGGTATCTCAAGACCCTGGATCTGATCCGGGAACGCTTTCATACGCTGAAGGATTTTGCCACCCTGGGCAGGGCCTATTTCGCCGAAGATTTCCGGATTGAAGACAAGCCGCTCCAGAAAAATGTCCTCAAATTTCCGGAACTGCAGGACTGGCTCCCCGCACTCGCCGACCGTTATGCCCGGATGGACGAATTCTCCGCCGAGGAGGCGGAACGGCTGGCAAGGGAATTGGCCGAGGAGAAGGATGTCAAACCGGGTGTGATCATCAACGGCATGCGAACGGTGGTCACCGGTCAGCTGGCAGGGCCGTCCATGATCGAGGTCCTGACGGCCATCGGTCGCGACCGGGTTGTACAGCGGTTGCGCAGGACCGGAGAACTCTTTTGAATTCAATCACTATCCTCTGATCCGGAGGGAATCGACAACATCATGGACATGCAAGAGAATACCCAAGACAAGCCCCTGGACTTCATCCGGCAGATCATCGCCGACGACCTGCGGACCGGCAAACATGATCATACCGTCACTCGTTTTCCGCCGGAGCCTAACGGCTTCCTGCATATCGGCCACGCTAAGTCGATCTGCTTGAATTTTGGCATCGCCCAGGAAAACAGCAGCCCCTGCCACATGCGCTTTGACGACACCAACCCCAGCAAGGAGGAGAGCGCCTACGTCGAATCCATCATGCGGGATGTGCAATGGCTGGGGTTTGACTGGGGAAAAAATCTCTTCTATGCCTCGGATTATTTCGACCGGCTCTACGACTATGCCGTGCAGCTCATTCGGATGGGAAAGGCCTATGTCTGCGATCTCACGGGGGAACAAATAAGGGAATACCGAGGGACGCTGACAGAGCCGGGCCGGGAGAGCCCCTACCGGGACCGGACGCCGGAAGAGAATCTGGATCTTTTCAACCGTATGCGCCAGGGCGAATTTGAGGAGGGCAGCCGGGTTCTGCGGGCCAGGATCGATATGGCCTCCCCCAACGTCAATATGCGGGATCCGGTTATCTACAGGATATTGAAGGTCCCCCATCATCGCACCGGCGACAGGTGGTGCATCTATCCCATGTATGACTATACCCATTGCATCTCTGACGCCATCGAAGGAATCACCCATTCCCTCTGTACGCTGGAATTCGAGGACCATCGTCCCCTCTACGACTGGGTTCTGGACACCCTGGCGACGCCCTGTCATCCCCGACAGATAGAGTTCGCCCGGCTCAACCTGACCTACACGGTCATGAGTAAGCGCAAGATCCTTCAGCTCGTCAGCGGCGGCTATGTGGCAGGTTGGGACGACCCCCGCATGCTGACCATTTCAGGTCTCAGACGGCGCGGCTATTCGCCTGCATCCATTCGTAATTTCTGTAGCCTCATCGGCATCGGCAAAAAGGAGAGCTGGATCGATATGGGGGTCCTGGAAAATGCGGTGCGTGAGGACCTCAATGAGACGGCCCCCAGAGTCATGGGGGTACTTGAGCCGCTGAAGATGATCATTGACAATTATCCCGAAGGTCAGGTCGAAGAGATGGAGGCCCAGAACCACCCCTTCAAGCCTGAACTGGGGACCAGAAAGCTACCCTTTAGCAAAGAAATCTACATTGAACGCTCCGATTTCATGGAGGATCCTCCCAAGAAATACTTCCGTTTGGGACCCGGCCGAGAGGTCAGGCTCCGCTACGCCTACCTGATCCGTTTCGTCTCCATGGTCAAGGATGAGAAGTCTGGAGAGATACTTGAGATTCACTGCATCTACGATCCATTGACCAGAGGCGGCAACGCAGCGGACGGCAGGAAGGTCAAAGGGACCATTCACTGGGTTTCGGCAGCCCGCAGCCTCAACTGCCCCGTCCGTCTCTATGACCGTCTCTTCACCGTCGCCCACCCCGATGCCGTCAAGGATGTGGATTTCAAGACTTATCTGAATCCTGACTCCATGCGGGTTTTAAACGATTGCCGGATGGAGCCGGCACTGGCTGATATGGAACCGGGGAGCCGCGTCCAGTTTGAACGTCAGGGATACTTCTGCATTGACCAGATCGATTCACAGAAGGGAAAGCCGGTCTTCAACCGGATAGTCACCCTGCGTGATTCATGGGCCAGGGAACAGGATAAATAAGCCAAGGCCTCCGGCCTTCAATCGATCACATTTTCAGGCAAAGAAAGATCATGGCAGAAATCAGCTTACGACGGATGAAGGTCCGCCAGTCAGGAATAATCACATCGGTCAAGGTCGGCGGTATGCTTGGCCAGCGCATCCGGGAAATGGGCCTGGTACCCGGCACCGAGGTCACCGTCCAGGGCCGGGCACCACTCTATGATCCGGTAGCCCTCAGGGTTATGGGCGGGACTCTGACCCTGAGAAACAATGAAGCCGATCATATCATGGTCGAGATTGCCGAAGAGACGGATACAAGCCCGGAGGCATAAGCTTTTTCCCACGTATTAGCCCCCCCTTATTTTTTCACTCCTCTTGAAAAATCCTTTGACACGGACTATTGTTTGGTGTACCTAAAGGTTGTTCTTTGACGGAGGAATGCGATGAGGTTTAAACAGTTTAATCATGCCTGCAGCTGTCTTGCCGGAAAGTTCAGGCAGTGTATGGGCGATAGGCCAGCCGGTGAGGTGGCGCCACTGTCGAAAATCGGCCGCCGCGGAAGGAAGAGAATCTGTAAGATAACCGGGGACAGGAAACTCTGTGCCAGAATGGCCGCCCTCGGTTTCCATGCCGGTGAAGAGGTAGAGGTTCTTTGTCAGGAAGCTGATGCCCGCTGTATCCTCAAAATCCAGGGGGGCACCGTGAGTCTTGATAAGACTGCCAGCAGGAATATTTTTGTTGAGTCATTAGAGTAGAGATACTTACCTGAAGGTTTGTTCGGTCCGGGTTTTCCGGACTTTTTTTCGACTTTTTTAGTTAGGGGCACCTAATCATTCGCATTCTATGGAGACAATCATGTGGGATTCCCTTGCAGTAGGAATTACTCTCTGCGTCTGCTCCTTTTTCATTGGGCGAAAACTCTACCGGCAATTTAAGGCAGCCACCAACCCGGCGGCCGGATTTGAATGCGGATGCGGATGTTCTGGCGGATGCGGGGTCTCCGTCTGCCCGGAAAAAAAACGCGTGAAAAACGGGGTCTCCCCCCGCTGATATCCTTTCAGCCGGTTCCGGCATCACAATAACCAAACAGCACGAGTCGCACAATTATGGATGCTCCAAAAGTAAGAATTACCATGGCCCTTGCGGGCAACCCTAATGCCGGAAAAACAACGCTTTTCAACAAACTCACTGGTGCACGTCAACATGTCGGAAATTATCCTGGAATAACGGTTGATTATAAAGAGGGACATTTCGAGCGGGGCGGCCGCGAAATTCTTCTCACAGATCTCCCCGGGACCTATTCCCTCACCGCCTATTCGGTCGAAGAGCTGGTTGCCAGAGACTATCTGGTCAACGAAAAGCCGCAGGTGGTGATCAATATCGTGGACGCCTCCAATCTTGAACGCAATCTCTATCTGACCTGCCAGTTTCTAGAGCTGGGCGTCCCCATGATCATCGCCCTCAATATGATTGACGTGGCCAAGGATCGCGGTATTGAAGTCAACGCCGGACAGCTGGAAGCCCTCCTGGGCGTTCCGGTGGTCCCGATAATCGCCCGCTCAGGTTTCGGGACGGACGCTCTTATCGACCGGGCCGTCGCGGTTGCTGAAGACAAAAGGATATGGCAGCCCCTTGATATCTCCTACGGTGAGGACCTTGACGGGACTGTGATGACGCTCATGGCCGAAATCCATCGGCAGAGCTTTCTGACCGACACCTATCCTTCCCGTTTCACAGCCATCAAGTATCTGGAACATGACGATCAGATCATGGCCAGGGGGCGTGTGGTCGACCAGGCCGTGGCTGCAAGGGTAGAGGCCCAGGCCGACTTGGTCTCCGACCATCTGCGCAAGACCATGGGCGTCTTCCCCGAGGCCATTATCGCCGACCACCGGTACGGCTTTATCAAGTCCATCATCCGCCAAGGCGTGCAGACCCGCACCTTCGATACAGACCGGCTCTACGCCTCCGATAAGATCGACAAGGTCGTCACCGACCGCCTGCTGGGACCGCTTATCATGCTGGCCGTGCTTTTCGGACTTTATCAGTTCACCTTTTCCTGGAGCGAGTTGCCGGTCCACTGGCTGGACAGCCTCTTCGGCTGGCTCAGCGGCCTTATTGACGGCGCCCTGCCCGAAGGTCTCTTTAAATCGATGATCATCTCCGGGGCCGTTCACGGGGTCGGAGGCGTCTTAGGCTTCGTGCCCCTGATCATGTTCATGTTCTTCGGCATCGCCATCCTTGAAGATTCCGGCTACCTGGCCCGAGTCGCCTTCATGATGGACAGGATCTTTAGAATTTTCGGTCTGCACGGCTCCTCGGTCATGCCTTTCATCATTTCAGGCGGCATAGCAGGAGGCTGTGCTGTTCCCGGGGTGCTTGCGACCCGAACGCTCCGTTCGCCCAAGGAACGGCTGGCCACCCTCCTGACCGTCCCCTTTATGAACTGCGGGGCTAAACTGCCGGTGCTGGCCCTGTTGATCGGCGCCTTCTTCAGCGAAGACAAGGCCCGTTATATGTTTTTATTCACAGTGGTGAGCTGGCTGGTGGCCCTGCTGTCGGCAAAACTTTTCCGTTCAACGGTACTTAAAGGCGACCCGACCCCTTTTGTCATGGAACTCCCCCCCTATCGTCTCCCAACCCTGCCAGGTCTGCTCATCCATACCTGGGAGCGGACCTGGCAATATATCAAGAAAGCCGGCACCGTGATTCTGGGCATCTCGATCCTCCTCTGGGCAATGATGACCTTTCCCCGCCTCTCGCCGGATCAGGTCGCCGTCTTTGATCAGCAGCGGCTGAACCTCGAAACCCAGCATCATGCAAATACCGAGACAGCTTCACAAGAGCGCAAGAGTATCGACGATGCGCAGGCAGAGGAAGCCTTGAGAAACTCTATGGCGGGAACGCTGGGCACGGCCATGGAACCCGTTTCCCGATACGCCGGTTTCGACTGGCGGACCAATATAGCGCTGATAGGCGGATTTGCGGCAAAAGAAGTCATCGTCTCCACCCTGGGGACAGCCTATTCCATGGGCAAGGTCGAAAGCAGGGAGTCGGCCCCGCTGGCAACTCGCCTGCAGCAGGACCCGCACTGGAACCGGTGGGTCGCCATAGCAGCGCTGATCTTCATCATGTTTTACAGCCCCTGCCTGGTCACCGTCATCTGTATAGCCCGGGAAGCATCGTGGAAATGGGCTGTTTTTTCCATGCTGTACAATACCGTCTTTGCCTTTATTCTGGCCACAGCCTGCTATCAGATGCCAAGACTGCTCAGCCTGATCTGAGGCCCGGATTAGGTCATCACCAGACAGAAAAGCTTTCGGGCTCCGGGTAAAAAAAAGGCGCCTGCCGGAGTGTATTCCAACAGGCGCCTTTTGGAGAAAAAAAGAGATTCTTCTTACTCAATACGGATTGAACCAACCCCGCCGCTCTTGTCGTTTTCCGCAGGCTTTCGCGTATTCTCCCCCCTGATCGGCGGTTCAGGCCGCACAGGTCTGGGCGGTCTGAATGCCCGGCTGTCTTCTGCAGGCTCTGTGTTCGCAACATCCCTTTTCACCACCTCCTCAACAAGGGGCACAGGCTGTTGAGTCTGCTCGGGCCGAAGAAAACGCGGGGGTGGCGCAGCTACAGGCCGTTCCGCCTCCTGCATCTCACCCGAGGGTCGTATAACCGGCTGAGCACGTGCCTCAAAGGGCATTTTGAAGGTCGCCGCCAGACCATCATGGACCTCAAGCAGGGAAATCAGCTCCCACCCCTCCTTTCCGATCTCATTCATGGATTGTTCGATCTCGGCCTCGTCAAGAAAGGTCCCGCCGAGAATTCCTTCCTTTTTGTAATCGTAATGGACAATTTTATAACTCCAACGCATCCTTTTCCCTCGTATGAATTCCTGAAAACCGCCCCGCTCTCTTCTTGTCCGGCATCTCGAGATCCGCACCGGACAAAAGATATTGTTCCGCCCCGGCGTGCCTTACACCCGCATCCCCGCCTCGGCAAAGGCCCGTCTCACCTCTTGTGCAATAATTACGATCCCTGCCGCCACCTGCGCCTCATCTTGGGAATAGGTCAGCCTGAGGCATTCATTCTTATGCATCCAGGGATCATCCTCCAGCCCGGGGAAGAAATAATGTCCGGAGATCACCAGCACGCCCCGGACTTTCAGCCTCTCGTAGAGTTCAAGGCTGGAAATCGGCAGGCCTTGGAACCAGAGCCAGAGGAACATGGCTCCTTCCGGTCGGTGCACCCGATAGGCGAGACCTTTAAACTCCCGATCGATTATAGCCAGGGCCTTCTCCACTTTATCCCGATAAAAGGGCCTGATCAAGGTTTTGCTGACGGACAGGATATCGCCAGAGCCCACCAGCTCCCCGGCCAAAACCGCCCCAAAGCTGCCGGGCGCCAGGGACATGATGGCGTTCATCCCCGAAACGGCGGCGACAATTTCCTGCCTTGCAACGATAATACCGGTACGCACGGCAGGCAGCCCCAGCTTGGACAGCGACAGGCAGAGGACGATATTCTCATTCCAGATCGGCATCACCTCGGAATAGACAATCCCCGGAAACGGCTGCCCATAGGCACTGTCAATGATCAAGGGAACGCCATGCTCCCCGGCCAGCCGGTCCAGCCGGCCCACCTCCTCATCGGTCACCACATTGCCGGTGGGATTTGTGGGCCGGGACACGCAGATTGCACCAGTCTCTTCACCCAGTCTGATCCCATCGAAATCGATCCTGTACTTGAACAGGTGGTCCTCCAGATAATCTATTCTCGGTCTTGTGGCAATGAAGAAATCCCGATTGAGGCCGATATCGGCATATCCGATGTATTCAGGTGTCAAGGGGAGCCGGATCCTCTTCCTCTCCTTCCCTGCGTATTCTCCGGCAAACATGTTGAACAGCAGGAAGAAGCTTGTCTGGCTGCCGTTGGTCAGACAGATATTTTCCGGTCCGAGGGGCCAATTGTACTCACGCCGCAGCAGGGCCGCCAGATCCCTGATAAAGCCCGGTTCCCCCTGGGGAGAATTATAGACCCCCACCAGGCGATGAAAGGCCTGTCTGTCCGCGCAGATCCGCAGTAGCCTTTTCCTGACAATCTCCTGCACCGTCTCAATATATCCGGGATTGCCGCCCCCCATCATAATCATGTCGCGGCTGCCGCCCATGGCCCTGGCCATGTCCTCCATAAGGGAGAGTATCCCGGCCTTGTCCGTAAATTTTTTACCGAATTCTGAAAATTCCATGTTCACCAGAAGAGATAGGACCTGCCGGAGACAAGAGGATTTGAGAAACTGAGGCCTCTTCCTCATGCCAGGCAGGCGTTCTTAATTCAGGCTGCACCGTTATTCATTTTCCTCTTCTCGTGACTGCCCCCTTCTTCAATGCAAAGAGCTGGCAGTCCATGCCGGAAGAGGCAAAGACCACCCGGGCCGGATTTTTGGCGGTTTTGAACTTCAAGGCCCGGCAGCCGTAGGGCATCAAGGCATCATAGGTGATGTAATAATGGATGCATGCAGTGCAGCAGGGATGATCGGCCATCGGGAAAAGGAAGGAGGAATATTCGGCCGGCCTCAGGAGAGCGACACCAAGCCGGGGGAATCGCCGCAGACCGGCCGGTAGCGGCCAGCCGCCGATGAAAACGTTACGGGCATCGTTTCATTTCTCCACTTCATGCTTTCCTGGAAAGTCGAAAAAGAGCAGGCCCCCTTTTCCAGCCCCTGTCTCAGCCCATTTTCCCACGGCCAGATCCATGGCCACAACGCCGCAGGTGGGAATCTTGGCAATATAGACGCTGGTGAGCATCACTGCCAGATCGGTGATCGCATAGTTGTGCCCCACCACAAAGGCAGTCTCAATCCGGTCATCGATTTTCTGCAGGACCCGCAGCAGGTCTTTGGTTTCCGAAGTGTAGACCGAATCAAGGTAGTAAATCTGCTTTACCGGATACTTCACGCTCCTGGCAACAATCTCCGCTGTGGCCTTGGCCCGTTTTGCCGGGCTGGAGATCAGGGCGTCGGGACAGACCTCCTGTTTTGCCAGCCTCTGGGCCATAAGAGGCGCCTCCTGCTTCCCCCGCTTGTTCAAGGGCCTGTCAAAATCGGTTATCTTCAAATTGGACCAACTCGATTTTGCATGCCGGATAAGAAATAGTCGCTTCAATGTGCTCAGCTCCTCTGCCAGATTTCCTGCCAAAGCCTCTCATAGGCAAGAGCAGAGGCCGAATTTCTTGCCGCCGCCCCCACCGGTTGCCTGTTAATCCCCATTTTTTCGACTTCCGCCAGAAAAGGAATCTCCGTCTTCATAAAAACAGGGTACTTTTTATACTGCTCAATGGTCGCCGAATGCAGATTTTTCCTTCTCTCCACCATGGAAAAAAAGGCTTTGATCTTTCTGTGGCCGATCTTCAGCTCAACGGTCAGTTTCAAGAGCTGCTGCAGGGCCAGTATGGATAAGGTAGTCGGTATAACCGGCGTCACCAGGATATCCGCAGTCCGGACGATGTGCTCGGTCAGGAGCGTCGGGTTGGGGGGACAGTCGAGGATTACCAGGTCGTACTCGCCTGCAATGGTCTTAAAGACCGTATCAAAGACCGAGCCGTTCTTCCTCTTCTCCATTTTATCCAGCCTGAGATCCAGATGACGGAAAGAAAAAAGAGCGGGGAGCAGATCGAGACCGTCAAAATCCGTCCCCCTGATAAAGTCGTTTATATCACCCTGAAGAAATTTTTTATCACTGAATTTTTTTTTCGGCCGCACACGAAAATAATACGAGGCCGCTCCCTGCGAATCCATGTCGCAGAGCAGGACAGCCATCCCGCTTCGGGATGCCTCATAGGCCAGGTTGACGGCAGCGGCGGTCTTGCCGACGCCGCCTTTGTTACTATAAATGGCGATTATATCCATCCTGAGACCAGATCCGGCATATGCACCACCCAATCATCCGCTATATATTGAAATGTCATCAAAACAGGCCTGTTCGATCTTGTTTCATAAACTGCATACATCGCTTCAGGCATTTCTTCAGCAGCCGTTTTTTTTCGACCTCGAGACGTACTAGCAGCGCATCCAGGGTCTCCCCGGCAATCCGGTCCAGGGACAAGGCTGTTCCATATTCCTGAAATCTTCGGATCTGCACCGCCAGGTCATTGAAATCGCCAAGATCATCCTGCAGTCCCCGCAGGTCGCTGACCAGGGCGTCCATGTCGGGTGCAGGAAAAAAACCGCGGAAGAATTCGGCCATATACCGGAATTTTTTGGCCTGGATTCGCAGCTTGTGAATGGATACGTCCTGCATATCTCCCCGGATGGTCCTCCTGGCATCCCTGAGCAGCCGCAGGAAACACCGCCGCACGACTTTCCTGGCCGCCTTCCGGCAGGGGATCTGCCCCTGTGGCATCTGGATTTTAGAGGGCAGGGCGCTAAGGAAATCGGACCAGTTGGCGAACAGGGCCGCCGCCCTCGCCGACTGGAGGTGATCGCGCATGATCACCGCCTGCCTCTCCCGCCATTCAGCAATTTTCTCCATAAATCCAGAGAGCCCCGCATGCATATCATCCGGCAGCAGTCCCCGGTAGATCGCCTCCTTCTGCAGGCATACATCAAGATCCCGTACCGGCCCCGCAACCGAGCCCAGCCACCGGAATTCATCCTGGAAGATTCCCGCCTGACCGGGAGGAATCTCCTGTTTAAACTGAGAGAGCAGCGCCCGTGTCCGGCGAATTGCAACCCTGAAATCGTGGAGGAATTCCGAATCAATATCCTCTAGTACCCCGGGCAGATTTCTCTTCATTCCCGCCAGAAGTCCCTGTCCGATGAGACTTATCGCCTGGCTGGCAGTCTGGTCTTTCCCCAAACATAACCGAATTTTGTTTTCATCAGGCCGAATCTGCAGCTGACTGAAAAACAAATCCACGGGGGTCTGACCAGGCTCCAGATTCTGACAGTCATTTTCCCCTAGAACTTCAGAAACGCGCTGAAATTGTTTATGATATCCACGCATTCCCTCTAAATGGAGGCGGGGAGCGAAGGCCTCCCGCTTTTCCTCTCCGACATAGAGGTCTCCCGTTTCCAGCTGCAGACGCAGGACAACCTTCTCGTCCCGGTTACACACCCGGAAGTGCCGTCTCCGACCGACCACCCTGAACAGGGGACACAGGGCCCGAACTCCGGAAATGGGCGCCAGCATGTCCTTCACCTTCCCTTCCGGGAAGTCCTGCCAGAAGATTCTCGGTTTCTGCGGCCCTTCAGTTTCCTCGGAAGGAGTCCCCGAAAAGGCGGCCAGCACAAATCGCCTTTCCGTCTGCCTGAGGGCTAATCTTCTGCTGGACAGTCGCCCATCAAAGGTATCCAGATACTGCTCGTCTATATCGTCGGCAGTCTCTTCCCGCAAGGAATAGAGCCCGCGTATTTTCCGGAGCAACCGTTCTACGCCTTCAGGGCCGGCTATGGTAAACGTACGATATCCGGATTTCATCAGAGAATGGCATCAGGTCCTGTAATCGGCATTTATCTTTACATAATCGATGGAAAAATCGCAGGTATATATCTCTTCTGCAGCATTACCGTCCTTGAGGTCGATGGTGACGGTAATGTCCTTCTGCTTCAAGACCCCGGTGGCCGCCTCCTCGGCGTCAGACCCCAGGCTTATACCGTTTCTTACAATCTGCACATCGCCAAAGGCGATATCAACCTGTTCGGGATGAAAGCGTACACCGCAACGCCCCATGGCGGCGATAATCCGGCCCCAGTTGGCATCTTCGCCGAAAAAGGCCGTTTTCACCAGATTGGAATTAGCAACGGTTCTGGCCATCTGCTCGGCCTCTTCGGCCTCCCGAGCCCCGCAGACACGGATGGTGATGCACTTTGTAGCGCCTTCGCCGTCGGCCACGATTTTCAGAGCCAGCTCCCGCATCACATCCTCCAGGGTTGCCCGGAAGAGCTGCTGATCCGCTGGCGCCTCGTCATCAATCCATTTATTTCCCGCCGCGCCATTGGCCATCACCAGGACCATGTCATTGGTGCTGGTATCACCGTCGATGGTGATACGGTTGAAGGTCCGGGCCACGCCTGCCTTCAGACATGCATTCAATTCGGGAAAGCCTATCTGGGCATCGGTGAGGATAAAGGCGAGCATTGTTGCCATATTCGGCATGATCATCCCCGCTCCCTTGGCCATCCCCATGAAGTTGATCTCCCTGCCGCCGATGACGATGGTGCGGTAAGCGGTCTTCATCACCGTATCGGTGGTCATGATGGCCTGAGCAACCTTTTCAAAATTCTCCGGGGCAAGCCCGCCGACCAGCGAATCCATCGCCGCCTCGAAGGCAGCCACATTGAGCGGGGCGCCTATGACTCCGGTGGAGGCGACTTGGACCATATCCTCAGGGATCCCCAGGGCCAGAGCGGCAAGACGGCTGGTCGCCCTGGCCGCCTCCATGCCCTGCTCGCCCGTGCACGCATTGGCACAGCCGCTGTTCACCAGGATAGCCTGGGCCCGGCCCTGCTTCAACCGCTCCATATCCAAAACGACAGGAGCCGCCTTGACCAGACTCTTCGTAAAAACACCGGCGGTAACGGCCGGGGCGGTACTGCATATCAGCCCGAGATCCAACCGGCCGGGGTATTTAATACCCGCCGGGACCGCTGATGCCGAAAATCCTTTTATTATCATTCTTACATCCTACCCTGTTCAACTGAAAAACATAGACCTGACAAAACCGCTTACCTGGGGTTCCCCCGGCAACCTTTCGCGCTGCGAAGATCCGGGTAAAACGTAACCGCTGGCAGCAGAACCCCTCCGCTCGCTCCCGAGAAACCACCACACTTACTCTACCACCTGGAGGTTTCAATATGCTACAAAAAATAGCTCAATCTGTAGAATATTACTTCCATTTATTGTATACATAGTCTGGTTGGATCAATCGCAGGCAGAGCGCTTTTCCGCCTCCTCCCCGATACAGCCGACTGAAATTGCGCAGCCCCAACCAACAGAGGGAGACGGCAAGACAGATGAAGATCCTGCTGGTATCAGATATACACGCTAATTTCCCGGCCCTGGCCGCCGTGGAACGATATTTTGAAGGAGAAGTCTTCGATGCCGTCATCAATGCCGGTGATTCAACCGTCTACGGCCCCTTCCCCAACGAGACCATAAACTGGCTGCGGGCGCGACAGTCCTTGTCAATACTCGGCAATACCGACAAAAAGGTCCTGAAACTCCTGGCGGGAAAACCCTTAAAAAAACCGTCCAAGCATGAAAAACGGATTATGTACACCTGGACTGCGGAACAGATGCTGGCAGAGAATGCGATCTATCTCCGCTCCCTGCCCACCTCAATTCTTCTTGATCCAGACGGCAATCCGGCCCTGAAGATCGGGGTGTTCCATGGCAGTCCTTTGGACGATGACGAGTTCCTCTTTCCGGAAACCTCTGCGGAAAGACTCTCCGAACTCGCGGCGCAGACACCAGCCCGAATAATCATAACAGGCCATTCCCACAGCCCCTTTCACCGAACTGCGGGAACCACCCATTTTATCAATCCCGGCAGCGTAGGCCGGATGTTCGACAACGACCCCAGCGCTTCCTGCGCTGTCCTCGCCCTAACTGCGGAGACCATCCGGATCCGGCATTTCCGCATCGCCTATCCTGTTCAGGAGGTCGTTGACGGTTTAAAAAAAAATTTACTCCCGGAGATATACGGCCGGATGTTCGTTCTGGGCAGAAAACTCAATTAGCCTGCACCCTACCGTCGCCATCAGCCGTTTTTTTTTGTCAGAAAATTCATTATCCGAAAAATATCAATTGCTTTTTTTATCGGCTAATCACAAAATTACATTGAAAATAATAATTGTACAGGTCCGAAGGACCGGTTTTTTTCAAATCAGGAGATCGTATGAGCGACCCAGGCAACAAAAAATCCCCGCCCCGACATCGGAGGGGGACGACCGCCACCATTAAGGATCTGGTGAAGAATCTTGAGAAGGACATCGCGGCGGGCCCCCCGAACGAGCAGAGCCGAAAGATAGCCAGTGTATTGAAATCAGAAGATAAAGAGCAGATCATCAAATCCTGTCTCTTGGACTATTACAACGCAGAGGAGTTGAAGCCGTACCAGGCGGAGCTCATCAAGATGCAAAACCACCTGGAACGCACCGGCAAGAAGATGATCATCCTCTTCGACGGCCGGGATGCCTCAGGCAAGGGCGGGACTATCCGCCGGCTGACCCGCTATATGAACGGGAAACGCTATCGCGTCACTGCCCTGGGCAAGCCCAACGAGTACCAGAAGACAGAGCTGCACATGAAACGGTATATTGAACAGTTTCCCCATGCAGGCGAGATAGTCCTTTTTGACCGCAGTTGGTACAACCGGGCCATGGTTGAACCGGTGATGGGCTTCTGCAGCAAGGCCCAATACCTCCGTTTTTTAAGAAAAGTCACCTCTTATGAGGAGAATTTCATCCTTGACGCCGGCAGGACCATCCTTTTAAAGCTCTATTTTTCCGTCAGCAAGGAGGAGCAGGCACGGCGATTCGAAAGAAGAAGGAACGACCCCCTGCGTCAGTGGAAACTCAGCGAGGTGGACCTGCAGGCCCAGGAGCTCTGGAACGAATTCACCGAGAAGAAAAAGGTCCTGCTGGAAAAGACCCATACCGAAAAGTCCAAATGGTGGATCATCCGCTCGGACAACAAGCACCTGGCCCGACGGGAAACTATGAAGCTCATCCTGAGTTCTATTAAATATGTGGGCCGCAGCAAGTCCCTCAATTTTGCAATGGATCCGGAGGTTGTCATTCCGGGCGACGTTGAACTCAAGAATATGAAGCGGGAACAAAAAAAATTCGGTGCCCCTCTGCGTTAACCCGGCAGTGGATCTTTTCTCTATTTTCCATCAACATGGTGACCATCATGAGCAAAAAGCAGAAAGAGGATAAGGCGGCAAAAAAGACCGAAGCAATCATCCTGGCAGAGGGAACCGCCCTGGCCAATGTCGATCAGAAAAAAGGCAAAGACAAGACCGCCATCTGGGTGAAAACCACCCAACTCTCCTATGAAATGGAATTGAAAAAGCTCCAGATCGAGCTGATGAAGCTTCAAAGCCATATGAAGGAAAGCGGCCAGAGGGTAGTGGCGATCTTCGAGGGACGGGACGCAGCCGGCAAGGGCGGCACCATCAAACGGTTCATCGAGCACCTGAACCCGAGGACCGCCCGGGTAGTGGCCCTGACCAAGCCCAACGAGACGGAGCAGACCCAATGGTATTTTCAACGCTACACCTCGCGCCTGCCGTCAGCGGGAGAACTGGTCTTTTTTGACCGCAGTTGGTACAACCGGGCCATGGTGGAACCGATCATGGGATTCTGCACCGATGAGCAGAACAAACGATTTCTGAAAGATGTCCCCATGGTGGAGGAACTGCTGGTCAAGGACGGGATAAAACTCTTTAAATTTTATTTTTCCGTATCTAAAAACATCCAGAAGGAGCGGTTTGACTCCCGCAAGACAGACCTCCTCAAGCAATACAAGCTCTCCCCCATCGACAATCTGGCCCAGAAATACTGGGATCAGTATTCGGTGAGGAAATTCCAGATGCTGTCCGAAACCAACCGCACCCTGGCGCCGTGGACCATCATCCGCTCGGACGACAAGAAGCTCGCACGGATCAACTGCATGAAGTTTCTTCTTTCAAACATGACCTATGAAGACAAGCTTCCAGACGAGGAGTTGCTCCCGGATCCCGCCATCATCATCTCCGGTATCGACGAACTCAAGCATATGGAAGACAACATTATGAGCCCCAACAAGCTCCACGGGTAAGCAGAGTTCGCAGATCCCAAAAAGAATGGCGCCTTATCCCATGGACCACACTGAGAGGGGCGCCGGCTCTAGAACCGGACGGCGGGCATGAAGACCGAGCCGCCGTCAACACCCTGAACCGGGAAACTGACCGGTTCGATTCGACCTCCGCCTCCCAATACTTACGGTATTCTTCGACAGGGCGTTTATGGGATTGCCGTGTCAGAAGAAGATTGCAGGCATCATCGTCGTCACCGTATCGCCTCCACGAAACACTTCATTAATCGTTTGCGGTTCAGCGTTTTCCGCGATTCGATGAATGAGGCATCATCACCCCAATATCCGCGCTCAGCCTGCCTGGAGGTCACACCTTTCCCATGAACTAAAAATTAGTCCTTAGGTGAAATACCTGTTGACCAGACACGCTCAACATGTTAGGCACGGAGCATACAATACTATACTTTCTGCTATAAGGAGGACGTGTATGAATGGATACATCACTGCTGTAATGGCTATCCTTTTTTAATCACGCAACCCGCTGTTTCAGCAGAACATCCTTGGCAGGCAAAGCTCCCGTTTAAAGAAGCGACGATCACTTACGAGATTCAAGGTCTCCAGCAGGGAACGGAAACTCTTTACATCAAAGATTTTGGCGCGGCTCGTGCCAAAAAAACCTCAGTTATCCTGAAGGCCGGCGGGAAAGAAATTCCGCTCAATCGCCTGGAAATCTCCGATAAGGACTGGGTTATACAGTATAATCCAGCAGAAAAAACCGGCACCAAAACGGTAAGCCCCTATAAACTGTATCAACTTGAATACGCAAAGCTTACCCCTAAAGAGCAGCAGGCCGTTAACAAAAATGCTCGTCAATATAAACCATACCCAACAGGATACCCCGGTGAGGAGAAAATACTGGGGCATGCATGCGATATCGTCACAGCTGGCGATAAGGCATCGATGATCCACTCAAAAATATATTATCTGCGGGGAACGGATATACCGCTTCGCGCTGATTTTTACACACCTTCCGGGGAGGTTCGCAGCATAACGGCAACCCGGATTGACACCACCTCTCCAATTCCGGAAGCACTTTTCACCTCTGCCCGAGACATAACCATCCGGACAGACCGGACGAGGGAGGCCATGACGACGCAAGCCGTACGGCAAGCCATGGCTGTTTTCGCATCTCCGGAGATCGGGAAAACTACCGGGAGTGAGTCCCTGGCCCCCGCGCTTCCCGAGGGAATCATGCCGGATCTTACAGTCGGGGATTTGCAGATGAGCAAAGAAGAGCAGGAAAAAATGATAAAGGAAATGATTGTTAATGCAGACAAATTCAGGGCAGAACAACCTGAAAGCAAATAATTATCAAGACATCCGTATACTTGCATGGCTTTTACATAAAATACAGGAATATGAAGACTACATCGTATAAAAAAATATGTTTATTGTCAGGAGCTCTTGTCATTGGTTGTCTTATGGCTGTCCCTTCATTTGCCGATGTCACATATACCTATGATGCTCGTCACAGGTTGATTAAAGCCATGTATGGAGATGGCCGTTCCGTTGAATACGCCTATGACAGTACCGGAAATCGTTTACGTACCGTATCAACCGCACCATGAAGCCGGTGCCGGAGTGAGTTGCTCACTGCCCATCACGATTCAAACCAAAGGCGGTGTTCACGATCTGCCCATCCCATTTTCACATCGGAGTGGGCACGAGAAAGAGACAGCACACGGGTTCCTGACGGAAGTTTTCGGAAAATGGCTGACGTCATGATAAAGGTAAATCATCACCCTCTCGAGAAATCTTATGCAATCGATCTCCCTGCATGCCGGTGGTAAAATTATCTTCGCCACCTTCTTACTTCTGCTCTGCACGATGCTTCCGAATGCCGCCGAAGCCTACACAAACTGTTATTGTACGGTTGGAAGCAACGGTGTGTATGTGGTCGGACTTGAATATACGGCCTGCGACACAGATCCGCCTGACGAAAACAAGACGCGGATCTATCTTGTTCATGCCGTTGACTGCCGGGGGAACACGTTGGCCAGTTACGCCCCTTACGGGGATACCATGGCCTCTTCCGGGGCGCTCACCCAATATTATGTCTCTTTAGGGCATCGTGTAATCCGGAACGAAAACGGTTCTCATATCCTCGTCATCCTGAACAGCACCTATCCCTTTATCGGAATAGCCGCCGGTCTTGACACCTCAAGGCTCCCTTCCGGCCAGGCGTGGCTAGGGTTCGGATTTGAAGGGTCCTGTTCGGCACCCGGCTTGTTTTGTGTGACAGGCCCGTATAACCAAGGCCCCTGCCCTGTTCCCGGAACCTCCGCGCCATAATCCGGCCCGTAAAGGTATTTCCCATTATCCGTTTCCCGAGAGCTGCCATGAAATCAATGACATGTGTTGTTATTGCGGCCATCCTGGTCGTTTTGTCGTCCACCGGTCACGCTTCTTCCGTTCCGATAATCAGCGGGCATGGAATCAACTTTGCCGTCGGCAACAAATATCAATCGGAAACGGACATCATCCTGGACGGGCCGGTGAACGGCTTGGCCTTTCGCCGTACGTACAACAGCCAATCCGCGGAAAACGGAGCTATGGGATATGGCTGGTCGCACTCATTCTCCGAGCGTCTTGTGGACACCTCGCTCAGCATTACCCTGGTGAAGCATGATGGCCAGCGCGTTCGATTTCCGTATGACGCATACGGCAACTATACCACCAACCTGGGAAGTCCTCAGACCATTGTCCGGCTTTCAGGCGGGGGATATCAGCTTATTCAGGCAGACAGGGCTACGCGCACCTATGATGCCCAGGGCCGACTGACCGCCATTACGCAGCGCAACGGGACGGGGATCACCTGTACCTGGACGGGTGCGCAGCTCTCTGCAGTCACCGATACCCTTGGCAGGATGCTGACATTTACCTACGCCAACAACAAATTAACCGGTGTCGCCACCCCTGCGGGGAATTTCACTTTTACGTATGACAGCAACAGCAATCTGATCCGGGTTACCCGTCCGGATGGAACCTTCAGAGTCTATGAATATACCGACGCCAGGGACATCCACAATCTGACCGGCATTGTCGATGAGGCCGGAATCCGCATCCAGACAATCACCTATGACAGCAGTGACCGGGTAGTCGGCTCTACGCTTGCCGACGGCAAAGACAAGGTGACAATCGCCTATTTGTCCGCGCAGACCAGAGTGATTACGGATGCTCTGGGCAATGTCTCCACTTATACTCTGACCTCTCTGAACGGGATGTTGCGGGTGCAATCCATGTCGGGCTCCGGCTGTTCCGGCTGTGGATCCGGGACCGGCGTATCCTTCGTGTATGATGACTGGCTGAGACCTGTATCCAGTACCGACGCCAACGGCACGGTCACCGCATATACCTATGCCGCCAACGGCAGCCGCCTGACCGAAGTGGAAGCCTCAGGTATGCCGCTGGCCCGCACCACCACGTACACATACACGTCCCAGAACCAGGTAGCGACCATAACCCGGCCCTCGGCAAGCGCCCCCG
>JARLHL010000038.1 GCA_031292275.1 Desulfocapsaceae bacterium | reverse complement strand
GTAGCCTTTCCTCTTGACTGACAGGGAAGATCTGAGGTATAAAACGCTTTCACCGCCGGAGTGGTGAAACTGGTAGACGCACGGGACTCAAAATCCCGCGACCGCAAGGTCATGTCGGTTCGATTCCGACCTCCGGCACCAAGTAAATTCAAGGGGTTGCTGCTTGCGAGCTGCAACCCCTTTCGTTATTATTTTTGTCCACATTTGCCCACGCTGATTTTCAGTTAGTTCTCTCCTGTCTGATTTTTTCTTATAAAGACGTATACCATTTACGTATGAATACCATGAAAGGGCATGCTGAAGCCTTGAAGCAACTGTACAAGATTGATCGGCAGGACAATGCCATGATCCGTTCTGCCGTCAATGCCTTGGCTGGTTGCCCGATTGCCAGGGAGTGAAGGCCTTGACCAATCACAGGTACAGCTATTCTTGTCCCCAACGAAGGAGTGAATCTTGCCTTCGCTCACGATTGGTCGCCGATGCGTGCATGGCGCGAGTACTTTGGACTCACCCAGGCCGAGGTTGCAGCAAGGTCGAACATGACCCAGAGAGCCTTCGCCCAAATGGAGAACAGCACCAAGCCACGCCGGGCCAGCCTTAAAAAAATAGCCAAAGCCATAGGGCTGACTGTCGAACAGCTCGATTTCTAAACTGCGGCTAATATCTTTCCTCGACCTCCGGAAGAAATACTCTCCTGCTCCATTCATGCAGTACCGTTTGCCCGATACTATTTTATTATCAAGCGTTGAGGCATCAAAACGCGCTGGACTTCTATCTTGTAGCGGTCCATATATTCTGTGGCATACATTCGGTAGCCAGGGAGTCACGACAGCGATCCAACCATTTTCGATTCGGATGATCCATAAAAAACTATAAGTCTTCTCTGTTGGCAAAGAGTTGACAAACGATAAAATAGTAGTGTTAATATCGTCATGTTATCACTCATTGTCGTATGACATAAAGGGAGTTATGCAGTCAACAGGCCCACATATCAAAGCCCAAGACCTTTTCAGCAGTGCGAATCTCGCTTTTTTTCAGCAGTATGGTTCCGCAGCGCTGCTTACTGGCCGAAACACCAGTCTCGGATCGCTCCTGATCTCTGATCGCGTCATTCACTATCTGAACATCCTTTACAGGATGCTGCTCTTCAAACGCGATTATGAGCTTGAACCGCTTTATGATGATATTTTTCATGCTGTGCAATCCGCCCAAAAGGTGCTGGACGAGGAATACGACCAAAACCAGTTCCGCACGGATATCGGGCAATTGGCCACCTGGAGCCTGATTGACTTCCGCATCGAAAAACAGCGATTGCGCGGATATCGCGATAACCGAAAACGCAAATTCCGCTACCGACTGCACAACGAAGCGGTCGCCTTTCTGGAGTGGCTGGAGCAGCGATGCCTGGATGACATGCAGAGCCGCGGAAACGACACCAGGGATCTGCTCGGGGAAACCCGGGGCAGTCTCGGCGAGCTGTTGCGTCTGCTGCATTTTTTCAGTCCCGGCGGTGAGGATCAGGAGGATACGGCCAGGCGAGTGCTGTTCCAGCTGTTCAAGACAGGCGATCTCTGCCAGGAAATCACGGTCAGCCTGGCGGACCTCAACGGCCGTTTGCTCTTCTTTCTGGTGCAGAATTATCAGATTGACCCGGTACGCATACTGATACGGGAAATCGAGTCATATGTTGATCATTTTCTGCAACAGACGTACAAGCTGCGAGTCGAAATTGTGCCCTTGCTCGTGCGGCTGCAAAAAGAGCAGAACATGGACAAAATCATGGCGTGTCATCAGATCATGGAGGCGGAGCGGCAGCGTTCACCAAACCTGCTGCAGGCAAGAAGAAACGTGCATGTCGGAACGATTCCGGAGAACCTGTACAATTTCTTTGCCGAGCAAGGCGGCCTGGACCGGATGCTGACGCGGATAAACAACTCGTCCATGCGGGTCTGGCAGAAACTGCGCAGTCATCTGCGGGAGCTGGAGCGCAAAAACAACCGGTTGCAGGACATCCGTTACCGAATCGAGGATTTGGCCACACTGCAGGATGGGGATTCTCCCAGAATCTTCATGAATACACTGCTCTCCCAGCCACTGAACAGCTTCGACCCCAACTTTTGGGATAACCGGGAAAAAGCCGAACCACCGGTCCCGCGCAGACGACTGGCGCACCAAACCGGTTTTCCCAGACAATACCTGAAAAAAAAGAAAAGCACGGGCAAGGCCGTCGAATCTTTGGATGAAGCACGCCTGAAACAGCTGCAGGCCTGGATAGAGGAGAAAATTCCCTTCGATCCGGCAACCCGAACCGGCCTGCTCTCTAACGCCAAATTCGATGCATTTGACGACTTTGCCAGGGTCATCGAGCTGGCCCGCGCCGGTATGTTGGGTGAAGGGAAAAGGCTGAACCGCCTCCATTACCTGCTCACACCGGAAGAACGGCGTATTCTGCTCGCCGTGGCCGAACAGGAGCTGCGCTGTCCGGAACTGCTGCTCACCACACATACTTCAGCCTCGGAGAGATGATGGAAATAGCGCTTGCCAATGTGCTCAAACGAAATCAGGACAAGGTACAGAAGGTGCTAAATATCCTGATGGAGAGTCCCTACTTCTATGTCGACGACGAATATGACAGCTTCTTGTTTCTCAGGCGGCACAGAGCCGAGTTTACCGAGTTTTTCAAACAGTTCTATAACTGGACCCTGCTGGTGGACAGCAAATGTGCCCGCGTCTATAAGTCCGAGTGGCACAACACGGCCATCACCCCGGCCAACAGATCGCTTTTCACTTTCTCCAAACGCGATGAGTGCATTGCCTTTATGATCCTGCTTGAGTTTTTTGAACAGCAGCTTGAGGAGAACGGTATGACGGTGGAGGACAAACACAACCTTCGTTTTTATTTCGGCGATCTGCTCGATTACAGCCAGAAACGCTTTGCCGAGATCTTTCCGGAACGCGGGGAAGAGTATTCCCAGGACAAGGTGCGCGACAGGATCTTAAAACCAATCATGCCGGAATTGGAGAAATATCGTTTCCTCACCAGGATTGAACCGCCCGAGGACCAGCAGACCGCCTTTAGGGACCTGATCTACGAAGCCATGCCCGCCCTGTATCACTATAATGGGGCGGCGTTGTCCAGGACCATCCCTGAACTGACCGCACACACTGAGGAGAATGATGGTTGACGGCGCCTACCCTATAAAACGCATTCGGCTGATCAACTTTCATAACTTCGTTGATGAAACCATCGATCTTGAAAATGGCGGCCACCTCTTTCTGCTCGGCGATAACGGCTGCGGCAAGACCACCATCCTCGACGCCGTTCATTACGTGCTCACCGCCGGCAAGGACATGGAATGGAATTCCGCCGCCAGGCTGAGCGGCAGCAAACGCGACGGTCGCCGCATCCAGGGAATCGTGCTGCGTTACAATATCGACACAGGCATTCTCAATACGGGCGGAGCCATCACTTACGCCGCCCTGGAAATTGACGGTCGCCTGGGCAGACCGCTTTGCATCGGCGTGGGGCTGTCGGCCAAGGAGATGGATCAGCGCATTGACTTCTGGGGCTTTATCAGGGAGTGCACCCTGGACGTTCTGCCGTTCATCATCGAGGAAGAAGGCAACAAACGGCCTTGCTCAAAGCCGGAGTTCAAGCAGCGTCTGGAGAGCAGCCACGGCTATTACACCAACAAAAACGCCTACAGAAAAGACCTGGGCGATCGCCTTTTCGGAGGAGAAGACAGCTACCTGGATATCTGCCGTTTTCTCTCCATGGGTAAATCCTACCGGGAAATTTCCGCCGGAGCCGCCGATTATCACCAGCTGTTCAAATCGCTGCTCCCGGAGCCGCGCAGTTCGATCTTTGAGCAGATTATCGAGGCATTGCGGAGCCTTGATGAGTCACAGGCCCTGCTGGAAGATCTCAGACGCAAACTCGACTGGCTCAAAGCCTTGCATGACAAAATTCAGGGCATAGCCGAAGCACGCCAGGGCGCGCTTCGCTACGAGTGGCTGATGCACCACTTCGTTCTCCTGCAGAAACAGGAGGAGGAAGCGGACTGCAATGCGGCCCTCCAGAAAAAGAAAGCGCAAATCAGCTCCGCCCAGGTGGAACTTGAGGGTCTGGAGCAACAGAATGCGGCGATTGAAGAGCGGCTCAATGCACTACTGGCAAAGGACAGGTCCGGCCTGGTGGGGCAGGAAAAAAGCTGCCGCACCGAGCTTGAACGAAAACGGACAGAACTGACAAAAAAACAGGATGAGGGGCGGAATCTCACCAGTGCACTGAAAGACCAGGAAAAAGAACTTCGCAAGGCACAGGAGAATGTCCACAAAATACTCCGTCAGCTGCTGCCGGAACTGGCCCGCCGAGGAGCGTCGCTTCCCTTCGGGATCACGGAATTTCAGGCAGAGATCGATAGTCTGCATCGTACGGAGCATGTTGCGGAAGTCTCAGCCCCTTCCGTGCAACAGGTCATTGCCCAATGTGATCAACACATTCACCGGCTGATTGCCGAGACCACGCGCGTGGAACAGCATCTCAAAGGGCATGACGAGAATCTCCGGCTGCTGGAGGATGAGACAAGCCGTCTACAGCAGCGACAAGACCTCGTGCCCCAACTGCCCGGCTATGAACAGTTTGAGCAGGCGCTACGGAATGCACTGCTCACCCCCCGGCCAGTCTTTCTCGGTCTGGAATGGGCGCTTGACCTGAGACAACAGCAGCGGGATTTTGTCGAGGAATCAATCGGCGAGGAAATTCTGGCCACCATGCTGCTGCATCGAGGCAATTACGAAAAAGCGCGGGAGATCTGCACGCACTATCCGAATCTGCACATCTGTCAGGAGAATCCTGAGATGACGGACATCCCGGATTGGATTCGCCACTCCTTTGATCTCAAGGAGTCAGACCCGGATTGTCTGCGTGTCCTGGCGCTGGAAATGGAGAGCACAGGGCTGCAACCGGCGGTGAGCATGGTTGCCGGCAAACCGGTTCTTACCTTTCGGGGCCATGAGCGAACCTTGACCGGCGCATCCGCCAGGCTGATCGGCGGAGAGAGTCGGAAAAAGGCGCTGGCCGATGAAATCCGAACCCTCCGGAAACGCATGCAGGAGCTGGAGCGAGAGAGAAAAACTCTGCAGAAAAACCGGGACAATCTGGAAAATGACCGGCGCCTGCTGGAGGAATTCAAGGACTATGTCAATCACAAGGGAGACGAACTGAGGGAAGGTATAACTATCACCCGGTATCGTCTGCGCGACACCGATTCCGCCGGGATTCTCGTTGACAAGCACAACAGAGACAAACAGCAATTAGAACAGGAAATCAGACTGTTCGACACGCGGGCCGCAGAGCTGACGGAGCTCATTGCCAAGGCAGGTCTTGCCAATCTTGAAAAAAGGATCAGCCGGGTAAAGAACGAGCGCCAGGCCCTGGCCACGGATAAAAGCTGCCTTGAGAAAAGTATTGGCGGTGACCAGCGCGAGGTTGAGCAGCTGGAACAACGCCTGGAGAGTATTCGTCAGTTTTGCCGTTTACGCCTCGCGCAGAAAGAAACCCTAGAGCAACAGATCACCCCGACCCTGGAACCAGGCACAGATCCTGCGCATTTTATCCTCAAGACCAAGAAAGGACAGCAGTTCAGGAGCCAGGAGGCCATCCAGAAGGAAATCAACAATTGCCGGGTGGAGGTTGGAACGGGAACCAACGAGGTCAAGGTTCAGCTCAATGATCCGGAATTTGGCGGTGCCTTCCGTTTCATTTACGACGAGGAGCGCAACCAGCTGCACGACTTTCGCCAGCAGCCCATTACAGGCATACTCGAACAGCAGAGCCGGAATCTCATGGAGCAACAGGAAGTCATCAGTGAGCGGACCCGCGAGTTATTCAAAAAGATCATCATGACCGACCTCATGCAGTATTTGCGGGGCCATGTGGGTGAACTGGAGACCATGGTCAAGAAGATCAACAATCTGCTGCGCAACCGCACCTTTGGCAACCAGCAATACAGCTTCAAGATCCAGCCGCTTGACGAGTTCAAGCGGCTGATCAGCATCATTAAGAAAATCAGTCCATTTGACCCTTCGGGTGAAAAAGAGCTGGAGCATTTTTTTGCTGACCATCGCGAAGCTATAATCGCCACCGAGACCGGGAGCATTCCCGATGAGCTGGATTACCGCAACTGGTATCGCTATGAGATGATGGTCTCCACCCTCGGCGATGAAGGGAAGGTGATTGACCGGCGCAATAAGAGCCTTGGATCGGGCGGAGAGCAGGCTGTACCGAATTATCTGCTCATCCTCACCATTGGCCACTTTATGTACCGGGGCAAGAAGATCCGTCTGCATGCTTTGCTGTTTGATGAGGCATTCTACGGTATCGATGCCGGACGGCGCGACCAGATACTCGGCTTTGCCACGGACCTCGACCTTCAGCTCTTCATTGCCTCCCCGGATCAGGACGGTGTACGTCAGGAGGTACGAAATTCAACAACCCTGCTGGTGAAAAAAGATACCAATTATGATGTGCATCTCTATCCGTTTCACTGGGTCAATCCGATCAACCGGCAGATGAGCCTCCTTGATCCGTCGCCCAGGGAGCAGGAGATCACCTTCGGGGATGAGCTGTGATGCGGACAAACACGGGCTTTTTCGAGGAGATCCTGGCGAGAATTGCCCGCCGCTATGCGCTGAAAGGGCAATTGACCGGTACGATGAAGGTCGGAATGGCCTTGGGATCCGCCCAAATGCAGGAACTGCACAACTTTTTCGGTGTGGAACCGATCCGGATCAGCCGAAACAACGAGGTGCGCATCAATTTCGACCTGGCTTTGCAGCACGGAGAAGAGTCGTTCTGGCTGGAGCGTATCGGCCATTTTCTCGGAACACCGCTTCAATGGGAAAAGCGGCCGAACAGAGGCGAGAGCGAAAAAAGGCTTCTTGCCAGACTCCAACTGGCCTTTCCCGAGCTGCGCAAGCTCATCTCTCAGCTTGAGGCAAATCCAGGAGAGCTGTTGAAGGCGTTTTCCAGGTGGTCCGACCGGGAAACGACGGATGTCTGCTTCCAGCTCGCCGAAACCGTCAAACATCTCCTGACAAACACCAGTTTTGTCACAATATCTGAGCTCGGCTCACTTTTTTTCAAGACCAGTAAGATCTTGAGGCAGGGAGATGTGAGAAAAGCCCTGCTGCAATGGCTCCGTGTCTATTCCCAACATGCAGAACAGGCTGAAAATGAGGATCGGTTCCTTGAGCAATTCGGCGTGTATCATGACCGGCTGACGGTCAACGCGGCAGTATATGGACCTGTCATCTATAGCAAAAATGGTATTGAGTTCGACTGGATATACAGATTGTACCAACAGGGTGAGGCGGCGACATTGAGCTGGGCAAATCTTCAGGATGTTGAATCGATGCGATGGCAGGGGCGAGAAGCAGATCCTCCAAAGCTCATCTGTTGCGAAAATGAAGCCCCTTTCAGCCAACTTGTGAGACAACAGTCTGAAAACGCCATTCTCTTTACCTGCGGTTTCCCGAACAGCGCAGTCCGCAAGATCTACCAGTTCCTGGCCCCGCAGGCATCTTCCTGCTGCCACTGGGGCGATACGGATCCCAACGGCCTACGTATCGCCGCCATTCTTGCATCACTGTATCCCCTGTATCTCTATCGCTGTGATGCAGACACTATCAGAAAGCATGCAGACCATCTCCTGCCCCTGACGGAAAAACAACGAATGGCTGCCCTGGAGATACTGAAGGACGAAAACTTTCCTTTTCAAGAAGAACTCAACATCAGTCTTAAGAAAGGCTGGCTGGAGCAGGAGAGTTGGCTTCACTCTGGGTGAGCCTGAACAGGGGATAACGAGAGAAGCCATGGTTCTTCTGAAAAGTGCCACAGAAATCGTTCAAAATTTCTCTCAATTTGCAGGTCAGCTCCGTGAAAAGGTGGGCTTTGACTCGTATCCTCCGAAAGGTTTGGAGACAAAGAAGCCGAAGTGTTCAAAAATTGATTCAGAAAAATGCGGCGTCAGATTATGAATCAACAAGGGAAGAGCCAACTGATTTTTTCAAATAATCCTTGCTATTTGCTCCTGGCGCTTATAAGAATATGACAGATCAGCAAGGGTGCAACCTGGTCGTATTTTGGTGTTACCCACGCCATGGTCGGTAGAAGGAACCAAAATCAGGAATAGAACAGCATTATCTCATTGCGGCTTTTGCCGCCCAATCACGCAGAATTGAAAGACATATTTCATGACGAAACAGAAGCTCACCCTTGCCCATCTCGAAGGCCTGTTGCTGCGGGCCTGCGACGACCTGCGCGGCAACATGGACGCCAGCGAGTACAAGGAATATATCTTCGGCATGCTGTTCCTGAAGCGGGCAAGCGATCTGTTTGATCAGCGACGGGAGGAACTGGAGAAGGAGTTCAGGGCCAAGGGCATGCCGGCAGCGGCGATCACGACCCTGCTCGACGACCAGGATCAGTATTCGGGCAAGTATTTCTTCGTCCCGCCGGAGGCGCACTGGTCCAGGGTAAAGCACTTGAAGGAGAATGTCGGCACCGGTCTGAACAAGGCCCTGGAGACCATCGAAGACAACAATATCGACGCCCTGCAGGACGTATTGAAGGGCATTAACTTCAATAAAAAGATCGGCCAGCGGACGTTGGACGACGACACCCTCTCCGACTTTATCCAGAATTTTGAAAAGATCCCCCTGCGCGACGAGGATTTCGAGTTTCCGGACCTGCTCGGCGCGGCCTACGAGTGGCTGATCAAATACTTTGCCGACTCCGCCGGTAAGAAGGCGGGCGAGTTCTACACCCCGGCGGAGGTGGTGCGGGTCTGCGTCGAGATTGTCGATCCGCGGCCCGATATGAGCGTCTACGATCCCACGGTCGGTTCCGGCGGCATGCTGATCCAGTCGCGCGACTACCTGCGCGAGTGCGGTCACGACCCGCGTCATCTGGCCCTCTTCGGTCAGGAAAAGATGGGCACCACCTGGTCGATCTGCAAGATGAACATGCTGCTGCACGGCATCCCCCATGCCGACATCCGTCAGGAGGACACCATCAAGAATCCGGCGCACATGAACGAGAGAAACGAACTGCGCCGTTATGACCGGGTGCTCGCCAATCCTCCCTTCAGCCAGAATTACAGCAAAAAAGAGCTGAAGTTCCCCGGCCGTTTCCCGGTGCTGATGCCCGAGAAAGGCAAGAAGGCCGACCTGATGTTCGTTCAGCACATGCTGGCGGTGCTGAAGAGTGACGGCAAACTCGCCACCATCATGCCGCACGGCGTGCTGTTCCGGGGCGGTGAGGAACGCGAGGCCCGCAAGTATTTTATCGACAAGGGTTATCTGGAAGCGGTCATCGGTCTGCCGAGCAATCTCTTTTACGGTACCGGCATTCCCGCCTGCATCCTGGTGATGAACAAGACCGGGGCCAGGGATCGCCGGCATGTCCTGTTTATCAATGCCGACCGGGAATACCGCGAAGGCAAGGCCCAGAATATCCTCAGGCCGGAAGACATCGACAAGATCGTCCACGCCTATCGAAAGAGTAGGGATATTCCCGCCTATGCCCGCCTGGTACCGAGGGAGGAGATCGCCGCCGAGGAGTACAACTGCAACATCCGCCGCTATGTGGACAACGCCCCGCCGCCCGAGCCGCACGACGTGCGCGCCCATCTGCACGGCGGCGTGCCCTTGGTCGAGATTGCATCCCTCAGCCACTACTGGAACAACTATGAAGGTCTCAGGGAGAGCTGCTTTCTGCCTCGCGCCGGCGGAGGTCGGGCGCACCCTGAAAGACAGAAGATTCGGGAGGACATAAGCCTGGAGATGCGGGAACAGGCGCAGACTTACGGTACGCGCACGCATACTCCGGATTCCGCATATGCCGATTTCACCGAGGCATTGAAGGATAAACGTGCTCTTGCCGAACACGTTGCCAAGCACCCCGGCGTCATCGCCCGGCAAACGGCCTTTCTACACCAGCTTGAGGCCTGGTGGCGAAAAAACCTGTTTCAGATGGAGGCACTGGCCCCGGATGATCGCAGCGATCACTCCGGCAACATTTACGCCCTGCGCCGCATTCTGCTTGCCGATATTGCCGAGACTTTCAGGGAGCAGCACCTCCTCAGCCCCTACCAGGTGCGCGGCGCCTTTGCCAACTATATCAACCAGCTCAAGGCCGATCTCAAATCCATTGCCGCCAGCGGCTGGGGGCCGGAACTGATCCCCGACCAGGAGATCCTCACCAGCCAGTTCCCCGAAGTGCTGGAAGAACAGGAACAGTCCCGTGCCCGCCTGGCGGAACTGCAGGCCCTGTTCGCCGCCGCCGATGAAGAGGACTTTGAAGATGTCGAGGAAACCGGCGTGCTTCCCAGCGACGATGTGAAGAAGCTTAGGGGCGAACTCAAGGACCTCAACACCCGCGCAAAACTTGCCAGGAAAGAGGGCAGCAAAGCCGAATGGACGGCCTTGCTGGCCGAGGCCGGGGCCGTTGAAAATCGTCTTGCCACCCATAAGGCCCTGGAGCAGGAGGCCAAGTCGCTGAAAGCAGGTCTTCGCATCACCGAGAATAAACAGGACGAGCTGGTGGAGGCTGCCCGCGCCAGGATCAGCCGCGACGAGGCGCGGCAGGTCATTGTCGAACGGCTGGGCCGCCTGCTGCTGGACACCTACCGCGCCTACCTGCGCGCCGATCAACGCGCCTGTGTCGCCGCCATCGAAAACCTGTGGAACAAATACGCCATCACCGCCAAGGAGATCGAGGCGGAACGGGATGCGGCAGCGGAGAAGTTAAAGATCATTATCGAGGAACTCGGCTATGGTTGAACAGTATCTTCCACAAAGCTGGTGTGAGGTTAATCTCAGTTCTCTAGGCACCTTCTTGCGAGGTCGTGGCGGCACTCGTGCTGACGAGGAGGCCCACGGGTTACCGTGTATCCGATACGGAGATTTGTACACTCACCACGATTGTATCGTCCGATCCTTTTGCTCAGCCATCTCTCCCGCGAGAGCGTCCGCATACACATCGCTGCAGTTTGGTGATATTGTGTTTGCAGGATCTGGAGAGACCTTTGAGGAGATCGGCAAGGCGGTTGCCTACTGCAGCGATGGCCAGGCCTACGCAGGGGCTGACACTATCATCTTTCGCCCTGGGAGAGGCCTCGATTCCCGCTTTGCGGGCTATGCGGTCAATAGCGAGAGCGCCAATAACTACAAATCGAGAGTGGGCCAGGGCAGTTCTGTTATTCACATATCGGCGGAACATTTATCTCGACTTCCTTTGCTGCTCCCGCCGGTCAGCCAACAACAGCACATCGCCGACATCCTCTCCACGATGGTTGAGACCATCGAAAAAACCGAATCCCTCATCGCCAAATACCAGCAAATCAAAGCAGGCCTGATGCACGACCTGTTCACCCGCGGCGTCACCGCCGACGGCAAACTGCGCCCACCCCGCGCACAAGCCCCCGAGCTTTACAAAGAAACACCGATCGGCTGGATTTCGAAGGAGTGGGAGTGTAAAACACTGGAACAATTATTGGCACCTGTAGGGAATAATTTGAGAAGTGGACCATTCGGAAGTGCTCTGTTAAAAGATGAACTTGTTGAAGAAGGAATCCCCTTTCTTGGAATCGACAACATTTATACAGAGCATTTTGAGGCCAGGTACAGGCGATTCGTGTCTCAAAAGAAATTCATGGAGCTGTACAGGTATTCGGTGAGGCCAAAGGACATTGTCATAACCATAATGGGGACTGTCGGACGTTGTTGTATATTACCGGATGATATCGGGCAGGCACTGTCGTCGAAACACCTCTGGACCATGACTCTTGACCAATCTCAGGTTTTCCCGGAATTGGTCTGCTGGCAGCTTAACTATGCACCATGGGTCTTGTCCTGGTTTAGAAGGGAGTCGCAAGGGGCTGTCATGGATGCAATTCAATCATCAACATTGAGGACCTTACAGCTACCGGTTCCGAGAATGTCAGAGCAAGACGAAATTCTCGGTAAATACCTTGCTTCTACCTCGAAAATTGATTCAGAGATATCGGAGCTGAACAAATTAAAGAAAAAAAAGGCTGGTTTGATGCACGACCTTCTCACCGGCCGCGTGCAGGTGAAGGAAACAAACTCAGCTGAGGAATTGGAGCATTCATAAGATCATACCAATGTTGTTCTCTGGCGACGTGTTAGCCTATGTTTTTATGGATCTACTGTGTTTCCAAAATAAAGTTGCCCACCCTGTAACCCGTAAAATATAAATCTGGTGATTTTATGATCAGGTCTCACTATTTCAATTACATCGAAGACAGGCTTTCCCATCTTGCGACAAGAATTGAAATGCGTGGCAAGCTGAATTATCTCGACTTGCACCTTCAGGCAGAGAATTTCTACCTACATTTCTTCAATGAGTTATTTGGTTGGCAATTGCAGAATTTAAACGCTATCAAACCCAATGCTGATGCAATCGACCTGATTGATTACACGAACAAAATTGTTTCCCAAGTTTCTGCCACAGCTACGAAAATGAAGGTTGAGTCGGCTCTTTCCAAAGACCTCTCCCTTTATACGGGATACAACTTTAAATTTATCTCGATTTCAAAAGACTCCAAATCATTGCGTGGCAAGAGCTTCGCCAATCCGTTCAATTTGACGTTTGACCCCAAGGCCGATATCTACGATGTCGCCTCGATTCTGAAATTCATTTGCGGTCTCGATACTGATGAGCAGCGCCGCATTTTTGTCTTTATTAAAAAGGAATTAGGCTCAGAAGCCGATCCCCAGAGGCTTGAGTCGAATCTTGCTACCATAATCAATATCCTTGCGAAAGAAAATTGGAATAGGAAAGCTTCATCTGTTGAAACCATTCCATTTGGTATCGACGACAAGATTGATCATAACGATCTGGACGTTTCACGTAGTATTATTGACGACTACAAAGTCCACCACAATCGGGTCGATCGGATATACTCAGAGTTTGATTTGATCGGTAATAATAAAAGTACATCGGTGTTGGATGCGACACGTCGCGATTATTTGAGTAACAAAGCTCATCTAAGTGGCGATGATTTGTTTTTCAAGATTGTCGAATGTGTGGTCGAGAGGGTGAAAAATAGTACGAACTACAAGCCAATTCCTTACGAAGAATTGGAACTCTGCGTCAACATTCTGGTTGTTGATGCGTTTATTCGCTGTAAGATATTTAATAATCCGATAAGGCACGCCAATGCTGCTTCCTGACAATATCCACCCGGAACAGAGTATCTACTACAACGGTGCTTTTGTGCTCCAAGCGCTCCGAGAGCGGCGTGTCGTGGATCTGCTGGATTTGTATATGGACACCCTAAAGTCGCGGCAGATGACTATGCCCGTATTCATCTTGTGCCTGGATTGGTTGTTCTTGTTGAATCTGGTCAGCTTTAATGAGCGGGGAGGTGTTGAGATATGTTCTTAAAGGATCTGACAGTTTCAAGTCATTCCGAGGTAATCCGTTCAATCGATTTCCACAATGGTATCAATCTGATTGTCGATGAGACCCCAAATGCCCAAGGCACCGAAACCGGTAATAATGTCGGTAAAACAACGGTGCTCAGGCTTGTTGATTTTTGTCTAGGGGCGGATGCAAAGCAGATTTACACTGACCCGGAGAACAAAAAAGAAGAGTACAAGCTGGTAAAGGATTTTCTGATTGACAACAAAGTGATCATCACGCTTGTGCTCAAAGAGGATTTATCTCGCGAAAGTTCTCCGGAGATTCGTATAGAACGCAATTTCCTATCAAAAAAACAGAAGATTCAAAAAATCAACGGCGTGGCCAAAACTGACGATGAGTTTGAGAAAGCGTTGACAGATATCCTCTTCCCCAGTCATTTCGGCAAGAAACCGACTTTCCGACAGATCATCTCCCACAATATCCGTTACAAAGATTTAAGCATCAATAACACCCTCAAGACATTGGATCGTTATACCAGTGATGCCGAGTATGAAACTCTGTATATCTTTCTGCTTGGGTGTGATTTTGACCAAGGAGATACCAAGCAAGAGTTGTTGACGCAGATTCGATTGGAGCAGACCTTCAAAAACCGACTGGAAAAGAACCAGACAAAATCGGCGTATGAAACGGCACTTGCCATTCTGGAGCAAGAAATTGAAGTCCTGGATTGTCGCAAGTCGAGCTTTAATCTGAACGAAAACTTCGAGACCGATCTGAATAGGCTGAACCAGGTTAAATATCAGATCAATATGTTGAGTTCGGAGATCGGCAGACTAAGCATACGGCGCGATCTTATTAACGAAACAATGCAGGATCTTGAAAAATCTGTGTCCCACATTGATCTGAGGCAATTGGAACAGATCTACCAGCAGGCAACAGACAGGATAGCTGGCATACAGAAGACATTTGAAGAACTGTGCACATTTCACAATCGGATGATTGCGGAAAAGGTCAAATATATCGCTAAGGATCTACCGAGGCTTAATGCCGAAATCAAATCAAAGTCAGAAGGCTTGGGACGCCTTTTGCAAGAAGAAATGGATTTATCTACAGCAATCTCGCGCAGTGAGTCCTTTGAGGGTTTAGAAATATTGATCACTGAACTTAACGAGAAATATCGTAAAAAAGGTGAATATGAAAATACCATTAAACAACTAACTGAGGTGGAGACGAATTTGGCTAAGCTCAACCAAAGGTTGGGCGATATCGACAATGCGCTCTTTTCGCATGATTTTGAACAAGTAATTAAAGATCAAGTCAAGAAATTCAATAGATATTTTTCCTCAATTTCCCAAACGCTCTATGGTGAGCAGTATGCATTGAAGGTTGATCCGATCATTAACAAGAAAGGTCAGCGTTTATATAAATTCAGCACTTTTGACACCAATTTTGCCAATCTTAGTTCAGGGAAAAAACAAGGTGAAATTTCTTGTTTTGACATCGCGTACACCTTGTTTGCTGACGAGGAAAATATCTCCTGCATGCATTTTTTATTGAATGACAAAAAGGAATTGATGCATGACAATCAACTCCTGAAGATTGCTAAATTGGTAAGCAAGAAAAATATTCAGTTTGTCGCTTCAATTCTCAAAGACAAGCTTCCAGAAGAACTGAATCAGGAAGAGTATTTTGTCGTGAAATTGTCGCAGGCTGATAAGCTTTTCAGGATTGAATAACATTGAATTCGAGACTTTTTCGCATCCCCCGTTTTGTCGATTGACAACGGGTTTATCAACGGAGAGTGTAGATAGTCTTTTATTATGACAGTCCCTTTGGGAACTAGGCAACTCCCCCTTCACAAACCGCAATGAAGGTAGAGACGAAGGTAGAAACGAGGGTGGAAACGCGGGTAGAAACATTGCAGCTGATCCTTGAAACCTTGGTTGAACTGGCCGAAAAGATCAAAAAATCAGTAAGTACCGTTGAACGTGTCAGTACCAGGCCGGTGAAGGAAGGCAACTCCGCCGTGTCGGTCCACGGAAGGGTGGTCATTGGCAGGTGCTGAAGGGTGACCGATGAGGGAAACAGAGTCATGACCAATAAGGCAAAGCATACCGCCCAGAGGAAGGATTGATGGCAAAGGAAAGCCAGAATACGGAATGGAAGCGTGGTTGGCGTGACGAATATCTGAAATGGATTTGCGGATTCGCCAATGCGGATGGCGGTGTTCTGGTAATCGGACGTAATGACTGCGGTGAGGCTGTGGGTGTGGCGGATGCAGCGAAGTTGCTGGAAGATATTCCCAACAAGGTGCGGGATATCCTGGGTATCATGGTGGACGTCAATCTACTGATGGAGAGGGGGGCGGAGTTGCTTGAAATTCGGGTCGAACCCTATCCCAGTCCTGTCAACTATAAAGGTGAATATTTTTATCGTAGCGGCAGCACAAACCAGATGCTCAAAGGGGCGGCGCTCGACCGGTTTTTGTTGCGTAAACATGGACGAACCTGGGACGGAGCACCTTTGCCGGGTCTGTCCCAGACCGACCTGGATAGCGGCGCACTGAAGACTTTCCGGCGACTGGCCTTGAAGAGCCAGCGGTTGCCCGAAACGATCCTGGAGGAGCCGGATCAATCCCTGCTGGAAAAGCTGCGACTGGTGCAGGGCCGCTTCCTGACGAATGCGGCGGCTCTGTTGTTTCACCCGGAACCGGAACGCTTCGTAGGCGGTGCCTATTTGAAAATTGGTTACTTCGAGAGCAATGCCGAGTTGCATTACCAGGACGAAGTCTGTGGCGGCTTGATCGCTCAGGTCAACCAGACGATTGAAATCCTCAAGGCCAAATATCTTCGAGCCTGAATCAGCTATGAAGGGGTTCAAAGGATCGAAACATGGCCGTTGCCTATGCCTGCGCTCCGTGAGGCGTTGTTGAATGCGGTGGTACACAAGGACTATGCCAGTGGCATACCGATCCAGATCAGTGTTTACCAGGACAGGTTGATGATATGGAATCCCGGCGAATTGCCGCCGGACTGGACCATCGAGAAGCTGCTTGGCAAGCATGCCTCTATTCCGTTTAACCCGGATGTTGCCAACATTTTCTTCCGTGCCGGGATGATCGAATCCTGGGGGCGGGGTATTGAGCGGATCATCGAGGCCTGCCGGGAAGCTGGTACGCCCGAACCGGAGGCAGTCTGCGAATCGACCGGATTGTGGATGACCTTCCGATTTTTGCCTGAGCATCAGGGGGCAACGGAGAAGAAAGCCAGTCAACAGGTCAGCCAAGAAAAGTTGGGTGGAAAGTTGGGTGAAAAGTTGGGTGAAAATCGCAGGGCTATTATCAGCGGAATGATCAATGATCCGAACATTTCCGTGGTCGCATTGGCAAAACGACTGGGAATCAGTCGGACGGCGGTGGAAAATAATATAAAATGGCTCAAAGAAAAAGGGTATATCGAGCGTATCGGGCCGGCTAAAGGCGGCCATTGGCAGGTAGTGCCATGACTGAATACCTCCATGTCGAAAAACCGTTTCTCGACCAGCTTGCCGCGCTGGGCTGGACGGTGCTCGATCAGGGCGAAGGGGGTATCCCATCCGATCCGGCCGCAAGCCTGCGCACCAGCTTCCGCGAGTGGCTGCTGCCCGAGGTCTTCCGCGAGGCGGTGCGGTCAATCAATCGGACGGAGAGCGCTGCGACCTGGCTGACCGACCGGCAGCTGGATGAGCTGCGCGACCAGATCCTGCGCCAGCCGAACCGGACCCTGCTGGAGGCCAACGAGACTATCCAGGCGTTGTTGTTCAAGGCCCAGGTCGATACCAATGAGGTGACCGGCGAACAGGACCCTGTGGTCAAGCTGATCGATTTCGCAAGACCTGCCGATAATCGATTCCACGCCATCAATCAATTCCGGGTCGATACCCCAGGCTGCGTGAAGCAGTTCATCATTCCGGACATTGTGTTATTCGTGAACGGCATTCCACTGGCGGTGGTGGAGTGCAAGCACGGCGGCCCTACCTGTGCCAACCCGATGCATGAGGCCTTTGTCCAGCTGCAACGCTACCGCAATGCCCGCGAGGCGACCCGGGAGGCGGGGCTGAAGGAAGGCGAGCCGCGCCTGTTCCATACAAATCTCCTGCTGATCCGCAGCAGCGGAGCGGAGGCGGACTTCGGCACCCTCACCTCGGGTGAGGAACATTATTACGCCTGGAAGACGCTGTGGCCGGACGGAGATGCCGGTCTTGCGGGCCTTAACCCACAGCGGCGATTGATCCGGGGTATGCTGAGCAAGGATAACCTGCTGTGCATCCTGCGGACCTTTTCGGTGTTCATGGAGACCGATGCGGGCAGGCGCATTAAGGTGGTGGCCCGCTACCAGCAGTTCCGCGCCGCAGGCAAGATCATTGAACGCCTGCGACGGGGTGCGACGCCCATGGCCCGCAGCGGGGTTGTCTGGCATACTCAGGGGTCGGGAAAGTCGCTCACCATGGTGTTTTTGGCGCGCATGCTGCGCGTCTCCCGTGATCTCAAGGATTTCAAGATCCTGCTGGTCAATGATCGTGTCGATCTGGAAGAGCAGCTCGGCCGGACGGCGACACTGATCGGCGGCAAGGTCAATGTGATCGACAGCACATGGGCGCTGCGCAGACAGCTGGTGACCGACAGCTCCGACCTCAACATGGTGATGGTGCATAAATTCAAGGAGCGTGAGGAAACTCTGCCGCCGCAGGTGGCCGAGGCGCTGGGCACCTATCGGGCCATGCCCGCAGCCACTTCCTTCGGGGTGGTGAACCCGTCCGAACGGATCATCCTGATGATCGACGAGGCGCACCGAACGCAGGGATCGGATCTTGGGGACAACCTCTTCGAGGCCTTCCCCAACGCCACCCGCATCGCCTTCACCGGTACACCGCTTATTACCGAGCGCCACGGCGAGAAAAAGACGATGAAGCGTTTCGGTGGATATATCGATACCTACCGTCTGATGGACGCCGTGCATGACGGCGCAACACTGCAAATTCTGTATGAGGGCAAGACTGCCGACACCGCCTTGAACGAGAAGCATGCCTTCGATACTAAATTCGAAGACCTGTTTCGTGACCGCAGCGACGAGGAGCTGCTGGCAATCAAAAAGAAATACGGCGCCACCGGCGATATCCTGGAGGCCGAGCAGCGTATTGCCGCCATCGCGAAGGACCTGGTCAACCACTATATCGACAATATCCTGCCCAACGGCTTCAAGGCACAGGTAGTCTGCCATTCCAAGCTGGCCGCCGTGCGGTACCAGCGGGCCATCGAGGTGGCGCTGGTCGAGCGATTGGAGCGTGAACGGCTCAAGGCTATGCCGGATCAGGAATTGATTAATCGATTAGCCTTCCTCAAGGCTGTGGTGGTCATTTCTTCCGACGGCACCAACGAGGCGTCCTACGTCACCACGACACGCAAGCAGGCCAAGGCCTGGAATGCGGTGACGAACTTCTGCAGGCCCTTCGATTGCGAGGATCCAGACAAGGAACTGACCGGCATCGCCTTTCTCATAGTCTGTGACATGTTGATCACCGGCTTTGATGCGCCCGTCGAGCAGGTGATGTACATCGACAAGAAGATCCGCGAACATAACCTGTTGCAGGCTATTGCCCGAGTGAATCGGGTGGCCAGGGGGAAGAAGCGTGGGTATGTGGTGGACTACATCGGTCTGGCCAATCACCTCACCGAGGCGCTGACCTTGTATGCTGCTAGCGATGAGCTGGAAGAATTGCGAGACGGCCTGAAGAATATTACCTCCGAGCTGCCGGTGCTGGAGGAACGCTACCAGAGGCTGATGCAGTTTTTCAGGGCGGCTGGCGTCAAGGGCGTGGAGGATTTCGTGCAGGGCCGGCTGGCAGGTATCGAGGCGGACGCCTCGGTGGTGCACGCGGCGGTGACTGTGCTGAAGGACGAGAAACTGCGGGCGGATTTCGAGGTGTATCTGAAAAAGTTCCTTATGAGCCTGGATATCATTCTGCCGAACGAGGGCGCGCAAGGCTACCGTGTGCCGGCCAGACGCCTGGGGTACATCCTGAGTGTGACCAAGGAACGTTACAAGGATGAAAGCCTGGAGTTGGGGGACGCCGGCGACAAGGTGCGGCGTTTGATCAACGAGCACCTGATCAGTCTGGGGATTAATCCCAAGGTGCCGCCGGTGGAGCTGCTGGCCGACGATTTCCTTGACCGGCTCAATCGCCACGCGGGCGGAAATGACGAAGCCAAGGCCAGCGAGATGGAACATGCCATCCGTAAACATTGCACGGTGAAATTCGATGAAGATCCGGCGTTCTATAAAACCCTTTCTGAGAAGCTGGAACACCTGATCGACCAGTACCATGATCAGTGGGATCTGCTGGCCGGGGAACTGGAGAAATTAAGGACTGAGGCTGCCACCGGACGCACCGAGACCATTGCCGGGCTTGACAGGGAAGCGACCACCTTCTATTCCCATGTGGTTGATCTGGCCTTCGGCAGGGACGGGGTACCGGCCGGCAGGGCCGTTACGATGAAATCCTTGATGAAGAACATTGTCGAGTTGCTCCAGGAGACCATCGGTATCATCGACTTCTGGAGCAACCCCGCAGAGCAGAAACGGTTGCGCGGTGAATTGAACAAGATCCTGCTGCTGGCGGATATTCCCGAGGTGACTGCCGGCTTCGAGCGGCTGGCAGTGGAGATTATGAAACTGGCGAAGAACCGCCATGAAGAATTGTTGAAGGGGTAAGGCAATGGTCGCTCGCCGCGTCAATGATATCGAATATGACCTG
>JARLHL010000037.1 GCA_031292275.1 Desulfocapsaceae bacterium | reverse complement strand
TACTTACTGAAGCTCAAGGCGAAGTGAGCGCCCTATCGCTTTTGCAGCTCGCGAGAGAGCGGCAAGGGTCACTTTGTCGTTTTCAGGGTCAAGCAAGCGGTCAAGTTGAGAACGGCTTGTTTTAAGTTGTTTAGCCATTTCAATTTTATTGATCCCACTTTCCTTCATAGCCTTAGCGAGTTGGTGAGCGATAACACGCTTAACGGCTTGTTCCGTTGTCTCTTCGTAGGAGCCTTGTTCTTTCGGAAAATCGCTGAACGAACCCCCAACTTGGCCTTTTCCAATTTCCTTACTCATGGCCTTAGTCCTTTCATTCTTTTTACTGCAACCGCCATTTCGTGGTCTGGCGTTTTTTGGCTTTTCTTGATGAATCCGTGCAGAAGCACCATGCTTCCGTCATGCGCACAGAAAAACACCCTTGCTATTCGTCCGCCTGACAGGTTTACGCGGACTTCTCATAATCCCTTGTGTCCTTTGATGGATCGACACAGGGGCATGCCCACAGGCCAACCAAACTCGGCAACGCGAATTTCATTTCCTACAATTCTCCGGTCTTCAGGCGGCAGTTCTAAGAGCCATTCCTTGACCGGCATACGCCCTGATTCTGTTTCAAAAAATCTCGCGGTTAATATGTACCACATAAGGTACATATTGTCAAGCCGTTTTCTCTTGCTTTTCAAGGAATCTCCTTAGAATTTGACTAAAATAGCACGTTAAGCCTTTGGTATGTTCTTTTATAGGGAATTATTCCAATCATCTCTGCTCAGGATTTTTCAGCTTAATGCCATACTCCCATATTTTTGAAATAACAGATTTATTTTCCTCCTGCCGCCAAATTTTGTATTGGTCATCCTGATTGTTTGAACCGAGAATTCGGAGTATGGAAATCAGCAATATGCCTTTAAGGTGGTTGAGATCTGCGCTAATTTTCGGGTGTCAGAGCCGAGAGGGTTCACCCTTTCATTACATTGGCAGTTTCTTATTCCTCGTCGATTGAAATATGGCCAGGATCTCACGTCCCACAATATTTTCTACCCTTTTTCAGACGTTAAAGTTAAAAATGAAGTGAAATCTTTTGGCTCAGAGAAGAGGCCCGGCGTGCAGCACCTGCCTGCCTCAGGGGCTCGGATGTTCGGGAGGGGACTCTGCGTGCGGGGCGGTCTGGCCGCGGGTGTAGAGGAGAAGGCCCGCCGAGCAGCCGGCAATGCCCAGGAACTCCCGCGTAATCAGGTGCTCGCCCAAAAAGACCCATGCGAAAAGGGCCGTGACGACAGGAACAAAGGACATATAGAGGGAGGCGGTGATTAGGCCCAGCCTCCTGATCGTATAGGCGACGAACATCAGGGCCACGATGTTCACCACGATCCCCTGATAGACCGACTGCAGGACGATCTCGCCCATGGGCGCCTTGAAGAGCGCGGACGGAAAGAGGAACCAGAGCGGAATAAAGAGGACGACGTTCACCACGGGCACGGTGACCAGCACATCGCGCCAGTCGAACCTCCATTGCCGGATGCCGGTCATATGCATCATATAGACACCGGCCGCGGCCAGCAGCAGGAGGATTCCCCGCAGATGACCGGCAACGAAGAGGTCGTTTCCTGCCATTATCAGGTTTGAGAGAAAAATCAGGGCGATGGCGGCATATCGCAGCGGAGTGATCCGCTGATTGAACAGCAGCCAGGCCACGATCAGCCCCAGGACCGGCAGCATGCCGTTGACCAGCACGCCCGCATGGGCCGCCTTGATCGCCCGCAGCCCGTAAAAC
>JARLHL010000036.1 GCA_031292275.1 Desulfocapsaceae bacterium | reverse complement strand
TTTTCTGGCAAACCGTTCATCGCTGCGATGATGGACGGCATGTTCCGATTTCCCCTCGAACCAGCCGAACCTGTCGGCATCACATCGATCGAAATCAGCCACATAGGGCTTAATATCGATAACAGGAGTCTGATCCAGGACGTCTATGCCTTCGAGGAACACCGATGAGCCGGAAACACCTTTGAGACGCATGACGGACAAGCCTACGGGGTTGGGGCGTTTCGGTGAGCGAGTGGCAAAGATTCCATGCCGTTTGGTGTCGAGAAAGGGTTTCACCAGGAGGTCATAGCCCTCGATCTGGTGCAGATGATACAGCACAAAGACATGGGAGAACCCTTCAAGATCCTGCAGACCATCTTGGAATTCAGGTAAAACCTCGATTACGCCCTCAACCGTATCGGCCCCTATGGGCTGAATCGGCATGCCTTTGATGTCGGTATACTGGGTCTTGAAATATCCTATCGGACTGTATGTAACATTCATAGCTTCCTCGTCTCTTCAACTCATGTTTGGGTTGTGGACATTCTTATGACGGCTGCGCTCCTCAATGATGGAAAGCCATACCGGCTCAATTGCTGCCAGTACAAACGGATTGCCTTTTCCATCTGAATAATGACGAAACATTCAGGTGGGGTAATCGACCTTTCTTCATCGTGATCCTGTTCTCCTGTGCGTTATTATAATTAAGAATAACGATAAACAAAACAAAAGTTCACAACTAACGGTTCTAAAGCAAAAAAAGGACCATATGGAAGAAATAAATATATACTGAATATTCGGGTTGTTGCGGTTAGATATTCAGCGCTCAATTTACTGGAGAGATTGTTCGTCCCATTTTTGTAGCATGCATAGATACATTAATGGAGGAAAAGTAACTAAAATGATGTTTTTTGCGGCGGTTTCTTTATCCTGATTGATCTCATCAACTGTGGGCACTGAACTGTGGTGAGGCCGGTCCAGCCCGCGGCCAGAGGTCGGCTAGAAATTGCGCAGATATTCGCAAGGGCCGACGCATAAATTACCTAATTTGTGCATGGCGTCTTTTATTAAAGCACCGGAAAGCGTATCGAGGTTGCAATATCTGTCCCAACTGGAGGCCACAAATAAATCCGGTTCTTTGCCTTCGACCTTAAGCCGAAGATAGTCGACATGGGCGGTATGATTGTTCATCACCGGCAAACATAGAGGCAATTGTTTGGCCATAACAACAGTCCTGAAGGATTCAGCCGGTGATAAAGCGCCACTGTAGGCGGTTGCGATATTTTGAATACGTGAAGGAAGAATCGCATGCTCGTCAGTGACAAGATGCATACCGTTATCCTTATCGATATAATACAAAGTTCCCAATCCCGAAGAATCATAAGAAATAGTATTAAATCCTGAAAAAATTTTAACTAAGAGAGGGGGCATTTTATTTTTCCGGCTTTTCAGCCAGGCTCCCGGTGGAACCAGGGGAACAATATCGTCTTTATACTCGATACGATATAACTTTGAGAGCTTGCCGACGTAAGGTTTTGCTCCCTCTGCCGTCAGCGGTCGTGCGCCTGCGAAAGAATAAAACCCGTCCGGTTCCTTGATTGTCCATCCTTGATTTTTGGACATCTTAATTGCCGCAATGATCGTCAAAGCCCCAGCCTTGCTGTGTCCGGTCACCATGAACTTTTTTCCTGGGTTTCCTTTATAGGCTTCCTCCAAAAACGCCCTGGCCTTTTCGTGTTCCAAACTCGTCTTGATGCGATTCCAGGAGCGGATGAATCCGCTGTGGAAGCCCTCACCGTCCGGCAGGGAGGCAAAGTTGTTGAGCCAGTCCTTGATTGTTATGAAATCCGCTCCATCATGAGGTATCGGTGGCAATGTGCCGCGCATGGCGAGGATCACTTCGTTTGGAGTGTTGACCAGGATGTAGCCATCCTCACCCTCGGTCCAGCTGTAAACATCCTTGTCGGTTATTCCAGAAAGTTCCGGCGAATCTTTAACATCTTGAAGACACTTGGTAACGCTCATTTCTGTTTGCATAAAGCCTTCAGTGTAATAACTGCACTTCGCGGCCTCAGCCATTCGATAAGCTGTATTAATGTCTAAAGTGCTCTCTCCGTTCGCAACCGAGGCATATTGTAGCCCTAGCAATAAGGCTGTTAACAAGGGGAGGAGAAATGAATAGTCCATATTGGGCTCTTTAGCGGTTCGTCATGGGGTTTCGTAAGCGAATAGAAAACCGCAGTGGATAGCTGTAGCGTATTCCTTAATCACTTGCATGATCTCTGATCATAAATTCCGTTCTATTCTCATTTGTTTATGTGTTGGCATTTTGCCCCAGCGATCCCTCGCGCGCATCGCTCTGGATTTTAATTTTCTCTATCTGAGGCAATATTGAGATAAAAATATCTACCAATCGTGGTTCAAAATGGCTACCAGCGTGTTCCTGAAGAGTCCGGATAACTCTATCAATCGCCCAGGCCTCTTTGTACGGTCTCTTCATTGATAGGGCATCGAATACATCTGCTACCGCCACTATACGTGCTGATTCCGGTATGGATTTGCCTGCCAGCCCACCGGGGTATCCGCTTCCGTCGTATCTTTCGTGATGACGCAATGCGATCTCTGATGCCATCCGGAATATGGGTGCATCGCTTTTTGAAAGGATGTCATATCCGATCTGAGAGTGTCTTTTCATGATTTCCCTTTCCGCCGCGTCCAATTTGCCCGGCTTATTTAGGATTTCGTGTGGAATCCCTATCTTGCCGGTATCGTGCATCGGCGCGGATAATTCAATCTGATGGCAGATATCAGGATTTAATCCGCTGGCGGCTGCTAGCGCTCCGGCATATGCGGCCATGCGCCAAATATGCACGCCGGTATCGTTATCATTATAGTGGCCAGCCTCACCCAGCATATAAATTGCGTCTCGGTAACTCTGCTCCAGAAGAGTCGCTCGCACCAAGGAAAGATGAATATGTATGCGGGCCTTCACAATCGGCGGCGAAAAAGGTTTTACTATATAGTCGACTGCGCCCATTGCAAAGCCTTCCGCTTCGTCGCCTGTACCGGATAAGTCTGTTATGAAAATTAAAGGGATGCCTTCAGTTCGCTTATCTGCCTTTATCGCGCGACACACGGCATAACCGTTCATGCCAGCCATTTTGACATCCAGCATGATCAGGGATGGCATGTGTTTTAATACATTATTGACTGCCTCTTGGCCGTTACGGGCAAAAACCAATCGGTATTCCTCGGACAGAATCTGTTGCAAGGCGGCAAGATTTAGGGGGTCGTCATCGACAATAAGGATTGGCCCATTGTGCATGATCACGTCTCCATCGGAAGAGTCAAAATTAACAGTACGTGCTTTTACGGGTTTTGATCCGTTCAATCTTTGTAATCACCTCCAAAACCACTTATCACTGAATTCATGACGTTTTCTCTCTGTCCGTCCGTTGCCGGAGCCGGCGGCTCGGGAGGATCAGTGCAGGGATTTCCCCGTGCTGCTCATGGCCAGGTTTCCGTCCCGGACCCCGCGCAGGGAGATCAGTCTGTCGGCCAGTTCCTGGACCTCTATGGCCTTGCCCCGGACGATGATCACCTCCAGGCAGTTATTGTGGTCCATGTGGACATGGGTGGTCGAGACGATGTGGTGATGGTAATCATGCTGCACCTCCGTGACCTTTTCCTGGAGCTGGTGCTGGTGATGATCGTAGACCAATGTTATCACGCCCATCACCATTTTATCAGCCTCCCACTCTTTTTTGACAAAGGACTTTCTGATCAGATCCCGGATGGCCTCGGATCGGTTGCTGTACTTATGCGAGGCGATGTAGGCATCAAAGGTCTTGAGCAGGGTATCTTCCAGGGATATGGAAAATCGTCGCAACATGGGCTGGCTCCTGTGTAAAAATAAAACATTCCGGTCTTTCGGGGCTGCAGTGGCAGGGGTGACCGGGATGCTGTTTATGCGAATGCCCTGGAGAAACAGGGAGATGGCATCAGACTCTGCCTCCCCGTTCATTTTCTGGGCTTGTCGCGTATAATACCCTCTTTTTCATGAAAAATTAGGTCTTTTTTCTGCGGGAGGCGGAAACATCGGTTCCGCCTCCCGCCCGCATCATTTTTTTGGTGCGGCGGGTGGCTGTTGCCTGACGCGGGTCGTCGGGCCAGGAGTGTTTAGGGTAGCGTCCGGCCAGCTCTTTTTTTACCGATACATAGGTTGTATGCCAGAATGATTCCAGATCGGCAGTGATCTGGATGGGGCGGCCTGAGGGAGCGAGCAATGAGACGGTGACCCTGACCTGGCCGTCGCAGATCGTTGGCGTTGCGGCCTGACCGAACATCTCCTGAATCCGGACGGCAAGGTTCGGCGGCCGGCCGGGCTCATAGTGCAGACGGATTCGCGAGCCGCTGGGGACGGTGAGATGGCTCGGGGCCAGCCTGTTCAGCAGCAGCAGCTGGTCCCGTGCGAACAGGGACTCAAGGATGGTCTTCATATTCAGCTGTTTCAGCTGGGCAGGGCTGGTCATTCCCGTACAGTAGGGGGCGAGCCAGCAGAGATCGGCCTGCAGGGCGCCGTCGGAGCAATCCGGCCACCCCCCGTCCAGCCAGAGGCGCAGGCAGCCGATACGGGCCTGGAGCTGCCGGGCCTCATCGGTCCAGGGCAGTTTGTCAAGACCCTGCTCCCTGACGCCTGTCAGCAGGCAGGCCAGGACTTTCTGCTGGTCCGGCCTGGCCAGCGGCCGGCTGACGAGGACGATGCGGCCGAGCAGGACCTCGGTTGCGGCCTGGACCCGTTCGGCGGCTGTGTCCCACCAGATTCGCTCCCCGCCGGAAAAAAGTTTCGGGTGATGGCTGCGCAGAGCCTCTTCGTCCACCGGGGCGGCCAGATAGATCCTGGCGTTTTCGCGTCCTGCATCCAGTTGCGGGACCACAAGCAGCGGCGAGCCTGCCAGCAGATCCCCCCGGTCCAGAAGGGCGCCCTTGCCGGTTGACAGTTGGTAGCCTTCCCGCGAGCCCTGGCGCAGAACCGCTATCCGATCAGGGTAGGCGAAGGAGAGCAGGAGACCGCTTTTCTCACCCTGGACCTGCTCGCCGCTGTCGATGCGCAACAGCTCCCGCCATTGGCCGACGAGTTGACGGACCCGGCGCCTGACAGCCTGATCGGCAGTGCCGCCCGGATTGGTCATGGCCTGCAGCCTGTCTCGCAGATCGCAGGACTTCTTCCCGCCCTTGAGGAGATCCCGCTCGGACAGCAGGGCTGCGATCAGTGAGGCGGTGGCGCCCAGATGGAGGTCTATGCCCGCCAGGAGCATGGCCGCCAGGCGTGGATGAACGGGAAGACGCGCCATCTTCCGTCCCAGGCCGGTTATACGTCCTTTGGCATCAAGGGCGCCCAGGGTCTTAAGGAGATCCCCGGCGCTGGTCCAGGCCCCTTTCCGCGGGAGGTCGAGCCACTGCAGCTGGTCTGGATCCGAGACACCCCAGAAGGCCAGTTCCAGGACCGCGGGGGCGAGGTCTCCGGTGGTTATCTCGGGGGGCGTGAAGGGGAGAAGGCCCGTATCGGTTTCTCTGTCCCACAGCCGGTAGCAGTGTCCCGGTCCCAGACGGCCGGCCCTGCCGCGGCGCTGTTCGGCCGAAGCCCGAGAAATTCTGACCGTTTCCAACTTGTTGAGTCCGGTGGCCGGGTCGAATCGCGGCCTGCGGGCCAGGCCGCTGTCGACAACGCATACGATGCCCTCGATGGTAATGCTGGTCTCGGCGATGGGGGTGGCCAGAATGATCCGCCGATCCTGCTGCCGCCATGGTCTCAAGACCCGGTCCTGTTCGGCATGGGGGAGTTCGCCGTAGAGGGGAAGGATCGCTGCCGCCGCCAGCCGGTCTGTCAGCAGCTCCGCGGTGGCCCTGATTTCGCCTGCTCCGGGCAGGAAGGCAAGAATGTCGCCTGCAGTGTTTTGCCAGGCGTGCTCGATGCCTCGGGCCACGTTCGCCGGGATGCTGCTGTCAGGGCGGGGCGGCGGCAGATAGCGGACTTCCACGGGGTAGCTCCGGCCGTGACCGCAAATGACCGGCGCCCCGCCCATCAGTCTGGAGAGAGGGGAGGCGTCCAGGGTGGCCGACATGACCAGCAGGCGCAGTTCGGGGCGGAGCTGGCAGAGGTCGAGGCAGAGGGCCAGGCCGAGGTCCGCGTGGAGGCTGCGCTCGTGAAACTCATCGAAGATCACCAGGCCGGTATCGGTAAGGCCCGGATCGCTCTGCAGCCTGCGGGTCAGGATCCCCTCGGTGACCACCTCTATCCGGGTCCGGGCCGAGATTCTGCTGTCAAATCTGATGCGGTAGCCGACCCTCTCGCCGACCGCCTCGCCGCAGAGTTCGCTCATCCGGGCTGCGGCAGCCCTGGCGGCTATCCGTCGCGGTTCGAGCATGATGATCCTGCCGCCGGCCAGCCAGTCCTCCGCCAGCAGTTCAAGCGGAACCAGGGTGGTCTTACCCGAACCGGTGGGGGCGGTGAGGATGGCATGGCCCTCTTTCAGGGCTGCCTTCAGCTGCGGCAGGACCGCTGCGACCGGCAGTACAGGGCCCACGGGTATCGGTCTTACGGCAGATGAGGAGGCTTGGCGGTTGGGGCTCATGGGCAGAGGCTTCTCGGATGTCGGGGATTTCCGGCGAAATCAGGTTGATGCATCAGGCACCGCAGCATAGAACTCTGTCACCTTTCTTAAAACGGCTGTGCCGGGGGTGCCCCCGGATCTTCATGTCTGTGCTGTGATACTATTTGCATATTTGGGGGCTGATCGGTTATTCTGCGGAAATCCGGGGGAATAGCATGAAGAAACGAAAACAGGAAAACGGTCTTGTCCTGATCCTTCTGGTGAAGGCGGACTGGGGCAGTTGATGGTGGAATATCCCTGTAGCCGGAAGACAGGCGTTTATTTCCGCGGCAAACAGATCTGTCGCCGGTCTTTGCCGTATTGCGGCGCAGCAGCTTCTCAGCGAGAGTGATCAGCCGGCGGGTCCGGAACTGCCTGTCTTTCGTCAGTCATGCCTGCCCGTGAACCATGCCCTGAAAATACCACTCTGTTCCTTTTTGTGTCAATACAATCCTGTCTGAACCGAATACTGACACCCGTATTGGCGGTCACGGACCTCCGGTTTGATGGGGACATTCTCTTTTGACAGCGGAAAGGTATGATGTTAGGATGGCTTCAGATCCTGGCTCCAATAAAGAAATACTATGTGGTGTTTCTGTTTTCGTTATGAGTTGAACATCTTGCACACCGGTAATTGACTGGGCGCGGTTGCTTGACTGACGAACAGATGGAGTGTTCCGGGAGGAATCAATATTTTGAATATATAAAAATATTATATTGTTGTTATGTTTTTTTTATAGAATCGTCAATTCATGCTTGCTTTTATCTCCCATATTTGCTACGTCTTAGCGCTTACAACGGAATTAACTCGAAATTCAGTTAATGCACTTTATGCACATTTGGCACTTGTTTAATCGGTAGATTCAGCCCTTGTGCAGAAAATGTGAAGACCAATCATCAGACAGAACGTCATTGGATATGAAAGATCTCTCCACAGAATACCTTGGCCTGCAGCTGAAAAATCCGCTCATAGTTGGAAGCAGTGGGCTGACCGATTCAACTGACAAGATCAAATCGCTGGCCGATAATAATGCCGGTGCAGTGGTTTTAAAGTCACTTTTTGAGGAACAGATCCTGGCGGAATTAAACCAGAATCTTACTGATTACACTGCCGACTATCCGGATGCTTTCGACTATATTCGCGGCTATACCAGGGAAAATTCGGTGGCTGAATATCTGGGGCAGATTACCGCTGCAAAGAAAGCAGTCTCCATACCGGTCATAGCCTCGATCAACTGTGTCACCGGTAAGGAATGGATGGCCTTTGCCAAGTCGGTTGAAAACGCAGGTGCCGACGCCCTCGAAATCAACATATCTCTCCTGCCGAGCGACCCCAGAAGGGGCTGTGCCGACTATGAAAAGATCTATTTCGACGTCATAGAGCAGGTTGCTTCGCTCATCTCCATCCCTGTTGCCCTGAAGATGAGCATGTATTCGTCGGCCCTGGCCAACCTGATTGCCCGTTTGAGCTGGACGGGCAAGGTCGCCGGTTTCGTGCTGTTCAACCGGTATTTCAGGCCGGACTTCGATATTACCAACCTGACTGTCCGCCCGGCCACCATCTTCAGCACGCCGGATGAGATGTATACCGGCCTTCGCTGGATAGCCCTTCTGTCCGGGATTGTAAAAAGCGATTTCGCTGCCTCGACGGGTGTGCATGACAGTACCGGGATGATTAAACAGCTGCTGGCGGGGGCCAAGGCGGTCCAGGTTGTTTCCGCGATTTATAAAAATGGCCCTGGCGCCGTCGCCGCTATGCTGAAGGGCTTGGAGGAGTGGATGGAGTCCAAGTCCTTTGACCGGATCAGCGATTTCCGCGGCAGATTGAGCGTTGCCGTCGATGATGACGCGGCGGCGCTTCAGCGGATTCAATTCATGAAGTATTTTGGCGGGATCGCCTAGGCTCCTGAAGCGGGTGCAGATGGGCAGTGACTATCTCCTGTGAGAGGACACCTCGCAGGGCGTTTGAGAAAAAGGTACATTATGCTATCATTATTGACATTTCCTCTCGGTGGAGTCCATCCGCCGGAATCAAAGAAGCTGACTGAAGGCCTGAGCATAGAGCCCATGCCGGTACCCGATGAGCTGGAGGTAATTCTCGGTCAGCATATCGGGGCACCGTGCACACCGATTGTTGCCAAACGGGCCGATGTCAAGGAAGGAGACATCATCGGCACGGTGACGAAGGGGCTGGGCGTTCCCCTGCACGCGCCGGCGGCAGGCAAAATTAAGGACATGGGGATGTCCGCCCATCCCATGCGGACCAGCGCCCCGTCGATCACCATCACCGTTGATCACGAGGCAGTGCCTGCGGTTTATGAAAAACGGGACTGGGAAAAGCTGGAGCCCCAAGAACTGCTGGCCGGGGTTCGCGATGGGGGCATCATCGGCATCGGCGGGGCAGGATTTCCGACCCATGTGAAATTGAGCCCGCCTGCGGACAATCCGATAAATACCCTTATCCTGAACGGTGCCGAATGCGAGCCATATATCACCGCTGATCACCGTCAGATGGTGGAGTGCGCCGGAGATATCGTCGAGGGGGCAAAGATCCTGCTGAAGATCCTGGGAATCCAGAAATGCGTCATCGGCATCGAGAACAACAAGCCCGACGCGATAGCCGCCATGACCAAGGCAGCCAAGGAGGGGTCGACCTCGAAATATCTGATCGCCGTCAACGCCCTGAAAGTGAAGTACCCGCAGGGCTCCGAGAAGCAGTTGATTCAGGCTGTCACCGGCCGCAAGGTTCCGGCCTTCGCCCTGCCTTCTGCCGTCGGTGTGGTTGTGCAGAATGTCTCGACTGCCCGTGCCGTCTATGATGCCGTCGGCCTGGGAAAACCGCTCTGCGAGAAGGTGGTGACCATCTCCGGCAAGGGGATCAAGCGGCAGGCGAACCTGCTGGTGAAGATCGGCACGAAAGTCAGCGATATCGTCGCCTACCTGGGAGGGACTGTCCCCGGGCTTACCAAGGTGGTCATGGGCGGGCCGATGATGGGTTTTGCCGTCTCCAATCTGGATGTCCCGGTGACCAAAACCACCTCCGCGATTCTTTTTCTCACTGCGGATGAGATCGACACCCGGCCGCATTCGCAGTGCATCCGCTGCGGCTGGTGTCTGGATGCCTGCCCCATGGGGCTCGAGCCCAAGGAAATCGGTATCTATGTCGAGGCAAACCGGGCCGAGGATACCGAACCTCTTGGAGTTTTCGAGTGTTTTGAGTGCGGTTCCTGCGCGTATGTCTGTCCGGCGAAACGGCCCTTGGTTCAATTTATCCGCCTGGCAAAGATGAAGGCGAAAAGAAAGTAGGAATCTACGGGTAAAAGATGCCGTTCTCCCGAGCAACAAGAGGACGGCCGGATCAATAATAACGGTATTTTTAGGAGAATTGTCATCGAACAGCAAGCGCCAGTCAACCCTTCCTCTGCTCCAGCAGGTCTGTGGAAAGTATCTGTTTCTCCTCACCTGAAGAGCAATGAATCGGTTGCAAAAATTATGTGGACGGTGGTGGCCTGTCTTGTGCCGCCTTTGATCATTTCAGTATTTATTTTTGGAATTCAAACGCTTATCATCACAGCGGTTTCCGTGGTCAGTTGTGTTGCCGTCGAGGCTGCGAGCCAGAAGCTGCTGGGCCGCGAGGTCACGATCAAGGACGGAAGCGCGGTGATCACCGGCATGCTCCTGGCCTTCGTCATCCCGCCGGGCGTCTCGCCGCTTCTGCCCATATTGGCTGCTGTGATGGCTATCTATATCGGCAAGCACATCCTGGGCGGGATCGGTTATAATTTCTTCAATCCAGCACTGCTCGGCCGGGCCTTCCTGCTGGCCACATTTCCGGTTGCGATGACCTCGGCCTGGCTGCCGCCCCTGCAGAACGGCTCCATCATGAAATATATCGGCGGGATCGATGCCGTAACCACCGCCACGCCCCTTGCGGTCATGAAGGAACACGGGATGGCGGCCTTTACAAAGGCCTTCGGCTCCGGCGGCGATATGTATCTCCATTTCTTTCTCGGCTGGCGGCCCGGCTGCATCGGCGAGACATCGGGACTGCTGATCCTGCTCGGCGGCCTGTTCCTGATTTATAAGGGCTACACGACCTGGCATATCCCGGTTTCGATCCTTGGCACCATTGCCCTGCTCAGCTGGGCCTTTGGCGGCAAGGGATATTTTACCGGCGATCCCCTCCTTGCGGTTCTGTCCGGCGGTGCGCTGCTGGGGGCCTTCTTTATGGCCAACGACTATGTTACCTGCCCGACCAACAAGAGATCCCAGATCGTCTACGGGATCGGCATAGGGGCCCTGACGGTGCTGATCAGGCTGAAGGGAGGCTATCCGGAAGGTATCTGCTATGCAATTCTACTGATGAATCCGCTCAGTCCGGTCTTCGACGGCTGGTTTAAACCGAAGCGCTTTGCTCCTCCCCAAGGAGGTGCCAAATGAAAAATATAATCACCATAATCATCCGTCTGACTCTGTCCTGTCTGTTGGCGGCCTTTGTCATGGGCATTTTTTTCGTGATGACCAGCAAGGCCAAAAAACACAATGAGCATGTCAACGAAGAAAAGGTCATGTATTCCCTGCTGGGATACAAGGTGGGCGCTCCCGTGCCCGAGACCGTCAAGCTCTATGCCGTATACCGTTATATCGTTACTGATCCGGCCGGCAAATCCATCGGCTACCTGGTCCCCACCGGCCAGGGCGCCGAAACGGGTTTTTCCTTCATCATCCTCGATCTTGACGGCAAGCTGATAGAACAGAAGCCGGTGACCGTCACTGCCGATGACGCGGCGGAGGCGGAGAGCCGCGACAAGGCCATCAAGGCTGCGCTGGGTGCGGGGAAAGAGGCTGTCTACGCCGATGACAAGACAATCATCGTGACTGATAACGGCGCTCGGACCGCCTACCTGTTGAGCGGCAAATTTGCGGGCTTTAAGGCCTCGATCAGCGTCATGCTGGCCTTGAAAACCGATTTCGGCATTCGCGGTCTGGCCATTGTCGAGCATGAGGAAGATCCGGGCTTGGGTGCCGAAATCGAGAAGGGCTATTTCAAAAACCAGTTTATCGGCAAATCGTTTGCGACCCTGAAGACCCTGGATGTGGTCAAGGAGCCTCTGCCTGACGCCTATGCAAAGGCCATGGAGGGTGTCAAGGGAGAGGACGGCGGCAAGATCCTGGAGCAGTATAAGGATCATGCCATCTACGCCTTGACCGGCGCGACGATCTCCAGCCGGGCCGTGACTAACGGTGTAAAGGGGACGGTAGCGAAATTTGCCTACCGTATCAATATATTGGATAATGTCTTGAAAGAGCAGCATATCGTCGTCCCCTTCTGATTCAGTCCCCTGTCACAGGCAGGGGCGGGAAAGACGGCTTGAGTCCGTCAGATTGAGGGCTCGACTATTTAAAGTATGAGGAGAGAAAGTCAACGTGGCAAACGATAAATCGAGTATGCAACTGGTTGCCAACGGTATCCTGAAGGAAAATCCGATCTTCAGGCTGGCGCTGTCCATGTGCCCGGCTGTTGGTATCTCAACCACGGTAATGAATGGCTTTATGCTGGGAGTAGCCGTTCTCTTTGTCCAGGTGTGTTCAAGTCTGACCATATCCATGGTGAAGAAGGTCATCCACCCCCGGATTCGTATTCCTACGTATACGCTGACCATTGCCACCTGGGTAACGGTAATCGATATGGTCCTGGCTGCCTATATGCCGGAGGCCTATGCCAAGATGGGGATATTCGTCAAGCTGATTGTGGCCTTTGCCATCATTACCATGCGCCTTGAGATGTTCGCCTGCAAGGAGCCTGTCGGGGCGTCCTTCTGGGATGGGCTTGGCATGGGCTTGGGTTTCATGATCGGGATGATGACCATCGGTCTGGTTCGCGAACTGCTGGGATCCGGCGCCATCCTTGGATATGATGTCCTTGGCTTTAAACCTCTGCTCTTCTTCATTCTGCCCAGTGCCGGATTTTTCGTGGTTGGTCTGATGATGGCATTTTTCAACTACATTGAGCTTTACTATAAACGTAAAAAAGGATTCAAGTCATGAATCTCACACGCATTCGTCTGGTTTCACTTGTTGCGCTGGTCTGCGCGTTTATTCCCGCTCTGGTCCATGGGCAGGGGTTGATCAGCAAACAGAGTTTTGGTGAAAAAAATGAGATCATCCTGAAATTTTCTGCCGAGGTGAATAAGGCCCAGGCAGCCAATGTCAGTAACTATTCGGTCATCGAGGAGCAGGATCCCGATATCCGCCTGGAACTGGCCTCAGCCGTTCCGAACTATTCGGGGGACGGTGTTACCCTGCACTTCAAGCAGCCTCTGAACACCGCCAAGACCCATGTCGTTACGGTCAGCAACCTCTCCGGTGATGTGAAGACGGTGGTCAAAGTCAGCAAGCCCTATCTCGGCTATTTGTTCTCCATCCTGATTTCGGCGCTGCTGATCAACAACTTCGTCTTCACCAAATATCTCGGCCTCTGCGTGTTCTTCGGGACCTCGAAGCGCAAGACTACCGCCAAAGGAATGGGAGTGGTCTTCACCCTGGTCATGGTGGCTTCGGCGATGATGAGCTGGTTTTTCTTCAACTTCATCCTGATTCCGTACAATCTGAATTTCTTGGAGATTGTGGTCTTTATCGGTCTGGTGTCGCTGACTGTGCAGGCAGTGGATACGATTTTGAGGAAGGTGAACCCGATCCTCTTCAACTCTTTCGGGGTGTATCTTGTCCTGGTTATCGCCAACTGCGTAATCATTGCCGTACCCTTGATGATGGCGAATAATAAATTCAATCTCTTCGAGACGTTCATGCTGGCACTTGGCGCAGGGGGAGGCTTTTTGCTGGCCTTATACCTGATGAGTTCCGTGAGCGAGAGGATGCAGTTTGCCAAGATTCCGCCGACCTTCAAAGGCCTTCCCATTGCCTTCATTGTCGCCGGCCAGTTTGCCATGGCTTTCCTGGGTTTTTCCGGCCTGCAGATTTTTTAATTACCGGGTCGGTAGGATTTTGCGGCAGGACGTCAGCAGAGGGGGTTGTGCAGGGCAAATAATGAGTTCTATTTCGGTGCTTACCGCATTTATCTGAGTCAGATCTTGGATGTATGGGTAATAATTTAGGTTATAATTGAGAGAAAAAAATGGATCCAGCATTGATAAAAATAGCGATAGGCGGCCTGGTCTTGCTTGGCTGCATCGGATTATTCTTTGGTATAGGATTGGCAATCGCCGCTCATAAGTTTGCGGTCGAAGTCAACCCTCTGATCGAAGAAGTCCTCGAGTCACTGCCCCTGGCTCAATGCGGCGGCTGCGGCTATCCGGGCTGCGAGGGCTATGCCATCGCCGTCGTCAACAATCCCGATGTCCCGCCGAACCTCTGCTTCCCAGGCAAGGAGAGGGTCGCCGCCAGGGTCGCAGAATTGACGGGGAAGAAGCTGACCGCGGTCGAGGATCAGATCGCCCTGGTCCGCTGTTCGCGGATCGAGGGCCGGGTCAGCCATAAGCATGAGTATTACGGATTCTCGTCCTGTACTGCGGCCAATCTCAGCTTCGGCGGGCCTTCTTCCTGCCAGTATGCCTGTATCGGCCTGGGTGAATGCGCCGAGGCCTGCCCGTTTGGCGCCATAACCATGGTGGAGAATTTCCCCGTCGTCAATCCGGACAAATGCGTCAGCTGCGGCGTCTGCGTGAGGACCTGTCCGAAGAAGGTCATCGAGATCCAGACCCTGAAGGCAAGGGTCTATGTTCCCTGTTCAACCAAGGATCTGGGCAAGAACGTCAAGCAGGTCTGTCAGGTCGGCTGTATCGGCTGCAAGATGTGCGTCAAGGCATGTCCCGCCGG
>JARLHL010000035.1 GCA_031292275.1 Desulfocapsaceae bacterium | reverse complement strand
TGCCGATCCGCCGATTCCCTTTAAAGCACCCCCCATTTGCGCGTATACTCGACATCCAGGATATAGTCTTCTCTGACGAAGCCATGATCGCCCAGCGTCTGCCTGGCTTTATCAATGTCAAAGGTCACGGACTCCATCTGAAAATGATCCTTCCTTTCAGTGATGGCCCAGTCGGCATGCGCAGCAAGTAAAACCTCCATCATCCGGGCAATGCGGTCCAGCCTGATGTCCATATATGCCTTCCAGGCCCGCACCTTGCCCGGATCTGCTGCCGGCGCAAGGATGTTTTTGGGGAAGGATCTTCCCCCGTTTCCCAGACCAGAAGATTTTGAATAATAAAAACGAAATATTACCCTCTGGACGCAAGTTTCATTATTGCTGTTCATTTCTTCTTCCTTGCGAGACGATTCCTTTTCCCCGGCCACGAAGCTCTTCCCCATCATCCCAGGTTGAGAAGAACAGGCTCCTTCCGACTGCCAAAAGTCGGAAGGAGCCTGTCTGAATCGTCTTGAATGCCTGCCGGCCGGACCCCTTCCCTGACGGCCAGCCCCGCCTTATTTTATTGCCTGCCAGAACTGGTTAAGAATAATGGTCGAGAAAACAAATCCCAGCGGCACATTGATAGCGACGCCCGCTGTAAATGCCAGGAAGGGTTTCCAACCCACCGATGTCAGATCCCTGAAACGGGTGGTCAATCCGATACAGAGAAAGGTAAAGATGAAAGACCAGTTCCTTAACACGGTGATTGTGCTCAGTACATTTGCATTAACCGATGCTGCGGTTTTGGCATCGGAGGAGGCAATTATCAGGGTTGTGAGAATTGAGGCCACGAAAAAGCCCATGACAAATTTCGGGAAACGATACCAGATTTCACTGGCATGCGGTCTCTGACCACCCTCACCTTTTTCCCATTGGGTAACGGAAATCAGGGCCATGAAAAAACACCAGATCCCGATGAACATATCGCGACCAACCACCTTCATAAGGGTAAAGGTATGAATGGCCTGCTCGCTGATCGAGGCCGCGGCAGCCATGCCTGCCGCATCCGCAAACTCAGAAGTCCCGATCCAGGCACCGCCGGGACCGTCGGCGATTCCCAGGGCCTTGATGGCAAAGGGCAGGAAGATGACCATCACCATAGCCCAAACCACCACCAGAGAAATGGTGATGGAAACGTGCTTTTTATCCGCCTTCACAGCGCTGCCGATGGCGATTGAACCCGAGACACCGCAGATGGACCCGCCGGCAGCCAGGGTTGTTGCAAAACGCCGGTCTAGCTTCAACAACCTTGTGCCGACAAAATAAATCGTGACAAAGGTTGTAACGGCAATCACCGTGGCCTGGGTAAAGGCCATGGGACCGGCCTGGATAATTTTGGTAAACGGCAGGGTTGCCCCCAGAAGAACGATACCTGTCTTGACGTAGAATTCTGTCCTCAGAGATGTGTCAAACCACTTGGGCAGCTTGAATATATTTGTGATCAGCATACCAAGGATAAGGGCCCACAGCGGGGCTTCCAGATTGTAGTGATTTGAAAACTTACTGGAGCCCAGAATATAAATAATAATGCTCGCGATAAAGAGCAGGGTGAAGCCCAGGAGAAACTCGCCCAGATTGTGACCCAGGGCCTTGACGGCAAGAGAGAATAAAATTGCAAAACCAAGCCAGAGAAAGAGAAAATTAACCGCATTAGCACTGAGATGAGCCAGGATCTTATTGAAGTCGGTCCAGTTGTTGGGAAAACCGACTGCCAGAGATTTGAGAAAATCACTTCCCTCCACCCAGAATAAAAGAGCCGTTATTACCAAGCCTAAGCCTATCCAGACCGCCCAATAATCTTCCTTTTTCCAAAAATCTGAAACACCGCCGGATGATGTCGTTTGTTGAGAAGTCCCGATATTTTCACTCATACCAACATGCCTCCTGTTCTGAGAAATACGAAGTTACCCACTCTATCGACTCTGAACACACACTTCATCTTTCGCTCTATTTTCCCTCAATTCCCCTAAAGCCCTCATCTAATCCCGATTACAGCAATCGTGTATGACACAAACTGTATCCAAGATATAAAAATCTTTGCCTTTAGCATTGTATTTTTTTAGAATAAAAGTCAAATCATTATTCTGGATTCTATCTTAAGACACCGGAAACTCGAAAATAAATGATGCGCAACTTCTTTACGGCCAAAGATTTCCAGAAGACAGGAAAAGAGGAGGGAGTGGAAAGGTTGCCAACGACTTAGCAGAATATCGCTCCAATCTCATGCGACGCATACAAGCCGGTTTAAATGAAACGGCGATACACACCGCAAGCAAGAAAGCACTATAAGTCGCAGGGATGGAAGATGAGAGGGTGCAGGAGTATGCCGGCTGCATACTCCTGCAAAAGGGATCAGGCCACTTTCTGATAAAGGCTTTTTTTGGCGCCGCAGACCGGACATTTTTCCGGCGGATTGCCAAGCTCAATATGGCCGCAGACCGGGCAGAGATAGAATTCGGTCACGGCCAGATCCTTGCCTGCCTTGACGGCATCAATGGCAAGCTTATACAGTTGGGCATGCACGGCCTCTGCCTTCACAGCAAAGCCGAACATCGTCTTTCCCTTGTGACCTTCGGCCTTGGCCTGCTCCACCATGGGCGGATACATAGTCGTGAACTCAAAGGTCTCGCCGTCGATGGCGGCCTGAAGGTTTTCGACGGTGGACCCTACATGATCAAGGGCCTTCAGATGACCTTCCGCGTGGATCCGTTCGGCCTCCGCCGTGGTCAAAAACAGTTTGGCGATGTTGGCCAGCCCTTCTTTTTCGGCTATCTTGGCAAAGGCGCGGTATTTCTGGTTGGCCTGACTCTCACCGGCAAAGGCTTCCTGCAGATTTTCTGATGTGGATGACATATTCTTCTCCTGTAAAGTTTGTCCAAAAGGATAAGGCTTCCATAAATAACCCAATTTCTTATCCGGATTCATGGCAGGCGGGATAATTTACCGCAGACATAAAGTTGCCCGTCACACATGAAGTCCGGCCGGAAGGGCGCTATTCAGGGCCGCCACGAGAGCGGTTCACGCCATTATGCGTGAACCTGGTCATATTGATTATCCCAGTCTGGAAATATAAAAACAATAAAGAATATTATTATCACTCTTGCAGTTTCCGGCAACTGCAAATATGCAGCTCTGAGCAGATTTTTTCCTTCCATACAGTGGTAAGAACTCAGTCCCCTGTCATTCTGGAAATGCCCCTTGCCCTGGACCGGAATTTATGGTTCTTTGGGCAACAGCGACTGCTCATTTCCCTGCCGATTACCGGCAGATGGGTGTACAGCATCCTCCCCGTGACCGATAGAACGGGATAGAGTAAAGAGGCGATGGAAGAGACCTATATCACACGTATTCCGAAACTCACGGATGCAGAGCTTCAGGAATATATAAAAAATTCTCATAAATACACGTCAGAAGCTGTTGAGCTTGCTCTCCATGAGTTGGGCAAACGCGGCTACTGTCCCGCCGATGAGGATCTGCTGGCAATTCGGGATGCGGCCCGCCGACCGAATACCGCCCCACTTTTCTTCAAAAGCCCCTGGGATAAATATTCACACAGATTCCGTCCCCGGTACCTCCGGCTTGCAGCCGCCCTGATTGTGATCGGAGGAGTGGGCTGCGCAGTCATAGTCTACCTGACAGCCGAGCCGGCCGCCCTTCCCCCTCTGGGCTATGATCCGATGACCACCAAGACGACTCTTCGCGAGATGCAGCTCTACGGAGGAATGGCAAATGTCCTTGCAACCCAGTTCAGGCAGTGGTTTGCTGGCCTGTGGCATGGCAGGCCCCTTGCCTTCATTCTGGCTTTCATCTCCCTGTCCGTCGGCTATTTGCTCTGGCGGCTCAGCATGGGGCTTCAGACCTGCCCTGCCGGCGAGACCAGGAAGAGGAACTTCCCTGCAGCGGGTCCGGATCATCTCCATTGATTAACTGTTGTGTATTAAACCACCTTTTCCTAAAAATATTGATAATCAACCGTATTTTCCAGGCACTCTGGAAAGAGAATTATTTTAGGCCAAATCCAAGAATCATTCTCAACAAAATGATTGACTTTGATTTCTTTTTCTGCTTAACTATTTAGAGTGCAAAAAAATTCTGGACCCCCAAATAATGAAAATTTCAGGATCCAATCAACTGTAATGAGCCTTAGAATGCGGAAAGTCGTATTCACCCTGTCCAATCCCGCCGTCTCTTTTTTCATCCCCACACGTCTCATTCAAACCGGAGTATTTTTCCTCCTGCTCCTGCAGATTTTTTCCTTGCCCTTGGCAAATGCGAAATCAGATATAATCCAGCAAGATAGCCCAACAGTACGCGTTCCTTCCCTCCCTTTGGCCTACGGGAGAGTCGTATACACTTATAACGAAAATAGTCCCAAAAAACTGTATATCGTTGGCATAAGCCACCGTGATTCGAAAAATTGTTTAAACGGCGACAATACCGTAAAAACCCAGCTTGAAATTTATCGAATCGGCGAGTGGCTGAAGCAAAATAATCAGCTTGATATCCTTTTACCTGAAGGATTTTTCAATCCGGCAAACGCCATCAGCAATCCTCCCCCCGCCCAACAGCGGGTATCTCTTGACAATACCGTCCTGGAAAGACAGTTAGCAGATAACTCCCGCTTTGTGAATGCTGAAATGCTGCTGATGGAGCAATTTCAGATACCTGCCGGCCAGGTTGAGGATCGGCCTCTGTACAATGCGGTATTGAATAGAATGCTGCAGCTTGAAGACAATGCTGCCGATCCTGCATCCTGCCGTTGTCTAAAGGCGGAAATCGACTCTCTCCAGGAAAAACGTACGGCCGCCATTCTGCAGAAAATTCCCGCCGCAATAGACGAGGAGTTTCGCGATGGCAAGAAGAGGAGTGAAAATGCCATGTTTACGATCGGCCTGAATCATATTGGCACTATTATCAGATACCTTGAAAGGAATAAAATTCAGATCCAGTCTTCCACCTCTCCTTCTGCGACGCAAAACAATGATGTTGCGGACCTGAACTTGTTAAAAGAAGGTTTCGGCATCATTGTTATTATTCCCAATACCCTCACCCATGATCCCGAAGCCCTGAAAATGACGAATCTGGAGAATTTGAGCAGTAATATCTAAAAGAAAGGCTTCGCCGGTTCAGACAAAGCTTAAAAATTGATCGGGCTCATTAAGCTGAGACGTTAAAAATTGCCATATCCAAATATCTCTGCGGAAATGAAGAACAGTAACAGTATGTGCAATTTTTGCACAGGCTGTCTCTCCCCCGCGGGAGCGGGGAACCTTGAATATACGGAGGGGACGGTAATGCCGGTACAGGGACCGCTGACTGCCCCAATGTGTCCATAACTTTTCCTCCCCTGCCTGTACTCTGAAACCGTTTAAACACCATAAAAAACGACCCCGTATAAAAAAGCATGTAAGGACGATGATTTTTTGAGACTGGTGGTAAATCCCGGCTGCCCAATGCACCATTCAGATCATTCTTCCTGCCACGACCCCGCCAGCGTCGGATGATCCAGCAGCCTCGGTCTCTCTATAACTCGGTACGCTTTGCAGTAAACAACATACGAAGGCTCCTTGGATGCTGAGGTTCTCAGCCGGGCAATCCTGCTGTTTCCGAACACGAAGGGCGTATCTGTAAATAAATTTTGACGGGATCGCGCCATATTGTGAGACGGATTCGGTCGCGCCGATTGAACGATACCGAAGAGACATTCGGAAGATCTGAGGAGGCAGCGTTGAGTCGAATTAAAAGCGTTGATATGTTTAGATTGCTGGCAATAATTGCCGTAATTATTCTCCATGTGCATCCATTTCGCGCGGAGGATTTGGCTATTGCCAATATTTTACTGGAAAATTATCAAGGCAGGGATCTTTTAGCCGTGCTGATGGACCAATTTTCCAGGTTTGCAGTACCATTCTTTTTCGTTATTGCAGGCTATTTTTGGGGCACAAAAATAAGGAGCGGATTTTCTCTAACATCCGTCTCAGCCTCGATGGCAAAGAGAATCGGTTTCATGTTTATTGCCTGGTCTCTTATCTATCTGCTGCCCTACGACATCCGCTCAATAGCAGATTATGGTCTCCTCGGTCCAATTAAGGAGGCCTATTGGCATCTCTCGTCTCTCATGCATAAACCTGTCGACCTTGTAATGCAGGGAACAAAAGACCACCTCTGGTTCCTGAATGCACTAATCTGGTCACTAGGAATCAGCTATTTTTTCTTGAAAAAACAGCATAATACAATGCTAATATTCATTTCTGTTGTGCTCTATTTGACGGGAATACTTGCAAAAGCATATTCAAACACCCCCTTGGGTCTGCATCTGCATTTTAACACAAGAAATGGACCATTTTTCGGCACGATTTTCTTTGTCTCGGGTTATTTCCTGTCAAGATTCAATCCAAATTCAGGATGGTTCAAGAAAGGTATGGGGCTTTTCGGGCTTGGAATAGTCGTCCATTTTTCAGAAATTTGTCTTCTCTGGAAACTGTATAAAATAAGTCCCTATCAAGACTACGTGGTAGGAACGTATTTTATGGGGGTAGGTATTGCAGTGGCATCTCTTTCGAATATTGCTTTATGGGAAAATCTCTGCACTCCGTTTCTCACTAATTTATCCAGATTTACATTAGGAATTTACGGCGTCCATTTTATCTTTGTCGATTTGCTGCGGCCAATAAGTCAATTGACTGCTATGTGGTTATGGCAAATCGGCTACGTAGCCGCAGTTTTTTTCCTTTCAGCAGTATCTGTAATGCTTTTATCCAAAAACAAGCTTACCAGAAGGATAATTGAATGATAATAATAACATATATCTCACAATGGGATCGTTACGAGCATTCGGGACAGAGCCCGAAAAATTCCAGATGATGGCCTTCGACGGCAAAACCCGTCTGCCTGGAGATCAGCTTTTCCAGGACTGAAAGATCGCAGTCGCTGCACTCCACGGCCCTGGAGCAGGATCTGCAGACAAGCATATGGGAGTGGCCGGGCCTGGAGGCGACAAACCTGCGTTCGCCGTTCTGGTCATGGACCTTCTTCAGATAGCCCAGATCCTGCAAGGCCCTGATGGTCCGATATACGGTTGCCTGCCCGACCTTCTGCGCAGCCAGGGCCGCCGTGGCCTGGGAAATTGTGTAGCCTGATGGATTTCCTTCAAAAATTCTCCAGACCGCCTCGCGCTGCGGGGTGAAACGCAGACCTGTTTTATTGAATTGGTTTTTGAGTTCTTGCTGCGGTAGGCCTTCAGCGATATTCATAATTGATAGTATTTTTCATTAAATTCAGTTTCGGGCCACATCGAATTTTAGGAATTTCATTAAAAAAACGATTATTGCCCCCGGATCTTATTTA
>JARLHL010000034.1 GCA_031292275.1 Desulfocapsaceae bacterium | reverse complement strand
TCCGGGCAGGCTGGTCCCATAGCTGATGATGGAGATCAGAGAGTTTGCCGGGTTGGCGATGGTATTCAATGTGGCCTCCAGGGTGCCCACATAGGATTCGACCGTGGCAAGATAGCTGCGGGCCTTGAGCGAGACATTTGAGAGCTGCGCTACGATGCCCTTGGCCGGATCCAGGGCCTGCGACAGGATGCCGGGGGCCTCGGGACCCAATGCTGCAGTCGCATCGTCCGAGAACTCCTGGTTCTGGTCGGCGATGCCATCGTTGTACGACTCCTCGCCTGCCGCCTCGACATCCTCATGGCTGCTGTCGTCGCCCTCGGTGATCAGCCCTTCGACAAAGCAGAGATCGATCTGGGCCGTCCGGTCCCGGTCGTCATGATGGACCGTGATGGACTCCACGCTGCCTTTGAGCGGACCGTACTTCGGATGGACCAGCTCGGAGGCATCCAAATTCTTCAGATGGGCCAGCAAATCGTTGTGGCTGTCGTAGGTCAGGTGATCCGCGCCGTCGTCCCAGAAATAGCAGCGGAGCCTGAGCAGCCTGGCCTTCAGCCCCAGGTCCTCCAGGAGCGCGCCGTTTTTATAGGGGTACTCATGCCGGACGACGGACTTCTCGAAGGTATCGTCGATGGTTTCCATCTCCAGGCTGAAGCCGTCAAGCTGGGCATTATAGAGATCGGACATTCGCTGGCCTCATAAGATCGGGATATCGGCAAAATCGCCGCGCTTCATGGTGACCGTGCTCTGGGTATTCGGGTCGCTGGATTTGGTCACCGCCCGGCCTTGCTGGTCGATGGAGATATTGAGCTTGATATCGTTTTTCACCTCATCCTTCTTGTGGGTCATGTCGAAGATCTTCTCGCCCAGCCAGCCCTCGCCGCTGTACTTGCCGCCGGAGACCAGGCCGCTCAGCCAGCCGAGCCCCCTGTTGAGGCCGGTGCCGATCCCATAGCCAGCCAGGCCTGATCCGCCGACCAAGGCGGCCTCGGGCAGCAGGGCCGCAGCTGTGGTTGCCAGTCCCTTGCCGAGCATTCTGCCTTTAGCGAGCATCTTCGAGAGAAAGCCTCCGGAGGCCGCGCCGACCACCGTATCGACTGCGGATCCCATCATCCCGCCGGACGGCCAGTTGGTGACGAAGACCGGCTGCACCCCGGAGGCCGCCTGCAGGGCCTTGCCCTCGGCAACACCCAGGGCGGTCCCTCCGACACCTTTTAACAGCCCTTTAAACCCTCCGACGCCCTTGAGCACCCGGCGTCCGGCCAGGCCGCCTTTCAACAGATGATAGCCCCCGAAGACGCCGGTCGCCACTACCGCACCCTCCGCCAGGTAGTCCGCGCCCTTGGTCAGGGTTTTATGATTCTCGGCAAAGTTACCTGCGCCTGCCACCACATCGTTCAATTTCTCCGTCACCTTGGTCAGGCCTGCCAGCATGGGATCGAACATGGTGGCCAGGGTCGTCTTGGCGGTACCGGCCAGGGCGGTCACCTGGGCGTTAAATCCCTTCAACCGCTCGGTCATCTTATCCTCGGCGCTGGCCACCTCGCCGACCTTGCCCTTGACATACTCCCAGGAGCCGGTGCCTTCCTTCATCAGGGCCACCGCCGCCAGATACCCGCGCTGCTGGAAGATCTTCTCCAGGACCAGACTCTTCTTCTCGTCGGTAAGCCCTGAGAAGGCGGCCCGCATCTCCAGGATGATCGTGTGCAGCTCTTTCAGCTTGCCGGTCTTGTCCCAGAACTGAAGCGGGGCCTTGCCATGGGCCTTCAGATACCTGTTCAGCTCCGCCTGGATGCGTTTCTCCTCCCGGCTGGATCCGGTCATGCGGGTCAGGAAATCCTTCATCTCGATGCCGGAGTTCTGGGCCATGCCCTGCTCGCCGAGAACAGCCATGCCGGTCAGCAGATCGTCCCAGGGCATCTTCATGTTTTTGGCCACCCCGGCGACATACTTGAGATTGGTGTTCAGATCCGGCAGCTTCAACCGGCCGCTCATCACATGCCTTTGGATGACATCCGCCACCTTGGCGTATTCATCCGACTTCAGGTCATAGGGGATGCCGACATTGAGCATGGCGTCGGCGGCCGCCTGGGGCGACTCCTTGGTGATGGTGGCGAGCATCACGGCGGCCCTGGTCGCCCCCTTGCCCACAACATTATTGAACTCAAGGCCGGAGTTGAGCAGCTCCTTCTGCACCTCCACCACATCCTGGGCCGAGAAGGGGGTGATCTTCTGCAGATCGATGGCCGTTGCCCGGACCTTGGCCAGCTCGTCGTTCAGCACCTTGGCGTCCAGGCCCGATCGCATCAGCGACATCCTGACATCGATCATCGACTCCTGCAGATCGGCGGCGGGGGTGATCCCCTTGGCAATCTGCCGGATGCCGTAAAGGCTGATCGCCACCCCCTTGAGCCCCTGGGTGATGAGGCTGTTCATCCGGTCGAAATCCCTGGCCACCGCCTCGCCAGCCGACCCCAGGCTGATCACATGCTGTCTCACCCGGTCAAGGACCCCGGACATCATGTCGACTGCAGTCAGCTCCAGGGCAAGTTTCATCGTATCGGACATCTCACTTCCCTCTTTTCGGCTTCACCACGTAGGTCTTCTTCGACTCCGGGCTCATGATCCGGTTATAGGACTCAAGGTAGCCCACGGCCTCGGCCTCCGGCATGGCCATGATGACAGGCAGATCAAACCCCAGCTTGAGCAGGGCCAGCACCGTCTTGCGCAGCGGCCGCAGCCGTTCCTCGAAACGTGGCCTCCTGTGTTTCCAACCTCTGCGCTGCCTCCAGGATCTCGTTGTAATCGTCCTGGTGCATATC
>JARLHL010000033.1 GCA_031292275.1 Desulfocapsaceae bacterium | reverse complement strand
TTCGATGGTGTTGAACAGCACCCCGGTGCTGCCGTTCCAGGGCGTGGTGTTGTTCAGGGTCACGGTGGTGTTCTGGTTGTTGACATTCAGCGTGCCGATATTGGCCGTTAAGGCCCCGTTGTTTTGGGTGAGGATGACCGTAGGGGCAGCCAGGGACTCGGCTACCAGTGTGGCGGCTCCACCGGCACCGCCGGCACCTGCATAGATACCACCGGCACCATCTGTACCCCGGCTCCCGCTCTGGACCAGCACGGTGCCGGAAGCGATCAGATTGCCGGCGGTAAGGCTGGCCAGACCGCCGGCGCCGCCGCCACCGCCTTGGCCCGTGCCATTCTTATATCCGTAATCCCCGCCATTGCCGCCATTGCCGGCAATGACCGAGACATTGCCGACCGAGACATCGCCCACGGTCTGGACAGTAGCCAGACCGGCTGCGCCGCCACCACCGCCGCCGCCACTAATCATGGAGCCGCCCGTACCGCCGAAACCGCCCGCGCCGCCTCCCGTTCCGCTCCCGTCAGCCCCGGCACTGCCGGGACCGCCGGAGGACGAACCATTCAAACCGCCGACTCCGCCGCCGCCGGCTCCGCCCTGGCCGGCATTCTCACCGCCGCCGGCCCCGGGACCGCTGGTGCCGCCGCCACCGGCTGCCCGGCCGCCCCAGTCGCCCGGTATTACTCCGTTGGAATAACCGCCGCTATAGCCATTATGGGCGGCATCCGCACCGGCGCCGCCGGCGCCGCCATGACCACCCACATCATCGATGAAACCGCCTACACTGGCAGCGCCGCCGCCACCGCCGCCCTGGCTATAGACATGAAGGTCCTGGGCAGAGACAGGCGCTGCCGCGGCCAACAGGGAGGCCAGCAGAACAGGGAGCGCCGATCTCCTGAAGGACGGCTGATCTTGCTTTGCAGTTGTGTTTGTGAAGATGGATGCAGTCATTGAGGTCTCCTCATAGTTTTTCGTTGTCACAAACAGACGGTCTGATACTGATCAAAAATCCAAGGGGAAGAATCGGGAGTATCTTTTGAGCTGCTGGCGGAATCTGAAAGAGGGGAGCTGATACGAGCGGGAGGATGCGAAGAACAGGAGGATTGATGGCGCTCCACGCCATTCTGCAATGTTTGCCGATGGTTGAGTAAGAAACCTGTCAATCATTGCCTTCCTTGGACCTGTATCGTTATGCCGGACAACTCTCCCGAAAATATATTTCCATCAGCTTTTTGATGATTTGTTAGCCGCCGCCGCTGCTGATTTGTGAAAGATGTCTTGTTACAAATACGTATTGTGGAAGAAACAGAAACCTCTGAGGCCGTGCAGCACAGTTCGCAATCGAATGTCAGCGTTTCGGCAGGACTGTGATCTTTTGATTTGAATGAAATCCGGGGGAAGGTTTTGCGCAGTCCTTCACCGTTGTTTCTCAATCAACGATCCTTGAGGATCAGAAGATGAAGGAAGATATTTGGTGTAAAGCAATGGCTGCGGAACCTATCAGGTAATCCCCCCCCCGGAGTTCATGAAAATTCCACAACAAGATATCGATTTGAAAATTGGATCTAATTTATTTTATATTCCTATGTAAATCAATAATAAAATTTGGAGGATATTTCCTGTAAATCTATTTATAACAAATAGTAACAGTATATCAGTTTCTGGTAACTAAAAACGTCACAAGCTATTTATCATGGTATTTCTGTGTGTTGAGGATATCATCATCCAATGATGATCATCGGACTGCTGCTGGTGCCGGTGTAAGCAGGAATGATTGCTGCGTCCGCTGTTTTTTTTCAGCTCCGGCATGAAGCGCAGCTGTCTTCGGTCTTTAAGAAAATATTTTGCAGGATGTGGGGTTACGGGATGTATTGCCGGTGTAAGAAGGAATGATCCGAAAAAAGCGAATTAAACGGCCGGGTCTCCGGCTGCACGTTGCCGGTATGATCTCGTCAAAAAAGAAAAAGGCAGAATCACATGAATGACTCTGCCTTTGAGATATCTCATGCAAAAGAGATCAGGCTTTTCTCCTGCTGAGTACTCCGCCCAATCCGGCAAGACCGGCGCCGAAAAGAAGCATGGTGGCAGGCTCGGGAACCGACGATGCCGGCGGCGGATCATGTCCAAGCCATGTGCTGCTCTCGCCGCTGATTATGTTGCCGAAGGAGTCCTTCACAGCCTCAAAATTTTTCAAATGTGCCGCAAACATATAATCCTTCCCGTTTGAAACGGCGAAATCCTCAACTGAGAGGTTTGTGTTTGCAATATAAAAGGTCAGGGGGTCGGTGCCGTTCACATTGCCGGTGCCGGCAACCCCGACATCAAAATTGCCGAATATGGAGACACTGTTGTTGGCGCCGATGGTTGACGACCACTTTCCGTTATCGTTGGTGAATTTGATGTCATTTGCCGACAGACCGACGCCTTCCGCCATATTAAAGTAAAAATGATCCCATGCCAGTAATGACGAGCCACTGTCTTTGGTGAGCGGTTGAAAGATGGAGGTATTGGCTGTAAGCGTAAAATAGAGCCCATCGTTTCCCTTGGTAATATCCAGCCGCGCGTACCAGTCACCCTCGGCTACTTTGCCCAAGGTATTTGAGTATTCGAGGTAATAGGTGGTCGCATGAACTGCATTCGCATACATACATATGGCCGTGAGAACGACCGTTGCAAGAAAACTGAATTTTCTCATAGCATTTTCTCCTTAATATGAGGGATAAAAAAACTGCGTTACGATGTCTTTTCCTGAATTTGCAAACTTGATGCCTATCTGGAAAAATCTTTGATCCTAACAAAAATAATTTAGATATCTATAGGTTAGGCTGCGGTGTTGTTTTTGCCGTTGGAGGGGGTTTTGTCTGCTGGTAGAGTTTTCCGGAATATTATTCCGGATTTTAGGAAATATTTTCCGGAATTTTTGCCGTTGTCAGGGCTTTGATAGGCATATGTCCTGTCTGTAAGTTTTGGATGAATAATATTTGTAAAGTGGCTTATGTATCTGAAAATAAATATGTAAATATCTTTTTTGTGTTGTGCGGATTGTCGCAAGGCTCGGGGGGAGTCGGTTATCTGTATATTTTATCCATAAAACCGAAAAATTATTTCCGGAAAAAGTCAATGCAGCCTGTTGCCGAGCAGAAACTGCCGGCACCATCGGTTACGGTCGGCCTCAATTGAGGGCATGAGTCCATCCCGCAACCTGTTTTCGGCTGCTTTCAAGAGCGGCCATTGTACCCGGGCCCGGCGCGGTCTGGGGCGGATTTGCCAGCAGCAACGAGAAAAAAAGCGGATGATTTCGCTGCCTGGAGACGGGGGCGATTTTTGCAGAGCACGTTGGAAGCCGGTGCAGGACCGGCAGTTTCAGGAATTTCAGTTCCTTTGAAACATGCTTATTTAATTGAATCTTAATTGAATTGTTTCTCTAAGGCTGCTATGATCCTTTACGCTTGAATTATATGATAATTTTTTAATCCTATCGTTTAACCCGATACTAAGCAGGCGGGACCGGACCAATCCGGTCGGCCACATCAGAATATGAAAGCGTATTGAACCGGGAGACAGATTCATTTTTTTGCAGAGTGCGCAAAGAGTGGTTCTTCTCGGAGGCAGAATGCAATCCTGTTTTCAACTGATCAGGGCTGTCCCCTCTTCGGCAGGGCAGGGCCGCTGCTGTAACAAGACTTTCATGGCGCAAGATAGAATAAGCCAAAAAGGATATCTGACCGATGTCGCAACAACTCTCAATTGTAATACCGACATTTAATGAATCTCAGAACGTCCGGGAACTGCTGCTGCGGATAGAGGCTGCCCTCGGTGCAACTGGATGGGAGGTCATCTTTGTGGATGATGATTCGCCCGACGGGACGTCGTCTGTCGTCCGGGATATTGCAAGGGGTGATACCCGGGTTCGCTGCATTCAACGGATTGGCAGGCGAGGACTGTCCTCGGCATGTATCGAGGGTATGCTGGCCTCTTCTGCCCCGGTCATTGCCGTTATGGACGCGGATCTGCAGCATGATGAAACAATATTGCCCGCAATGCTCGCCTCAATTGAGCAAAAGGGGGCTGATCTGGTCATAGGCACGCGCTACGCGCCCGGCGGCGGAATGGATAATTGGAACGAGTCCCGTAAAACCATGAGCCGGTTTGCCACCGTGACAAGCCGGATGATTCTGAGTCAGCCCGTCTCTGATCCGATGAGCGGATTTTTTATGCTGCGCCGGGAAGTGTTTGACCTGACGGTCCGGAATCTCTCCGGACTGGGATTTAAAATCCTGTTGGATATTTTGGCGACGGCCAAACACGAATCTCTTCAACCCCTCAAGATAGTGGAGGTTCCGTATCATTTCCGCAATCGCGTGGCTGGAGAAAGTAAGCTTGATGAGATGGTTGTCTGGGAATATGCAATGCTCCTGGCGGATAAAACAATCGGTCGTTATGTGCCCGTACGTTTTCTGGCCTTCTCAATCATCGGCGGGGTGGGGGTTCTGATTCACATGGTCGTGCTGACCACGATGCTGAAGGGGCTGGCTTTTGGATTTACCGCCGCCCAGTCTGCTGCCACTGCTGTCGCGATGATATTCAATTTTGTACTCAATAACATTTTGACCTATCGAGACCGGCGATTGACGGGATTGAAATGGTTCAGGGGCTTAATCAGTTTCATGATTGCCTGTAGTATAGGCGCCCTTTCCAATGTCGGAATCGCAACGTATTTATTCAGAAATCAGACCCAATGGGTGCTGGCGGCACTGGCCGGCGTCCTGGTCGGAGCCGTTTGGAACTATGCCGTAACCCAGTTGTATACATGGGGGAGCGGCGGCAAAAAAAGGTTGCAGCCAAAAAAACCGCCTGACAAGCCGGTATAAAACAACGGGGCCTTCGTTTATGGAAAAGAATCCTGCATGGAGGTATATCATGCTCGTCGTCATAGTCGCGCTCGGTTTGACTGCACGCCTCCATGAAGCGGGTTACAATTTCGATGGAGACGAAGTTTTTTCCGTGCAGCTTGCAGGCCGATCGATGCCTGAGGTGATCACGCAGTCTCTTAAGGATACGCCGCATCCGCCCCTTCACAATATTTTACTGCACCTGTGGATAAAGGCATTCGGCGCCTCGGAACGATCTGTCAGGCTGATGAGCGTCATGTTTTCCGGAGCGTTCCTGCTCCTCTCGTTCCGGTTGCTCCGGCTTTTGATGGCAAATTGGCTGGCGCTGGGGATGACAGGGATTTTTGCGCTGAGCCCGCTGTTCGTCTACTATGGGCTGCAGGCACGTCCCTATGCGCTGATCGAATTTTTAGCGGCAGCCAACTTGCTCTCCTTTCTAAAAGTAATTGATGAACCGCGTAATACCCGGATTGCCATACTCTGGGCGGTATCATGCACCCTGCTGCTCTATGCCCAGTATCTCGGGGCCCTGATCATTGCGATCGAAATTGGTTTTGCCCTTTTGTTTTTTGCAAAATCGGATCGCCTTTCGATTTTTTTATTCGGCTCCGCGGCCAGCGCCCTTATTGTCCCCTGGATGATCGCGGCGATGGGGACAGCCGTAGCAGGGGGGGATGATCCCCTGCCGCAGATCCTCTGGATGGAACCGACGACACTCAAAAATTTTATGTGGTTTTATGTTTCCATTTTTGGCGATTGTCCCTGGCTGCAATCGCGCTGGCTGCTGTTCATATTTGCCTTCCTGGGTGCCGCCTCTATAATACGCCTGTTCATATACCGGAAGCTGCCGGTTAAACATTTGTTTTTTCTCTGCATCGGTCTGGGATTTCCGTTGATGGTCTATTTCATATCGGTCTTTGGCCCGAAGCCGATTTTTGCCGAACGGCAACTGCTTGGCGGGGCTATCGGATTCGTTGTGGTACTCGGGCTGTGTATAGCCTCCCTGCCCAGGACCCTGGGGCTTCCGGTTTTGCTGGCCTTGCTGCTCTGGACATCAACGGGGCTCCCCGGATCATTTCTTGAAAACAGTAATCCGCCCTGGCGCAATCTGGCGGCATATATTGATGGCCATTACGGCTCCAGGACGGTTGCAACCCAGGAAGATTGGATTATGGAGCCTCTTGCATATTATCGGGGCAAAGGTCCTGTCGCACTTTGGCAGGAAGATGCGGACCGCGGAAAATATGAACATGATTTTATATTTGTCTGTCGGCCCAAGAGATGTTCGGATATTGAATCCGACGACTACAACTCCCGCCGGTCCCTGCTGGCCACCTGGCAATGGGGGGGAGAAAAAAAATTATTTCTGTATGAAATTACGGGTATTGCCGCTGGTCAGTGAAAGACCTTGTGATTGAGGAGCAGAAAACGCCTGCATTCCCGTACTGATGCTTTTCCCCCTGAGCTGCGGATTGCTCTCCGCATGTCTCTATTCCGGGCATTCCTGAAATTCCGGTCTTGATCTGAAGCGTGACAGGTCATATTGGCGGCCAGCGGTGTCGGCTGTTGCAGGCCGGCGGCGTGATATCGATCGACTGTCATTGACTTTGATAATTTTCTCCTATACAACAATAAAGGGAAGATATTCCAAGAAATTCATTTCAACAATTCATACTTGAGCGGGGCGGTCATGAGCTTGTTTAAAAAGATCCTTTTATCCTCAGTTGTTGGACTTGTTTTACTGGGCACTATCACCCTGCTGTGGTCCATGCATACCCTCAAGGAACAGGGCCAACAGGAAATCGATACCATCCAGGCCACCTTGATGAAGGAAAAAACCGAAAAGATAAGGAATCTGGTGGAGGTGGCCTATAAGATTGCCGAAAACGCTTATGCCAGGACGGATCTGCCGGAAGCGGAGCGTAAACAGTTGGCCCTGAATGCCATCAAGGTCATGCGTTATAATACAGACGACTATCTTTGGATCAACGATTCACAGCCGGTGATGATCATGCACCCGATCAAGCCGGCGCTTGACGGCAAAAACCTGTCTGATTTCAAGGATCCGAAAGGGAAGTTCCTGTTTAATGAATTTGCCGCAGTCTGCCGCGACAAGGGCGAGGGGACTGTGAGCTATCTCTGGCCGAAACCAGGCTATGACGAACCGGTGCAGAAACTTTCATATGTCAAGCTTTTCAGGCCCTGGGACTGGATTATCGGAACGGGAATTTATATAGACGATATCAATGTGACACTCCAGAAAAGAGAGGCGGAGATTTCAGAGACCATCTCCGCCGAAAGATATAACCTGATGATGATTTTTACTGCCCTCCTGGGCATCACCATAATCATAACTGCCCTGACCAGCAGGCAGATAAGCCGCCGCATCCTCCTGACGAGCGATATGATCAAAGAAATCGCGCAGGGTGAAGGTGACTTGACGAAACGTCTGGGCGTCAAGAGCGGGGATGAGATAGGCCAGATGGCAAAATGGTTCGATTTTTTTATAGCAAAGTTGCATGATATCATCAGGAATATCTCCGATTATTTTGAAACCGTAAGCGCTTCAGCCAACCAATTGCTGATCATCTCCAAGCTGATGGACGAGGGGGTCCGAGAGATGGGCGAAAAATCCTCGGCAGTTGCAAAAGCCGCCGGTGAAATGAGTCAAAACATGAACTCGGTGGCGGCAGCCACCGAGCAGGCCGCCACCAATGTAAAGATTGTGGCTTCCACTGTGGACAATATGAACCAGACAGTGTCCAACATTGGTAAAAACTCCGAGAAGGCGCGGGCTGTCACCAACAGGGCCGTTGACGAGGCACGGCAGACATCATCGAAAATTGACAGTCTGGGGAAGGCTGCTGCCGAAATCAACAAGGTCACGCAGGCAATCACCGAGATATCTGAACAGACAAATCTTCTGGCCCTCAACGCGACAATCGAGGCGGCAAGGGCCGGCGATGCCGGAAAAGGATTTGCCGTCGTGGCAAATGAAATCAAGGAGCTTGCCCGTCAGACTGCCGTAGCCACCGGAGACATCAAAAAACAAATTGAGGGGGTGCAATCGCATATCGGAGAAACTGTTTCTGATATCAGCAGGATAGCCGATGTAATCGGCGAGGTGGATGCAATCGTCTCCACCATTACCACCGCAGTTCAGGCGCAGACCACAGCAATGTCGGAGATTGTCGAGAACCTGGGCCAGGCGACATTAGGTATCGAGGAGGTAAACAGCAATGTCGCGCACAGCAGTGCTTTTTCCAGCGAGATAGCCTCAGAGGTGGGTGAGGTCAACGCTATTGCCGGGAGAATTGCCGACAGCAGCGTCAAGGTAAGCACCAACGCGGGAGATTTGACCCGTCTGGCAGCAGATTTGAAAACCATGATCGGTGAGTTTAAAGTCGATCATTCCGGTACAACGGCGGCAACGCTGTCGGTTTCCACCGCGGATATGATAACCTGGGACAGCAGCATACAATTTGGAATCGAGACCATAGACGAACAGCATCACCGATTGGTCGATCTGATCAATAAACTGCATCATGCCATGCGCAACCGTGCGGGAAAAACCGTGCTGGGATCGATTTTGCAGGAACTCGCCCAATATACGATTGAGCATTTTCAAAAGGAAGAACATATTATGCTGAAGGCCGGATATGCTCATCTGGACGAGCATAAGCGCATTCACGCTAAACTTGTACAGCAAGTACTTGATTTTAAAAAGCAGTTCGAAAGTGGAAGCGCTACGGTAAGCATGGATCTGATGAACTTTTTGAGCGACTGGTTGGTAAATCATATCAAAGGCATCGACCGCAAATATGTTTCGCTCCTTAAGGAACATAAAATAAAATAATTATTTCAGATGATAATCAAAGATGTCGAGGGATATGCTGCGGCTGTCTGACGATTGCTCCGGTTCGGCAGGTTGAGCATCCTCGCAGGCAGGGATGTGAGAGGGAATGGGGGACTCATGTTTCCGGATCGTCTTTTAAACGTTCGTCAATTTTGAGAATTTTTCTAAATATTGCAATCAGATATTTATGAGTTTCTTCTCGTATGAGGGGCTTTATATACATTCTCTTCAGGACGCTTAGCAGGAGTATTATCTCTTCGATATCGTCTTCGGAATACTGATTTTTTCTTAACAGACTGCGAATTTCATCGTCGGAATACACTTCGCTGTTGCGTAAAATCGCGCATTCTTCAGAGCAAAACCCGTCACTTTGTAAAACAATCCCTTCATGATTCTTGCCGGACCATTCCGGTTTGATATTTTGGTCGTCTTTCCCTAATTTATAGACGAGACGATGTACGCACCGGTATTTCTCTGGGCATAGTCTGCATTTTTTCTTGATTCGTTTTCCGCTTTCTGTCGGCACATCACACCCGTATACGCTGTGACATTCCGAACACACATAAATATAGGCATCGAATATGTAGTTGCTCTTCATTATTAATTTTTCTAATGCGCCAGATCCATTAAGAAGAAATGCCATTCGGTAAACTGTGAATTTTAAGCATGCCCAGAACTGAATAGTAACATATTGCTGCAAATATAATACTTGAGACGGATGATCGCTACAAATGGAAAATAGGATCCAATCTTTCCTGCCGTTGGTGTTGTTACATCATTATGCTCAATTACATGCGCTACCAATGACCTTCAACGCCTGGCGCTCGCTTTTCTCCGTTTCTTTGCAAGGTGCTTATTTTTGTTGACTCTGACCGCTGCCGCTTTGAACCGCCGTTTTTCCTTGAAGCGAGATGTATTGAAAGAATGCTTAATACCTGTCTGGTTAAGGAAAGCTATGATCTGGCTGCGATTAAATCCAATCCCAGTCGGGATTAGTCCGCTCTTGCCAGGAATGAGCAAGTTATCTTCGTCGTCCCTGGCAATCTTTTGATTTAAAAAATCCCCTCCCAGGTCCATGGCCTTATTATAATGCCTGAAGTAGTACCAGAGCTCTTTCTCGCAACGCTGTGTTGCCCGGGAAAGAATTTTTTCACCATTCTTTTCCGCAAAGGGATCTCCGCAAGCAGAGCGTTTGAGAGAATCAAGTTTCATAAACCGGGGTTTTAGTGGATTGGAATCATTCAAACATCTGCTTAAAAGAAGAGCTGCCCTGCCAACTTGTTCTGCCAGGTCAATATCACGCTGAGCGCGTTCCCAAAATTTTTTGCCGGCACTACAAGAAACCTTGTCTGAAGTCTCTACTATAAAGAGAGCGAGATAACGGTGATTCTGAGGTTCGATGCAAGCAGCTATACCGTATAGTACATTGATCAAATCAATATGTTTCAAGTGGGAGTCTCCTTGTGATGCTTCCTTTTCACGAAAAGGGGACGGATTTATTTTTTTTGCGCATGCAGCAGAAAAATTAATTCGTCCCCTTTTTCTCCGCTTTAAAAGGCCCAGCGCAGGCCGAGGTTGACGCCCCAGTTCTGCTTGACCGTCGGACTGCCCAATCCGGCTTCAACCTCGGCATGGAACTGCAGCCGGTTCCGATCGCCGCCCGCGGTCTGCACGCCCAAGGCCGCAATCCAGGCCCCGTCGTCTTTAATCGTATCAAAGCTGTTGCCGTTGATCAATACCCGGCCATCCGAGCTCAGGTCTTTCGTCCAGTCCAGACGGCCGTAGAGCTGGGTCAAGCGGCCTGACTCGCTGGTCAGGACTTTACCCCCGGCAAGCCCCAGCCTGCCGTTGACCGTCTTGCTGCTGTCGATGGTAACCTGATTGCCAAGACTTGTGGTGAAGCTGGTCTGACTGCCGAACAACCAGTTCAGCTCGGCCTGCGGCTCCAGAAACCAGCCCTGTCTGAACTCAAAGTGCCTGCCGGCCCCGTGTCCAGCGACAGCGCGGTACTGTGCGAGGTGCCGGTCTCGTATTCCGCGACGCCGGCCGGCAGGGTCCGGTAGTCCCGTTTGAACCAGAAGTAGCGGCCGATCAGGTCCACATAGGCGCCGTTGTCGAAAATCCAGGTGCCGTAGGCCCCGGCCTGATGACTTTTCGACTCGCCCGAGTCGGTGGAATTGTTCGATGTATCCGCCAGGCCGGCGCCGATCAGTCCGCCGGCGTAGAAACGCCCGCCGTCAAAGCGGAACAGATGGTCGGCGCCGGCCTCCAGGCCGCCGATCCTCTGATCAATCCCGCTGCCGACCTGGGTCGTATAGTCCTTCCGGTAGGCGCGGGTCCAGAGATCGCCTTCGATCCCCTGATCCAGACGCAGCTCGCCCAGCCGCTTGTGCAGGTTGTCAAGCGAGGCGGTGGTGGCGTATTTGGCGGTATTGGCCGCCGCGATGACGTCATTGGTCAGGTTGGATTTCTCCATGGTGTTGGTCAGGTACCAGTCGCCCGGATCGCCGCCCGCGACCTGCTGGCCGGGAAGCAGATTGTAGCGGTAGGCGCCTACGTCAAGCCCGTCGCCGTTGAGCCGAAAGCTGCCGTTGCTGAGCACAGGCGTGCTGACGTCGACAATTTTGAGGGATTGGCCCGGCGCTGTCGGCTCGCCGCCCTGGTTGTCGATGAAAACCACATGGCTGCCGGCAGTATCATGGGCCACCACCAGGTCGCCCTGCAGGGCCGCCAGGTCGGTGTTCATATGCAGTGCGCCGGTGCCGTCCAGCGTCCCTTGGACGGTCAGGGTCTTGAAGCCGCTTCCGGCCGCAGGCGGAACGAATACGATTGTGCCGGCATTGGTCAGGTTGCCCGTGATCGAGTCGGCGGTCATGGTCCAGCTGCTGCCGGGGCCGACCGTTACATCGGCCGGGTCGATTGCGCCGGTCAGCCCCGCGCCGTTGATCAGCTTGAGGGAGGTGCCGGCCTGCCCGAAGACGTCGCTCACCAGCTGGGCGCCGCCGTTGCTGCCGTCCAGTGTCAGCGTGCCGCCCTGGATGGCGGTCTGGCCGCTCCAGGCTGTGGTGCCTGAAAGCGCCAGTTCGCCCGCGCCGGTCTTGATCAGCTGGCCCGCGCCCACAATCGCTCCGGCGTAGGCCGTGTCGCGGCCGGCGTTGTTGTAGGCCGTCAGGCTGCCGCCCCCAAGCACGATCCGGCCCGTGCCCGCGCCGGACAGATGCTGAAGCTTCTGGTCATTACCGTTCATATCCAGCGTGCCGTTGACGGCAACGCTGTCGCTTTGCGCAATGGTGTTCACCGTGTTCAACAGCAGGGTGCCGCCGTTGACGGTCGTGGCGCCGGTGTAGGCGTTCTGGACTGAGAGGACAAGGGTTCCGGCACCGTTTTTGGTCAGGCTCCACCCGTCCCAGCCGGTGGCGGTGGAGGCCGGCTGGTTGACAAGCGCGACATCGACAGTGAAGGTGTCGGCGGCGGCCGGCAGGGTGAAGTTGCCGTGCGAACGCGCCGTGTCGGCATACCAGCTCAGCCCCAGGCCCAGGTCATAGTCCATGTTGCCGTTGGTCTTTCCGGCATTGACAACGAGGTAATCGGGCAGCACAAGGCCGCCGGAGCCGCTGATTCCGGCAAAGTCGCCGGTAATGCCGCCGGTGGTGTGCATGATGCGCGTCGTCGTGTTTGTCAGCGCAGTGGCCGTTGCCGGCACGAGCAGGGAGAGATTGGCGATATTCAGCGTGCCGTCAAGGCTTGCCGTTGTAGCAGTGACCTGCGGCTGGGTCGGCTGGGCAGTGTTTGCCGCCACGTTCAGCACGGCGGCGGGGCCTTGGGCCAGGTTGCCGACGATGGTCAGCGTTTTCCCTGCATCGGCGGCATTGACGAGGTTGACGACGCCGGCGGTATTGTTGATGTTGCCGGTCATCGTGAAGGTGTCGGCGCTGGCGTCGAGCCTGGAGCCTGAGTTCAGGTTGAGCGCGGTGAAGGATGAAGCCAGCGATGCGCCGCGCCTGGCCAGCGTCAGCATCGAATTATTGTTCAGGTTGAGCGTTGAGCTTGAGGTGGCGTCTTTAGTCAGGCTCCCGGTCATCGTCACATTGTCGGCATTCAGCGTGAACGAGCTGCTGTTGGTGACATCGACCAGCGATCCGCCCGTACTGGCGACCGCCTGGCCGTTGGTCAGGTTCAACACCGCGTTGGTGGTCTGGGCAGCGGCTCCCGGCAGCGGCGTGCTCTGATAGTTTTTGCCGACGGAGATCAGGCTGTTGGTGCCGCTTGGGCTCCGAGTCGCAAGGTCGACGTTGTAGAGGGTGGCGGTCTGATTGATGCCGCCCTGATAGGCGATCACCCCGCCGGAAGCGGCCCTGAGCTTGATGCTGGAACCGCTGGTGGCGATAAAGCCGGACGATGAGCCGGAGTTGGGCGACTGAAGCGCCAGTGCGACGGAATACGAGCCCGAGACATCGACATCGATTTTGCCGTCGACGTTGATGATGCCGGAACCCTTGCCCGTCGCATCGGCTGTTTTACCGACCTCGAAGCCATTGCTCATGATGCCGGTGGTGGTGATGGTCGTGTCGGCGAAACCGGCCTGCGACCCGCCGGATGCATAGATGCCCCGCGCGCCGGTGCCGACGGTGGTGATGGTCAGCGGGCCGGTGGAGTTGACCACGCCGCCATTGATTGCCCGGACCGCCGAGTTGCTCGAGCCGCCGGAATCCTGCTCCCTGATGATGCCGCCGGCCAAGGTGACAATGGAATTGGCATTGGTGTCGGACAGGATGCCGTAGCTGTAGCTGGTCTTGGCAAGCGCAGGATCCTTATTCATGGTGATATCAACCAGCCCGACATTGATTTTCCCGCCGTTCACCGCCCACAGGCCCGAGGCGGCATTCCCGGAGTTGACAATCGTAACGTTCTGGGCGTTGACCAGGGCGTTGTTGCTGCGGATTCCAGCGCTGCTGTCGCCCACCGTTGACAGATTCAGACTGCCGGTGACCGTGATCAGGCCGCCAGCTGCGGCCTCCAGGTCGCTATTGAAGGAATAGGGGGTGCTTACATTGCCGGTCGACCTCACGGTGGCGTTATTCAGGGTGATATTTGAACCGGAACCCGAGGCGAAAATTCCCCTGGCAAAGCCGTTGGCCGCGTTCGGGTCGCTTTGCGTGTTGGTCACCGAAACATCAGTGGTGCCGACCGTCAGGCTGCCGCTGCCGGTGGCGCTCACTATGCCGCCATTGGCCGTTGCATTCGAATAGGTTCCCTGCATGGCGGAACACACATCTCCCGCTGCAGTGGCGAATGCGCCGGTTGTCAAATCCTGGCATGCGGCCTGCGCCATACCGCCGTACAGCATGCCTCCCCCCAGAAAATACGCGGCGGCATGTTTTGCCGCACGGACCAAGGTCTGTGTTTTCATGGATAACCCGATTTGTAAAGGGAACGGTAGACGGAGGAAATATACAGAAGGCCAGAGAAGGCCAAGATTGCGCGAAAGCGCATGATGAACGGCGCGGGCACGACGGACGGCAGAGCTTCACGCTCCGCCCAACCGCCAGATCGATCCCTTTCGGATATCGTGATTGCGATTCCTGTTGGACCTGTTTCCCGGACGACAAGACACCCCCCGAAGCCTTATCGGATACAATCCCGGACCACGCCTAAATAAGGAATAACTTTCAGCAAAGATCGGCAATACCTATTGCAAGATAAGTATAATGATGTGTTTACAATATTATAGGATATGTGTCAATATCAGTATGATAGGAATTACAGACAAACCACAGGCCAGGAAACTCTTGTTGTCAAGAACAATTAACATGTCAGGAACAATCCGGCAATAAATAGAATTAGCAAATAAATACCATATGATAATTGAATTGAATAGGATTTCAGGAGAGGAAAGGAAGGGAGAGGGGCCGGATTATATTTTTCGCGCAGTCTGCAAAAAATCAATCCGTCCCCCGCTTGAGAAACACCGGGAAGCGGTAGGGTGAGCAAAGCGCAGCGTGCCCACGCGGATACGGACAGAGAAGGCCCCTCTCCACCAACCGCATCCAAGGCGCGGACACGGCTTGACAGCCTTTGCCCACCCTGCCTTTTTATTCTTCCCGGTTAGAAGCTCCAGCGCAGGCCTACGTTGACGCCCCAATCCTGCTTGACCGCCGGACTGCCAAGACCTGCCTCGACCTCGGTATAGAACTGCAGCCTGTTCTGCTCGCCGCCCGCGGTCTGCACGCCGATGGCCGCAATCCAGGACCCGTCGTCTTTCACCGCATCGAAACTGTTGCCGTTGATCGCGACCCGGCCATCCGAGTTCAGGTCCTTGCTCCAGTCCAGCCTGCCGTAGAGCTGGGTCAGCCTGCCTGAGTCGCTCTTTAGGACTTTGCCGCCTGCCAGGCCCAGCCTGCCGTTGACCGTCTGGCCGCTCTCCAGCGTGATCCGGTTGCCAAGGCTTGAGGTGAATCCGGCCCGGCTGTTGCGCAGCCAGTTCAGCTCGGCCTGCGGCTCCAGATACCAGCCATCCTTGAAGTCAAAACGCTTGCCGGTCTCCACGTCCAGCGACCAGGCGGTGTTGCTGCTGCTGCCGGTCTCGGGCAGCAGCGATCCCAGCGGCTCCAGCCTATAGTCGTGCCTGAACCAGAAGTGACGGCCGATCAGGTCCACATAGATGCCGTTGTCCAGGATCCAGGTGGCGTAGGCCCCGATCTGGTTGTTGTCGATAGTGCCGGATCCGTCACGCATGCTGTAGATCCGGGATTGGCCGCCTCCGGCCAGGGCCCCGATAGAGAAACGCCCGCCGTCGAAGCGGAACTGGTGGTCGTAACCGGCTTCAAAACCGTCCACTTTCTGGTCGACCGAGTCGTCGAGATGCAGGGTGTAGCGCTTTTCATAGGCCCGCATCCACAGGTCGTTGCCCGCGCCGCCGTCCTGGTCGAGGCGCAATTCCCCCAGGCGTTTATGCAGGTTGTTGAGCGAGGCGAAGGTGGCGTACTTGGCCGTGTTGGCCGCCGCCAGCATATCGTTGGTGAGCTGAGAACGCTGCGGATAGCGCTTGTCCGGGTCATTGAGGTTGGCCAGATACCAGTCGCCCGCATCGCCGCTGCCGCCTGCATCGGTAAGCTGCTCGCCGCGCAGCAGACTGTAACGGTAGGCGCCGACATCGACCTGGCTGCTGGGCAGCGCGAAAGTGCCGTTGCTCAAGCCTGGCGCGCTGACCGCGATCAGCTTTAACGACTGACCGGGGCCGCTGGAATCACCGCCCGGGTTGGCGATGACGACATTATGCTGACCTGCGGTTTCATTCGCAATGACCAGGTCGCCCCGCCGGGCAGCCAGGTCGGTATTCATGGAGAGCGTGCCCGCACCGTCCAGTCTGCCCTCGACGGTCAGCGTCTTGAAGCCGCTTCCGGCCGCAGGCGGGGCGAAGACGATGGAGCCGGCATTGATCAGGTTGCCGGTGATCGAGTCGGCGGTCATGGTCCAGCTGCTGCCGGAGCCGACCGTAACATCGGTGGGGTCTATCCTGCCGGTCAGCGTCGCGCCGTTGATCAGCCTGAGTGCGGTGTTGTCCTGCCCGTAGATATCGCTCACCAGCCGGGCCCCGCCGTTGCGGCCGTCCAGCGTCAGGGTGCCGCCCTGGATGGAGGTCGGACCGCTCCAGGCGGTGGTGCCTGAAAGCGCCAGTTCGCCCGCGCCGGTCTTGGTCAACCCCCCAGTACCCGAAATCCGTCCGTCAAAACTGCTTGCATCCTCCGCTGTATTATTGTTTGCCGTCAGCGTCGCCGCCCCCAGGGCAATATCTCCGGCACCGGAAAGTCTGTTGGCTGTCTGGTTGAAGTCATTGAGATCCAGAATGGCGCCTGTATTGATAATGACCTGACGGCTGTCCTTGAACGCATCAACGATACCTGCCTGCAACACTCCGCCGTTGGCCGTTGTCGTTCCGGCGTAGCTATTGGAGGCGGAAAGAACGAGCGTGCCGTCGCCATTCTTGGTCAGGCTCTGACCATCCCAGTTGGCAAATCCTCCTGGAATCGTTCGGTCATCCAAGGCGATGTCGAGATTGAATCCGGTTCCTGTCGCCAGCGTAAAATCACCCGTCGCGGTATTGTAATCGCCGTTGATCCAGGCCATATGGAAACCGAGATTGAATTCTTTTCTATCGTCTGACAGGCGGCCTTCGTTCAGCAGAAAATCAGGCCCGCTAATGGTAAAGGCCGGTGTATTCACAAAATTTCCGGTAATACCAGTATCGGTGCGTATGACCGTATAGAGATTGGAGAGTAGGTCAGAGGCCTTGACTGGAATATCCGAAGCAGCCAGGGAGAAACCGGAGACAGTGATCGTGCCATCAAGCTGCGCCGAATTGGCCACCACATCCGGAGTTGCGCCTACCCGAATATCGAGCTTGGATCCCGACTCCTGGATCAGCTTGCCATCGATATCAAGCCTTGCTCCGGCCGCCCCGATCTGGGTGGTCGCCTGGCTTTCCGTCGTGTAATCGCCGGTGACTTTAAAAATGCCGTTCTGCATGTAGCTGATAGTGCCGGCTTTGACATCGACATTGCCAACACTGGACCCTACGCCAGACAGTGCCAGGGTAGCAGCACCGATCTTCAGCAGGTCGCCGCTGCCGGTCAGCTTGCCGGCATAGCTGCTGCTCCCTAAGGTATTGTCAAGCGTCAGCTGGGCACTGCCCATATCGATCAGCCCCGCCGTATTGCCAGTCAGGCGCGAGATCTGCTGATCGTTATCCTGCAGATTCAGGCGTGCATTCACCGTTACCTGGCTGCTGGTTTTCAGCGCATCGACGACATCGAGCTGCATAGTCCCGGCGATGATCGCCGTGGCTCCGGTATAGCTGGCGGCCTGCGCCAGCGTAAACATGCCCCCGCCGTCCTTGTTCAAGTTGCCATTGGCCCCTGATAAGAGCCCGGAATAAACGCTGTCCGGGCTCGCGCCGTCGGGTGAGTCATTCATGACCGTCAGTGTGCCATTACCCATCAGCACCTCACCATCACCTGCCAGGCGGCGCGCGCGCTGGGTGGTGCCAGTCATCTCGACCGTGGTACCAGTGCTTAGGATCACGTCGCTGCTGTAAGAGAAAATATAGTTGCTGTCCGCTTTCAGCCCGCCTTCCTCGACCAGGGTTTTGCCGCTGTAGGAGTTGTAGCCATTGCTTGAAGAGAGCGTCAGTATGCCTGTCCCGGTTTTTTGCAGATTTCCCGCGCCGGAAATGGTGCCGAGAAAACTGCTGTTGTCTGACACCGTCGCGTTATGCGCCTCCAGCGTCGTTGCTTTTAAAGTGCCCAGCGTGATCTTGCCGGTTCCCGCCAGACGATTGGCATACTGGTCGTGGTCGTTTAGATTGAGGAGACCTTTGGCGTTGACGACGACATCGCTGCTGGTCTTAAAGGCATCGGCATGGTTGGTGCGTAATTCGCCCTCGTTGACCGTCGTCTTCCCCGTATAGTCATTTTCTGCCGACAGGACCAGCAGGCCGGGCCCATTTTTGCTCAGACTTTTACCGTCCCAGGAGCTGAGAGCGGACCCCGTATTCACATCTCCTCGATCGCTGAGCACTTGATCGACATCAAACGCCGTCCCCTTGTTGACCGTAAAGCTGCCGGTGGCTTTGGTAAACGCCCCGTTGCCATCCGTCTCTGCATTGGTCCAGGAGAAATCAAGGCCCAGCGTCAGTTTTGTGCCCTCGTCACGCCAGTCAAACCACAGATAGTCGGTGGTATGCGCGGCGGTAGTCACCGTTTCGTTAAAGGCGCCTTGCAGCGGATTGGCGGTTTCGAGCGCGGTATAGCGTGTGCCGGAGAGTTCACTCAGCTTGGTGACGGCGTAAGTGGTAGATGCGCTGTTATCGGCAAAGCCATTGAAGACCAGGATGCCGTCCAGCGTGGCGTTCTGGGCGAGGATGACCGGGGTATCTTTGTCATTCGCCAGGGTCAGGTTCAGCGTTGATGCGTCTTGCGCCGTATAGCTGCCGCCGATATTCAGCCGTGAATTGCCCACGCCAACCCAGCTTGCCGCGCCATCGTGATTGGTGAAATCCTGATTCACGGATAGCGTGCCGCCCGACATCATCAGGGTGCCCGCATGGACGTCCATCTTCTTGACGGCGGATGTTCCGGTCGTCGCCAGCTTCAGTTCAAGCTGACCCGTGCCGGTCTTGTCCATTGCGCCGGTTGTACCGCCGTTGATCACGCCAGAGAAAGTGCTGCCGCCGCTGTTATCCGCGGTCAAGGTACCCGTTCCCAGCGTTACAGTTCCGCTGCCCGCCAGTTTTTTGACGGTCTGACTGGTGTTGTTTAAATCCAGGCTGCCGTTGACGGTGATATCGCTGCTGTTGGTCAACAGATTGTCGCCGAGCATCTTCAGGGTGCCGCTACCGATGATGGTGGCGCCGGTATAGCCGTACAGATGATCAAAGGTCATGGTGCCCGCACCGGCTTTGGTCAGGCTGCCCGTGCCGGTAATCGTCCCGGCAAACGAGCCGGTGACACCGCTCCCGTAATCAGCCGTCAGCACTCCGGAACCCAGCGTAATAGCGCCGCCGCCTGAAAGATTTTTGACCGTCTGGCTGCTGCCATTCAGGGCCAAGGTCGCGCCGGTGTTTACGAAAACTTCATTGTTATAGTAGAGCTCATTGCTGGCACCCGCTTGCAGCGTACCGGCATCAATACTGATCTTGCCCGTACTGTAGTTATACCCCCAACCCCCAAGTATCAGGGTCCCTGCGCCGGTTTTAGTTAAGCCGCCGGCACCGTTGATGCTGCCGGAAAAGGATGTCGTGCCGCTGGCGTTATTGACGGTGAGGACCGTGCCGCTGCTGTTACCGAGATTGATCGTGCCGCTGCCGGAGAGGTTGTGGACAGTCTGGCTGTAGTTATTGAGGTTGAATGTCCCCGATGAGCCGATGTTCACGTCACTGCTCTGGGCCAGTGCGTTCGCCACACCGGTTTGCAGGGTGCCGCTGGTGATAGTTGTTTTTCCGGTGTAGGTGTTAAGGCCTGAAAGAATCTGTGTTGTCGTACCCGTTTTATTCAGCCCGCCGGTGCCGGAGATAACACCGGCAAAATTCGCACTATTCACTAAACTGCCATTATTGCCCGAATTATTGACGCCGATATTCAGAACGGTATTTCCCAGCAGCACAGAGCTTCCGGCCGCGCCTTCCAGCGAGCCGATTCTTGTCCCGCCGTTCAAGGTGCTGCCGCTCACGTCAAGAACGCCGCCGCCCTCCAGCCTGATTTTTGAGCCTGCTGCTTCGGCATTTCCCTGCAACAGCAGCGTACTGCCGCCGCCGCTGGCCCACAGCCCTGTTCCGCCGCTGGAAGCGCTGCCAGCTAAAACCACATGCCCGCCATCCTCCGCTTTGGCACCCCATGAGGCCGAACCGACCATGCTCATCGTCAGCGGAGAGTCCGTCAAGGTCAGCACACTTCCCGAACCGCTGGCGGCCAACACCGCGGCACCGGCGCCGGTCGCCTTTAATGCGGATAAATGCCAGCTTGTCAGATCCAGGGTTTTTGTGGCGCCATTCAGCAGCTGGATAGCATGCGCGCCGGCTCCCGATGTCGTTATACCATTGTCCTCAGCCGTGAGCGAAATATCCGCGCCAGCACCGGAAAGAACGATGCCGGCCGCATTATCCCCGGAAGACAGAATGCTGAGCGGGCTATCCGCCGTCAGCCCTGCGCCGGGGTTAATCAGCAGCGTATTGCGCGCATTCTCGGTATTGACGAATTGGAATGCGCCATTGCTGAGGATAATCGTCGAACCTGCGGCGGCATTAAGATTGGTATACGTCCCTGCCGGCGCGGCAGTGCAGGTTTCCCCCGGCCCGGTGTTGAGCTCCCCGCCTGGCAGCGTTGGACAAACCGCGGAAGCCGCCGTCGCCCAGCATCCCCCCAGGACCATCGCCACAGGGAATACAAAACCAAAATTTTTTCGCAGCGACCAGGCCGCTGCCCCCGGCTTTCTGCAGGATTTTCCTGATACGCCTCCTCTGCGGGCCTTGGAAATCTCAGGCACTGCCACCCATGTCAAAAGCGTCGAACTCCAAACTGTTTTAAATATCCTATTCATACACATCTCCTTATGAGTTATGGGATCAAGCCCTTTTGTAATCCGTCACCTTTTTTGTTCTTCCCGGTTTATATGGAAGTCTCGATTTGATGCCGGCCATGCCATACTGAAATGACGGGATTTCATATTTCGTTGAGGCTGGTCATTGAGGTCCAGCCATGCTGGTTAGAAGGCCCAGCGCAGGCCTACGTTGACGCCCCAATCCTGCTTGACTGCCGGGCTGCCAAGACCTGCCTCGACCTCGGTGTAGAACTGCAGCCTGTTCTGCTCGCCGCCCGCGGTCTGCACGCCGATGGCCGCAATCCAGGCCCCGTCGTCTTTCACCGCATCGAAGCTGTTGCCGTTGATTGCAACCCGGCCATCAGAGTTCAGGTCCTTGGTCCAGTCCAGACGTCCATAGACCTGGGTCAGCCGGCCTGAGTCGCTCTTCAGGACCTTGCCTCCGGCCAGGCCCAGCCTGCCGTTGACCGTCCGGCCGCTGTCCAGCGTGATCCGGTTGCCAAGGCTTGTGGTGAATCCTGCCCGGCTGCTGTGCAGCCAGTTCAGCTCGGCCTGCGGCTCCAGATACCAGCCGTCCTTAAAGTCAAAACGCTTGCCGGTCTCCACGTCCAGCGACCAGGCGGTGTTGTTGCTGCTGCCGGTCTCGGGCAGCGTGCCTCCCAGAGGCTGCAGCCTATAGTCGTGTTTGAACCAGAAGTGACGGCCGATCAGGTCCACATAGATGCCGTTGTCCAGGATCCAGGTGGCGTAGGCCCCGATCTGGTTGTTGTCGATACTGCCTGAACCGTCCCTATTGCTGTCGATCCGCGATTGGCCGCCTCCGGCCAGGGCCCCGATATAAAAACGCCCGCCGTCGAAGCGGAACTGGTGGTCGTAGCCGGCTTCAAAACCGTCCACCTTCTGGTCCACCGAGCCGTCGAGATGGAGGGTGTAGCGCTTTTCATAGGCCCGCATCCACAGGTCGTTGCCCGCGCCGCCGTCCTGGTCGAGGCGCAGCTCGCCCAGGCGTTTGTGCAGGTTGTTGAGCGAGGCGAAGGTGGCGTACTTGGCCGTGTTGGCCGCCGCCAGCATATCGTTGGTGAGCTGGGAGGGCCGGGCATTGAGGTTGGCCAGGTACCAGTCGCCGGCATCGCCGCTGCCGCCTGCGTCGGTAAGCTGTTCGCCGCGCAGCAGGTCGTAGCGGTAGGCGCCGACATCGACCTGGCCGCTGGGCAGCGCGAAGGTGCCGTTGCTCAAGCCTGGCGCGCCGACCTCGATCAGTTTTAGGCTTTGGCCTGGACCGCCGGGGTCGCCGCCCCGGTTGGTGATGGCGATGCTGTGCTGCCCGGCGGTTTCATGGACGACGATCCGGTCGCCTTGCTGGGCGCCCAGGTCGGTGTTCATCATGATGTTACCCTTGCCCTCCAGCTTGCCGTTGATGGTGAGGGTCTTGTAGCTGCCGCCAACCGGAGCGGTGAAGCGGTAGTTGCCGCCACTCACCAGCGTCAGGCTGTCAATCACCGAGGCGCCGGTGTCGTTCCAGGTACTGGCAGGTCCTGTGATGACGACGTCGGCGGGGTCGATTTGACCGGTCAGGGTGGCACCGCCGACGAGCTTGAAGGTGCTGCCGCTCTGACCGACAATGTCGCCGACCAGTCGCGCCGCGCCGGCGCTGCCGTCCAACGTCAGGCTGCCGCCCTGGATGGAGGTCGGACCGCTCCAGGCGGTGGTGCCTGAAAGGGCCAGTTCGCCCGCCCCGGTCTTGATCAGCTGGCCTGCCCCCATGATCGCTCCGGCGTAGGCCGTGTCGCGGCCGGCCTCGTTATAGACTGTCAGGTTGGCGGCACCCAGCGCGATCCGGCCGCTACCTGCGCCGGAGAGGTGCTGCACTCTCTGGTCGTAGCCGCCCAGATCGAATGTCCCGCCATTGACGATAACGTCCGTGCTGCTCGCAATGACGCCCGCCGCACCGGCCTGCAGCCTGCCGCCTTCGACCACCGTCGCCCCGGTGTAGGTGTTGATGCCGGAGAGTATCTGCACCGTGTCGCCGGTCTTGATCAGGCAGCCGGTCCCTGAAATAAGCCCGGCATAATCGGCCCGGGCCAGCAGGCTGCCGTTGCCGGCGGCATTGTCGACGCCGATGATCAGGCTGCCGGCCCCAAGATCGACGCCGGTGTCCGCCGTGCCTTCCAGGGAGCCGAGACGCAACTGCCCTCCCCTTACCTTCAATGTCCCCTGATCTTCCAGGCGGACGCGGGAGCCGGCGCCATCGGCCTGATCGAAAAACGACAGAGCCGCTCCCTCGCCGCTGATCCAGAGGGGCGTGCCGCCGGTGCCGCTCTGTTCGGCAAAGATCAGCTGGCCGTAGTATTCGGCCTTTCCTCCCCAGCTGCCGCCGCCGGCCACCATGCCCATATCAAGGGCGCTTGTCCCCGCCATGATCAGGACGCCGCCATCAGCGGCGCTGAGCGCGGCTGCGCCCTCGCCGCTGACCGCAAGAGACGGGAGTTCCCGCCCCTGCGTTCCGTCAAAGATCTTGAGGGCCTCTATCCTCACCTGAATGGCGTGGGAATTTTTCCCCGAGGTAGCGATCGACGTTTTCCCGTTGAAATTGACGGCGCTGCCGGCAAAGGCAATGGTGACGCCGTTTGAATTATCGCCGCTGGTGGTAATCGTCGCGTCGGAAAGGGTGACCGCACCTTTCTGTCTGGCATATACGCCGCTGCCAAAGTCGCCTGTGAGGCTAATGGTTGCGGGGCCATCCACGGTGACACTGCTGACAACGCCCTTATATCCGGTCGCACCGATCCCGGCCACGCCGTCGCCATCGACCCGGGCATCGAGTCCTCCGGTGACATGAATCGTACTGCTGGTCAACAGTGTCGATGTAAAGGCATAGAGGGCGCCCCGTTCATTGTAGTAATACGGGTCGGTAATCTTGCCTTTCACGGTGATATCGGCGTCGTGCAGCTCTATTTGCGAACCGTTCGAGGCGACGACGCCCTGAGAATCGTCTCCATTGGTGGTGACCTTGGCCAGACCGTCGACTTGAACGGAACCGCCGGAGGCCGCAAATATGCCGTTGCCCCTTGTGCTTGCGGTCGTGACCGTCAGCTTGTCAAATTGGGCCTTGCTCCCGGCAAGCGAGACCGAAACGCCATGCGCAAGGGTATTGCCGCCGCCCGCCGCGCCGGTTGTCACGGTGACCGTCGAACCGGCGGCAGAGCTCAGCGTTCCTTGCACATAGATTCCGGAGGCCCTGTCTCCGGAGGTGGTGACCGTGGTATCGGCCCCCAGGTCGATCCGCGACGAGGAGAGGGCATAAATTCCAGCAGCCGATGCGCCTGATGTCGTAATCTCGGTCTTGCCTTCCGTTGCAATGGTGCCGCCGTTGAGGGCAGCCAGGGCCATGGCACCGGAACCGTCGGTCGTAACCGTCAGCCTCCCCTGGCTGGTGATCTTGCTTCCATTGGCCAGCAGCCCATGCGCATTGGCTGTATTGCCTGTGCGCACCTCGTCGCCATCGGCAAGGGTTTTGGGACCATTGACAGTTGCCGTATAGACCTGCGCCTGGACGGAGGGGGCGAGGCAGGGGCTCAACAGCACCGCCAGCAGCCGGCAGCAAAGGCCCGCCGGCGTGATACCTTTTGGCATGGGGGAAGCAGGCTGGGCGGACGATCGCCTTACCGAAGGCCGTATCCCGGCCGGGGATGTACTTTTCCGTTGTTTCATAGACAATTCTCCTTTGCTGCTTGGCGGCGGCACCAAGCGATATCCTGACATATTGATAGTATGACACAGCAGGGGGGATACTTCGTGTTGATCCGGCACAAGACAGTGTGATTGGGCGATGTACGAAATATAATACTCCATAACTATGACAGGAATTGAGGGCGGATTCAAGGGCGGGAGGGATCTTTTTTTTGAGGGCAACAAAATGTTAGAGCACTGTCGGACGAGGGGAGTATTGCGGGGGAAAAAAAGGCAGGGCCATTACGGCCCTGCCTTGCACAGAAAGGGGAAGGCAGGGGCACCGTAGGTGCGGGTTAGAAGGCCCAGCGCAGGCCGACGTTGACGCCCCAGTTCTGCTTGACTGTACAGCTGCCCAGTTCAGCCTCGACCTCGGCATGGAGCTGCAGCCGGTTCCGATCGCCGCCCGCGGTCTGCACGCCCAAGGCTGCAATCCAGGACCCGTCGTCTTTAACCGCGTCGAAGCTGTTGCCGTTGACCGACACCCGGCCATCCGAGCTCAGGTCCTTCGACCAGTCCAAGCGGCTGTAGAGCTGGGTCAAGCGGCCCGACTCGCTGGTCAGGACTTTACCCCCGGCCAGGCCGAGCCTGCCGTTGAGCGTCTGGCCGCTTTCAATGGTGACCTGATTGCCCTGGCTTGAGGTGAAGCTGGTCTGGCTGTTGCGCAGCCAGTTCAGCTCGGCCTGCGGCTCCAGAAACCAGCCGTCCTTGAAATCAAAGCGCTTGCCGGTCTCCACGTCCAGCGACATAGCCGTATTGTGCGAAGAGCCGGTCTCGTACTCCGTTGCCCCGGCCTGCAGCGTCCTATAGTCGCGCTTGAACCAGAAGTAGCGGCCGATCAGATCGACATAGAGGCCGTTGTCCAGGATCCAGGTGCCGTAGGCGCCCATCTGATGATTCCTCGACTCGCCCGAGTCGTTGGTGTCGCTCGACGCGTCCGACTGGCCGGCGCCGATCAGGCCGCCCGCATAGAAACGCCCGCCATTGAAGCGGACCAGGCGGTCGGCCCCAACCTCCAGGCCGCCGACCCTCTGGTCGATCCGGCTGCCGAGATCTAACGTGTAATCCTTTCGATAGGCGCGGGTCCACAGGTCGCCTTCGATCCCCTGATCCAGGCGCAGCTCGCCCAGCCGCTTGTGCAGGCTGTTCAAGGACGCGAAGGTGGCGTACTTGGCCGCATTGGCCGCCGCGATGACGTCATTGGTCAGGTTGGATTTTTCCATGGTGTTGGTCAGATACCAGTCGCCCGCATCGCCGCCCGCGACCTTGCCGCCTGGGAGCAGATCATAGCGGTAGGCGCCGGCATCGACCTTGCCGCCGTTGAGCGCAAATGTACCCTTGCTCAGGCTCGGCGCGCTGACATCGATGATCTTCAGCGACTGGCCTGGGCCAGTCGGCTCACCGCCCTGATTTGTGATATAGACCGTGTGGCTGCCCTCCGTCTCCTGGGCCACCACCAGGTCGCCCTGAAGGGCCGCCAGGTTGGTGTTCATGTACAGCGCTCCGTTGCCGGCAAGGATGCCCTCGACATGCAGGGTCTTGAATCCGCTGCCCGCCGCAGGCGGAACAAAGACGATGGAGCCGCCGTTGCTCAGGTTGTTGACAATCGAGTCGGCGGTCATGGTCCAGCGGCTTCCGGGGTCGATCGCGACATCGGTGGGGTCGATCTTGCCGGTCAGCGTCGCGCCGTTGATCAGCCTGAGCGCGGTATTGTCCTGACCGTAGATGTCGCTTACCAGCCGCGCCCCGCCGTTTTGGCCGTCCAGGGTCAGCGTGCCGCCGTCCAGATGGGTGCCGCCGGTCCAGGCCGTGTCGCCCGAGAGCGTGAGTTGTCCGGCGCCGGTCTTGGTCAGCTGGCCCGCGCCCGCGATGTCTCCGGCATAGGCCGTGTCGCGGCCGGCGTCGTTATAGGCCGTGAGGTCTCCGGTTCCGAGCACGATTACGCCCGTGTCCGCGCCGGACAGGTGCTGCAGGTGCTGGTCATTGCCGTTCGTATAGAGCATGCTGTTGACGGCGACGCTGTCGCTCGCGGCGATGGCGTCCGCCGCGTTCAGCAGCAGAATGCCGCCGTTGACGGTCGTGGCCCCGGTGTAGGTGTTTTGGGCCGAGAGGGCCAGGGTGCCGTCGCCGTCTTTGGTAAGACTCCTGCCGTCCCAGCCGGCATTGGGCGCAGCGCCGGAGACCGTTTCATCAGCCAGGGCGATATCCACATTGAAGCCCGTGCCGGCAGCGACCGTGAAGCTGCCGGTCCGCTCGGCCGGATTTGCCGCGGTCCAGGCCAGCTCAAGACCCACGTCATAGCCCAGGTCGCCCGGGATCTTATGGCCATTGACAAGCAGATAGTCCGGGGCGGTGACCGCAGGCAGTCCGGCAACGGGCGAGGAAAAGTCGCCGCTGATAGCGTTTGTTGAGGCAATGACGTGATATTCATTGGCATCGACCGTGCTGGCCTTCTGCATCGCTATCGGATCAAGGGCGTCCGCGGCCACGAAGCCGGTGATATGCAGGCTGCCGTCAAGATTGGTGTCGGTGGCGCGTATGACAGGGGAATTGTTGATCACCGGCAGGGCAACATTGAGACCTGAGCCCGCTGCCTGGCTGAAGGTGCCGCCTATATTGAGGGTTGAATTGTTCAGGCCGATGTCGGTGGTGGCCCCGGCCCGGGTGGTGTAATCGCCCGTGGTGTTGAAGTCGCCGCTCTGCATGAATTTGAGCGTGCCGCCGGTAACATCCACAGCGTCCACCGTGCTGTTCTGGCCCGAGAGTATCTGGGTCAGGGGGCCGGCCTTGGTGAGTTTGCCCACGTTCGTGAAGCGGCCGGTATAGTCGGCATTGTCGATCATGCTGCCGTTGCCGCGGCGTTGTTGGCGCCGATCACCAGATCACGGAGTGCACCACCCATGACAACCTGGCTGACAGCCGAGGAGCTCTCCAGGGAGCCTATATCATTGTTTGTTCCGGTGAAGGTGAGCGTGCTTGTGTCGTCAAGTTTTACCCGCGAACCGGCGGCATCGGAGCCGTCGTTTACGGCAAGTGCGCTTCCATCGGTGATCCAGAGCGCCGTGCCGCCGGTGCTGGAGGTGCCGTTCATGATGATTGAGCTTTGGCTTTCGGCCTTCTCTCCCCAGGTATTGGGCCCTGCGGTCATCGCCATGTCCAGGGCCGTGCCGCCTGCCAGGGTGAGCGCGCTGCCGGCGCCTGAGGTATTGAGGACCGCGGAACCGTTGCCGGAGACCTGCATCGCCGGGAGTATCTCGCCTGCGGTTGCGCCGTCGAAGGTCTTGGTGGCGCCCTTGATGACCCGGATGCCGTGGGAACCGTCGCCGGTGGTGGTGATGCTGCTGCCGGCACCCTTAAGTAAAATATCCGAGCCAAGATTTTCTATTGTTGCGCCGTGGCTGTTCGTGCCGTGGGTGGTGATATCGGCCGTGCCGCTTACCGTGATAATGCCCTTGCCGTTGGCATAGAGACCGTCGGAGTTGGTTCCGTCAAGCACCATGGTCACCGAGGCGAGGTTGACCTTGGAGACGTCCCCTGACACCGTGTCGGCCCCCGTCGCATTGGCTCCGTAGGCCTCATCCCCGTTGGTTCTGAGATCCGTATGCCCGGTTACATTAATGACACCGCCAATCTCGCTCAAGAAGCCCCAGTTGCCCCATCCGGTGGTGGCGATATCGGCGGTATTCAGATTGACCACCGCGCCCTTACCCTTGGCATACACTCCGTTGCCGCCAGAGTTGTTGGAGCGGATCGTTGCCTTGCCGTCCACTTTAATAGTGCTGTTGGCGTTTGCCCAGATGCCGGTCGTATAGTTGCCATTCGTGGTGAGGTCGGCATTGCCCGTTACGGTTATCGTGCCGCTTGAGTTGGTAACGAGGCCTCCTTTGCCGCCCGTGTTGCTGCTATTGCCGGTAACAGTTGCGGTGACCTTGCCAAGACTTATCTGCGATCCCGAGCCGCTTGCATTCACGGCGGAGGTGTTTCCCCCTGAGGTTGTGATTGTTGCGGAGTCAATCTGCACATGCCCTGTACCTCCGGCGTATATGCCGTCGGAGGAGGTGCCGATTGTCGTGATCTTGGTGGTCCCGGTGAGCGTGATGGCAGCGTTGGCGCCATTTGCGGAGATGCCGTAGGAAGATCCTCCAAAGGTCTGCACCGTGTTGCTGCCGGAACCGGTAATGGTTGCGCCGGATGCGGCAGAGAGACCGTAGGAGTTCCCGCCCTTGGTTGTGACCGAGGTGTCGGTAAGGACAACATGGGCGCTGTTTGCCGCAAGGACGCCATGGGCGCTGCTTCCCGTGGAGTTGTTGTTTATGGCGTTATTGCTGGAATTGATCACGGCATTTGCGCCATTTGCCCACAGGCCGTAGATACTGCCCCCCGAGCCGCTGACGGTCACGGTGTTGCCGGCATCGAGCAGGTTGTAGGTGCCGTTGGTTACATTCACCGCCGTGCTGTTCGTTGTTATGGTGTCTCCCGCCGATAGGCCATGCGTTAAGCCGTCGCTTACGGTCCGGGTTGTCGTGAAGTCCGTGGCATGGGCGAGCGGGGCGGCAAACAGGGCCGCACCGCTCAGGGCCGCAAAGGCCACCAGGGCTAAATTCCGCACCGGCGATTGCCCCGCCGCCTTCAGCCTTCTGCGGGATCTGCGGCAGGCGCCGCCCCTGTGGGCTTTGGAGATTTCGGGCACCGCCACCCAGGTCAAAAGCGCCGTATTCCAAATCGTCTTAAATACTCTGTTCACATCCATCTCCTTATTCGGTTGATCAAACTGTTATAGAGGTGCAAAAATTCTGCCTAATCATTTTTTGTGACAGGCCATGATCGCAATTCCCGCCGAGCCTGTTTCCCGGACAGGATGAATGCATCGAGATCGTGGCGCGTACAATCTGAAACCACAACCTAACATTCTGATAATCCAACAAAAACACCAGATAATATTTTTCAATAAATTTTAAAAAAATGAATATACGGATACATACTGATAAAGTCAATGCATAATTATGATAGGTATTTTAGCCTGAATAAAGGGATATTCATCGCCTTATTTTGATTGCAATAATAGGTCAGGCTGTTTTGGCCGGGAGGAAGGGACGGGAGGGGCACCGCAGGGTGCCGGTTAGAAGGCCCGGCGCTGGCCGACGTTGATACCCCGGTTCTGCTTGACTGTACAGCTGCCTAGTAAACATTGGGTTGCAGGTCGTCCCGGGAAAGAAACGGGAATGTTTCCATTTTTCCAACTTCTAAAAATAGCTTGACAGCTATATATTCAATACTTTATCTGCCTTTGATCCAAAGAGAACTGCAATTCTTATTGATTGGGGGATAACTTTGAAAGCAGACCGCCCATGAGTTCGATTAACTATTCTTGTTAAACGCGAGAGCCAAAGAAGGGATTCTTTCCGGGAAAGAAAATAGCCGAAATCAAAGAGAAACAGTCTATTTAATTTCAGCTATTTAGTCGGTGAAGGCGGCGGACTTCACATATCAACGGCAACATGCTGAATTTATAATACTTAAGGGTTCCTTGAAAAATTGTTTCAATTTTTCCCTCAGGAATTCAACAAAATTATTTGTAAAAATAGTCAGTTATTGTAATATATCGAGAAGAATTCAGTGAAAATCTCAACCTCGGAAACAAGCCATGAATCAACGTGGATTTCTCGATTTTGATATATGTCTTTACCTCATCGATATGGCCGGTGATCCACTGACCGAGATTAACTATATGAATCAGCAGATAAAGGAAGGGAAAGAACCCGAAACCTGGGACGAGCATAAACGTTGCCAGAAAGATGTTGATGCTCGATGGACCCAAAAAAACGGGAAAAACTTCTTCGGCTATAAGAACCACATCTCTGCGGATGTGAAATAAAAGACGAGAAATTCAACCCATCTTCAGCTTTTCGGGACTGTGATCAGCAAACCAGGCCATATTGCATGAACAGTAATAGAAAAATCGTACATATTGACATGGATGCGTTCTTTGCTTCCGTTGAACAGCGCGACAACCCCGATCTCCAAGGCAAGCCGGTTATCGTTGGAGGGAGGCCGGACAGCCGTGGTGTTGTGGCCGCCTGTTCTTATGAAGCCCGCAAGTTCGGCATCCATTCCGCCATGCCCAGTTCCCGGGCTGCAAAGCTTTGTCCCCAGGCAGTTTTCACCCCACCGCGAATCAGTCGCTATAAAGAAATATCAAACCAGGTAATGGCTATTTTTCATGAATACACCGACCTGGTGGAACCGCTTTCTCTTGACGAGGCCTTTCTCGATCTTACCGATAACCATCTCCAGGAACCTTCGGCTTCAGTCCTGGCTCAACGGATCCGCAAGCAGATTTTCGACATCACAGGTTTAACCGCTTCCTCCGGGGTCTCCTGCAACAAATTCCTGGCCAAGGTTGCCTCCGCCATGAACAAACCGGACGGTATGACAGTCATCCGCCCCTCGGAGGCTCTCTCTTTTCTGGCTACCTTGCCGATCGGCAGATTCTATGGGGTTGGCAAAGCGACAGAGGCCAAAATGGAAAGGATCGGAGTGAAAAAGGGAGAGGACCTTCTGCGCTTTTCCCAGGAAGAACTCACCTTCCACTTCGGCAAATCCGGAGAATATTTTTACAACATCTGCCGTGGCATTGACCCCAGGCAGGTCATAAGCAGCAGGGTCCGAAAGTCGATCGGCAGTGAAACAACCATGGCTGAAGACATCCTTGATTTGAAACTGATTTACGATATCCTGCATCAGCTGGCTGGATCTGTGGCGGCGAGTCTTGAAAAACATAATTTCGGCGGCTATACATTGACGATCAAGGTGCGTTACCAGGACTTTCTGACCATTACTCGCTCCGCTACTTTTAAAACCCCACTGTTCACCACTGCGGACATTCTTTCCTTTTTGCCCCAGCTGCTACGCGGTACCGAGGCTGGCCGACGTAAGGTGCGGCTGCTCGGAGTTACCGTTACAGGCCTTATCGCCAGAAACGGAACCCCCTATCAACTGCGGCTGCCATTCTGGCGTGGCAGTGACAGCCGGTTTTCATCAATAGGTGTGTGAGATTCATGCGCGCGCATGGTATTCTGGTGAGAGGTTTATGCTCTGTAGTCGCAGGCCTGTTTTTGCCGCAATACAGAATCTCTGCTGATATTCGGCAACTATCTCTATTATGATCAGTATATCGTCGAAAAATGTACCACCGCCATTACCGGTGCGGTGAGTCGGGAACATGCAGGAGGAACGACTTTGCCAGACCTGGTTGCGGTGAGATGGTATTGAAAAAGCGGACACTTCCAGAAGAGTGGGTTAGAGCCCACCGAAGAGGTGTCCTCTGACAAAAAAAGAGAATGCAATACACTCAAAGGAGCTCATGCAGATACCTACATTTCTTTATCGCCTCGCTATCGCCTGCTGGATGGGAGGTGCATCCCTTTTCACATTTGTCCTTACCCCTATCATTTTCAAATCATTCAACCGGGATATGGCAGGGGGAATTGTCGGGGCCCTGTTTCCAGGATATTTTAAATGGGGATTGCTCTGCGGACTGATTGCTCTTGCCGCTCTTTTCATGTCGCCAACTGTCAAACACAAAGCCATTGCTGCTGTCATCATCGCAGTTATGCTTGCCATCACCTCGGTCCAGGCATTTGTGATTGAACCAAAGGCAACCGCACTCAAAAAGGAAATACCGTCGTTTGAAACCACGTCAAAAGACGATCCGCACCGTATCCAGTTCAGAAAATTGCATGGAATATCGGCTGTGAATAACCTTGTGGTTATCTGTGGCGGTATCGCTTTGATTGTCCTTTTGTAGAAAAATAAGCCTATGGTTTGCTGTTGAAATAGCAATGTTCCATGGTGACGGGTAGTTAAGTGACATCAGGTCGTCCCGGGAAAGAAACGGGAATGTTCCCCTGTTTTCCCACATCCAAAGATGGAAATATATTTGCTTAGTTGGTCATTTTGAATGACTCCAACTCACTGGTAAATCGTTCGCTCCGTACACCGTTGCTGTTGTAATATTCTTCAACCGATTTTACATCGGGTGCGTACCAAAATGCTTTGTATGTCCTGCCAGTGACTGTGCTTGAAGTCGTTTTTTGTACCTGAGTAATCATAGTTGTGCTGTTCTGAACCGATTGCGCACCTTGAACAACTGTCTGCGCAGGTGCCAACTCAGCTGTCCATTGTCCTTCTGATTCAATTTTTAGAGCATTGAATTTCCCAGCGGGGACTTCAATCATTTCAAATCCAATGACGGTATACTTATTATCCCAGGTCTCAACTTTATAAGCTTTATTTGGTTCCTGCTCCGTATATTGAATCTCCCAGGTTTTGCCTGGTGATAGTGGAAACGAAAGGGGTTTGTTCACCACTGTTTCCTTGCCGTTTACATTTCGAACGCGACTCCAATCAGCTCCAGAAATCGACTCCTTAGCGGGCTGACTGGAACCATTGGGTTTTGAAGTGTAGTAAATCGTTGAAGACGTAATACGGGAAACTGAAACCTCGTCATGGGTTTGATTCCATCCGTTTGTTCCTTTCTCAATGGTATTTCGATAGACCCAGGTGTCACCGACTTTAAGCAATGGCTGATCAAGAGTTTCTGATTGGCAATTCGATGAAACAACCAGGCACATCAACATTGTAATAAATAAGAATTTTTTCACTGATTTTCTCCTGTACTAAGGCGCTTGAATTAAATCATACTAACTGAATAATATGATGAGAGGCTGGGGTTGTTATAAGTGTCCGTCAAGGTATCAACTTTTAAACTGAGACATACACAGTTGCAAGAACCAGACGAGACGATAAGATCGTTCATTTATCATATCATCCTTTTCTTACATTTTTCTCTCATCTCGACTTTTTTTGTGACTGAATTTAATTATATATAGGTGTATTGGAATATCAAATTTAATATATTGAGGTGGTACCCTTGTCGTTTGTTTTGACGGTCAGGGTTCAGGCTTACAACGAAAGAAGTCAGCCGGACTGGGAAATTTGTTTTTCAAGGAACCCTGTAGAGATTGAGACACGCCCAAAAGAGAGAGGATATCGAACGTTGATATTCAAGGCTGTTTCTAAAGACTCGGGGGGAGCTGCAGTCAATGATGCGTTAGCCCTTATAGTTTCCACTTCAGGAAATATAAAAACATCCCCTGAACCAATTGGGAATATTTCTGCGGCAATAGGATGGAAACACTCATTTTTGAAAAACGGTATGAATATCTCATCTGGTTGTATCGCAAATAAACGAATAAATCATAATTCGTTGGCAGGAGCAATAATAGAAGTAGCCAAATTGTAATAGGGAGCGTCACAGAAAAAGGAGAATATAGCACACTTGCCAACTGCTATGATCTTCCCTCGTTTACCGGACACCGTGGGCTCGACGATGATCACTAAGGCAGTCGCTCCGCCGATGGAGGCGATGACCGGGCAGCCGATATGCGTGAAACATGAAAATCACTGTTGCAACGGTGCAAATGGTCTCTCTCAATCATAATTTCGAGAGGAATCTATCAAGTGCACAAGACTACATTACAGATGCTGCCCATAAAGGGGCTAACCTGATTCTACTCCCTGAATTTGCACTTGCGGGCTATTTATATACTGATGCTTTTTGGGATATGGCTGAGCCGTTAAAAGGTAGAACATATAATTGGCAGAAAGGTTTATCTGAGAAATTCGGCGTATACATCGGAATTTGTATTTTAGAAAGAAGTGAAAATGATTTTTATGATACCTTTCTACTCACAGGTCCTGGAAAGAACGACGTATGGACCCATAGAAAAATTGAAGCACCGAGCTATGAATCCTATTTATTCAAAGGAGCTGGATTGAATAATAGTGTATTTGATACCCCGATTGGCAGAATTGGTGTAGCCATATGTTTTGATTCTGCAAAAAATCATACAGTATCAAATTTGAAAAAGGGAAACGCGGATATTGTGCTATTAGCTTATTCTTATCCGGGTTTGCCTCGATATTTTTCAAGAAAGGATCGTGATGCCTGGTTGGAAATTTATCAAAAAGCACCGGAAATATATGCCGCGTGTTTACATGTACCTATAGTTGTATCTAATAAAACGGGCGGTTTCGACTCTCCTGTTCCTTTCGGCATAGCTTATCAAGCTGATTTTGCAGGATGTTCTGCAATTTTCAATCAAAGAGGGGATGTTTTGAAGTACATGCCCATGCATCAAGCAGGTGTATTGGTATCTGAAGTGACGATAGGAAAAGAAAACAACTTTCTGCAGCAAAATAAGTTGTATGACAACGGATGGCTCTTACCATACAGCTTAAAAACAAAAGTAATAATGGAACTCAACAGAAAAATTGGTGCGATCAGATATAAATATAGTAATAAAAGGAAGATAGCTTGCGGAATTTAAAACGAGAAAGCAAAACTGGGGGCGGCCCCAAGAACTAGAATCTCAAATATAATAATAGCAATTGTCTCCGGATTTATAGTTGCAGATAAAGTGGGCCTCGGGTACCAGAAGTGGCTCAGAAAAATTGAACAAGCTGTTAAGTGTGAAATCTGCTACCAATAAAACCCAATAAATGGGTCCATTCAAGGAGCAGAAGATGGCAAAAGGAACACGAAGAAAACATTCAGCGGCATTTAAGGCAAAAGTGGCGCTGGCAGCGATGGCAGGTGACAGGACTCTCGCAGAATTGGCGCTGCGATTTGAAGTGCATCCCAACCAGATCACAAATTGGAAGAGACAGCTGAGTGAGAATGCAGCAGCGGTATTTGATAGTGAAGCGTCATCTAAGCCGTCAGTTGACGTAAAAACATTACACGCCAAGATAGGGCAGCTGACCCTCGAAAACGATTTTTTAGAAGGAGCGCTCACCAAAGTGGGATTGCTGGGCGCAAAGCGATGATCAACCGCAGGCATTCACTTTCAGTGACCAGACAAGCTCAATTGGTTGGCATAAGCCGGGGCAGCGTCTACTATCAATCCAGATCCGTCAGTGCTGGAGATTTGGCACTCATGGAACGTATTGACAAACTACATCTGGAGCATCCGTTTATGGGGGCTCGCATGCTGCGTGATCAGCTCAACCGAGTTGGCGAGGACGTGGGCCGCAAACATGTCGGCACCTTGATGAAACGCATGGGCATTGAAGCCTTGTATAGAAAACCAGGGACAAGCAAAAAACATCCGGGCCACAAGATTTATCCCTATTTGCTGCGGGGCAAGACCATCGATCGTGCCAACCAGGTTTGGGCCTTGGATACGACCTACATTCCGATGGCCAAAGGGTTTGTCTATCTCACGGCTGTTGTTGATTGGGCGAGCCGAAAAGTATTGGCAAAACAAGATCGCGATAACCTTGGAGGCTTGTCATGCGGTTGATGTCTTGCGAGATAAACTGGTACTGTTAAATTGCACAGCATCCTCCTTGATCTAGATGGAACTTTAGGCGGTGGGTCGGGCGAACATAGCGCAACCCGACACAGTGATCCCAACTACGCCGCCGTGTGGGGCGCAAAAAGAATGGAAGACCATGGACCTTATCGCTGAAACCCCACGTCTGAAAGTCGTACCCTTTCTCCCCGGCGACGCCGAATTCTTGTATCGGCTTACCGGTGACACTGATGTCATGAAATACTTCCCCGGTGTTTTGAGCTACGATGAAACCGGTCAAATGCTTCAGAAGATCATGGACCACTACGAGAAATATGGCTATTGTTTCTGGAAGGCAGTGTCGAAAGCAAAAGGAGAGTTCATAGGCATAGCAGGGATACTCCATCAAGAGATCGAGAACGAAATAGAAACCGAGATATCCTACCGAATTGCCCGAGAATACTGGAAAAACGGATATGCCACGGAAGCAGCCGAGACATGCTTGAAGTACGCCAAGACTACATTGAAGAAGACAAGGATCATATCAATCATCCACCCTCAGAACGTCGTATCTATAAGGGTGGCCGAGAAGCTTGGAGCCAAGAAAGAGAAGTCAATGATCTTTATTGGAAGTGAACACGATGTGTATGTGTATTAAGGGTTCCTTGAATAATTACCGCAATATTTTACCAAAAATAGGATAAATTATATTGTTAAAATAGCAAGTTATGCTAATACATCGAGAACAAGTCAGGCAAAAACCTCATTCCCGGAAACATACGATGAAACAGCTTGGATTTCTCGATTTTGATATACGTCTTCACCGCATCGATATGGCCGGTGATCCACTGACCAAGATTAACGAAGTCATTGATTGGGAAATTTTCAGGCCGATTATCGACCAGGCTC
>JARLHL010000005.1 GCA_031292275.1 Desulfocapsaceae bacterium | reverse complement strand
GAGCTCCTTTCTCGGGGAAGAAATGTGTGTCTCTTCTTGTTTCATATCTGCTTTACTCGAATTGCCGCTATTCTTCATGGTATGCTCAGATTTCCAGCAATGAGCATGCTTTTGGAGTAGTCGTTTTTTGAGGAGACTCTAGTTAGGGCCATTCTTGCAGCTATCCATAATTTTCTCCTAACGAAAAAGATCATCGAAACCGAGAGATATTAAAGATACTCAATTTTATGCTTCTTCAGCCAGTTGAAAAGATTGTGTCAAATAGGGGACGTCCTTACAAAATAAAATAAACATAGTCTTGTGTTGCGTTGCCTGAATAAAAGTGGCGCCACTCCGAAAACAGCCAAACTTGGTTCTCCCCGTCCGATATGTCATTTTATGATATAGAGTGGCATAAAATTTTTTCGAATGGAAAAAATCTGGAAACAAGTTCCAAGTGGATTAAAAAAGTGAGAGTTGCTTCTGCTTGGGAGGTGGAAAAACACCAATAATTACAAAAGGATTTTTAGCCCAACCATGGAATTGTTTGGTTGTCCCTAGAAAAAAGTGAAGATCTGTTTTACTGAATTTGTCCCAATATTTTTCGCGTACCTTGGATAGGGCTATCTCCTCGACACCATTAGAATTTTTTAGACAATTAAAATAAAGAGCGCCTATTTCCCAGTCCTCAATCATTAATCGGCTTTCTTTTTTTTGTGAATCCAGAAAACGGTAATAGAATTTATATGGCAATTTATCAACTACCATGAATTCTTTTTTCACCTCCTCTGCTGTTTGGAAAAGTGAAAGTTGCTTTGCTTTTTGCTCCAAGATTCGTAGTTTTTCTTTACTCCATTCGCGGTCAGTCGATTCGACGTCAAACGCTATCAATTGAGCAGGTTTGAAAATTGCCAATGATAGATGGTTTTCATGGGCCTTGTTAATCAGTTGACTGAGGTCGTTGTAAATTTGGTTTTTCGAAAAAATGATTTGTTTTCTTTTATGCCAGCAATTACCAGTACCAACTGGTTCGTCAACTAGACTGATCTTACTAAGATTTTCTATTTGATAACTCTCAGGGCGGACATCGGAATAGTTCCTTTTTAAAGGCAATTCAATCCATTGATATTTTTTATATCGTTTTTCGTAATCGAGCTTTCTGAATGGTAATGGATATATCCGAACCCAAGACCCATCGTCCAAAATTCCAGCAGTACAGACAAGTTCATCGTATTTTTTAGAAATTGTAGGGTAGGTTTTGACTGTAATAAAAACTTTCCTGATTTGTGTCATAGATGTTCGACAGGAACAGTATGCTGTTCACAAAGATAATTGCTGAGATAACTACGGTGGCAGGAACTCGGTTCGTGTTCAAAGCAGGTCAGCGCTACTCTCTTCCCCTCTTTAATTAAATTGTCTAATGCGAATATATATCTTTCTTTTTGCGGTAATTGCTGACTATATTCATTAAATAGCCTGGAAAAATCCATCCTGGTAGTAAGGGATTTTCGCTTCTCAGATACTATGCCGAGTTCTGGGATATGGAGATAGGAAATATTGAACTTTGGTAAAATCCGTGATAGTGCGGATTTTGAAAACCCGAACTTCCTACTCAAAGGGTTCTGGCGGACATCACAAAGCACCTGCACTTTGTGCTGTATTAACTTGTTCAAATAAGCTTCAAATGTAAGTCCTTCATAACCAATGGTATACAACAAAGTATCGTCATCAGTCGTACCTGAACCAAGGTTAACACCTTTTAAGAAACGATGCGCCATTCTGCTGTTTCTAGCATAATACGGAAAGCGTTCATAGACATATCTCAATAATGATTCACCACGAAGTCCCATATGGCTACTCAAAAACCGTTGTGTTTCATTTCTGTCAGTATTTGAGATAGGATCTTTTCCTTTAAAGGTTTTCAGGAGGAGAACCTCGTTTTTCATCACCTTGACCCAACCATCTTGATCAAGGGTTTCCAGGTCAGATGCAACTTGGAATGAATAACATCCGAAGTGGTACGGTACAAAATCGAAATATCGGAAATTTCTTTCTTGATGAGCTAGAAAAAGGAGTTTTTGTAGATCGATTTTCGACAAACGGTTACCCGCCAGCTCAATAAATTGCAGCAAAAAACGTTGTCGATGAAATCGTGGTAAAATTTCAGAATTCATATGTCACCAGAAGATTCAATTTACTTTTCGTAGAAGCTAATACATTAATTGATTTAAATCACCGAAAAAGTTTCTTGATTTTATTCTTCATGACGTTCTATGAAAATTGATTTATCCCTGCCATAAGGTAGAGCATAAATTCAAAATCTAATCTCTCTGACAGGGGTGAATTAAACGGTGGGATGTTGCTGTGAAATTACTTTCAAACCTTCCGACACGCTATACCCTTTTTTTATAAATAAATTGGTCCTGGTTAGGAATAGGTTAGGAAAAACAAAAAAGGCTTAAGTCGAGACGACCTAAGCCTTTGAATTTGTTGGTAGCGGGGGCCGGATTTGAACCAGCGACCTTCGGGTTATGAGCCCGAATTAACGCCGTTTTACCTTGTTTTTCTAACTTTTATATAACTTTATTAAGCTAATATATCAACAAGATATAAACGATTCAACTTTTATTTTACCCGATACATTTGTTTCAATATTGACATTGTGGTTAGAAATAGGTTAGAAAAATATGACTGATTTTTCACCCGATAAAGGCTAGTTAGACTCAGTAAAACAATTTTTATTAGCCGATTTTATAGGCCTGGAGTTGTTTAGGGGGCAATATGGTCAAAAAAAAGATACGGTATCATCCGAATAAATGGACGGGAGTCTACGTCTATGAGCTCGACGAGCTTTTCAAGGGCAGACAAGATTTGTGTTTCTATATCAATTTCCGACTGGGCAGGCGTCTTGTATGGGAAAAAATCGGCAAGCTTTCGGAAGGATACAGTGCACCTGTTGCAGCAGAAATCCGGGCTGAACGGGTCAAGACTGTGCGGCACGGCGAACAGGTCAAAACTCACAAGGAAATCCGCCAGGAGAGGCTGCAAAGGGATAAGTCTTTTCATGAAGTGGCAACTGATTATTTTGATATCAAAGGTGCCACTCTCAAAGGCATTGTCACGGACAGAAATCGTTATGAAAAGCATCTCGCTCCCGTGTTAGATGGTCTTCATATTTCTGAAATCACTCCTCAGGTGGTGGAGGATCTTCAAAAGCAGCTCAATGAGCGAAAGCCTGCCACAGTGTGGAACGTCCTGGAGCTTATGCGTCGAATTATAAATTTCGGCTATAAGACCAACCGTTGCCCAGAATTGTCCTTTCGGATCGACATGCCTGTCAAAGATAATGAGGTGATCGAATATTTGACCATAGAAGAGGTGAACAGTTTTCTAGAAACTGCGCGGCTCTGGCCCGCCCGTGATGTGGGCAATATGCTGATGCTTGCTTTTTTCACCGGGATGAGGAGAGGAGAAATTTTTAAGTTGGAGGACAGTGATGTGGATTTTGAAATGAAATTACTCCGTATCCGTGGTCCGAAAGGCAAGAAATCCATGTCCATCGGTTTGAGTGTGTTGTCAGAAGAAATAATCCGGGAAGAAATGGCGTGGAGAAATGAAAAATATCCTGATAGTCCCTATCTCTTTCCCGGCCGGAACGGACAAATCCGTAAAGATTGTTCCGCTGTGGACCGTTTTAAGAAAGAAGCTGGACTCCCTCCAAAGTTTCGTCCTTTCCATGGCCTTCGTCATCATTTTGCAGTTACTCTTGCCAATAGCGGCAAATTCAGCATGAATATTATTGCCGACTTGCTCACCCATAAGAATGCAGACTTTACACGAAAAAAATACGCCCAGTTTTTGCCAGCAACGCTCACTGCCGCTAGTAATGCTGCTGCAAATATTCTTGTTGGAAAATAGAAAAAAATGATTATCTCCAATTTTTGATCAGGATTTGTTGAAATTCCTGGAATTTTTCTGCCATTTTTATTATTGCACTAGAAAGTTAGGTGGCGGTGAGTAACACAATACAATCTCGTATCGAAATATCTATAAAATCGAAACAATAACGCAACAGCAGAAAATATGAAGAAAATGAACATGCTTCAACGAGGTTTCCTGCAATATTTTTTTGCCTTTTTTGCTTATTTGCTGTGCATGACAGGGAATACTTACATTATCAGCATATTGATTAAAGCAGTATACATCGCTAAAGCTGATCGACAATTGGCATCTAATGGCATAACAAACGATGTATTTTTGCAGGTCGTACAATTCGTCAAGAACACTGATCTGAGTGATGCAGTCATTATTATTTTTGTGATGGGAATTCTTGTCGCGATAACTCATAAAATCATGTTGAAGGTTGCGAACTTCGATTTTGTACAACACGTTATCTTGCCTCGTGCCGTTGAATTCTCAAATGCTTTACGAAAAATTGGTGTTCTCCGTCCAGCAGATCAGATGCAGTTTGTAAAGAAGTACAAACTACCCGTCTTTATTGCCACAACTGAAATTCTTGGAGATGAAATCCAGAATATAAAGGCAAAGCTTTATCCATTTTCAAGGGGAAATTTGACCTCATCTTCTGTTTATTCCCAAAACATTGGTAAGCGGACGCTTTGTCTGAATGCTGATGATTATCAGCATGTCATTGAAGAGCAATTTCAGCAGTCCTGCCTGGCAGACAAAACACAGCTTGAAGCCAAAAATCAGGAAGTAGTGGCACTCACCTGCGCACTCAAGACTGAAATGGAAAAAAACGATGCATTGCAGCGGGAAAACAATGAATTAAAAGTTCAGATGAAAACCTTTGGAGCTCGCGTAGGTAAAGCGGTTGTAACTGTACGAGAAGCTTTTGTTGTTGCCCGCGTCGCCTTGCCACTTATTGAACGTCTTAAACAGAGAGCCACAGCCAACAAATACACTCGGCCAGACATTCAGTCAGCTTTTCTTGCCGAGGTTGAACGACAACCGGACATGAAAGGTACACTTCAAGAAATCTTCGATAGTAAAGAATTAACTCTTCCCGAGGCCTTTATGAAGGCCATCAGAAGTGAGCTCCCAGGCCTTGTCAGTACAGGGGGACGGAGTCCTCAAAAAAGCATTTGAATTTTAAGGAAAAAAATAGAGATAAAAACCGTATAAGCATACCTCTTGTATATGGCTTTTCAAAGAGAGATTATAAAAAGATATCCCAATACTTACTATCAAGGAAATCAGGAAACACCTCAACATTGCCTTCAATCCTTTGATGTAAAGGTGCTCATGGAGTATACGTAAGTATTGCCTGACAATATTCGACGTGAACGTCCCCCTTCCCCCATATGAGTTATTGTAGATTCTTGGATTGAACCTAATACGTTACCTACATGCAAAACTATTTCCACAAAAAATTTTGATCGCCTCGATCAAAATAATGATGGCAAATAACCCGCAATATGTAAGAAATACTGTTAAAAAACAGTGAGAAAAGTCTCTCTTCTTGATGTCCTGATATGTAAACCATGCGCCGGCGAGAGTTGGCAATGGATACATAAGGATTGATAAAACAAGTCCAACAGTAAAGGGACTGCTATCCGATCCTGGAGCGTCGAATGCCATAAATGATAACAGGGAAATAAACGGCCAAGCAATTATTCCAATGAGAGGTGGCAAAATGATGAGCGAGATAAAAAAAGGGACAAGCAAGTCACGACTCAAAAAAACCCTGCGCCAATATTTCTTAAAGAAATAGATTATTACGGCGAGTAATGCAATGCCTCCAATTAGGATGCTTCCATATATTATGACTATAAAAATCATCCGTTTTCGCGGCCTCAATATATCAGGAATGAACCGTCACTATCCATAAAAAAAAGATGGAGTTGCATCATCGCTTCAAGCCTGAGGATCAGTAGTTGCAAAGAATATTCAGAGCACTATAAAAACAAAAAGTATTTGAATTAACACTTAAATCACTGGCTCATTATATGGTAATATATAGGTTCAATAATAATTCTTATGCCCAAATATAACCCAATTGGTGCATAAATATACGCAGGTGCTCGTCCAATTGCATGTCTGATTTGTCCAAATCTGGAAAATGGTACTGAAAGTATTTCTGGCTTTAGAATTGAGAATAAAATCAAAAATATTAATATACCTGCGATGCTTAAGATCGTGTGTCCTCTGAATATTTCTGTCTTTGGTCCACCTGAGGTCATCGCACTAAGTATCAGTGCCGCCCAAAATAATGGAATAAGAGATATAAAAGCCATAAAACGAATTGTAATATCAAGGTATTTAAACTTCTTATTCATCCCATGAAGATTTACTTGGGAATGTAGAAACGAATCCTTGAAATCCATCACTGTTGGTTCCTGGATGCTTAGATCAATGTCTGCTTGAGCACCTGTTTCCTGACTTGTATTCTGAATCTCCGAAAGTGATTGATTCCCCAATCCATGTGTCTTTTGCGCTAAGTTACCATTAATTAATGAGATATAATCCCTACATTCCCTAACTATTTCTTTGTCCTTAGGAATCTTAACACCAACAATGGCATTGAAAATCTTAAGAGCTGCGTCAAATTCCTGAGCATGATATTTCTGAACTGCTTGATTAAATTTCACTTTAACAAGATGCTTATAATATCGGGTAAAGATGATTCCACAGGATTCGCATTCAACAGTTCCTTGCTGAATATGCTTACATTGAGGGCATTTCATTCTTGTCTCATTCCATTAGTCCTATTTTATTACTGTATTTGCCAGATATATAGCTTGAAACCACCTAATAAAGAATAGTTTCCTACAGCGATGGCGTTGCGAGCAGAGTTATAGCCGAGACCTCCATAATTGGAAACCGTTAGCGAGTCGATAACTTCATGTTTCTTGGCGTCAATGAAATAGATTTCTCCAGGATAGGGCAGACAACCATTCCCTTCCCTATTAGCAATCAAATATCGTTCGTCGGCTGTATATACCAAGGTTTTTATTTCACCTTCCACCTTAAGCATCTCAGGTAGCGGTGAAGCGATTAATTTTTCATTGTTTACATCCCAGATGAAGGTGGAGGGTGCTGCTGTTCCAATGGCCAATTCTTGACCATCTGGCCTGAAGGCTATGTCCCTGATATGGGAGGGATATTGTAGATGGAGCCTGGGAGAAGGAAGGCCGCTAGGGTAAGAGGGGTTGGAGATCAAAGGCCCTGATCCTGATACCTTAAAAATCTGTCCCGGAAATGACGGACCAACATTTGAAGGAGGCTGACGGACGTCCCAAAAGACCACCCCGCTTATATCTTTATCAATATTATCGTTAACATATTCTAGACCTGCAATTGCGATAATATTTCCATTCGGCTCAAATGTGATCCTTTCGCCGCTATATACACTATGAGATACCTTGGGAAGCGATTTGTCATTGTCAGGCTTTTTGAAACTTGTTTGTGCGAAAAGATGCCAGGTTGCTGTGGAATAGACAAAGACGTCACCTTGGTAATCATCGGCGTAGGCAAAATATTGCCCGTCCGGGCTAAAAATTGGCGAAATGCAGCTTCCTGCCCTGTCTTTTGGTAATGGGGTGGTTGCTACCTGTTGCCATGTTGTTGTATCCCATATTCTGGTCATCACTTCTTTAAAAGTGCAAGCAGCCAGGTAGCGCCCATCCGGGCTCCATGCTATGGCGTGTCGGTCTGGTGCAACATTTGGGCTGTGAAAACCTTTCTCCTGAATAATATGTACAATCTTTTTCTTATCTACATCCCAGATATGAATGACGTCATCGTACATTCCCATGTCGGCAATGTATTTTCCGTCAGGACTCCATACAACAGACATGGGAATGAAAGCCTCGTGCAGTTCTGCATAGGGTTTGGCAAGAGGGCAACTTGGTTGAATGCCGAAAAATGCGCCGGTTTTCCCGAAATTCAAAGCCAATGAAGGGTGTGTCCAACAAAACAACGCGATAACCATGACAATGAGAATCACCTTCCAAGGCTCAAGAGATATTCGAGTTGAAAGATTTATTAATTTCATATTATTGTAATAGTATCTTGTTCAAAATATGCCAATAAAAATAGTCAGGAATATCGATTTATCATGGGTTCAAATCAATCAGACCTCGTGCCTAAATTAATGTATCAAATCGGAAACTGTGATTAATAGCCATTGCTCAAATTATGCATTCTTCAAAAATCACAAAATTCTTCCCAATTCCCTTTTGTCTCTAGTTTTACAAACAGTCGAATGGCATTATTTTTAATACTTTTTTATGTTCGATCAAAAGTCATAGCTCCAATTGATCATAACAGAGAAACGGCAGAAAAAAAGGAATTTTTCAGATTATCCTAAACCTCTCCTGAAGAGGGTTTTTGCGCCTATTTCTTCGAAATTGTTATAAAATGGAGCAACAGCCAATTGTAGATTACCAAAGAACACCTCTCAAAAGTGCAACAGAACCCCAGCGAGAGAAGTCTACTGTTTACCAAAACCCCAATGTTCAGAAGCATCTCAGGTTGAATATACATTTCGCGGCCACGGGTGCCAAAGGATATATTTTACCGCCGAAATTCAGGCTTGTTTTCAAATGCGGGAACAGCTCGGGATGTTATCCAGAGTTGGTGGGTCGGATTCATTCTCTGCGTTCGTACTGTCATCAAACCACCATGTGTTGACAATAGATATACGCTAATGTATATTGATTGTAAATACAAGTGAGGTGTCATTATGCAACATATGGAAACTCGTGAGGCTTTGATTAATATTCGTGCCTTGCGTGCGCAGAGGGATCTGATTGACAAGGCTGCGGCAGTGCGAAACAAAACCCGCTCTGATTTCATGCTTGAAGCTGCCTGCCAAGAAGCAGAGAATGTTTTATTGGATAGGCGGTTATTCCATCTCAAAGATGAAGACTATGATGCTTTTGAATCAGCGATGAAAGCCCCTGTCAGTGACAATCCTGGGCTTCGAAAGCTTTTAGCCAAGAAAGCACCGTGGGAAAGCTGACGGCACCGGCACCAATTGATACGGTGCATATTGCTGACAACTTTGATTGCGGGATTTCCTCCCTTAATCAATGGCTTCAGCGGCAGGCCTTAAAGAATGAGGCATCAGGCGCATCCCGGACTTTTGTCGTTTGCGTAGGTAATGAAGTGGTTGGCTATTACGCTTTGGCCACGGGAAGCATACTCCGCCAGCAAGCCCCCGGAAAAATCAAACGTGAAATGCCTGAACCCATCCCAGTAATGGTATTGGGTCGCCTGGCTGTTGATCGGAAATGGCAGGGATCTGGCCTCGGCAGGGGTTTGCTGCGAGACGCATTGCTTCGAGCCTATAATGTTTCTCAACAGGTGGGTGTTCGTGCTCTGCTGGTTCACGCATTGTCGGAGGAGGCAAAAGCATTTTACCTTCGCCATGGTTTCATAATATCGCCTCTAGATCCGATGACGCTAATGCTGAATTTGCAGGATATACATTGTGCCCTTGAGATGCAGAACAACCCCTTGCGTTAAAATCCTCTCAGTTTTTCAATAGCTGAGGGAAAAATCCTCCAAAAACCTCTGAGTTCTATTGAAAAAAAATAGGTAGTGCCGTCAAAGACAACAACGTCTAATTTGTTGTAACGCGATACTTTTTTCAGAAACCTCCCGTTCTTTATAGAACTGGGAGGTTTTCTTTTTGTCGAGGATAGAAGTTGCTCTTTTTCTTCTCACCAAGATGGATACGATTCTTTCAAATTGCACCAGACTGAACCGTCCTCTGTCAATTATCAAGAAAGGAGTCTTCTCTATGACACAGCAAAAACTCAATACCATGGAAGCAGCAACATTCCTTGGCGTGAAGCCGAACACCCTTGAAGTCTGGAGATGCCAGAAACGGGGTCCCAAGTATTCGAAGATCGGTCGACGCGTTCTTTACGACCTCAACGATTTGGAAACTTATTTCATTTCCTGCTCGGTGTATACCAAGGAAACGGCTCCGCAGCTTGCACGCAGGCAGTGATACAGTCCGCCATGCACTCTGCCATGCACCCGAGCATACACCCGAACATTCCAATGAACACCCGACCATGCAGTCCGGCATGCAGTCGTGCATGCATGCAGTCGACAGTACAGGCGGACATACAGTCGGACGTGCAGACAGCCGAACAGCCGGAGGTACAGTCCTCTCCATTCCCAACAAGGAAAGGGATGTGTTCGCAAGGGCTTTCCGACCTACAGATCAATATCCTCTCCATCATCAAAGGATACCGGGATATTCTCGCCTACTGGCAGGTGTCGGACATTTTAACTAAATGCTTCGGAATGCTTGCCAGTGAAGGCTCTGTGCGAGGAGCAATGGCGCGCCTTTCGCGCCGGGGATTTCTCGTCCGCGAACGAGGCAGCAAGGGCAGGATGCAAGGTAATTGCTATGCCCTGAACCGCGAACCGTGCCCTCTGATACCTTCTTGGAAAAAGAGCATGCAGTCCGCGATACAGTCCGCCATGCAGTCGGAAGCACAGCCGGACGTACACTCCGCGATAAACGGACCTCTATCTAGTCTAAAAGATAAGATAGATAGAAAAGATCTATCTATCTCTTACGAAAAAATTGCGAAGCAGTGCAAGTTGCAGCTCCTCGATGAAAAAGCATTGGCCTTTCATTGGCCGGAGCTTGCCAAACAGGGTTTTGGAATGGAACAGATTGGGCAGATAATCAAGCGGCTTGAACAGATCGATGTCAAAACGGACAAGGTTATCAGCGGTCTCCACCATGCGGAATGGGCACTTGAGAATGGCTGTATGAAGGATGCAAAGGGAGAACCGGTTGGCAATCCCGTCAATTGGGTGTTCAGCATCCTGGCTAGACAGGGATACTATCCCCGGCCTCCGGGGTATGTTTCCCCGGAGGAGAAGATGGAACAAGATGCGGCAATAGAAGCCGAGCGTCTCCAAAAGGCACGACAGGCCAGATTCGTATCTGAGTATGCACTCTGGCTTGCAGGCTTGTCTCCGGAAGAGCGTGAGGGCATCGCGCCTGAAAAGGACACCTCCTCCCTCCCTCCGGAAGAACGATTGATACCGGTTGAAGTGAGGTTGGAGTTGTATTTCAAGGAACATGTCTGGCCCGGTTTGTAACAAAGATGTGGCGATGAGGGAGTAGAAGAAAGGGAGGTATTCCATTCTATGTCATCGCCGGGAAGGAAAGCCAGCCTACCCGATGTGGCCACACTGCGTGTGTCTCACCTCGGGGCTGGTGAGGGGACTTCGCCCCCTTCAATCCCCCTTAAAAACCAAAAAGAAAAAGTCATGAAACGAGACCGTATAATTCGTTTCCGGGTTTCTCCGGAGGAAAAAGCTGCCATCTTGGAAAAGGCATCGGTTCAGTCGCAGACCCTTGCCGATTTCCTCCGCCAGAGGGCGTTGAATTACCGGTTGAGGAAGAGCCAGGATGAGAAAGAACGGATCCGCCAACTTGCCCGTATTGGTAACAACCTGAACCAGCTTGCCCGTTGGGCCAATACCTATAAGGATCGTGCCGAGGCAATGGCCATCCTCGCTGCGCTCGTGTCCCTGGAACGTGAGCTGAAAAATTCAGAAACCGTGCCGACCGGAGAAAAAGGGGAAGAGCATTGTACATGAAAGTCTTCTCACATGGTACAGGGACAGGGAATGCGGCCATCCACTACCTGATCCGGACTGATTACCCTGGGCGTGAGAAGGAATCACCTGAAGTCGTGCGTGGCGATCCGGACGCGGTGCTGACGATCATCAATTCGCTCGATACGAAGTGGAAATTTACCTCTGGAGCTCTTTCATGGCACCCGGACGACATCGTATCGCCCCAGCAGGAAGATAACGTTATCGAGGACTTCGAGCGTATTGCTTTTGCCGGGCTGGATCGGGATGCCTACAGCATTTTATGGGTTCGTCATAGCCATGCCGGGCACCATGAGCTGCATTTCGTTATTCCTCGTGTTGAGCTGACTACGGGAAAGGCCTTCAATCCCTGCCCACCCGGGTGGCATAAGGATTTTGATGTATTCCGGGATCTTCATAATTTCCGGGAAAACTGGGCCAGACCTGACGATCCGGCACGCAGGCGTTTACACACGCCCGAGCATGCCGAAATCTTCACTGCCCGCCTTCTCCGTTGGGGCAAAAAACCTGCCAAGGACGAACGGGCGGAAGCAAAGGCGGCCATCCATGGATATGTCGAGAAACTATTGTCTGAAGGCCTCATTCATGATCGGCAGGATATCCTGACCGCATTGCAAGAGATCGGTTTTGCCATCAATCGTGCCGGCAAGGACTATATCACGGTCAAAGATCCGGAAAGCGGCGAGAAGATACGTCTTAAAGGAGGAATATATGGAGAATCTTGGAACTTCGCCGGGGCACATGAGCTCCCTGGTGGAAAAACTACAGACCAAAACCGAACAGACCCGGCAGGAGATCGAGAAGTTGACCGACGATCAGTTCAAAACCTTGAGCAAGAGCTTGAGCATATCATCAAAAAACGCACTGACTACAACCGAATCAGATATCGTCCGCGAGATCGAGGCGATGCAGTCACGATTGACCGCGCGTTGCAGCACGGTGAGCTTGCCGTTCGGGAGCAGATTGCTGCAAACGTGTTTGCTGGGGGTTGCCTTGTTGACGGGTCTATCGGTGGGAAGTTGGGGATTGATGGCGTGGATGGGCAGCAAGGTCCAGACATTACACCAGGAAATCTCCGCGTTACGTCAGACCAAGGAGGTCGAACAGCAAACCTTGGCAAAACTCCAAGGCAAGACTTGGGGTGTTCAGTTAGAGACAATAGAGGGGAAGAGATTCATCATTATCGCCAAAGGGTCAAAAATAACGACCACGGCGACCACCAGGGACGGGCGACAGGCCCTGGAGTTAGAATAAACGAGGAGACATTTTATGAGCGAATTGGAACGGTTCATCAAAAACACACTGATAGATTGGAGGCGGAATTCCGAGGCCGAGCTGACAGCTTGCGCCATGGGGATGGACGAATTGGAGAACAGGATCAAAAGCCTGGAAGCTCGGCAGCTTCAGACCGAAGCGCACTTGAGCGGGTTACAGAACTCATTTACAGCCTTGGAGTCACTATTAAGGCATTTGAACAACGTATTGCAACAAAATTAGCCCGTGCCCGTCTTGGCAGACGGTCAGGTAGTAGAGGGCGGTGATAGTTTTCTTAAATATTTTTCCTGATGATTTCATCTAAATTTCGTTCATTGACAAAAAACTCTGTTGTGGTAGTTCTTTATCAGTATAATTGAGAAGAAGGTTACGGAGTTTCGATTGGATACGACGAAGAAATTATCGTTCGTTTTCACCGAGAAAATGGTCGTGCTTACCTCGGACTGTTTTATTGTATAGAATTTTTATGATTCATTATCCGATTATAGAGCTGGCTCAGGTTGTTTTGAGCAAGATTAAGTATTTTAAAGAATTCTTATTATGCTAGATCAAACGTATTCTGTTGAAAACTTACTTCGACTAATGAAGAAATCCGATCCCGGAAAGTACAGAATGGGGCGTGAGAGGTCTGATTACAAGGCGTTTTTATCAAATTTGTCTAGCCAAATATCAAGTCCAAATTTTTCTTTAGGGGGGTTAAGGAAGGTTATTATTAAAAATCGAGATGTATTTATAACTTCTAGAGCAGTAGATGATTTTGCAATTAGGAAAACAAACGATAATCTCAGAAGAATATACAAGGTTAAGCAATCAGATAGAAATAAGGTAGTTTCTCAACTATTAATATTGTCTCAAGAACCAGTACCTTACACCCTTGTAAAGTTAGATTTAAGATCATTTTATGAATCGATAAATAAAGAAGACCTTGTAGAGAAAATTTTATCGGATACTTTGCCGTCAAATGATACCAAAAAAATCATCAAATCAATATTTTATAATAGCAGTGTGAATAGTGCTAAAGGAATACCGAGAGGATTAAGTATTAGTGCTACTCTCTCTGAACTGTTTATGAGGTCGTTTGACAAAAAGGTCAAACAGATACCAGGAGTGTACTACTATGCTAGGTATGTAGATGATCTTGTGATAATGACCACTAAATCTGCATTGGAAACAATACAAGCTGCAGCAAATTGTCTTCCTGAAAAAATGATATTCAATGACGATAAGACTTGCTGGATAGAAATTGACTCAAAAAATGCGGTAAAGAAAAATAATTGCCCCAATAATACAGTCACATACCTTGGGTATCAAATTAAAATAGATCTGTCGTCGAAGAGCAAGAGGAAGATAGATTTGGGGATATCCCAGAAAAAAATTAATAGAACTAAACAAAGAATTGTTCTTACAATTAAGGATTATAATATTAATAACAATTTTGAGTTGTTATATAACAGAATACAATTTCTAACATGCAATTATTCAATTGAAGAGAGAAGGAACGCTTCATTTAGCAGTGACCTTAAAGCTGGTATTTTTTACAGCTATCCCTTGTTAGATGGGTACGACTTTGTCAAATCCCAACTGAAGAAATTGGATGAGTTTTTAAATAAACAAATATGGAACAGAAAAGGCTCGATTGGAAGTAAATTGTCTGGATTTATAAAAAATAACCAAAGAAGAATTATTTCGAATCTTTCTTTTTTGGCTGGGTTTGAACATCGAAAGACAAAAAAGTTTTTACCAAAACAGATCAAGCAAATGAGGAAATGTTGGAAATATGTCTAAAAATGATCGGTTGGTAATAAAAAAGAATGACTACGATAGAGTTTTAATTACAGAGACTATACCATATGAGGTCCCTTTTTTGTTCAATAATATAGGGTTTTATTTAAGAATCAAACGAGAAGACTTAAAAAAAATGCCATCTACTTTGGGCTCAGAGCTTGCCAAAATCATGAAAAGCAACTCAGAAATATACACAATACCATACACTTACAAAATTAAGAAGAATTCTAAATCTTATAGAGAATTAGGGGTTATACATCCATTTGCACAAATCAAATTTACAGATTTTTACAAAAAATATGCCACACTAATTTTAAGTCTATGTAGTAAAAGCAATTTCTCGCTAAGATATCCAGAGGATATTGCCAATTACTATTACGAAAAAGCTTTATCAAAGAGCGAAATTTTTTTATCTGTAGGCAATGTAGAGTTCGATCGGGAGGGTTTTAAACAACAGTATGAAGGAGCCTCCTCTTTTTATAAATATGCTAAATATGATTTTCTATATAAATTTTACGAATCATACGAATTTCATCGGTTAGAACGAAAATTTTTATATCTAAAACGATTTGATATATCAAAATGCTTTTATCACATTTATACCCACACTGTATCTTGGGCTATTAAAGACAAAAGGTTTGCAAAAAACAACACATTCAAAAACGGGCCTTTTGATATGGTGTTTGATTCTCTAATGCAAAAGTGCAATTACAATGAAACGAATGGAATAATAGTAGGACCAGAAGTATCAAGGATATTTGCCGAAATAATTTTACAATCAATTGATATTGAAATTCAAAAGTGCTTGGAGGATAAAGATATTAGAATATCCAAGGACTATTCAATTAGAAGATATATAGATGACTATTTCGTTTTTTATAATGATAATAGCGTAGTAGGTACTATCGAGAGAACAATTGTTGAAAAATTATCACATTACAAGCTCTTTCTGAATGATGCAAAAGAACAAACACTATCAAGACCTTTTACTACTGGCGAAACAGCAGCAAAAAGTGAAATAGCCAGATTGCTGGAGCGTTTGTTTTCTTCAGTTATTAATTTAGAAACTTTAAAGAAACATTCTAAATCGATTGGTAATAACTCAAATGGTACAGGTTTAATAAAGGAGAATTGGAACAAAAGCCGTTTGTCCAACTCCTTTATTCGTGATTTAAAAGCGATTGTTCATAAAAACGGAATTCAATTTGATAGCGTTGTCAATTATGTTTTATCTTCAATTTTGAAGGTCTTGGCAAAGGTTATTATAAATGCTCGAAAAAAATCAGATCCGATTGAAATTCGTGATTTATCAAAATTGACAATTTTATTTGTTGAGGTATGTTTTTTTGTATATTGTATGTGCCCTCGTGTTAGATCTACGTACTTGATATCACAGCTCATTTTTATTATAAAGGGTTTTTACAATGAAAGTCTTAAACAAGAAACAGAAGTCATATTCAAATCCATTTTTGATGAAATCGTAATTAGTTTTGATGTGTTAAAAAAAATCAACAAAGAAAGCAAAATTGAAATTCAAAATTTATTGATCGTCTCAAAAGTACTAGGCAAAAAATATTTACTTAACGAAGGGTATATTGCTGATTTGTTCGAAATTAATATGGATAAACCTTCCGCTTCTTCCTTGGGTTATTTTGATATTGTCTCTCTATTGCATTATATCGGAAAGAATAAGGAATACAAAATAATTAGACGTCTTTTATACGATGTTTCAATGGAGAAAATTATTGCGGACAATTTCTCTTTGGAGGAATCTGAGAAGATACTGCTATTTTTTGATTTAATTGCTTGTCCATATATTAGAAAATCTGAAAAGAGCAATCTCATAGCTAAAGCGATGTCATTTGTTTTCCAAACTGAAGAAAGTTTAAATAAAAATAAAAATAAAATATATAAATTACTAGATGGAGAAGACTGGTTTTTCAACTGGCGAGGAGCCGAGAATAATTTGGGCCAACTACTTATCAAAAAGGAATTGCGAACTGCATACTGATAATTTATAATGATTTCGTGCGGAAAGTAATTTCTTGAGATTTTCCGTAAAAGGGAGACGGTAAGGTCAGTTTAGGACTCAGCCCTGTGCCTGGACCTGAAGGGTTATGACGGAAAACCAGGTGGAAATACATTACGTTGAATTTTGTGAGAGGTGCATAATCTGGATCTTGGTTGTCTTGCACAAATTCTCGTTCACCAGAGGATTGAGGCAGCATAAGTAAAGATTTAGTGATTGGTTATCATTTTTGTGTATCTCCCTAGAGATTACTGCGGTCAGGCTCGATTTATAGCTGTAACGGTTATTAATGAAAGCTGATGACTGTTGATGGTAGTTCGTTTCATTATCATTAGCAGCACACACGAAAGGGCCCGTCTCCTCCCTTTTTTCTATTAGTAAAAGTATCTAATTTGATCTTTTACATTTTCGAATTTTTGGAACTGGCTCATATAAAGTTCACAATCGACTCCACACCCACCGTTCACCTTAACATACTTCAACTCAACAAAGGAAAACCCCCACTCTGCATTCTTCGGATCCGCCGTTCAAGACAACAAATCCACCGAATTGTCTCAGCTTTCAACAATAATCTGCATGCGTTGAACTCACCTCGGGAAATTCAATTGCTTTTTCTCTTTGGGTCTTTATTTTAGAATATGGTATAAAGATAAAATAAAGATAAATCTTATTTTAGGTTCGAAGCAGCCAGGATGAATCGAAAGCTTCAAGGGAAGTACGTGACCATAACGACTGTGGGTGAGAAGGCTCAGGCCTTTGTGCCTGCGCCGTTGCCACCTCGTCCACCCATCGAATGGACACCGGAGTTGCGTAATAAGTTCGACCAGGCACTGCTATCGCTGGGTCGACTAAATAGCGTCTCGGCCCTACTGCCGGATACCTCCCTCTTCCTTTATATGTACGTCCGCAAAGAAGCGGTGCTCTCATCCATGATTGAAGGCACCCAGTCATCGTTTTCGGATCTGTTGTTGTTCGAGCTGGATCAGGAGCCGGGCGTCCCTCTGGACGATGTGCGGGAGGTCAGTAACTATGTCGCGGCACTCGAACATGGCTTGCGTCTTTTAAAAGAAGGGTTACCTCTGTCACTCCGGCTTTTCCGGGAAATCCATGGTGTATTACTCACCAAAGGGCGAGGCAGCAACCAGACTCCCGGTGAATTTCGCCGTAGCCAGAATTGGATCGGCGGCACCCGGCCTGGCAATGCGGCCTTCGTTCCACCTCCGACGGAAGAGTTGATGGAGTGTATGAGCAAGCTTGAACTGTTCCTCCACGACCAACCCGAACCGACTCCAGTTCTGCTCAAGGCGGCGCTGGCCCATGTGCAGTTCGAGACGATCCATCCATTCCTTGACGGCAACGGCCGCCTTGGCCGTTTGCTGATCACGTTGCTGCTATGTGAACAGAAAGTGCTGCAGGAGCCGATGCTCTACCTTAGCCTCTATTTCAAGACGCACCGTCAGTATTATTATGAACTGCTGAACAATGTGCGCTTGACCGGAGACTGGGAAGCCTGGCTCGATTTCTTCGCTGATGCCATTGTCGTAACCGCCACTCAGGCTGTCGAAACGGCGCAGCAACTTCTCGACTTGTCGGATCAGGACCGGGAGAAGATCAGAGGTCTCGGTCGTGCGGCAACGTCAACCCTGCAGATTCATCGAGTGCTGATGGAACATCCCATTACCACCTCGGGCCGGTTGGTGAAAAAAACCGGCATTTCCCCAGCCACTGTAAATAAAGCTCTTGCCCACTTGGAACAACTCGGCATCGTGCGAGAGTTGACAGCACAGAAACGAAATCGACTGTTCAGTTATACAGAATATGTTGAGATAATGAGCCGCGGCACAGAACTGTAATGAAGTAGGATTTTTTGTGCTGGTTAGAAATAGGTTAGAAACAACAAAAAAGGGCTTACGAAGATTCTTCGTAAGCCCTTGATTTTATTTGGTAGCGGGGGCCGGATTTGAACCAGCGACCTTCGGGTTATGAGCCCGACGAGCTACCAGACTGCTCCACCCCGCGTTGAGTGATTTATTATACACCTTGAATTTTGATTGTCAAGAGCTATCGTCTGTGTCCCTGCCGATTGCAAAGGCTTGCCGATCCGGATCAGAGCAGTTCCTTAAGCCTTTTTACGATCTCGTCAGGCAGTTTTGCAAGTCGGCCTTCTCTGTTGACCGCGGCGTGGACGGTAAAGCCCTTTGCCAGGAGCACCGGGCGTTTCCGCTCAGATTCAGTACGGGTGATTTTATAGCAGAACCGGCAGGATACGCTTTTCAGCTCGGTGAGCGAGGTCTCGATGGTGAGCAGGTCGTCATAGAAAGCGGGAGCCTTGAAACGGAGATAGCATTCGGTCACCGGCAGGACGAGTCCCAACTCTTCGATGTCGCGGTAGGAGCAGACCAGTTCCCGCATGAATTCGGTTCGGCCTATCTCGAAATAGCGGAGGTAGTTGGCATTGTACACGACCCGGCCGGCATCGGTGTCGCCGTAGATGACCCGGCAGGTGCTCCGGTGAATGGGTTCGGTGAGGCTGCTGATCATGAGGCCTGCTTTTCCTTCTGTTCAAAGAGCCGCTCGATGAGCTGATGGCTCTCTTCAAAGAGGGCGATGCCGCTCCCGTCAGGGATGCTCAGGTCTTCCGAGAAGGGCATGCCTGATCCTTCAAGACTTTCCCTGGAGTCGTAGAGGCAGACCGGCACCGGATCGCTGGTGTGGGTGCGCAGGGCGATGGGGGTGAAGTGATCCATGGTTACCGCCACCCGGAAGTCTTCTCCCCTGGCCCGCAGCCCCGCGATGATGGGGGCGACGATGCGGCTGTCGAAGTCTTCGATGGCCTGGATTTTTTTGTCCAGAAGCCCCTGATGGCCGGTCTCGTCGGGCGCCTCCACATGGACGAAGACAAAGTCCTGGGTGAGAAGCGCATCCAGCGCCGCCTGGGCCTTGCCCCGGTAGTTGGTATCGAGATAACCGGTGGCGCCGGGGACATCGATGACGGACAGGCCGGCATTGACGCCCAGTCCCTTGAGCAGATCAACGGCCGAGATCATGCTGCCGCTGATCCCGAAACGCCGGGGCAGGGTGGGCATGGAGGGCGGTCTTCCCTCGCCCCACAGCCAGATGCAGTTGGCGGGATTCTTTCCTTCCGCCATGCGCCTGGCATTGACCGGATGCCCCTCCAGGATCCGGCGCGCCCCGGCCAGCAGGGCGGCCCAGCCGGGATCGGCCAGGTATGTATTCCACAGCCCGGTCACATCTTTGTCGGTATGGTCGTGGGGCGGGGCGGTGCCCATATCGGGATACGGTCCCTTGACGATCAGGATGTGCCGGTAGCTGACCCCGGCCTTGAAGCGGAACACCTCGGTGCCGCACCCCTCATCCAGGGCTGCGATCAGGGCATGGGACTCCTGACTGCTGATATGGTCTGCGGAAAAATCCACCATCCGGACGTGATCCGCCACGGAAAAATCCAGGGTCACCATGTTGCAGCGGAAGGCCGTCTCATCGTCCTTGAGGTTGATGCCCATGGCCGCGGCCTCCAGCGGCGCCCTGCCCGTATAGTAAAGTCTGGGGCTGTAACCCAGCAGGGACAGATTGGCGACATCACTGCCCGGCGGAAAGCCGTCGGGAACCGTCCGGTTCAGAAAGACCTCTCCGCGGCTGCAGAGTTCGTCCATCGCAGGCGTTGCCGCCGCCTGCAGAGGGGTGCGGTTGCCGATTTCGGCAATAGGAAGATCGCCCATGCCGTCGCCAACGAGTATCAGATATTTCATGCTGGACCGCCTTCCCCGGACAGGAGCAGAGGGTTGAAGAGATTAATCCTGCTCATCGACAAGGATGCGGATCTTCATGGTCGGAGCCGTGCAGATCTCCAGTCCGTCGATCTCGGCCAGCGCCTTTATTACATCGGCCTCAGAGGCCTGGTGGCTCATCAGGACGATATGCACCGGCTCGTCGGCATGCCGGCTCTTCTGGATCACGGACTTGATCGAGATGTTGTGCTGTCCGAAGATCCCGGAGATCCTGGAGAGGACGCCGGGCTTATCCAGGGCGGTGACCCGGAAATAGTAGGGGCAGGTGAGGCTGCTCATCGGAGTGATGCGCGGCTCGCCGATAAATTCGGGCAGAAAGGACAGGGCCGGGACCCGGTTGACGGAACCTGAGAGGATGTTCCGGCCGATGTCGACTACGTCCGCCGCCACGGCGCTGCCGGTGGGCATCATGCCCGCGCCCTGGCCGTAGAGCAGGATGTCTCCCACCGTATCGCCGGTGAACTCGATGGCGTTGAAGGCCCCGTTGATATTGGCCAGCATATGGTCCTCGGGGACCATGGTCGGATGGACGCGGGCCTCGACATGGTCGCCGTGGTTGCGGCTGATGGCCAGCAGTTTGATCCTGTAGCCGAATTCCCGGGCGAAATCGATATCGATGGGCTCGATGGTGCTGATGCCCTCGGTGGTGATGTCGCCTATCTGGACATGGAGACCGTAGGCGATGGACATCAGGATGGCCAGTTTGTGGGCGGTGTCTATCCCTTCTATATCATAGGTGGGATCGGCCTCCGCAAACCCTTTGGCCTGGGCGTCCTTGAGCACCTCGGCAAAGAGGGAGCCGTGGTCGGTCATCTGGGTCAGGATGTAGTTGGCCGTCCCGTTCAGGATGCCGCTGATGGCCTCGATGCGGTTGGCCACCAGACCCTCCTTGAGCGATTTGATCACCGGGATGCCGCCGCCGACGCTGGCCTCAAAGCCTATTTCCACATTGTTCTTGACGGCTGCGGCGAAGATCTCCCTGCCGTGGTTGGCAAAGAGCGCCTTGTTGGCCGAGACCACATGTTTGCCGCCTGCGATGGCGGCCAGGATGAAGGACTTGGCGGGCTCAATACCTCCGATCAGTTCGACCACGATGTCGATCTCGGGATCGGTCAGGATATCGCCGGCATCCTGGGAGAGCGTGACGCCGCAGTATTCTTCGGGCAGGCTTTTGACATGGATATCGGCAACCCGCTTCAGAGTCACAGCGGCTCCGACCCGCTGCCTGAGTCGATCTTTCTGCTGCAGAAGGGTCGCCGCCAGTCCTTTGCCGACGGTACCGAAGCCGATGAGGCCAACGCGTATTTCTTTCATCATAGTCTGTCGAAGTGGTATATGGTTATCTGAAAGGGTCCGGAATCACAGCTCAGGACGGATCATTACAGGCGTATATTCTGCGGAAAAATACCCGCTTTCCATCTGAAAGTCAAAAATTTAGGAAAGTTATTTTTTCTGGCCTCAAGGCACCTTTTAGTATATAGTAGCTCGTCGCCTGGTCTGCCGTTTCCGGTGCAGGTATCCCGTTCCGGGATAGAGGATCGGACTCGCAGCGCTTGCCCCGGCAGGGGAAATGATGGCGTCTGGCTGCAGTTGCCGTCCCTTGGGGCGCCGGCGGATGCCTGTGCTGTTTGTTATGAGTGACCTTCATTCAGGGGCCGTGATCGGCAATAACCGGGTCTGAGGCATCTGTTCATATACCCCGCCGGAGGGGACTACGCCTTATCCGTCCGGGATCGTACTGTTAATGTGCTGTTGATGCATTTCATTATCTATTAAGGAGAGGACTTATGGGCAAGAATATTCTGGTTTTCGGACCGAACGGAAGCGGCAAAGGAACTCAGGGCGCCATCGTACAGAAAAAATTCAATATTCCTCATATTGAGTCCGGCGCCATTTTCCGGGAGCATATCGGCGGCGGTACCGAGCTTGGCAAGAAGGCCAAGGCCTTCATCGATAAGGGAGACCTGGTTCCCGATGATATCACCATCCCGATGATGATTGCCCGCCTGCAGAAGCCCGATTGCAAGGACGGCTGGATCCTCGACGGTTTCCCCCGCTCCAAGGAGCAGGCCATCACCCTGGCAAAAAACCTGAAAGATGCCGGTCTCGCCCTTGATTATGTCATCGAGATCGTTCTTGATCGTGAGATCGCCAAGGAGCGCATCATGGGCCGCAGGCTCTGCGTTAACGATAACAACCATCCCAATCACATCGCCTTCGAGGCCATCAAACCCGTCGAGAAGGACGGTAAGATTGTCTGCCGCGTCTGCGGCGGCGATCTCAAGGTCCGTGCCGATGATCAGGACGAGGATGCCATCAATAAGCGTCATGGAATCTACTATGATACCAAAACCGGAACCATGGCCGCGGTCAACTACTTTAAAGAGGCCGGCGGCGTCAAGGTCATTTCGGTTGACGGCTCCGTCTCAATCGGCCAGGTTACCGAATTGATCATGAAAGAGCTGTAGGAAGAAAAAGTTTGTTTTTCGTTTGATTCTGCGGCGTTAAAATGAAAGGCATGTCTGGCTGAACAGGCATGCCTTTCGCCTTTTCAGGCCACCGATCAGGCTGTCTGAACCTGAGCCGGTCCATGGCGCCTCCGGTTGACAGCGACTGATTGCTTGATGAACTGAACGTGAATATGGTAGTATCCTTCTCCTGGCGGCAAAAGTATTTCAGATTCAAAGGAGGTTGTAACCGGCGGCTTGCTTTGTGAGCCTGTCCCTTTAGATTATGGAAGAACAGAATAAGAAAAAGAGACCCGGAAAGGTCTATCTGGTAGGTGCAGGTCCGGGGGATCCCGGTCTTATAACCGTGCGCGGCAAATATCTTCTGGAACGTGCGGAAGTCGTGGTCTATGATTACCTGGCCAGTCCGAAGCTCCTCAAGCATGTACCGCCGACGGCGGAACTGATCTATGCCGGCAAGAAGGGGGGCGACAAGCACACCCATACCCAGGAAGAGATCAACCAGATGCTGGTGGATCATGCACTTGCAGGTAAAAACGTCGTCCGTCTCAAGGGCGGCGATCCCTTCATTTTCGGCAGAGGCGGCGAGGAGGTGCAGGAGCTGGCCGCTGCCGGGGTCTCCTTCGAGGTGGTCCCCGGTGTCACTTCGGCCACCGCGGCCGCCACCTATGCCGGCATCCCGATCACCCACCGCGATTATACAGCCTCCGTCGCCTTTCTGACGGGACATGAGGATCCGACCAAGGAAGATTCCACGATCAACTGGGAAAATATCGCTACCGGGGCCGGGACCATAGTCATCTACATGGGGATCAAAAACCTGCCGATCATCGTCGAGAAGCTGATCCGTTACGGCAGGGATCCGAAGACGCCCGTGGCCGTTGTTCGCTGGGCCTCAACCCCCGAACAGCAGTCCGTGGTCGGGACCCTTGAGACCATCACCGAGGTCGTCAGGGAGGCCGGGATCAAACCGCCGTCCCTGGTTATCGTAGGCGAGGTGGTCAAACTGCGCGAGACCATCAACTGGTTTGAGAAACGGCCGCTGTTCGGCAAGCGGATCGTGGTTACCCGGACCAGAGAACAGGCCAGCGAGTTGATCGCGGGTTTGGAAGAGGCCGGTGCTGACTGCTACGAGTATCCTACCATCCAGATTGAGCCGACAGATTCCTATGAAATCCTGGACAGCGAACTGGAACGCCTGCGGGAATACCATTGGATCCTGTTCACCTCCATCAACGGTGTCAGATACTTTTTCAAAAGGCTTTTCGCTAAGGGGATGGATGCCAGGGACCTGAAGGGACCTTCCATAGCAGTGGTCGGCAGGAGCACCGCCGACACCTTGTTTGAATACGGGGTCAACGCTGATTTGATTCCCTCGACCTTCACCAGCGAAGGGCTGGCCGAAAGTCTGCTCGACCAAGGCGTCGAAGGGAGAAATATCTTGATCCCCAGGGCCTCCAAGGCAAGAGAATTTTTGCCTGAGACCCTTCGCGGCGCCGGTGCCCAGGTCACTGTGGCGCCGGTCTATAAGAATGTACCGCCTCAGGGGAGGAAGGAGGCCCTGCGCGATGCGCTGGAGGCCGGCCGGGTGTCCATGGTGACCTTCTCCAGCTCTTCGACTGTCAGGCATTTTTTGACCATGGTTGATGCCGCCGACCAGGAAGAGCTGCGGCGGCTGTTCAAAGGGGTCAGGATTGCCGCCATCGGTCCGATTACTGCAAAGACGGTGACCGATAATGGCCTGACAGTGGATGTACAGCCCGATGTGCACAGGATTCCCGAGATGGTTCAGGCCATCATCGAGTCCTATCGGCAGTAGGCTGTCGGCCCTCTCCCCCTGAGCTCGGACCGGCGGCGTGCCGAAGCATGGTGCTCAGGCCGTCCCGCCCTCTGCGCCCGGCCCTGACTCGGGTTTCTGGAGGTTGAAGCGTGCAGAACAGTATTTGTAATCCGTGGGATGCTGCTGTCAGAGGGTCGGGTTTCTTCTTTCTGCAACTGCGGGAAGGGCGGGAAAAGGGCGATCGCCGCTCTCAACCTACCGCCGGGCAGTCCCTGCAGGAAGAAGAGGAACAGGCCGTGGTCTGCCGGGGCTGCGGCCACCCGATAACTGCCGCTGCTGCTATATTTTCCGTCGACGGCTCCAGCGATCACATGTTTTTCAACCCTGCAGGCATCGTCTTTGAGGTGGTCTGTTTCTCACAGGCCCCAGGTTGCGATGTCGACGGCCCTCCCAGCAGCCAATTTTCCTGGTTTTCCGGTTTTACCTGGCGTCTGGCCTTCTGCGGCAAGTGCTTCATCCATGTGGGGTGGCTGTATGAGTCCGGTGTCTCAGCCTTTTACGGGCTGATAAGAAACAGGCTGGCCGGAGATTTCTAAGGCGCTGAACCGTCGGCGGCCGATCGGGGAAATCTCTTACCCTTCCCTGATCAAATCCATCAATTCATTGGAATTCATCCGGGCGCTGATGTCGCTGCCCTCCAGCAGGCTGCCGGCAAGATCGCGCTTTTCCTCGTGCAGCTTGACGATTTTTTCCTCAATGGAGTTCTTGCAGACCAGCCGGTAAATGGTCACGGGTCTGGTCTGGCCGATACGGTGGGCCCTGTCCGAGGCCTGATCCTCAATAGCCGGGTTCCACCAGGGATCCATATGGATCACATAATCGGCCGCCGTCAGATTCAGGCCGAGTCCTCCTGCTTTCAGGCTGATGAGGAAAAGGTCGCCTTCGCCGGACTGGAAGGCCTCGATTCTCTGCTGGCGCTGTTTTGATCCGGTTGATCCGTCAAGATACTGGTAGGGAATATTCTTTGCATCAAGGTATTCCCGGATGATTTTCAGATGACCGATAAACTGGCTGAAGACCAGAGCCTTATGGCGACCGCCGATAAGTTCCTCGACAAGCCCTGAGAAGACTTCGAGCTTCGAGCTGGGAATATCGAGGTCCGGCGTGATCAGACGGGGGTTGCAGCAGGCCTGCCGGAGCTTCATGATCTCGGTTAGGATCTGCAGATGGCGACCCTTCCTTTCTTTATTGCTTTCAAGTATATCAAGGGCATTCTGCCGCAGCGCTTCGTAGAAGTCGGCCTCCTCCGGACTCATCTCCACTTCCAGGGTGACCTCCGTGCGCGGAGGCAGCTCGTCTAGGACCTGAGACTTGATCCGCCGCAGGATGAAGGGACGGATCAGTTTCTTCAGCTTCATCTTTGCATCCCGGTCATGATACCGTTCGATGGGGATGGCGAAGCGTTCGTTGAAGACGCCGATGGTGCCCAGCAGTCCGGGGTTTATGAAATGGAACAGGTTCCATAGCTCACCCAGATGGTTTTCGATGGGGGTGCCCGTGGTGATGAGCTTGAATCTGGCCTGCAGGGACATCGCGGCCCTGGAGCGCTTGGTGGCGGCATTTTTGATGGCCTGGGCCTCATCCAGGATGATGGTCTGCCACTTGACACCGGCCAGGAGTTCGGTCTCCTGCTGCAGCAGGGTGTAGGTCGTAATCAGCAGATCGAATCTGCCGAGCTCGCCAATGGCCTTGGCCCGGTCCTTGCCGGGCAGGGAGATAATGTTCAGGGTCGGGGTGAACCGGTTTACCTCGGAGAGCCAGTTGGTCGAGACCGAGGTCGGGGCGACCACCAGGGAGGGGCCGTCGGCGGCATACTTCAGGATAATGGCCAGCGATTGCAAGGTCTTTCCCAGACCCATATCGTCGGCAAGACAGGCGCCGACTCCCAGCTGTGCCAGGCGGGCAAGCCAGTTGAAGCCTTCCGTCTGGTAGTCGCGCAGCTCGGCCTGGAGGGTCGACGGCATCTCGGGCACAAAATTCTGGATTTCCTTGATCCGGGACAACTGGTTCTTCCAGCCGGCATCGGCGAAGGTGGATGCCTGGTTGACAAGTTCCTCCAGGGGGATGGCGGCCAGAGGGTGGATCTGGATTTCGTCGCCGGTGACCTCGCTGAACTCTTCGGCATAGATATTGATATCTTCAAGACGTTTCTTGAATTCCTGAGTCAGGGCCAGAAATTGGCCTTCCCCAATCTGGATGAATCGGCCGCTGGCGGTTTTGACCTTGGTCAGAAGCTCCTTCAAATCGATGATGTGTTCCTGGTCGAGGACGAGCTGGCCGCTCATGGAGAACCAGTTCTGGCGATTGGTCCTGATCTTCAGGTTGAGATTCTTGAAGCTGGCCTGATGGGAGACAGTCAGTTTTTCACCCTCCGGCCATTCGATGATGACCTGATCCTTGATGGCCTGCAGTTCCAGCAGGGCCTGGAGGCAGTCGTCGGGGTCGAGCAGCCGCCATTCCCTGTCGGTCTCGTGTTCAAGGTCGATAGCCAGGTCAAAGATCGGGCAGAGTTCTTCGATGTTCCGGGCGTGCTCCTCCTCCAGCGCCAGGTTGCGGCGGGTCTGCAGCCGCTTGCCGCCCACCTCGGCCATGATGTTTTCCACACCTTGCCCTGGTTTCAGGTAATGGACCCCATCCTTGAAGGGTTTGACGAACATCTCCAGCCTGAACCCGGTCCCGTAGGGGAGCAGGTGCATATAAATAGAGGGGTCCGCTTCGACGAAGTTGATATTGCCGTCCTTGTCCGTAGAGGCATCGGCGGCAATGGCCGAGTGGACCGTCATGAAAGAGGAGATGTTGCCGATGGCGGTGAGGACCTGCTCGCTGGCCTCAAGGGGGACCGTCAGCCCGTCCTTGCCGGTGATCTGGGCGATTCTTCTATGATTATCGTTGATGGTGATGATCTTGAACCGGGTCGGGGTCTCCCGGAATACGGTGACCTTGTCCGAGGTGATGTTCTGGGCAAAGCGGATATGGAGGTGATTGCCCTTCTCCTGGACCAGGAGTTCGGGCTCGCCTGCGATAAATTCCACCGGAGTCGTCGGGGAACTGGACAGGAACAGCTGCGGATGGCCAATCATGGCCACAAGGGCCTTGTCCATATCCAGTTTGTAAGCGACACCCCGACTGTCCGGATGTGCGATCCTGTCGATGGCCAGACAGACCTTGCGGTCCTGGACGCTGAGGTAGGGGAGGGCATGGGCGGCAGCCAGCCGGGCAAGGGAGAGGGGGCGGCCTTTGGTCCACTCTCCTGCGGGGGTCAGCTTCTGTTCCCTGGGGCTGATCTCCATGATCCCCCGTTCAAACTCGATCATCCAGGCCATCCTGACAGACTGAGCCGGATTTGTCTGGATGGCTGTTGCCTGGATCAGGGCCTGCAGGCTCCTCTTCCAGGGCTCCTCCGGCTCCAGGATGGCAATCAGGGGGACGATGCCGGTCTCCTGCCTCAGCTGCTTCACGATGGTTTGATATTCGTCGGTGGTGTCGGCGATCTTTTCCAGGATTTCAGCAAAAATAAGGGCGAAGAAGAGGTAGCCGTTCTTCAGGGCTTCAGTGTAGAGAACGGTGATCTTTTTTTTCACCTCGGGCTGGAGCGAACTGTTCAGCCAGTATTGACAGAGGCCTGCAAAGAGAAGTGTCAGGCTCTGGACGTCTTCCTCTTCTCCAATTGAAAGACTGTCCGCAGGCATGGCCGTGCTGACTCCGTCGTCAAGGACCATGGTGAGGTAGGAGTAGGCCTTCTGCTCCATCGATGCAGGGAACAGGGTCTGTGCAAGCCCGATCGTCTGCGCAATTTCCTGCCGGGGGATATCCCGCTGCTGCAATTGGGCCAGGATATAGAAGAGTCCGGAAGGACCGAAAAAGGCCACCTTCTCGGAACCGCTCAGATTCTGGAGGAAGGCGATATCGTCTGCATAGGCCGCCAGGGCCTTGTCCTGGTTTCCCCGCAGAAAATGCAGGGTTCCCAGCGAACCGGTGCCGGAAAAAAGTTCCGGATGGCTGCTTGTCAGGCTTTCCGCCTCAACCAGCTTTCCCTGAAGAAGAAGCTGGTTGAAGAGCAGGCGTTTAAAGGGCAGCTGCTCATCAATGCTCAAATTTTCGAATTCACTTCTGTCGCTGAGGAAATACAGAATTTCAGGAAAGGCGATCAGATGGGCCTGGGAATATCGAAGGACATTGTCAAGCAGATAAAACTGGAATGATGTCGACAGGCCGCGGAACCACTGGAGATCAAAGGGACAGGCGGTGACGCGGATGGTGAGCGGCAGACCCGGCATCATCCCGCGGCATTGGGATGTGATAAAGGCTGATGCATCGTCAATCAGGTCCAGCTGCTGCATATAAATGCCGATGCGCAATTCGCGCATGGCCCGCCAGCAGCGGGTAGTCCATTTCCCATAGTAATAGGAGACCGGCGCCTCTTCCCGGATGATTTTGGCAAAGAGCGGGAAGGTGCCTTGGGCCACGGAATATCTGCTTAAGGTTTCGACAATTTCAACAGCGCATTGACGATCGGCGCTGAGCAGGTTCAGCTGCTGGAATTTTGCCAGGTAATGGTTGAGATTCGCTGCCGTAGGCCGTTGTCCGCGGGCGCTGCGGAGCTCAAGTCTGTTCAGACAGCTGACAACCAGAGGGATGTTCGCAGGCTCATAAACGATGGAGAGGAACTGCAGAAGCGTCTGTTCAAAGTGGCTGAGATTGCGGTATTGCTGCAGTAGATCGTTTTCAATTGTCATTGTAAATTGTTGTGTGCCGCAGGAGTTCTGTCCGAGCCTAACGACTATTTGGTTATAATTTAACAGGAAAATGACCGGGAACGAACATTGTACTATAGCATGTCTGACCGGGAAAAGAACAAAAATCGGCAGATTCTTTTTTTCAGACATCCTGCCTGGACGATTGAAGGACTGTCCTGCTTCCAAGCGGACCAGTTTTTTTGGATCCGGTCTGGATATGAGGAGAAAAAGAAGCAGGGCTGTTTGTTATTCAACTATAAAATATTATTTGAATATGTTGACTGTATGTAAATAACGTATGATAAATGATTGACAGTATGTCAAGAGACGATTATGTGTTGTTGACGTCTTGTCAAGTGATCATGGGAAAGAGGTGACATCGGGGGTATTGAGTGAGAGGATGCTATGAGGGTGTTGGGGTATATATTTTTGACGATGGACAAAACGGCTGCTGTTGCGGTTGCAGAACAGCAGAGGGCAATTCAGGCCTACGGAAAGACCCGCGGCCTGATGGTGGACGACTTCTTCATTGAGCAGGGGTATTCGATGAAGTCGCCCCTGAGGGAGCGAAAACAGGGGGCAGCGGCGCTATCAGGCCTGCGTGCCGGCGATGCCCTGATAGCGATGAAGGCTGAATGGGTATTGGGCTCTGCCAGAGAGGCTGTCCGGTTGCTGCAGGCCCTGAAGGAGATGTCCGTTTCTTTGTACTGTGTTGACCTGGATGAAAACCTGTCCGTGGCGGCAGAGAGAAAGCTGGTCGTTTCAGAAGGGGGTGCCCCCCTGATCATGGCTGTTTTGACGGCTCTGGCAGCCTGCGATGGCAGCAGGCAGGGGGAAACCATCAAATCGACCAAAAGGCATCAGAAAAAGGAAGGAAAATACCTGGGAGGACCGGTTCCCTTCGGGTGGCGTGTAGAGGGGGAATATCTGGTCCAGGACCAGAAACAACAGCAGATCATACAGGATATCATGCAACTGCGGCTTGACCGCTGGTCTTATAGGGATATTGCCGGCAAATTAAAAGAGGAGTACGGCATACAGCTGTCCCATGAGGGGATTCGGAGGATTCTGGCAAGCAATTCCAGGAAAAAAGAAGAGGAGAGGAAAAGAGGGGCAAGCGATAAAATACCATCTCAGGCCCAGTAGATCGCCTCCCTGTCTCCTTCGACAGGAGCCAAACACAGGCCGCCGGCCACTCGAAGACAGCATTCACGGCCTTCGTTCTTTCCCGGTCTGCGCCAGCCCGCAGCCTGAGGCGCACTCTATTCTCTCCAAGCAGGCCTCCGGATGCCGACCCGGCGGGAAGACACGTGCCTGCCTACCGTCACAGACCTTTATGGGTCGTTACCGTTGCCTGGCTTTTCTGATTGTTTATCCAGGCGGTGATGATCTGCTGCTGCTTGAGCTTCAAGAGGGCATTTCGGTATTCTTCCCGCTCGGCGGCGCTGAGATCCATTTTCGGTATGGACCTGTCCGCAAATTTATAGACGAAATAATCGCCTCCGACCTGGCCGGGCTCACTGGGATAGGGGGAGACACTGGAGAGTTGAAAGACATGTTCCAGCAGAGAGGGCGGGAAGGGAGACTTCTGGTCTGCACCGCCTTTAGACAGCGGACCCGACGATTGGCTGGATATCCCTGTCTGGGTGACCAGTTTGGCGAAGTCTCCGCCGGTCTTTGCCTGGGCAAGTATGTTTTCTGCTGCCTGCCTGGCCATCTGGGCCGCCTGGCTGGCGATATAGTCCTTGGTCACCCGGTCTTTAATCTCCTCCAGGGGGGGGATGACGGGAGCCATGATCTGTTCAGCAAAGAGAATGGCATACCCCGTGCCGGTTTCGATCAGCGAGCTCAATTCACCCTGCTTCAGCGCGAAGGCGGTGCTGAGAAGCGTCTTGTCGCCTTTGATCCCTTCAGGCGGGGCGCTCTGAGTGAAAAAGGCGGTTTCCGTAACGGCGGTGCCAGGATGGCCTTCGATGTAGGATTTCAGGCTTCCGGCACTGATGATTCCCTCATAGCACTGGTTGGCCAGCTCAAAAGCCATGGATTTGGCCTGTTCCATCTGCAGGTGCTTGACGATTTCGTTGTGCACTTCGGAAAGCGGCCTGACAACTTCCGGGGTGATTCCGTCAAGCTTGAGGATATGATAGCCGAAGGGCGATCTGACTATGCCGCTGATATTCCCCGGCTGCATGGAAAAAATCGTGTCGTCGAGGGGTTCGATGATCTTGCCCTTGGTGAGAGGACCCAGATCCCCGCCCGGGGTTTTAGTGTCGGAATACTGGTCCGCTAGCTGGGCGAAATTTTTCCCGGCCTTCGCCATCTTCAGGATCTCTTCGGCCTTTTGCCGCTGGGCTGCGTCGACTCCTTCTGGAGCGTCCTTGTCCACCCTGAAGTCGATGTGACGGGCATGCCTCTGCTCCGGGACGGTAAAGCTGGAGCTATTGGATTCGTAATACTTTTGTACCGAGGCATCGTCGATAGTGATCTTTTTGGCAATCTGATTGAAGTCGAAGGAGAGGTATTGCAGTTTCAATTGCGGGTCGGTCTTATAGGACTCCTTATTCGAATCAAACCAGGCTCCGAGGTCCTGGTCCGTGACATGCACCTTGCCGGTAAACAGTTCGGGGGAAATCTTTGCGAAGGCAACGGTGACGGTTTCCTTCTCAAGGGTGTAGAGATCCTCCAACTCGCGGTCCGTGATTATGGAAGCAAAATTGCCGATATCGATTAGGGCGCGCTGGGTGAGCATGTCATATTGAATAGAGGCCTCAAATTTATGAGGAGTGTAGCTGTTCTTTGCCAGAAGGGCCTTGTATTTTTCGAGACTGAAAGAGCCGTTGTCCTGAAATGCCTCCATTTTTTTGATGGATTCCTGGACCTCAGCGGGACTGATGACAACCCCCATTTTCACAGCGCCTTGACGAAGAAGCGACTCCTGGACAAAATGGCTGATAACTTGCTGTTTAATGCCGATTTTTTCTGCTAGACCCTGGGGAATCGTACCGTTGAACTGGTCCCTCAGATGGGCAAGAGCCTGGTCATAGGCCTTTTGAAACTGCTGAAAGGTGATCTCTTCACTATTGATCTTTATTGCCGATTGGCCGCCAGTCATCATCCGCGATCCGACTCCCCAGAAAATGAAGACCAGGGCAATAATCACGACAATTGCCTGCATGACGGTGGATTGGGCTTTATTCCTGAGTATTTGAAGCATAAAAACTCATAATGTTGGTAATGGTTAAGCCTGCAGAGGACACCAAGATTCCGGATCAGAAGGAATGAACGACACCGGCATGTGCCATTGGCAGCAAACACAATACAAGGAATACCTCTAGAGTATGGTCTCTCCGCAGTATTCCTGATGTGTCCCGCCTATCTGCGGCGGGAAAAAGGACGATCATCTATAAATAGGATGGATTTACCCTTTCTCTTTCCTCCATGCAAGAAAAAACCGAGAAAAAAGGGAGGGCGGACGGATGTGGGGACCCTGAATCCAGGCAAGATCGGTGTCTACTTTGTATTGCACTTTTAAAAAAAATACGTAATACTCAAAAATTCCGTCCGTTAAAACGGCCGTCTCTCCAGGCGGTCTCTGCATGAGGATCGTCAGGCCTGCTGGTATGCTATGTGATGGCTGCAGCGTGTCAGCTCTTCTCGACTGCAAGAATGCTTGCAGCGCAGGCTGCAGCCGATACCGGAGGAGCGAGTTCTTCTCGATTAACAATTGGATTTTTCTCTATAAATCCTCAGAAGGTCCTTGGCTGAGCAGTCTCGAGGTTGAGGATACATTGTTGAATTACGACTACTTGCGGTATACATTCATATGGTGAGAAATATTCGTCATTCGCTTGACAAACCTTTTGTCCTGTAGTATTTAAACTTCGTTAGTTCAGAGCTTGAGTTAAGAACGGTGAAAGCCATAAAATAATATTTTTCAAGGAGGTATGAAATGCCGACACTCGAACACAATGGATCCAGCTTTCAGGTGGATGAAGATGGTTTCCTGCTTAAAGGAATGGAAGAATTCAATGCTGATTGGATTGACTATGTAAAAAGCGTTGAGGGTATTGCCGAGCTGACTGACGAGCACAATAAAGTTATCGATGCCCTTCAGGAGTACTATAAGAAAAACGGTATCGCTCCGATGGTTCGTATTCTCTCCAAGACCACCGGCTTTCCGTTGAAGCGCATCTATGAGTTGTTCCCCTCCGGACCAGGTAAGGGAGCCTGTAAAATGGCTGGACTTCCTAAACCGACAGGTTGCGTATAATTACCCTGTACATTGGTTTTGACCGGCTGGAAAAGGGGAGGCGCCTGTAAACAAGGTGCTTCCCCTTTTTTTTTATGAAAAGTTATGACTTGATGGCCCGGTCTCAGACTCTCCCGGTCCCCACTTCACTGACATGGCTCCGATTTCTGGAAAAGATGTTTTTCTTCCCCTCGCTCCGCAATGCCGAGCCGGTGCGGCTGGTCAGAATACCATCTCGTTGAAACGGTCAAAGAATTCGGGCGGCAATTCTTCCTCGCACTCCCCGCAAAACAGCTTTACCTCTCCGAGGACTTGGGAATCGCTGACTTCCTGAGTAAAGCTTCCATCTCCATTCTGGGTGAAATGGGTTGTAATAATGGCGTCTTCGGCAATCTGAAAAAAATCAATATCGTTGCCGCAGAAAGGGCACGTCAATCGGTTGGCGATAGTGGGTTCGTTGTTTGACATACGAAAACCTGGCTGATGTTCAATATATTGGTTGTCCGGCTTGATTGCCGGATTGTATTCATGCTTTCTGCATATCATCCTGCAGGGAGGCTTTTCGCTCACATCTGTCCTGCTCTCCCTGTCTGAGCCTTCCGGGGTCTGTAGAAGAAAAAATAAATTATCAGACCGGGAATTTTTAGAATGTCTCACAAGTCGCCTGAAAGGCTCGCGAACAGAATTCCTTGAGCAGCGATACTTCCCGGAGTCCGTGGGGTGACGCATGCTGCGCTTGGGAAGATGGCAAAGATATGACTTTTTTGTATGACAAGGAGGGGAGCTGCAGGCGCTGAAGCTTCCTGGCTGTTCCTGCATTGCAGTTTCCGGTGATTGATAGTATAAAACTGGCAGCCTGAGAATCAGATCCTGTAACGTAAACTCCGTCCCCTTCTCTTATTCTTGGTGTCTTATAACAGCAGGTCATGAAATAAGCAACCGAAAAAGATGATTGCAAGTGCCCTGAAATTCTTAAGAAACGACGAAAAGCCCGTGACGGTGCGCTAAACGGTATCGATAAACATGTCAAATCTTCTCTCCTGCCAGTCTCTGGCTAAGGCCTTTGGGGCCCAGACGCTTTTTAAAAATGTGGATCTGGTCATCAGCTATGGTGACCGGATCGGCATGATAGGCCCTAACGGCGCCGGCAAGTCGACCCTGCTGAAGATCCTTTGCGGGCTTGAGGACGCAGACAGGGGCAAGGTTGTCAGCCAGAGGCATGTCCGGGTCGGCTATCTTGCCCAGATCGATATTTTCGATGAAGAGAAGGGGGTTTCTGACAATCTTTTCCTGTCTCTTGAAGGGGCTGATCTAGACGAAATAGAAAAGTACAACAGGGTTCATACGATGCTTTCCCGCGCGGAGTTCACCGATGATGGCAGGACGGCGGCGATGCTGTCCGGGGGGCTGCGCAAGCGCCTGTCCATCTGCCGGTCTCTTCTCACCCGTCCCGATGTGCTGATCATGGATGAGCCCACCAATCACCTGGATATCGAGGGTATCCTCTGGCTGGAGAAGATGTTGTCCGGGACCTCGGCCGACAGCCCTTCGACCTATATCCTGGTCAGCCATGACCGGACGTTTTTGGAGAACTGCACCAACCGTATTGTCGAGCTGTCTCCAGTCTACCCTCAGGGTTCCTTCGAGGTAAAGGGCCGCTACAGCGATTTCCTTGAAGAGCGGGGAAGGTTTCTGCACCAGCAGGAACAGGATGAGGAACGTCTGCAGAATAAGGTCCGGAGGGAGACCGAATGGCTCAGGCGCGGCCCCAAGGCCAGGGCGACCAAGGCTCGTTACCGCATTGATGAGGCCTACCGGCTGCAGGATGATCTGGCCCAGGTCAAGGAACGGAACAGGGCCATATCCAATGTCCGCATCGATTTTGAGGCGACGCAGCGCAAGACGAAAAAGCTTCTTGAGGCCCTGGGTATCGGTAAGAGTTACGAGGATAAAAGGCTCTTTGCAAATCTTGATATAGTGCTGTCGCCGGGCAGCAGGCTGGGGCTTCTGGGCAGGAACGGCTGCGGGAAATCCACCCTGATGCGTCTGCTGGCGGCCAGTGCCGACGAGACGGGGCTCCGAGCCGATACCGGGACCATCAAAACGGCAGATGGTGTTAGAATTGTCCATTTCGATCAGAGGCGACAGGATATCGACCCGGCACAAACCCTGCGCCGGGCCCTGGCGCCGGAGGGAGACTCGGTGATATACCAGGGCGGGTCTGTCCATGTGGTCTCCTGGGCCAAGCGCTTTCTCTTCAGGCCCGATCAGCTGGAGACCCCGGTGGGCCAGCTTTCCGGGGGCGAACGTGCCCGGGTCTTCATTGCCGGCCTGATGCGGCAGCCTGCAGACATCCTGCTCCTGGACGAGCCCACCAACGACCTGGATATTGCGTCCCTGGATGTGCTGGAGGAAAGTCTGCACAGTTTTCCCGGGGCCCTTGTGCTGGTGACCCACGACCGTTTTCTCCTGGACCGGGTCTGTGACAGGCTTATCGGTTTCGACGGGGATGGCGGTGTCGCGTACTTTGCCGACTATGAACAGTGGCTGGATGCGATGCGGGAAAGGGAGAATGGGGCCGGATCTGCAGAGAAGACCGGAAAAAGCGATAAGCCGCTGCCGCAGGCCGCCAAAAAGAAGAGCGGCAAGCTTTCCTATATCGACCAGCGGGAGTACGACGGGATGGAGGAACGGATCCTTGAGGTGGAGCTTGAGCTTGAAGCGGTCCAGCAGAGGATGGATTCTGCCGAGACCCTTGCCGACCCCGGGGCTCTTCACGAATGCTGGCAGGAACTGCAGAGGGTCCAGGAGGTGATCGATGGCCTGTACGGGCGATGGGATGAGCTTGAAAAGAAAAAGCTGGACGGGGCATCCTGACCGGCTGGCACCGATCATTCCTTGACGAAGGTGTACCCCTGTTTGCCCAGGATTTTGGTTTTGTACATGGCCTTGTCGGCCTTTTTGAGCAGATCCTTGCTGGTGTCTCCGTCCTCGGGATACATGGCGATGCCGATGCTGGCGCCGATCTTGATTTCGTTTCGGTCAAGATCAAAGGGAATGGAGAGCTGCTGAATGATCTTATTGGCTACATAGGCCGCCGCTGACCTGCCCTCGACCTCGGTCTGAATGATCAGGAATTCATCGCCGCCTATGCGGGCCACCGTGTCGGACTTCCTGACGGTCTTCAGGAGGCGCTGGGCCACCATCTTCAGGATCCTGTCGCCTGCCTCGTGGCCCAGGGAGTCGTTGACATTCTTAAAACCGTCCAGATCGATGAACATAATGGCTATCTTCCAGCCCTTGCGCTTGGACATCGAAAGCGTGCTGAGGAATCGCTCCTGGAAGAGTCTCAGGTTGGGCAGGCCTGTGAGCGCATCCCTGTTGGCCAGGTTGGACACCGTATCCAGAGCCTTTGCCAGTTCCATTTCGGTATTTTTATGCCTGGTGATGTCGAAATAGGTCACCATTCTGCCGTCGTCGGGCAGCACCACGCACTGATACTGATAGACGATGCCGTCCTTGCGGCGAAATTCCTCCGGTCCTATCCCGCCTTTTCTGACCTCCATCACCCGTCTTTCCGCATAGCTGTCAAACTCCTCGTCCGTCACGTCGTACATTCCCCGGTAGCGGTTGAAGTAGATCAGATCCTTGAAGGTCGAATTTTTGAAGAACAACTCGTTGGGGAAATTCCACATCTCGCGGAAAGCCCGGTTGGCGATGCGGGCCCGCAGATCGGAATCCATGAAGAGAACCCCGTGACCGATGGATTCCATTACCGCGTTGAATTCGTTTACAGTCTCGGTGAGTTGTCTTTCCGTCTCCTTCAGCGTGGTGATATCCTGCAGGATGGCTATGTTGAAAGATTCCCGTTTTTCCGTGAACTTGACCAGCTTCAGGAGAATCTGGCTCTTTCCGACCAGGAGGGGGCGCTCGTAGCTGGATTGAAAGTGGAGGGATTCTTCCGATGCGGCCTCCGCAAACCACTGCTGGATCTGGGGGAAATCCGGGCCGGCGAGATGGTCGGTGAGCTGGCCTCCCATCAGGGTCGGCAGGTCGTTGTTCAGGAGATCCTGCGCCGCCCTGTTGGCCCGGACGATCTTGCCGGTCTTGTCCATCTCGATGACGGCCTCGGCCAGGTTTTCGAAGATCATGCTGTTGTGATAGCGGGACATCAGGAGTTCTTTCGTGATTGTCCTGGGATAGAGTCCCTCAACGCCGTGCAGGATGTTTTCCCGGCGTTTGCCGCTTTGGTACTGGTCGAGAATGTGCCGAACGTGGTTCCTGACGCCGGTCTCCGGACCTTTGGCTATATACAGATCGGCATCCAGTTGGAAGAGGCGCTTTTCGTCTTCGAGGGCGATTGACGAATAGACGACGATAAAAATATCTTTATACTTTTGAGAACTCCTGATGATCTGGCAGAGCTGGTCCCCGCCGATCTTCGGCATGATGATATCCGTGCAGATGATATCGGGGATGAAGGTGTCGAGCATGACGACGGCCTGGAGGCCGTTTTCAGCATGATGCACTTCGCATCCTTCCATTTCAAAAAAATGAGACAGGAGCCTGGTAATGACCGGATTGTTCTCTACGATGAGTATGTTTTGCATAAAGTCACGGATGCAGCATGCGAAGAAACGTCTCTTCCGAAATGATTGTTTTCCCCAGTTCGGCCGCTTTTTTGAGTTTGGAACCGGCTTTTTCGCCGGCAACAAGATGGGTTAATTTGCTGCTGACTGTCTGTGCAATCTGGCCGCCGTGTCCCTTGACCAGCATTTTTGCCTCGTCTCTGGACAGGGTCTTCAGGGTGCCGGTGAAGAGAAAGGTGAGGCCAAAGAGAGGCAGGTCTTTTGCAGGACTGCCTTTGGCCGCAGGTTCTACCCCCAGCCTTTGCAGACGGGCCAGCATGTCCAGGGTGGCAGGATCGGAAAAGTATTCAACGATGCTTGCCGCTGCCTGCTCCCCGATGCCGTCGACTTCCAGAAGCTCTTCCCGGGTCGCGGAGACAATCCGGGCAAGTGTACCGAAATGATCCTCCAGCAGCGAGGCTGTCACCTCGCCTACGAAACGTATCCCCAATGCAGCCAAAAATCTGCCGAGGGCCGGATGCTTCTTCGCTTCCACTGCCGCAAGGACGTTGGCTGCGGATTTTTCTCCCCAACCTTCGAGGCGGGCGAGTTTCTCACGGTCCAAGGCGAAAATATCAACGAGATCTTTAATTATACCTAGATCGAAGAGCTGTTCCATGAATTTTTTTCCAAGTCCCTCGATATCAAGGCCGGCCTTGGATGTGAAATGGGCCAGCGCCCTGGTCCGCTGTGCCTGGCAGAGGGGATTGAAGCATCGGGTGACGGCCTCGCCGTCAGGTCTGTCCAGCGGGTGCGCGCAGACAGGGCAACGTTCGGGCATGACGATGGGGGTCTCCCGGCCATTGCGGGCCTCGGTTATGGGCTTGACCACCTCCGGGATGACGTCGCCGGCCCTCTGTACCAGGACGGTGTCGCCCAGCCGCAGGCCCTTGCGTCTGAATTCGTCCTGATTGTGCAGGGTGGCCCTGCTGACGATGACGCCGCCGACGCTCACCGGGGAGAGGATGGCCACGGGGGTGATGGCCCCGGTGCGGCCGACTTGAAATTCCACATCAAGCAGTTTGGTGGTGGCCTGGGTGGCGGGGAACTTCCAGGCCAAGGCCCAGCGGGGTGCCCGGGCCTTGGCGCCCAGACGGTCCTGAAGATCGAAGGCGTCGACCTTGACCACCATCCCGTCAATCTCGTAGCCGAGGCTGAGCCGTTGCGCCTGCAGATCGCTGAAGCTGGTCAGGACCTCCTGTATGTTCGCGCACCTGCGGACCAGGTCATTGACCGGCAGTCCCAGCTCCCGCAGATGGCCGAGGAGCTCGAACTGGGTGGCGCAGCCTGTTGCCGCCGGATCGGAGACGCCATAGGTGTAAAATTTCAGCGGTCGAGAGGCGGTGATGGCAGGATCGAGCTGACGCAGGGAGCCGGCGGCGGCATTGCGAGGATTGGCAAAGGGCGGCCGTCCTGCCCGGGTCTGCTCTTCGTTGAGCCGCAAAAAACCCTCGCCATCCATGAATACCTCACCGCGCACCTCCAGGATGCCTTCGACTGCCTTGCGCAGACGCAGGGGAATCGCCTGGATGGTCCGTATCTGCGCTGATATTTCTTCGCCGGTGATCCCGTCTCCCCGGGTCGAGGCCTGGATCATAAGCCCGTCTTTATAGAGTATCTCGACCGCCAGGCCATCCAGTTTGGGCTCGGTTACGTAAGAGACCGGCGTCGTACGGTTGAGGAAGCGGGCGAGCCGTTCTTCAAAGGCCAGGAGGTCTTCAGCACTAAAGCCGTTTTCCAGGCTGAGCATCGGGATCCTGTGATCCACCTGAGCGAACTTCTCCAGCGGGGGGGCGCCCACTCTCTGGCTGGGGGAGTCCGGGCGTATGTATTCCGGGTGGCGCGCCTCCAGGTCAAGCAGTTCTGCAAAAAGCCGGTCGTATTCGCCGTCGGCAATGGTCGGATCGTCGAGAACATAGTATCTGTGGGCATGCTCACGGAGGAGCCGGTGCAGTTCGAGGATCCTGTGAAGTGCGGGCGAGGACAAGGCTATTTCGGCGCCTGCATGAGGATCCCGGCCTTGGCGATATTCTCGTGCGGCACTTCGTCGATGAAGATCAGGATGGACTCGGGCGGCTTGTTGGCTTCCCTGGCGATCACCTCGGTGACGCCCTTGCTGATCTTCTGCTTCTGATCCTTTGACAATTGTCCGGCAACACGTATGTTTACGTAGGGCATTTTTTTTCTCCTCGGGTTGTGTGGATAGGCGTTTTCCCCTGGCAGCAGGAGCTGATAATATACCTTGTTTTTCGCCCCAGACCAACAAAACATTTAAAGAAATCCAGCCCCGGGGGGACTTTAGAGTCAGGTTATCTGTTGATCAAAATGGAGAATCGGACTATTCTTGTTTTCGTCTCGATCGTATCTGTTTTCGTCTATGACTGGATTAGCAGAAAGGAGTCATTCTATGCACGTCCTTGTTACCGGCGGCGCCGGTTATATCGGCAGTCATACCTGCCTTGAACTTCTGGAGACGGGGCATCAGGTCACGGTGGTCGATAACCTGAGCAACGCCAAGGAGGAGTCTCTATGCCGCGTCAGGCAGCTGACCGGAAAGGGTATCCGTTTTCATAAGGTGGACCTGCTGGACAGGGAGGCCCTGGCGGCGGTCTTTTCCGGCTGCGGCAGTGTTGACGCCGTCATCCATTTTGCCGGCCTCAAGGCCGTGGGCGAATCGGTGCAGATGCCGCTTGCTTATTACCATAACAATATCACCGGCACTCTGGTGCTCTGCCAGGTGATGGCCGCGTACGGGGTCAAGAACATCGTCTTCAGCTCTTCGGCCACGGTTTACGGCGATCCGGCGACGGTGCCCATCACCGAAGATTTTCCGCTCTCCTGTACCAATCCGTACGGCCATACCAAACTGATGATCGAGCAGATTCTCAGTGACCTCTTTGTGGCTGATGCCGGGTGGCGTATTGCGCTGCTGCGCTATTTCAATCCCGTGGGGGCGCATAAGAGCGGCAGAATCGGGGAGGATCCCCGGGGTATCCCTAATAATCTTATGCCCTATGTCTCGCAGGTGGCAGTTGGAAAACTGGCTTGTCTGTCGGTGTACGGCAACGACTATCCCACCAAGGACGGGACGGGCGTCCGGGATTACATCCATGTCGTCGATCTGGCAAAGGGACATGTCAAGGCCATCGAGAAGGGCCTGGCGCCAGGGGTCTTCGTCTGGAATCTGGGCACCGGTCAGGGCTACAGCGTGCTGGATATGATTGCGGCCTTTGCGGCGGCCTCGGGCAGGGAGATACCGTACCGGGTCGTCGCCAGACGTCCGGGGGATATCGCCGCCTGCTTTGCCGATCCGGGGAAGGCCTTGCGCGATTTGGGCTGGAAGGCGGAGCGCGGGATCGGGGAGATGTGTGAGGATGCCTGGCGCTGGCAGGTCCAGAACCCCGACGGATATTGAAGGAGGGTGCCCGGCTATGCCCTGATGCCTATGCCGTATCTTCCGGCGCGGGAGAAGGGGTGACCTTCGTAAGTGCCCTTTGTTCTTTGTGATTTGATGTTATTATGCAAATTGTGCAAAATCAATCTTGATTTCTTTGCTCTGCTGTGGTACCTATGCTTCTTGTCAATTAATGGGGCATAGTTTGCACAATGACACACGTCAAAAACTCCACTGTCATCTTTGGATGCGGCAATGCAATAATGGGCGATGACGGTTTCGGGCCTGCGGTGATAGAAACGCTTGCTGCCCGCCAGCTGCTGCCTGACGCTGTTTCTGCCGTGGATGCCGGTACCGGGGTTCGGGAGTATCTCTTTGATTATCTCCTTGCGCCTGAAACCAGGCCGGGAAGGATCATCATCCTGGACGCCGTCGATATTCCAGATCGCAGGCCCGGTGAGGTCTTTGCCATTGATGTCCTCTCCATCCCCGCCCAAAAAATCTCTGATTTTTCCCTCCACCAGTTCCCTACGATCAATCTGCTTCAGGAGTTGCAGGAGCATACGGGGATGCGTGTGGATATCCTGGCCGCCCAGGTGGAAAGGATCCCGGAGGAGATTTCTCCCGGACTTTCCATTGCCATGGCCGGCGCAATCTCTGTGGCATGCGAGAAAATTCTGCAGCTTCTTTCCGGAAGCGCAAGGACCCGGGGTGATTTCCTATGATGTATGAATTCAAGGTCAGTGAAATAGCGGAAGAGTTTGGGGTTCACAGGAATACCATCAGAAATTGGATCAACGCCGGTACCCTGGTGGCCCAGGAGGGACCGGGACGGAAATATCTGATGAAGTTTGAGGATTACCAGATGCTCTGTGAGAAGTTCGGTCGCGAACCCCTGATCAGGCCGGACAGCAACGTGGACCTGCGGACGGTATCCACGCTCGAGACCGAGAAAAAGATCGTGCCTGTGCTGGAATTGGGCAAAAAGGTCAAGACTCTGTATGATGACAGCCAGTGGGCCGATGAGTGCCTGACCTGTGGTACCTGTGCCAGCGCCTGTCCGATATCAGGGGTTGACGGGCTTGATCCGAGGAAGATTGTCAGGATGGCCATTCTCGGCCTGGAGGACGATCTGATCGACTCGGACTGGGCCTGGAAATGTACCATGTGTGCCAAGTGCGAGGATGTGTGCCCTGCCAATATCCAGATCGTCAATCTGATGCGGCGGCTTCGCTCCAGGCGGGACAGGGACAAGGTGCCGGGGCCCATCCACCGTGGGGTGATGACCTGTCTTGAGCGGGGCAACAACATCGGTATCCCCAAGGAGGATTTCCTCCACCTTATGGAAGAGCTGGGTGATGAGCTGGCGGAAGGCTGCTGTCCGGGCTTCGTGACGCCGGTGGACATCCATGGCGCCAGGCTCATGGTGACGGTGAATTCCCGGGAGCCTTTTGCCGAGCCTGATGACCTGAAGTGGTGGTGGAAGATCTTTTATGCCGCCGGCGAGTCCTGGACGTTGACCTCCGAGAATTGGGAGGGGGTGAACTGGGGGCTGTTTTCGGGGGACGATGAGGCCATGCGCGCCGTGGTTGGGAGGATCGTCGACAATATGCGGCGGCTGAATTGCGAGACCCTGCTGCTGCCTGAATGCGGTCATGCCTACTACGCGACCCGCTTCTGCCTGAACCGCTGGTATCCCGAGGCCTTGAAGGAATTTAAGATATGCACCGTTTTCGACCTTCTGCTGGAATACCTCCATACCGGCAGGATCAGGGTGGATAATACAATCCACACCAAAAGGACCGTCTTTCACGATTCCTGCAATTACGGGCGGAAGTCAATGCGTGCATTCGGGCAGGCCTACTATGAAGAAGGCCGGGAGATCACCCGGGCCTGCTGCCCGGATCTGGTGGAGATGGAGCCCAATCGCGGCTCTAACTACTGCTGCGGTGCCGGGAGCGGGGCCTGGGCTATGCCTTTTGCCGATGAACGTGTCTATTACGGGCGGATGAAGGCCAGGCAGGTGTCTGAGAGTGAGGCGAAGCTGGTTATTGCCTCCTGTCATAACTGCAGGGATCAGTTTAAGAAATCCTTGAATCAGGAGTATAACCTCGGCATTGAGGTCAAATATATGTGGGAGCTGGTGGCTGATTCCCTGATCCTGCCGGGGCGGAGAAGTCTGGAATAACGCTGCAGGCGGGAGCAGGGGGACGGTGGCCGGAGACCGTGATATGAGAACAAGGAGGGGTGCCTGTGATACTGGAAAGTAGAAAGATCGGCTCGGTGATGGTGGTTGGCGGAGGCGTCACCGGAATCCAGGCGGCGCTGGATCTGGCCGATGCCGGATACTTCGTGTATCTGATCGAGAAATCTGGGGCCATAGGCGGGGCAATGGCTCAGCTTGACAAGACTTTTCCAACCAACGACTGCGCGATGTGCATCATCGCCCCGAAACTGGTGGAATGCGGCAGGAATCTGAATATCCGGATAATGACCCTCTCGGAGCTTGCCGGCATAAGCGGTACGGCTGGGAATTTTACGGTCACGGTCAAGGAGCAGCCTCGATTTGTAGATCTCGATAAATGTATCTCCTGCGGCCTCTGTGCGGAAAAATGCCCGAAGAATGTGCCGGACGCCTACAATGCCGGGACCGGCAGGCGCAAGGCCATCTTTCTCAAATACCCCCAGGCTGTCCCGCTGAAATATCAGATCGATGCCGAGAGTTGTCTGCAGTTGAAGAGGCCCGGCAGCTGCGGTCTCTGTGAAACGGTCTGCGATGCCGCTGCCATCAATTTTGCCGATACGGAAAAGACGCACACCCTCTCTGTCGGTGCACTGGTGCTTGCGCCGGGATTTGAACCCTTCGATCCTGAACCCGCCGGAATCTGGGGGTTTGGTAAATTTCCAAATGTTATCACTTCGCTGCAGCTTGAGAGGTACCTGTCGGCAACCGGACCCACAGAGGGGAACCTGGCCAGGCCCTCCGACGGCAAGCCTGTCAGGAGGATAGCCTTCCTCCAGTGTGTCGGCTCCAGAGACGAGAATAAATGCGGAAAAGGGTACTGCTCTTCGATCTGCTGCATGGCGGCCATAAAAGGGGCCTCCGTGGCCAAGGAGCATGTTCCCGGCCTTGCCGCTGCCATTTTTTATATGGATATGCGCACCCACGGCAAGGGCTTTGACCAGTATTACGAAAAGGCCAAAAATGAACTCGGCGTCCGCTTTGTCCGCTGCCGGGTCCATGGTGTCGAACCCCAAGGAAAGAATGGCGACCTGCGGCTGCGGTATATCAACGAGCAGGGGCGGCAGGTCGAGGAGTACTATGACATGGTCGTCCTCTCCGTCGGTCTCGGTACACCCGCCAACATGCTGGACATGGCCGACCTTGTCGGCATCCAGATGACTCCCAGTAATTTTGCCGCCACCTCGGATTTTTCCCCAGTGGCCACCTCCAAGGAAGGCGTGTTCACCTGCGGGACCTTCGCCGGGCCAAAGGATATTCCCCAGTCGGTCATTGAAGGGTCGGCCGCTGCCGCGGCGGTGGCCGGGTTTCTGGCTCCTGCCAGGGGGGAGATGGTCCGGAAATTGTCCTGGCCGCAGGAGAGGGAGGTCCGGGGGGAGCCCGCGAGAACCGGGATCTTCATCTGCCACTGCGGTTCCAATATCGCGGGCCTTATTGACGTGGTGGCGGTGGAGAGGTATGCCGCGACCCTTGCCGGTGTGGTCCATGTCCAGCGGAATATTTTCGCCTGTTCCGAGGATACCCAGCAGGTCCTGATCAACGCCATCCGGGAAAAGGGCCTGAATCGTATTGTCATAGCCGCCTGTACCCCCCGGACCCATGAGTATCTCTTCCGGGCGACCCTGCGGGCGGCAGGTCTTAATGAGTACATGGTGGAGATCGCCAATATCCGAAATCATACTTCCTGGGTCCATCCGGGAAATCCCCAGGCCGCCACAGCCAAGGCCTGTGATCTGGTCCGGATGGCTGTGGCCAAGATAGCCTTGTCGGTCCCCCTTGCCCCCATTACCGTGCCCATAATCCAGAAGGGGCTGGTCATAGGCGGGGGGCTTGCCGGTCTGACGGCGGCCCTGAGTCTTGCTGAACAGGGGTTTACTGTCCATCTTGTTGAAAAAACCAACAGGCTTGGCGGTAATTCCCTGAACCTCAAGCACACTTATACGGGTGAGCACGTGCCGATGAAGGTGGCCAAGCTCATCGACAGGGTCCTGGTTAATGAACATATAATTCTGCACAGCGAGACCGTGGTCAGCGGGGTCGAAGGGCATGTCGGCAACTTCAAGACCACCCTGAAGAACGCCAACGGGAGGTCCAGGACCGTCGAACACGGCATCGGCATCGTCGCCACCGGCGGGAAGATCTATGCCCCCGACGAATACGGCTATAAGACCATCCAGCGGGTGGTCACTTCCCTTGAGTTCGACAAACTGCATGATCTGAAGGAGACCCATGTCAAACGGGGAAAATCGTTCGTCTTCATCCAGTGTGTAGGCTCCCGCGATGAGGAGCGGATGTACTGTTCCAAGGTCTGTTGTACCCATTCGGTGCAGTCGGCCATCGAGCTGAAGAGGGAGGATTCCTCCCGCAATGTCTATATCCTCTATCGCGACATGCGGACATATGGCGAACGGGAGTCTCTGTACAAGAAGGCCAGGCAGATGGGCGTGGTCTTTATCAATTACGAGCTGCACGGGAAGCCCAGGGTGACATCCAACGGAAAATCCATCGATGTGGAGCTCTGGGATCATGTCCTGCACCGCCCGCTCCTGATCAAGGCCGACATGGTGATCCTGGCCGCTGCCATCGTTGCCAACCGGGATGCCGAAAATCTGGCCAGACTCTACAAGATCCCCTTGGAGCAGAACGGCTTTTTCCAGGAGGCGCATGCGAAACTGCGGCCCGTTGACTGCACCACTGACGGCATGTTCGTTGCGGGCATAGCCCATTATCCGAAGCCTGTTGACGAGTCGGTGGCCCAGGCCTTGGCGGCATCGGCGCGGGCGGCAACGATCCTGTCGAGGCAGGAGGTGACCCTGGACGCCATAAAGGCCATAGTCGACCCTGCCTTCTGCGACGGCTGCGGGCTCTGCATCGATGTCTGTCCCTACCATGCCATTACCCTGTTGGAGAAGGCGGCAAAAGGGGCGCAGGCCGTAAAGATCGTCGTTGTCAACGAGGCGCAGTGCAAGGGTTGCGGCCTCTGCCAGGGTACATGCCCGAAGAGAGGGGTCTCTATTGCCGGCTTTACTCTGGATCAGTTGCGGGACCAGGTACGGGCCGCCTTGCAGGCCTGAGGAGGACACCGTCTTTTGTGCGGAGCGGTCTTTCGAGAGCGCTCTCTGCGGGTGGAATGAACGATCAATGAAAAGGAGTCAGCCGGATGGGGTTTGAACCGAAAATCATCGCCTTCTGCTGTAACTGGTGCTCGTATGCCGCGGCTGATCTGGCCGGGACCTCCAGGATACAGTATCCTCATAATGTCAGGATCATCCGGGTGATGTGCTCGGGCATGGTTCACCCTGAGCTGGTGCTGGATGCCCTGTCGCATGGTGCCGATGGCGTCATGGTGATCGGCTGCCATCTGGGTGAATGCCATTACCAGGACGGCAACCATAAGGCCCTGGCCCGTTCCGACATGATTACGGAACTGCTGGATGATATGGGCTATGAAAATGAGCGCTATTCCATATCCTGGGTCTCGTCCTCCGAGCCCGACAGACTGGCCAGGGCCTTCACGAATATGACCGAACGTATCAGGAAAATGGGGCCGGTTGACCTTCAGAACCCTGCAGGACAATAGATTCGGGAGCAGAAGACTATGGCTGTACGTGCTGTCTTGGAATGGCTCAACTCCTGCTCGGGCTGCGAGATCGCCATCCTGAATATCGGAGAGGCGCTGATCCCGCTTGTCAGCGAGCATCTGGATATTGTCCATGCACCGATCCTCATGGACCATAAATGTCTGGGGCAGTGCGGGGAGGGCAGCGAAATTGAGATTCCGGAGGCGGATATCGGCATTGTCTCCGGCGGGGTGGCCAATACCGAGCATCTGGAGGTCCTGCTTGCGATGCGGGAAAAATGCCGGCTGCTGATTGCGCTCGGCACCTGTGCCACCCATGGCGGGATCCCTGCCCTGATGAACGGGCAGGGTTTAGGGGAGGGCATCAAGGGCGTCTTTGCAACATCGGGCACTGATCCCTGTTCCGTGCCCGATGTCGGGGTCCCGGCGGCCCTGGATCGCGTCTACGCCTGTGACGAGAAGGTCAGAATCGATCTTTTCCTGCCCGGCTGTCCGCCCAACCCGGCCCTGATTGCCGAGGTCCTGACGGCCGTGGCTCAGGGCCGGGATCCGGTCCAGCCCGGCAAGAGCGTCTGCGATACCTGCCAGGTCCTGCGGGAGGGGAAGGGGGCGGTCTCAAAGGTCCGCCGTTTTCTGGTCAATGCGGACTATAACGCCGAAGAACCGGTCCAGCGGATGCGGTGTCTGCTGGAGCAGGGTTTCATGTGTATGGGGCCGGTTACCGCTGCCGGCTGTGCGGCGGCAGGTCTGCCGCCCAGTTGCATCAGGGTCGGTGTCCCTTGCCGGGGATGTTTCGGGCCGGTCCGCAGGGATGGCAATCAGATGCTGGATATGATGAACGCCCTGGCCAGTAATGGTATTGATTTCAAGTCAGTGGTGGATCGTCGCTCCCTGTTGCGGTTTTCCGGGGCGCATGGTCTGCTGCGGCAGATCCGGACCAGGCCGGTCCGGGAACGAGGTTAGGATGGGAAAGGTTATCCAGATATCACCGATCACCCGCATCGAGGGGCATGCAAAGATTGCCATCCATCTCGATGATCGAGGTGACGTGCGGGACACCTTCCTGCACATCACCTCCCTGCGGGGTTTTGAAAAGTTTGTCGAGGGCAGGCCTGCCGAGGAGATCCCCCGCATCGTCACCCGGATCTGCGGCATCTGCCCATGGATGCATCATCTGGCCGCAAGCAAGGCGGTGGATGCGGCCTTTGGGGTCACGCCGCCGCCTGCAGGGAGTCTCCTCAGGGAGATATGCCAGCTGCTCGCCCATATCAGCGATAAAATCCTCCATTTTTTCTTCCTTGCGGCCCCCGATTTCGTCCTTGGCCCCGATGCCGACTATTCGGTGCGCAATGTGATGGGGATTGTCAAGGCGGCGCCGGATTTGGCGGCCAGGATAGTGAAGATGCGCCAGCTGGGCCAGATGATGCTGGAGCGTTTTGCCGGCAGGGCCATCCATCCTGTGGCCGGCGTCGTCGGTGGTTTTTCCCGGCCGATGCTGGAGCAGGAGCGTCAGGAACTCTTGCGGGATGCGGGGACCCTGCTGGATTTCTCCTGTTATGCCCTTGATTTTGCCAAAGATACCGTCTTTGCCAAATATATGGATGTCTTTCAGGAAATGGGGACCATTACTACCGGCTTCCTCGGGACCGTGGACAGGACCAGCGGGGCGCTCAGGCTCTATGACGGCCGGCAGCGGTTGATGAAGGCCGACGGCAGCTGCACGAATTTCGAGGGCGACAGCTATACCGATCATATCGGCGAGCATGTGGAAGCCTGGAGCTTCGGGAAAATGCCCTACGCCAAATCGTGGCAGGAAGGCTTCTCTCTGGATCCCGCTGCACCTGCAGGGATATATCGGGCCAATACCCTGGCCAGGATCAATGTCTGCGACGGGATATCCACCCCGAGGGCTCAGGCGGCCCTGGAGGAATTCCGCATGGCCTTCGGCAGGCCGGCCCAGCAGACCATACTCTATCATTATGCCCGTCTCATTGAACTGATCTATGTCTGTGAGCGTGTCATGGAACTGCTGCAGAGGCCAGAGGTCACCGACACCCGGATCCGGGCGGAGGCCGGCCCGAAGGCGGGCAGGGGCGTCGGCATTGTCGAAGCGCCGCGCGGAACCCTGATCCATGATTATACCACCGACAGGAATGGCTGTATCACCAAGGCCAATCTGATCGTCGGTACCACCCATAACATTGCGCCGATGCATATGAGCGTCAAACAGGCCGCAACCTCTCTGATACGGGGCGGCGTCTACGACCAGGGGATATTGAACCGGATAGAGATGGCGGTCCGCGCCTACGACCCCTGAATGTCCTGTGCGACGCACCGCCTGGATGGCGGTCAACCCATTGAGATACGGATCATCGATGCCCGTGGAGTCGAGGTGGACGGGCTGAGAGAATGAACTCCAGCCTGAGGCGGGCGATCCTTTGAACGACCAAGATATATTGGAATTTACTTTTTTATAGGCAGGGCAAAAAATGGCAACGCGACACGGAAGGTCCGGAAGAACCAAGGTCAGGGCGGAGAATCCCACCGGGGCCTGCGGTTTTATTGATCATATGACGATAGATGAATTGAAGGAGTGTGCGGTTGGCGATGAATTCGACGCGACCTGCCCGTCCTGCGGAATGTTCCATCTCAACCGGGAGGAAATCGATCGTATCGATAGCGAAAAGGTTACGGAATCCCGGCAGTATATTGAGATGAGAAAGGAGGCGGAGGAGGAGTGAGGATCCAGTTTCCGGGAACCCCTGGCTCCTGAGAAATATCCTTCAGTCTCCTTCGCCATGGGCCTGGCTTGCCGGGGCACCGCCCTGCTCTGCTGCAGACGATGCCCCGGGAGAATTAGCTTTTTTTCTTCATTCTCAAGGCGATGAGCATACTCATGCGCAGGCGGTTCAACGATCCCTGCAGTTCGCCGATCTCGTCGTGCCTGGTTACTGCTATCTCCTCCTGGAGATTCTTGCCGTGGGCAAGTTCATCGGCCCTGTCCGAGAGTACCCTGATCGGAGCCAGAGAACGTCCGACGATGATGGTGGTCAGGAGAATGGAAAGAAAAAGAATAGTGCCCATTATTGCAAGCAGGGTCAACATCAGCTGTTTCTTGGCGGCCTCGATCGTGGTGAGGTCGATGCCGATTCTGAATCCTCCCCAGTGCTTTCCCTTGACCATGATGGGAGAAGAGATATCCCACATGGTCGCCCCCGTATCCCGCTTATAGATCTGCCGGAAGCCCTTCTCGGTATTCTGCGCGGCCTGCAGTCCCACCGGGTCGTTAAAGACCCGCTTGGTTCGGTTGCCGACCTTGTCCTTCTCGACATCGCCGGTGATCGGCTGCTGGTAGACCGAGTTGTGGGTGGGAAGGTAGCCGTTTCGATCAACTGTTACCGCATACTCGATGCTCTTTTCCTGTAGAAATTCGTCCTGCAGGCTGAGGATGGATTTATCCAGATAGACATCATATTTGGTGTGAAATTTCGGAGGGGAGAAGTTGCCGACGGGGACATAGTTGGTGTCGAAGGCGTCATCGACCGAAAAAACGTTGTTGTCTATGGCCTCTTCGAGGATCTTGCTGATCATGTTGGCGCCCACCCGCGACTGGTTCTGTCCGTATTTGAGCAGTTCCCCTTCCAGGCTCGCACTCTGCTTCTGAATGAGAATGTAGGTCCCGAGAATCATGGAGAGCAGGATGAAAAAATTCACTGAAATTCCAACTTTGACTCCGATTTTCCCTCTAATAAAATGAATCATTGTGCGCTTCCTCTTGTAATGTATACGAAAAATCCGCCTTCGCTGTTATGGTGCGGTATGACCGGCATGCATTGCGACGCATTGTCGCATGCTCAATACACCGGCAGGAATATCCGGTTACATATGTTATTTTGGCTTATAGTCAATACGGACGGCCCCCCAGTGTTTTCCGGCAATGACGATGGGCACGGAGAGGTCGTAGAGCTGTTCGCCGGTGTCCCGGTTGTATTTCTGCAGAATATAGGGCTCGGTGCTCCTTGCCGCTGCCAGGGCCGCGATATGATCGACTATCCTCTTGGTGCGGTTGTTGGCCGTATTGTAGTCTGCATCATTGGTTAACGGCTTGGTATACTTTGAATTATGCGTCGGGATATACCCGTTGACATCGACAGCTATTACCTGAATAAATCGTTTGTCCATGTCCAGATACTTATCGAGGATGACCCTGAGGGTTTCGTCGGTCACCTGATCGTACTGGGTATGGTATTTTTGCGGATATGTGTTCGGGATCGGGACATAGAAGGTATCGAAGAGCTGGGCCTGGTTCAGCCGGTTCATTGCCAGGAGCCTTTCAAATTCCTTGGTGATTTCATCCCTGCATTTCACGGCAATGTCTTTTACCTGGAGATCGAAACCGGTCAGCTCCAGCGGCGGGTCCGCTTTGGCGGAAGGACTGAACAGCGAGAGAGTCGCGACGAAAAACAACAGGCCCGCAAGGTGTATGGAAATCAGTTTCGCATGTGTCAATTTTATCTCCTTCAGGTAATGAGCCGGGGCGTCCCCCGTGCCCGTTTGAGACCGTTGCCTCGGATCTTACCGAGCCATAGGTGCGCAGCAACCGGGAACAGGCGTTGTGGTCTGCGATAGGGTATATGTCTGAAGCATTCGTTTCCTTTATACTTTTTGATTTGGGAAATGGCAGAGCGGTGCCTAATCCATGCTCTTTATCTTTTGCAGCATAATTTTTTTGAATTCTTCCTGCTCCGTTGTTCCGGGGATCCCTTTGGAGATCTGGAGAACAAAATCGGCAATACGTGACTTGGGGATTTTCGAGACCTGAAAATTCATCATCTCCGCTGCCTCTTCCAGCAGCAATTCTCCCAGGGGACCCACCATGCTCACCAGTGCATCCTGAAGATCTTGGATGAATTTATCATCTGCAAAGACCAGCTGTTCTTTTACCTCTTCAATGAATTTTAGTTTGTACAGCCGCAAGAACCCCTCTCTGAAGACCGCCGGGTCCATTTTGAGTTCTTTGGCGATCTGCAGGATTGGCTTGTTCTCATCAATGGCCATCAGAATCGTCAGCATGCTTGTGTCAAATACTGTGTCATCTTTGGCGGTAAAATTTGTTTTCCTGAACCGGGCGTCCTGTAACTTTGTCACTTTTCCGTTCCCTCGTTGACATCAAAAAAATTAAACAGCATTCCCCGAATAAGATAACCGATGTTGTGTTCGACATGTGTACTGAGATATCTGGTGCGCTTAATCGTTGGTCCGACCGCTGTTCTCCCGGTCAGGATCCTGACCGGTGCGGTGCGATGTGTTTTTGATAAAATTGCAATGATAAGGGACAAAAATATTGGGCTACTTTCTCCTTTTTGTCCTTCGGTTAGTGCCTGCCTGGACGTAATTTTTAAAAAATCAGATGCATGTTATATGAAATTATAATGATAAAAACAGGACTGATAGAGAGACTTCAATACTGTTCTTCTGTTCCTTGCAATCAGGAAACACATAACATAAAAGTCACAATGTCTAAGAAAACCGGTATCACAATGTGGATTGCGATGTCAAATTATAAAATACATTTTCTTTTTTACGGCCGCAGTTGATTGCCGATGAATGGCCGCTGACAGAGTGATGTTTTTCTGCAAATATCGTTTCAGGCCGAGTCGGTTGGGGTGAGCGTATTGATGATATGGATGAATTCTTTATGGAAGAGTGATTTGGTCATTTTTTGTAAGGATGAGATATACCAGGTGAGTTGCAGGCCGTTTTTGGTTATAGGGCGGGAAATAATCTGAGAAGTTGATAAGAGGGATTTAATGGCCCATCTAGGGAAAATACTGACTCCAAATCCTGATGACACCATTTCCACAATCGCCTGGGGCTGGCTCACCGCCATGTATCGCTCCGGTTCAATGCCCTGCGGTTTCAGCATGGTCTTATAGAATGGATTCCTGGTCTTTTCTGCATGGGATATAAGGCGCATCCGGCTGAAGTCCTGGAGGCGGATAAAGGACTGGGTGCCGATCGGGTGCTCTGCCGGCAGGATGCAGACAAAATCATCCCTGAAGAGCGGGGTATGGGAGAAGGTCTCGTCAGGAGGCGATGCCGTCGCGGCGTTAATGATCAGATCATATTTCTTTTCCTGGAGTTCCCTGGCCGGGTCTTCTGAGTTTCCCAGTTCAAATTCGATGTTGGGGAATTTTTCCTGAAAGACCGTCATGACCCCGGGAAGCCATTTGTAGCAGTAGACGCACCGGGTGCCTACCTTCAGTTCCCCCCGCTCGCCGGCCACCCGTCTGGCAATTTCAAGTTCTGCCTCCTCGAGGGTGTCGATGATATGCCCGGCCGTCTGCAGCAGGTGTCTGCCGGTTGGGGTCAGGACCATTTTTTTGCGGGTTCTGAAGAACAGGTCGGCCTTCAATTTGCCTTCGATGTCTTTGAGCTGCTGGCTGAGGGCGGACTGTGAGAGAAACAGAAGATCTGCCGCTCTGGTCATATTGCCGGTCTCAGCTATGGCTCGGATCATTCGTAAATGCTTTATTTCAAGGTGGTTCATCGCTGTAGAATTATGAATTCTTATTGATATAATAATATTAATTAATTTCACTGATAATATAATTTGCGGTAGTTTCCAAGCATATTCAGCTCAAACCCGCATTTTCATCTGCGGCACTCTAGAAAAAACACCTGCAAAAGGAGAAGCGCATGGCACTGATCAACACAGTTTCATTGGCAGAGGCAGAAGGTTCCGTCAAGGAGGGATATGAGATGTTTATGAAAAATATTGGCATTATTCCCAAACCCATGGAAATGATGAGCGCGAGCCCGGCCCTCTTCGATATTCAGTACCAGCGGATTCGCTATTTTTCCAGGCATCCCACTCTCAGTTTTTCCCTTCTCGCCCATATCAGATATCTGGTGTCTCACAGGCTCAACTACTCGTTTTGTATGGATTTTAATCGGCATATCCTGAAAAGGCAGGGTGTCGGGGACGAGGACCTTAGAAGGGTGGAGGCCGACCCCTCACAGTCGCTGCTGGAGGAAAATGAAGGGGCGATGCTGGCCTTTGTGGTCAGGGCTGTGCAGGACCCGGCCTCAATTACCGAGGATGATATCAGAGGACTCAGGGATTTGGGCTGGGAGGACAGGGATATGGTTGACGCCCTCTCCCAGGGAGTCAGCATGATCGATCACTCCATCATGATGCAGGTCTTTAAAATCGACCAAAACTGCATGATTGCGTGATCGCACGGCGGGCAGGCCGGGTCCAGGCGGTCCATGTCTGCCCCCGGCTTCCCTGTCCGCGGCTTAGGCATCTGTTGTCCGGTGAAAGCGCGGGATTAAGGTCCGCTGTGTGTGAGTGCTTTACAAGGCCTCAGGGACTCTGTATATCTTCAGGGAGCCGGATACCAGACCCGAGGCTGAGCCGGTGTCTGTCAGGAAGAGTGAAAGGATGGCTTCGGGTGCTCTGTAGAGGAAAGGAGATGTAATGAGCTGGAATTTTGAGGCGATTGAATTTTTATATCCTCCGGATGTGTATATGGGGACCTTCGATAACCCGAAAATGCAGGCCCGGCATGAGGAGATGAAGCAGAAAAAGCTGGACGGCCTGCGAAAAGCCGTCGAGGCCGAGAGGGATCCCCTGGAGGCGATGATGAGGCTCCACAAGCGTGACCGGATTCAGTTTCTTTTCAACAACGACCGGGCCTTTCGGGAGGCCGGACGATTTGAGGCCGCGGTGCTCAGGCTCTATACCCTGACTAATTCCCCCTTTGTCTCCGAAGGTGATCCCCAGGTATGGGATCAGCTGTTCGAATCCTGCGACAGGGAAAATCTCCGTGCCCTGGGAGGCCCGTTTCCCTTTGAATCGGCGCGGGTGTACAGGATCGCCATAACGGCGATTGAAAAAGGGCTCAGCTGGACCTTGAGCCGGAAAAAGATCCAGGCTTTTGAGGACCGCTGGGAAGAGCAGGGCATCGGCAGGGGCAAGATCTATGTAACGGAAACGACCAAAAAGGATATCCTCGTCTATCTGAAAGACCGCCAGGAAGAGGAGGTCATCCTCGATCCTCAATTCGTCAGGACTGCAACCATTCTGGCGTTGTAACAGCAGTTCGGAGAGTGGTTTCTCCCGATTGATTGCGAAGCGGATGAGGCTGGCTGTGGATTGCCTCTTGCAGAGGGAAAGAAGAATTATGCCGTCAGGCCAGGGAGGCCACGGCCTGATAGGCCTGACTCGCCTGACCCGGACTGCTTCCGGAAGTCGTCCGCGGAGACGATGAGGCCTGCGGTTTTGTTTTTTCCTGCTGTTCCGCCTGTAATTCCTGCTCGGCCTGAAGTTGCTTTGCCGAGGCCTCCGCTGCGATCTGCCTGTCTGCGGATGAGGGATCGGCAGGGGCCAATGCCGTCCTTTGTACGACTTCCATTTTCCGGATGGTGGCCTCCGGCGTTCTCTCCGCTGAGGTGTCGATGGGAACCTCTCCGCCTATCGCATATTTTACGCCATCCGGGCCCGTTTCGTAGGTGAAGGAGGCCGGTCCGGCCGCATATTGTCCGGCAACAGCCATATGGGCCGCCTCATGGGCCCTGACATGGGCATCCCGATTCCTGAGCTGCTGGATCACTTCCTGGTCATGCGCATCCAGGCTCTCGGTTCCTGTCGCAGGAGGATGGGCGGGAGTACTCCCAAGAGTTTTTTGATTCTGGTCAGGATTGACGCCGGCAGACAGTTCTTTTCCCTGATTGGAGAGGCTTACGGTATCCGGCTGCTGAGTGCTGCTGTCCGTTGCAGACTGCAGATTTCCGTTCCCGCCATCCTGAGACGTGAAGGAGGCCGGCTGATTGTTCCGGGAACTATATGCTGAAGGAGGAATCTGCACGTCAAACCCCGAAGTATTGGTCTGGAGGATGTCCATGTTCTCTGCGAGAAATTATAGGACAAGATCTTCCCGGAATCAATTGTCTGGGCCTGAAATTATAACGGCATGCCCGTAAAAAACCCCGGGGCTGAGGCGCCGCATTGGAATTACGTTTTTTTCTGACGCAACCTTCTATTTGAGAACTGTGACCATGTCGCCAACCTGCACGTGTTCGAAGAGAAATTTCATGTCGTTATCATCCAGGGCTATGCAGCCACGGGTCCAGTCGTTTTCTGCGCCGTTGCCGTGAATGGATATATCGCCGCCCAGTGCTGTCTGCTGCGGCGGCAGGTGTCCAAGCAACAGGGCCTTCTCAATGGCCGCGTATTCGGCTTTGGAGATCAGCCCTGATCGAAATCCGGCCCTGGCATCATTAAGATTGGGATAACTGATCCCCAGCGAGAGATTGAATTTGCTGTCGGTATTCTTGTGGGTGATATAATACAGTCCCTCGGGGGTTTTTTGATCGTTCTTCCGGAGTTTCTTCCCTGCAGGCGTCGCCCCAAGGCCGATGGGGAAGACTCGGGTCAGCCCGCCATCCTTATATTCAAGACGACGGTTTCCTTTTGAAATGACAAGCTCAGCAGCAGCGGCGTCAAGAGCTGAGAGCAGGAGAGAGCCTAGGACAAGAAAGCCTGCAAAGAGATGGTGAATCATACGTATCGGGTAACTTCACGGGTAAAATATATTGAGACGGAATCGTGACGGGCTGTCTTTTCTCCGCCAAGTATTTGATAGACATCCCCGGCAGAATACCCCTATTGCCTTCCTTTTTGCAAGCTGTTCGTTGATGTTCTCCCCGGAAATTAATATGCTTCCTCCCCTGGGGACAGCGGCCACAGTCCTGCCGGGAAGGGGACAGTCCGTTGACGTCTCCCGCGCCTGGACTTGCCCGGACCTGCGCTGCTGCCCTGGGGCGCCATCCTGCGTTGACCAACCTGTCCCTCCATTCCGGATGATTGGTAACGGAGGGACAAGTTCCTTCAGCACGGCGACAGCCTCTTCCTATTGTCCCGAGAGTGCATTCAGATCGGCCTGGAGCTGGGCAAAATTAAAGCCCTCCAGGTCCGTACCGTTTTTAAATACCTCAGGGGAAAGAATGGCCCAGGCCTCGTCGCAGTATTTCTTGTAGAACCCAGAGGTCATCTGTTGAATCTGGCCCCAGGTGACGCATTCCAGGTTGGTCCGTCTTGCCACCAGGGGGATATAGTGGCCCCCTTCCACGGAGGCGCCGCTGACGACGCTCCAAGGCTTGCCGGCGTTGAACTGATCCATAGCCGAGCTGGGGAACTGGATGCCGATTCCTACGACTCCAAACAGGTAGAGAGCCTCGTAGAGATGGTCAGTGTTCCCTGGCTCAAGGGCGAGATAGGCTGCGACCTTATGGCGATTGCCGGTAGAGTCTATCAGGCCGGTATTCTGCCTATACGCCAAGGCTGTGCGGACGTCAGTTCCCTGATCGGAGGCAGGATTGGCCGGATCGTAGCCGGTTACCGCGGAATAATCGGCAATGGAGTTGGCACCGGTAAACACCGCCGGCTTTCCACCCTCCAGGGTCCAAAGCATGGTCTCGTGATCTCCGCCTGCAAAAACACAGTCTCCGGCCCCTTGGAACCCCGGCGACACCGTATTGTCCGGGCCGTTGCCGAGCATTTGCCAGCCTTTCGCCGGAATAAGCTGTTCGTGGCCGAAATATTTTGGATAGGGCGGGAGGGGGGCGGTGGTGCGGTAATTGCTGAACTGGAGGTCGCGTTTGTCATAGGTCGCGGGCATTTTACCCAATTTGTACTGTGCGTTCATGGGAGCTCCTTGAGAGGTTGTTGCCGCCTGACGTATAGTCAGGCGGCATATGGTCAGTTGCGAAACTCAGCCGACTGCGGGCCTATCGTTCATGGTTCCGCCAGGAAAAGGCAGCCTGGCATGGCTCTTGAGAGGCGTGTCAGATGTGAGCGGTCCTCTTGAAAAATACTGCGAGCAAATCGGAGGCTGTGCGGTTTTCCCCGACAATGTCTCTCGTGGTAGAGATATTTATTTTCTATCAATATGATATCGTAATGATACTGTTTCTGTCTGGAAAACGTGTTTAGTATTCTATTGAACATACAGAAATCTTATGGAAAATTTTGATGCGGGCGGCAGTTGGCGGATACACCTGCTGCCGGGCCTGAACCAATTCATTGAACCGAGCTGCAGCAGCGGACTCTGCACAGCCAAGGCCTCTCTTCTTACTGCAAGACCACAAACTGATACGGAGCGAGATGGAGTTGGACGAATTGCGCGCCGTCCGGTGCGCTTTGCACCTCCACGCTTCCGGCACCGCCGTAGAGAAAGTTTTTTTTGCTTGCCGGACCGTTATATGCGGCATCCACGATGATGTAATCGCTGCGGGCCTGGCTGGAGACATTGTATGCCACCAGGACCTCAGAGCCGTAGAGGAGCCGGGAAAAGGCAAGCGTGTAGTCTGTCCCGTAGGGAAAGCCGAAATGCTCCCCGTCTCCCGAGATCTGGCGGTAATACATCCGTCCGAACCGCAGTGCCTCGGTGGACCGCATTACCCGAGCGATTGCAGAAATCTCACTGTAGATCAGGCAGTCCGTATTGAGGAGGTTGACTCCTGGCCGGGAGGTGTCAAACATGGCCTCCCGGATATCGTTATCTCCTCCCTTTCCTTCAAAGCCCTGCTCGGTACCGTAATACAGACACGGGGTGCCTAGCGCGCAAAGCAGAAAGCCGACCGCGCCGATAATCTGTTCATCGGGTGCCGGCCCGGCCCCGATTCGCCCGTCCGGTTGCCAGAACGAATCGTGATTGTCAACGAATGTAACAAGGTAGCGCCCCAACTCCCCCCGGTTCAGCGCCCGTTGACGCTGAGCCTCAAGACGGTTGAAAAGCGTCTCCGGACCGGCGTATCCTTTTATGACATCGCGGAGCGGACGGTGGCTCGGGTCACCGTATTTGCCTTCGGCCAGCGGGAAGTCGAGGACTGAGTCAATCCCGAAGAAAACGGTCTGATCGTCCTGTCTGGAGGTGTTTGGCCCGATATAGCGATCAATGATATTGTCATCGGGAACAGCCAATTCACCAAACAGAAAAAAGCCGCGTTTCCCGAGGGAGTAGGCGAATTCGCGGATGCCTGAGCAAAAACGTGAGCAGCAGACATCTCCCATATGCTTGACCGCATCCACCCGAAACCCGTCCAGGTCGGCCTCCTTGATCCAGAATGAGTGGATCTTGATCAGGGCGTTGATGACGTCTGATCCTATTGGGTCGTCATCGTTGGCGTAATCCTTGAGGCCGCAAAGGTCGCCGTTCTGGTTTTCCGGCGGGGTGTCCCAATTATTGATATTGCCCCGACGGTGGTAGGAGTCCGGATTGCGGAGTTCGGTAGGAAAAGGCTTTTCAGCATCCCGCCAATAGCCGAAGGGGAACTGCTGGTCATTACAGTAGTTGTAGCTGTATCCGCCGGGATAGGACCAGTTGTCTCCCGAGTGATTGATGACGATGTCGAGGATGACCCGGAGGGGAAAGGGACGCCCGTCCTGTTGGTGCCTGTGGGCGGCGTCAACCAGATCGATCAGGTCCTGGCTGGTGCCGAACCGCGGATCGATGTCGAGATAATTATTGATATTATACCCGTGGTAGGCCCCGTCGTTGTTGCCGAAGACCGGTGAAAGCCAGATTGCCGTACAACCGAGACCGGCAATGTAGTCGAGATTCTGGGTGATCCCTTTGATTGTCCCGCCGTAAAAGGCATTGTCGGGCGGAGTCACTCCCCTGCACCGGTTTGGAGACAATACCGGTTCCCGCCATTCACTGTCATGGAAGCGGTCTACCATGAGAAAATAGATGAATTCCTCCCGCCATTCCCGGTCAATGCTGCAGTACGTCTTCCCCGGAGTCGGCGCGAGATCAATTTCAGCAAGGGATCGTGGCTGGGACATTTGCTTTTTCCTCCTTAAACCCTGATGTTAGGAAAATTTTCCAACTATTTTACTGTCGCGGATATCCCTGGGCAAAGAGTCAGGCCCAAGGAATTCAACATTGAAGCGCCTAAGAGGCGCATGGCTGTGCGACCCGGTAATCCTCCATTTCGAAAGAACTTCTTCCCTTGATTGGGGTGATGGAGTGTTCGGGCTCAGTCTTGCTGTCAAAAAGAAGGCCATCCCCGCAGGCCATTATTTCCTCTTTAACTCATTATTTGTCGGTAAATCCAGGAGTTGTTTGTCGAAACATTCGGGACAGCAACCATGGCTCAGTGCAACTTTGCTTTTCGTGAGCAGAAATTCTTCCAGGCCCAGCCATGTCCCGGTTCCCGGCTGTTTACCCGCGTCGTCTCTGATTTTTTTACAATACATACAAATCGGGAGAAAATTTTCGTAGATCTTGATTTTTTTCAGTGCATCCTGTTTTTCAATTAAGCGTTCCATCTTCAGGACCAACTCATCTGCATCACAGGGTTTAAGGATAAAATCGTCAGCTCCTGAACGGAGCGCTGCAAGAGCCGATGTCATATTTCCCTGGCCGGTCAGGATGAATACGCCGCATTCAGCCTTCATTTTTTTGATCTCTTTCAACAAATCGATCCCGTTGATTCCGCCCATGACCAGATCGGTTATGACCAGGTCAAAGGGAGAGGAGCTGAATGCAGCCAGGGCATCTTTGCCGGACCGCGCAGTTTCAACGTTAAAACCGCTCCGCTCAAGATAGTTTCCCAGAGATTCAAGGATAGATTCCTCATCATCGACCAAAAGGACGGCTTTTCTGCGCATTTCCGGATCTCCTGCGGCGTTGGAGACGCGTTTGCCCTGCAGAGGTGTCGGCTCTTCACCCGGTTCAGGTCACAAACAGTCTTTTCGCCGGCAACAGGTAATTTGATCTCACGAACCACCGCATATTTGGAAACTGGGATGGTTTCCTTTCTCGGTCTGAATCCTTCTGATGAGATCTGGGTGGAACGCCTTAAATGATAGCTGGCTGGTGGTTATATGGATGCTCTGTAGAAGTTGGGCTCCTGATCTGCCTGGGGCAGAAGATTTCACAACATGCAGTGAGTCTTGATCCAGCCATGGCGGTTTGTCTGGAAGAGGCCATCTCCCGGATCTTGGTTATACGCAAGATTTCATTTTCTCGAAGACGGGAGAGGCAATTTCCCCTCCCTGCCAACAGAGTGAATGCGTTCGTATTGCGGGCGGACAATTCTGTTAAACTGTTATGAACAATGCATGGAAAAAGCGAAAAAAACAATACTGCAATCGACACCGGAATCCGGTAGGAAAATACCGTGTCTTGTCGATCAACATGATGATTATTAAAGATTTATTTTGATTTGATGATCCGGGATTTTTTTGGATTTTATTTCCTTTTTCAGCCAGACATCGCGGGGATAATCCAGTCCCGGGAGGGGCATTTTTATCCCTGTTCTCTTTGCCGATGGCATTAAGTACAAATGCAGTTTTCGGCATCACGGCTTCTGCACCTCATCCCGGTATGTCGTCATATCCTCCCGCAGCCGCGGAAGAGTTTATTTTTGCGCCAAGCGTGCAATATGGTAATGCATTGCCGTATTAAAGGAGTGATGTGATGAATTTTTTGAGGCTTTTTTTCTGATTTGTTATTCGGAGTTTTTTCCTGATGTTCTCTCTATAGGATTCTACCGTCCTGACGGAGAGGCTCAAGAGATCGGCAATCTCCTTTGTACTCTTGTTCTGCCGGATATAATGAATAATCTGCAATTCCCGGGGCGCAAGTTTGGCGTTTGTCAGGACACTGTCATGAGAATGCTTTGAGAAGGCCTCCAGTAAATTTGCCTGTGCGGTCTCCATATAGTCTTTTGTTGTGCCGGTTGCCTGGTTTTGTGCCTTTTTGAGCAGAGGGAGTACCATTCCTACTGTTTTTTCGGCAATTTCTTGCCTTATTTCATTATGTTCTTTCTCCCTTCTCTTCAGTATGATGCTTAAGGTCGTATTTATATCATTGAGCTCCCGGTTCTTCTCCTGCAGTTCTTTTTCTCTTGTCTGCAATGTCTTCAGGGCGATTTCCAACTCGTCAACGGTGTGACTCAACTCTGCCGTTCTGTCCGCTACCTGCCGTTCCAGGTTGGCCTGAGATTCCTGGAGCCTCATCTCAACGGTTTTGCGGGCGCCGATTTCGTTTTTAAGTTGAATGTTCTGAATTTGAAGTTTGGCGGTCAGATCTTGTTTTTCAAAGCTTCTTTTGGCCTTATAGAGCAGGTCGTCAACATCGCAAGGTTTCTGGAGATAATCATCTGCCCCCATCTGCAGTGTTTTCACCGCCGAGCCGATATCACCGTATCCGGTCAGGATGATGACGCTGATATCCGGATAACGATCCTTTGCCTGCTCCAAGACCCCTATGCCGTCGATCTTGGGCATAAGCAGATCGGTTATGACCAGGTCGTATCGCGTTGTCCGGAGACAATCAATGGCCTCCTGACCGTTGGCCGCGGTCGTGACTGTAAAATTATTTTTTTCCAGAGCCCAACTCAGGGAAGTCAGGATGTTTTCCTCATCGTCAACCAGCAGTATCGATTTCTTGTTCATCGCTTATGCTCTTTATGGGGAGAATGACAGAAAATGTTGATCCCTTGCCGGCCTCGCTTTTCACCT
>JARLHL010000032.1 GCA_031292275.1 Desulfocapsaceae bacterium | reverse complement strand
GCGGTTTCGTGAAGACTTGACCAAGGCCGACGTGGTCGAAACCTTGTTTGCTCGATTTGAGACCTTTCTCCATGATCATGGCTTTAGGGCTCAGAAAGGACAGATCGTTGATGCCAGTATTGTCAGAGTGCCGATACAACGTAACAACCGTGAAGAGAATCAGCGGATAAAAGAAGGGAAAAAACCGGGAAACTGGGACAAACACAAAAGCTGCCAGAATGATTGTTGATGCCCGATAGACGAAGAAAAACGGAAAAAAGTTCTTCGGCTATAAGAACCACATCTCTGCAGATGCGAAATACAAGCTGATCTGTCGCTACGAGGAAAGCAGTTCCGAAGTGCATGCCAGAACAGATCATCTGGCGTAGGCCAAAAGAAAGTCTTTTGATTGTGAGAAGCGCAGCCAATAAACAATGAATCAGATTGTCAGAAATGCCACGGCCTCTCATAATGTCATTTTTCAAGGTTCCCTTAAGAGATAAAAGCATGCCTGTCTTTGTGAAACTCTTCCAACCGGCTGTTCAGCCTACCGGCCTTTTAAGCAATGAAATACCAGAATTTCGGGTCGGTCCCGAAATCCTCCTTCATCCTGAAGACCTTTTTAGTCTTCAGCACGAACCTGATCTCGCTGTCGGGATCGAGCCAGAAATTGTACCCCCTGTCCGGGAGACTCGGCCTTAGGCTCGTAGGGCCTGGCCCAGATCCAGGGCCATGTTGTCCTTCTGGCCGTAGAAATGGAAATCGCGGCCCTTGTCGCAGGCCGGGCCGCTCCCAGTCCGCAGGGCAACGCCGAAGGAACCTCGCAGAGGAAAATGGGGCAGAAATGCACACATATTCTGCTCCAGATGATGGTGACGATCACCGCTCAGAAAAATATTGACCCGCCGGAGCGCCGGAGTACAATGCAGAGAGACAAGCTCCATGAAAATGACAGGTCAACCACACCTTCTCGTGAGACGAAATATTTGTATATCAGTAAATTACGGCAAACAATCTCATCATTTCTTCAGGATGCCAATATGAAATCAGGCCCAGCAATCACCATAGGGCAAAAGCACTCCCTCGCCTTCTCGGCGATCACCCTTTTTTTTATACTCTTCGGCATCTTCAGCCAGGGGACCATCCGGGAGGTCAAGATCAGGGGTCCGCTCTACGATCAGATCATCAGCAACAAGGATCTCCTTGCCGATATCCTGCCGCCCCCGGCCTATATCATTGAGAGCTACCTCTGCGCCATGGATATAGCCACTGCCGAAGATGACCCGCAGACCAGAAAACAGCTGCTGACCCGCCTGAATGAACTCTATGAGGGGTCCGGCTATTATGGAGATCGTATGGACTATTGGCGCCAGAACATGAACGACGAGAGGATCGGCCGGCTCTTTTTTGGCAACGCCCTGCGCTATGCCAAGGAGTTTTACGATGTCGCCCTGGGAGATTTTTCCCGGGCAGTGAGGGACAACAGGATGGATGCGGCGAAGAGACTGTTTTATGAGAAACTGAAGCCGGCCTACACCAAACATCGCGAGGCTATTGACAAGGTCGTGGAGCTGTCCGCCGCCAACTTTGAAAAAACCGAGAAGACGGCCGCCGAGAAGCTCGCCTGGCGGCAAGAAACCATGCTGATTCTCTTTATCAGCCTTATAGTCCTTTTCCCCCTGCTTGGTTTCTTTATCTCCCGCAGCATCACCAGGCCGATAGCCGCAGGAATTCGACACCTGGACACCATCGCTCAGGGGGATTTGAGTCAGGACCTGCCTGAAGAGATGCTCAGGCGCGGCGATGAAATGGGGAATCTCTCCCGCTCCATGCAGAGTATGACCCAAAATCTCAGAAAAATCATCAATAAGGCCCCGGGGAGGCCAGATTCGACGCCTCAGCAGCTGAGATGATGACACGCTTCTGCAATACGGACCGGACTGCGGCCGTCGCCATGAGCGCAAGGCAGCCCCTAGGCCTCCAATCCGGACCGGGCCGCTACGAGGTGCCGTCTTGGAGGCGGCTTGACATGTGCAATTCCACAGCCTTAATGGCGTCGGCTGCCGAGCTCGTTATCCCCCCGGCGTAGCCTGAGCCTTCCCCCAGCGGGTAGATATTTCGTATACGGATCGATTCGTACCGATCATCGCGGGTGATCCGCACCGGCGACGAGGTGCGGGTCTCCACGCCCAGCAGAATCGCCTGATCGGAAACAAACAGGGGGAAATCCCTCTTCCATGTCTCGAAGGCGGCCAGCAGAGCATCGACCACGAATCCCGGCAGGATCTCCTTCATATCTGCAGGAGCGGTCCCCATTCGATACGAATTTTCATTGAGCTGGGCCGAATGGCTCTCGCCTAAAAAGTCCATCAGATTCTGGGCCGGAGCCCTCCAGCATCCCTGCCCCGCAGAGAAGGCGCTTTTCTCGATATCCCTCTGAAATTCAAAGCCTGCCAAGGGACTGGCCGACGGATAATCGCCGGTATGGCAAGGCACCACCAGCGCCGCATTGGAAAATACCGACGACCTGCTTGCATAGCTCATCCCGTTCAGCACCATCAGTCCCTGCTCGGACGAGGCATTGATCACCTCGCCGCCGGGACACATGCAGAATGTATAGACCCCTCTGCGAATCTTTCGATTGGTATGGTTCAGCGAATAGGTAGCAGCACCCAATCCAGGGAAATCTTTATATTTAGTTCCATAACGCATTAGGTTGATCGTCTCAGCGGGATGCTCGATCCTGGCCCCGACGCAGATCGGCTTCTGCTCCAGGGCTATGCCTTTTTCATGCATCATTTCAAAGGTATCGCGCGCTGAATTCCCCAAGGCGATATAGATGCGAGTGGACAGGAACTCCTGCCGGCCGTTGATGACAATGCCTGCGGCGGCACCCTCTGTGATCAGGATGTCGGTCATCTTTGATTCAAAATGTATTTCACCGCCGTGTTCGAGGATATAATTCCTTATATTACGGACGATTTTACAGAGGACATCGGTCCCCAGATGAGGCTTGCCGATATAGCCAATCTGTTCAGGAGCTCCAAATTTAATAAATGTATTCAGCACCTTATTTGCAGAACTTGAATTGTTGTCCCGCCGGGAAAACAGCTTGCCATCCGAGTAGGAACCGGCCCCGCCTTCGCCGAACTGGATATTCGACTCGGGATTGATTTCCCCCATATCGATAAGCTGCTGCACGTCGCGGCAACGTTCCTCTATCCTCTTGCCCCGCTCAAAGATTATAGGTTTAATTCCATAATCAATGAACCGCAGGGCGGCAAACATGCCGGCCGGACCGAAGCCCACGATTATCGGCCTGTCCCCGCCATCTGCGGTCTTCACCTCTTCTTTCGCCTCTTCCGGGTATACAGGGAAGTTCCGGGTGTTTTGAACCCCCCCGGCAGTGCCGACAACCACCGACAGCCTGTAAAAAAACTGGTCCTTATTGCTTATATCAAGTGATTTGCTCAGGATCTTGACGATGGTAATACCCTCTTCGTCGATCCCAAGCACGGCGGATGCCGCCTTGACGTACTCTTCAATTCCATCTTTTTCAATGGGAATTTCAAAGCTTATACGGAGTAGATCCACTAACTTCCTCCCTGTTCAGCACATATCCGAGCCCCGGCACGGGCCCGTGCAGAAATTCGCCTTCATTTCCTGCTCAAGCCGCATGAATTCCCCATCAGGCAAGGTCCTCCACTCCCCGTCCCGCATGTCCTGCAGGTACATCCCGCCGACCCTGACCCGCAACAGGTCATCAATCTGCAGGCCCGCCGCCTCGCACAACTTTCTCAGCAGCCTGGTGCGGCCGTCATGCAGAATAAACCGGAGGGTATCGCCCTCCAGCCGGTCGACACGGCAGAAAACCGGTTTCTTCTCTCCCGTGGCTCTCCCCTGCCCAAGCCGGAGGAGGAGTTCCGGGGTGATTTCTCCGCGGACAACCACCAGATATTCCTCCTCATACTCAAGACTGGGCCTGGCAAGTCGGTTTCCCAGAACGCCATCATTGGTCAGAAGAAGCAGGCCATGTGACTCTCTGTCCAGGCGGCCGATGGGAAAGACCCGATTAGGTCCGAAATCAAAATCAAGCAATGTCTTTGAGGTACGGCTCAGGGAAAGGGAACATTCCACTCCTGCGGGCTTGTTAAAGAGCAGGATCTTTTTGCCGGGCGGCTGTTTTACGCGCAGTCTTTGTCCGTCTACGACGATATCCTCATTGCCCGAGACCTCATCGCCCACCATCGCCGTGCGACCGTCCACCAAGATTTTCCCGGCCCGGATGAATTTTTCTCCCTGACGCTTCGAGCAAAACCCCACATTCGACAAAAATCTTTGTAATCTCATACTATTCCCAGGATCTGGATCCGTTTTCGGCAGCCAGGAAAAAACCAGCCGCCGGGACCGGCAGCAGAGATCCGGCGGGGACCAATGGCCCGCCGCCGAAATTTTCATAAGGGTACCATACATCGTGCAAGATTCCGAGCCCCGATATCCCTGCAGGCTGCGCTGGCTGCCTGCAAGAGCTGGACTTAGCGGCCTTGGGCAAAGAAATTTATCCAAGGACTGTAAAATCTGTTAAGATGAGAGGGTGGATGGACGCGGAAAGGTTGGACCGGACTACGAACAGGGAAAGGATTCATTTTGATTAATAACGATATATTGCGCAGCATACGATACACCTTCGACTACAGCGACCTGAAAATGGTGGCCATCTTCGGCCTGGCAGGTCTGCCGGTCACGCGGGATGATCTCGGCAGGTGGTTGAAAAAAGAGGATGACCCTGCCTTTCAGCATTGCGGCGACACGCAGCTGGCAGGTTTTCTCGATGGTCTGATTTATGAGAGGCGAGGCCAGAAGGAAGGGTCGCAGCCGCAGACGGAAAAGCGCTTGACAAACAACAGTATTTTCAAGAAATTAAAAATCGCTTTAGACCTGAAAAGCAGCGACATAGTGGAAATCCTGGACTTGGCCGACCTGAATGTGGGCGAGCACGAATTAAGCGCTTTTTTCCGCAGACCGGGACACAAGCACTATCGTCTCTGCAGGGATCAGATCCTGCGCAATTTTTTAAAAGGCCTGCAGCTCAAATATCGGGGCCAGACCTCGACGGTTACCCACAAGGCAGAGATTGCAACAGAAACTATTTGGTGAAGGATTATTCTCGGGACGAAAAAATGCCCTGTTGCAAGTGAGAGTTGCGGCAGCGAGTTGGCAACTCTCCCGGGCCCCGCTCTGCAGAATGAATCTGTCTCCCGGTTGAGGAATCATACGCCTTCAAAATTCATTCGTTACTGGCAGCCAGCCTGGATTCGGCCATGCCGGCCTGTCTGGAAGCGGTTCTTATTTTGTAATTTTCCAATAAGGGTGCAGTATGTCCAGGACCAACATTTTACGTATCGCTTTCTCTTTGTGTATTGTGCCTGCAGTTTTGGCGGGCTGCGGACGTCCCCTTTCCGGGGAACCGCAAATGACGTTCTGCGCCCAGTTTGTCGATAAGGTCTCGCCAAGGATGCCAATGCCCTACAAAGAGTTCATCACCTTCACCAACGGAGAAGGGCAGCCATCGGGACTCGACACCATTCCGGATCCCTACCGGCATTGGGACGGCATGGAAGGCAAAACCCACACTTCTTCGTTAAACGTCCTGATCATCCGAAAAGGCGGGCAGGACTGGGTGAAAGGGGGAATGGTGACCTGCCCGAACGGCAGAACGATCCAATTCGGAATCTGGGAATAAAGAGGATCCAGGGCCGCGCGGCCCTGGCGATTGCAAGCCTGGAGCCAACCTCCGCCCCCGGCGCCATCACAAGACGAAATCTCCGGCAAGGGACTGTCCCGCAAATCTGCGGTATCCCCGGTGCCTGCAGGCTATTCGACCGTATTTATTCAGGATACCATCCCCGCGGGACTCTGAAAATTTCCTTGAGACCAGTCCCTGTCCAGATAAAATAGTTTACACCCCGGCGGGTCGTACACTCTTCGTTGGGGCAGCCGGCTGCGATAAGCAGGTTACTGTCCCGATGAAATATCAGGGTATTATCCATTACGTCGTTGTGGACATTCACTGTGACATTCGTGGTGAGATTATCCGCGAAATACACCCGCCCGTCTCTTGCATCAATAAAGGCTATTCCTGTGCATGCCATACCGCAGCCCCAGGTGGCGACTGTGATATGGTCGGCAAAATTCGGACCTTTCTCATTCGCGGCCCGCAGCATGGTCTGCCAGTTCTTCGCATCGGGATGGCTGTCAAGATTGACGGGTGCAGGCTTGCCGGTAAATTTGAGCGGCACCTTGAACTGCTCGAACCTGGGGGCGTCGGGATGGTCGAAATCTCCCGGCATTATCGTATATTCATTCCAAAGATCATCGATATTTTCCCCTTCGTCCTCGCTTTCGGCAAGCAGAGACATCGGTGTCAGAAAAAAGAACAGCAGGAGAACCATAATAAAACGATACATAGCGCCCTCACTCGGCATGGAGAAAGCTTGCCGGATTCTACGGGGGTCAGTGACGGGCGGTCTGCAGCCCCGCACCCCTTTTTCAATGTGTTGCAGCATAGCGGGCATAATACTCCGCTTGGCCGGACTTCTCAAAGAATAGGCAGGAGGGAGCCCTTTTCTCTGCTTCCGGTCCGGACCGGCTCCAGCCACATTATCGTTGCCGGTTGCCCGCTCACGGCCCGGAAGGTTGCCGGACAGGCTGGTAGAGGCGCTCCCCGGATTCGGGGTCATACAGCACGCGCACAATCAAGCCGGTCTCAGGATCCTCAAAACACTCCCCCGTCGGCTGCCAGCGCCGGCCCGCAGCTATATGGCGGCGGTAGCGCCAGCGTTCACCAAGGACGCATATCACCACAATCGCCCCCCCAATAATCGCTCCCCAGATCAGATGCGGCGGTTGAGGATAGATGCCCGGCACCTTCCAAACGACAAGGCCGATACCGACAAGACCGACGACCATGGATAGGCCGCCACAGAGAAGCAGTGTCCAGCGAAGCATGACTATCAGCCCTGCTTTTCCAGAACCACAGCAGTACCATAGGCAACGATCTCGCTCATGGTCTGTCCGATCTCCGAGGAGTCAAAACGCATCATGACGATGGCATTGGCATTCATCAGACGGGCATTCTTGACCATACGATCGACTGCATGCCGGCGCGTCTCTTCAAGCAGCTGGGTATATTCGGTAATCTCACCGCCGAAGATCGAGCGGAGCCCCGCCATGAAATTGCCCGCCAAGCCGCGGCTGCGAACCACCACCCCGAAGACCTGCCCCTTTACATCAGCAACTCGGTAACCTGACACGTTTTCCGTTGTCGTTACGATCATTATATCTCCTCCGGCAATTAACACGGTTTTTGGCACGCAGACAGACAAAAAGGGCGGCACAGTCAGCGCCTCACTGGCCGCTTCCTGTCCGCCCGGATGGAGTCAGGATTTTTCAAGACGCCGCAAAATCGAAATCACAGCAGACATCGTCCCTGCCGGTACGAAGCGCACCTCTCAGAAATCATTTGTGTCCTGTACTCTGGAATCATTCGATTTATATTCATTTGGTCTATAATCGCCGCCCTCAGCAGGTCTGTCCCTGTCGGTATCCATTTCCGATTTCAGGGCGTCGAGCATTCTGGAGAGGAGGACGAGCTGGACCTTTCCTGTTTCACTGTTAAAGGATAAATTTGCCCGGGTGGGCTCCGAGTCCCAGGTCATAATATGCTCTCCGGACGGGCCTACCCCTGACTTACCGAGTCCGAATCTCTCATTGACGGCCTCCTGGAGCGCATTGAATCTATTCTCTCCCTTGGCGACAATGGACACACCAGCGAACTTGTCCTTCCAGAAGAAATAGCGGATAGATTCGACATTGATGCCTCTGACTTTCAGGGTATCATTGATGATGGCGTAAAAAACATATCTGTTGACCCCATCATTCTGCCGCATCTCCAATTGCTGGCTACGCTTGAACTCGGAAATCGGAGTTCCCCACTTTTTGCCTCTGAAACCATCGACATCACCTGCGAAACTGACAGCAACCGATGTCAGCAAAAGCAAAACAGCCATGAACATGATCTTTTTCATACACGTATCCTCCAAGGTATTGGGTTGTATTGTGACGGAGCCTGTGAAACTGTTCTCGCGCTTCCGTCGTTTTCCAGCCGAATATGCAATCCTGGCCAGGGACAGGGGACCGTCACGCACCTGTTACAGCCACCTGCGGCGCCTGTAGCCAGATTATTCAGGAATACCAGACGGGTATCCCTGAAACTATACCAGTTTGTTGGATTATAATCTCATGCTCGAAGAATATTTTTCAAGTTTCAATTGTATTCTCGATAAAACATTTGGTTCCACCCTTGACTTTTTTTTTGAAAAATCCGCTGTTCGACACAGTTCGAAGGCAGGCGCTATCAGATCAGCACGGGAAGAGAAAGACCCTAATTCTCTTTTTGAAAGGATAAACTATAACGAATAGATAGTACATATTTTTTTAAGGACTGTAAAATTTCGGCGCAGCAGGAGCGTCCGCCGGGCAATCTTCCGGAGCACTTTTCCGGCAGACAGGCCGGTCCGATCCGATAACTAATTCTTGCATTCGACAGTCATCTGATTGTACTATGGGTCTCTGCGGATAACGATCTTTATATATTGGACAATCCAGGTAAATAAGCCTTGGTCATTTCAATGGGAAATTGATCAGCATGTAGTTGAGCGGTATTTGGGGGGATATCCTTTCGGGCACGCATTCCCAAGGAAAGCCTGAAGGGTGATTTGCGCACATATCCCCGATCTGATGGCATGCATTCCAGAAGGTTCCGGATTGCAGGGAATATTTCACGAAGCCGGAATCAATTCCGCAATACTGGAATATAGCGGTGTGGATTTTTTCGGGCGGACAGATGAAGGACAACTCTATGGTCATGAAAAAAGGCGATCTTTACTCGTATAAGCCTCTCCGCATTTCCTTTGCCTCATGGCCGGATAATTGCATATTCAGGATTCTAATAAGAGAGATCCGTAACGACACGCCTGCCCAATGGGGCAGGGATAATCATGTACTGCAAGAATGTGAAAAATATGGAAAAAAGAAAATATCCTCGCATAGAGATCAAAAAGCTTTCAGTTGATGTGTCTGATGGAATTGGATTTTTTCCCGGAGTGGTTTCAGACATCTCCCGATCCGGTATCTGCATCCAGGATTTGTCAGAACGACTGAACGGGAAAGTAAAGAAGATGGTCATTGTTGTTTCCTCTCAGGACGAGCATTTTAAAATGAATGTCCGGCCAAAATGGTCGCTCAAGAGTGGTCTCAACACATCCCTGGGGGTAGAGATCGTCACCGTACCATTGGGATGGACTGAGTTTGTGATAAACGTCGAACCGATATTCACGAACACCATTTGGGGAGAGGTCCGCCTCTGAGTGGTTGCGGTTTTGCGATATTTTCGATGGTTTCCTGCCTCTTTCCTCATTAAGACAGTGATGCTCCCAGGATAACCGGGGGTGAGGTCATTTTAGGTGCCGCAGGATTTCTGTTTCAGCTGCCTCAATTCTTCCTCGCGCTCAATCAACACGGCTGGACCAGACTCGGCCGGCCACAATGAAATATGAAAGAGCATCGCTTCGGCAGGGCAAGGCCTCTGTTTATGGGGATCTTTCATATATGCGTCTGGAAATCCTCCCGAGCCTCTGTACTGCTTGGATGGCCCGGGATTTGCCGGTTGGAATCATTTTGGCATCCTCCCTGCGTTCCGGCTGCCCTTTACCGTATCAATATTAGGGAGACGGCTCGAAGAGTACTTGCAGGCAGGTAATTTTTACACTATAAGCGGCAGAAGGATGCAGGCCCCGTGTCGGCAGCAGACGATTGAGGCCTGACGGTAAAAGGCAGTCCGGTCTTTCCTGCCCCCAGGTGAGGGAGCGGGCAGCCGACGGAAAAAGGCACAGAGCAGCGATCAGGGAGAGTGATATGGAGAATGACATTGGCAAAAGGCTGGTCGGGGCCCTGAAACACCCTCAGGATTCGGATAGTCTGGAAAGTCTCGCAAAGGCTCTGGAAATCACCAAAGCCTATGCAAGCTCAGGCTCAGCAACCCATTTCAGCGCCATTGCCCGGGTTTTTTACGACCTTTTTGAGATGTTTGAAACAGGAAAGGACCCGCGCCAAAAATAACGGACTCAACCGGAGATTACCGCGGCATGGGAAGCTGCAGCCCTGAAGGGGCATCTCCTTGTTTGATCGGCAGAGGGATTGGCAGGCCTCTTCTCCCCCGCCTGAGGAACTGATCCCTGCATCCGACAGAGGCTTCCGGGGAAAAAGACAGGCCTGTCTCATTCTTTCAGTTTTGACCCGCAGGCCCCTGATGTTCAGGCCACCAAGAGTGTGCCGGAATTAATCGTAAATTTTTGAAGATCTCGCCTGAATATTCGAAAAATAATTGATGCATATCTGGACATTGGCGCTATTTCTATGTACTCTTTAATCATTGTGCAGCAAATAAGCGGCTTCACAGGACTCCATGAGGCCTTTTCTTGAAAAAATCATGACACTGTAATGGAACAAAAAACGCATTCAACCACTATATTGATTGTTGACGATGAAGAGCTGGTCAGGATGTCCCTGAGTGCCTTGATAGCAAACCTGCATTTTCATTGCGTTGCTGCGGCGGATGGACTTGAGGCCGCCGAAATCCTCAAACGGATAAAATGTGATCTGGTCCTGACCGACATCCTCATGCCTAATATGGGCGGCCTGGAACTTTTAGAATACATCAAAGAAAATCACAATGATACCGATGTAATCATTGCCACTGGTCATAGTGACCAGGCTAGCTATGCCGATGTGATCAAGGCCGGTGCCATTGACTTTATAAAAAAACCTATCGAAGGGCCGGAGCTTGAGGCAAAACTGACCAGGGCCCTGCGGGAACGACAGCTGATCCGCGAATTGGAGCAGATGTCCATGTGCGACGGACTGACCTCGCTTCTGAACAGAAGGGCCTTCGACTTTAAATTCCAGCGGGAGGTCGAGCGCGCCTATCGGCAGTCCTACGACCTCTTCCTGGCTGTGCTCGACGTCGATAACTTCAAGGAATACAATGATACGCACGGCCATCAAAGCGGAGACAAAGTTCTCATCGAACTCGCCAAAATTCTGGATGTTTGTACCAGAAACAGTGTTGATATGAATTTCCGCTTAGGAGGAGACGAGTTTGCCATCCTCCTGCCGCAGGCCAATGCGACCCAGGCAACTGAGGTCGTTCAGCGCGTCCTGCTGAGTTTTGTGGAGCAGAAGTTCAGTGGTTTAACCCTCTCCATCGGCATTGTCAGCTGCCGCCATAATACTGCCATGAGTCTTGAGCAGGATGTGAAAAATATGGAAAAACGGGCAGACACAGCCATGTACGAGGCCAAAAACAGCGGTAAAAACTGCGTGGTCTGCCGTATAAAAAGATAATCAGGGCCTTTGGCCAGCAGCAGCGCCTCCCCGAAATTGTCCCCTGAAAACAAAGGCACACGTTTTCAGGGGTTTCTGCACGGCATCAGGTATTGTTCAACGCATCCTTGTGAAAAGAAAGGTCCGGCGGGACGGGATAGATGCCGTTATAGCAGGCAAGGCAAAAATCATCTTTAGTCAGGCCTGTCGCCTCGACCAGCCCGTCCAGGCTGAGATAATAAATCGAATCCAGCCCCAGTTGTTCGGCGATTTCTTTACTTGAATGATTGGAAGCAACCAGCTCTTTCGACGAGGGGAAATCGATCCCGTAATAGCAGCCATGCCGGGTCGGGGGACAACTGACCAGCATATGCACCTCTTTCGCCCCGGCATCCCGCAGCGAACGCACACGGCTTTTGCCGGTGGTGCCCCGGATGACCGAATCCTCAATGATGATCACCCGTTTATCCTTCAGCAGGGCGCGTACCGGGTTGAGTTTCACCCTGACATTGAAGTCCCGCATCGACTGGGTGGGCTGGATGAAGGTACGTCCGACGTAATGATTGCGGATAACCCCCATCTCCAGAGGAATTCCGGAGGCCTGGGAATAGCCGATGGCCGCATAGTTGCCCGAATCCGGAAAGGGCATCACAAAGTCGGCATCCATCGGGCATTCCCGTGCCAATATCTCTCCCATCCGTTTTCTGGTCTGATAGACGTTGATACCGAAGACATCCGAATCAGGGCGGGCGAAATAGACCTGCTCGAAGATACAGAAGCTGGTATTCTGTTTGGGCCAGGGAAAGAGGGAGGTCATCTCGTTCTCCCTGATAATAAGGACCTCTCCGGGTTTGATATCCCGGATATACTGTGCCTCCACAAGGTCCAGGGCACAGGTCTCGGAGGCCACGATCCAGCCGCCGTTATTCAGCCTGCCCAGGCAGAGAGGGCGAAAACCGTTGGGATCCCGCACCGCCACCAGGGTGTCCTGGGTCATCATCAGGATAGAATAGGCCCCTTTCAGGGCCGTAAAGGACTCCTGCAGGGCCTGCTCCAGCCCCAGATCAATAGTCCGGGCCATGAGATGCAAGACGACCTCGCTGTCCATGGTGGTCTGAAAGATGGACCCCTTTTCCTCCAGATCCCGCCGCAGCTCGATGGAGTTGACCAGGTTGCCGTTATGGGCCACAGCCAGGGTCTTTCCCCTGTGGGTGACCATAAGGGGCTGGGTGTTGATGATATTGGAGGCCCCGGTGGTGGAATAGCGGACATGGCCGATGGCCATATGACCTAAGAGCTTTTCCAGACGCGACTCCGAAAAGACCTCCGGAACCAGCCCCATATCCTTATGAATAAAGACCTTCTCCCCGTTGGACGAGACGATTCCAGCGCTCTCCTGCCCCCTGTGCTGCAAGGCATAGAGTCCGAAATAGGTAAGTTTGGAGGCGTCGGCATGATCAAAAATCCCACAGACACCGCATTCATGTTTCGGTCGTCCGGACTGGATCTGGTAAGGGCTCTGTAACATAGCAGTTCCTTGTATTGTTCTCCTTCCGGGATCGTGAAGGCCTTTGCGGCGATGCGGGCGTATCCGGAATAAATGCGAAAGGCACAAAGAACAATACTTTGTGCCTTTCTTTCAAAAAGTGGATTTAAAATCTATTACAAGTCTGTCAGAAATACAACAAGAAAGCGAGAGCGGGGCATTTTTTCCATCAAAAATCCCCTCCTAGGGGACCGTAACGATGGCGTGAAGCAGTTCGGTAAGACTGACCGCATCGTTCAGGTCCAGATACTCTTCCGTTGTATGGACGTTATGCATACCGGTGGCGACGATTGCCGTGGACAGGCCGTAACTGTTGAGGATGTTGGCATCACTGCCGCCGCCGGCAACCAGGAACTGCAGGTCCCTGTCGGCCTGCAGTCCCGCCCGTCTAATCCGGTCCAGGACGGGATCATCATCATGGAGCAGCATGGACGGGTATTCGAGCTGGACCTGGATGTCAACCCACGGCTTCTGCCCCCCCGCCCCCGGAGGAACAGGCCATTCCCCCACCACCTTCCTGAAGGCCGAGACCAGGGTATCGGTGTATGCGGCCAGCTTTTCGGTGGAATGGCTCCTGACCTCTCCCTCGATTGCCAGCAGCGCCGGCACGATATTGGTGGCCACACCGCCGTTAATCAGCCCGAGGTTGGCTGTGGATTCCGCATCCAGGCGCCCCAGCCTGAGCCTGGCTATCGCCGCGGCTGCCATGGAGAGGGCACTAACCCCATCCTCCGGGTTGAGGCCGGCGTGAGCGGCTATCCCATGCAGGAAGATCTTCAGATGATTGGAGGCCGGGGCGCCGGTGATGACCCGGTCGATGCCCGTGGTATCCAGGGCGTAACCCAGCTGTGCCCGCAGCCGCTCGTACGCGAGGTGCTTGGCGCCCAGCAGGCCTATCTCCTCGCAGGTGGTGAAGACCAGCTCGATACACCCGTGGTCGGCCCTGTCTTCGGACAGGACGGTCATCAATTCGATCAGGGCGGCAATACCGGATTTATCATCGCTGCCGAGCACTGTATTACCGCGGCTGGTAAAGATATCGCCGTTTCGGACGACCTGCACGCCGGTCCCCGGTTCCACCGTGTCCATATGGCAGGAAAAAAAGAGGGGCTGGCGCGACGGGTCGCTGCCGTTAAATCTGACGATGAGATTTCCGGTGTCCGAACCGGTCCTGGCGGCGGAACCGTCTTCCTCTATGGAATCAGCCCCCAAGAGTGTGAACTGCTCCCGGAGCAGGGCCGCCATCCGCCCTTCCCGGCGCGACGGGCTGTCTGTCTCGCAGAGTCCTGCAAAGATGCCGGCGAGTCTTTCTCTGTTGATCATGGTATTGAGATCCCCCCTTGGCTCGATTCGAGCAGCACGACGGCATGGCAGCTTATCCCTTCCATTCGCCCTTCATACCCCATTTTTTCCGTGGTGGTGGCCTTGATGTTGATCCGCGCAGGCTCTGTGCGGCAGGCCCGGGCCAGGATACTGCGCATCTGTTCTACGAAGAGAGCGATTTTAGGGGCCTGGCAGATCAGGGTGATATCGGCGTTGGCCAGGGAAAATCCGTTTTCCTCCATCAGTCCGGTAACATGCTCGAGCAGGGTGATAGAGCGGATGCCCCGGTAGCGACAGTCCGAGTCGGGGAAATGCCTGCCGATATCGCCCTGGCCCAGGGCGCCTAAGACCGCGTCACAAAGGGCATGGGTCAGGACATCGGCATCCGAGTGTCCTGCAAGGCCCCGGTCATACGGGATGGTGACCCCGCCCAGGACCAGCTTGCGGTCTGCGACCAGACAATGGGCGTCAAATCCATGGCCGATGCGCGATTGCCTCTCCGTCTGCATGATTTTCTCCGCCACGACCAGATCCTCGGGCCGGGTGATCTTGATATTGGTCTCGGAGCCTTCCACCACCACGACCGGAATCCCGGCCAATTCCAGCAGCGAGGCCTCATCGGTGACATTCCGGCCGCCGGCATACTCATAGGCCCGCCGCAGGAGACAGGTCCTGACCGCCTGCGGCGTCTGGGCCTGCCAGAGATTCTCCCGATCAACGGTCCGGGCAATGGTCCGGTCGGGGACGCATTCCTTCAGGGTGTCCTTGACCGGTATGGCGGCAATGACGGCGCCATGGGCAGCGGCACCCTCATAGCAGCGGCTGATCAGCGCATCGGCAACTAACGGGCGGGCCCCATCGTGGACAAGTACGATATCCACAGATTCGGCCAGCAGGGAAAGTCCGGCAAAAACCGAATCCTGCCGCCGTGCGCCGCCGGCGACAACTGTCACGGCAGGGTCTGCAAGACCGTATTCTTCCAGCAGTTCGCTGGTCCTCTCCTGCATCTCGGCAGGAACGACAACAATGATCGAACTGATATGCCTGTTGCGGACAAAGGCCCGGACCGTATGCATGAGGATCGGCACCCCGGCCAGGAGGTGGTACTGCTTCGGATAATCCAGATTCATCCGCGTACCGTATCCGGCAGCAGGTATGATGGCGGCGGCGGAAAGAGGCATGGATCAGGGATGCATGGGGAGTCGCGGAACGGAAGAGATTTTTGCCGACGGTTCTGCAGGAAAAAAAAGGAGCGGGCTATAAGCCGAATTCTGTTCCCTGTTATGGGTCATGATCATTTCACTAGGATGCCGATCGCCCGGCATCTCCTGCAACCTACCCGGAAGCACGGACGGGCCGCCCTTGACGCTTCCCTATTTGGTCTTGCTCCGAATGGGGTTTACCCTGCCGTCCATGTCACCATGAACGCGGTGAGCTCTTACCTCGCCATTTCACCCTTACCCGATCTGCACCGGGCGGTTTGTTTTCTGTGGCACTTTCCCCCGGTCGCCCGGCGTTCGCGTTACGAACCATCCTGCCCTGCGGAGTTCGGACTTTCCTCTCCGGCTCAAGGGCCGGAGCGATCATGCACCCGCTCCAAAGGAGAGTGTAGTTGGAAAGCCGCAAAGATGAAACAAAAAAATTTCGATTCCTTAAATCTGCTCCGTTTCCGCTTCCGGCTGGTGATAGATAATGCGCTGGCAGGTCGGACATTCAAAAATCTTGTCACCTTTCAGCAGCTGGTTGTACTGCTGGGGAGGGATATTCATGAAACAGCCCTGGCATACGCCCCCGAGGACATTGACCACGGCCAGGCCCTTGCGCCGTTCCCGCAGGGTGTCATACTTGCGGAGAAGATTGTCCTGGATCTCCTTGATCTGTTTCAGACGCTTGCTGCCCTTGGCCTTCTTCCCCTTATTGATAGTTTCAATAATCTCTCGGACCTTTTCGGTTTCTTCGGCAACAAGCTCTTTCTCGCCCTTCAGCAGGGCCTTTTCCTCCTCCACCTGCACCTTCAGCCGTTCGACCTCCGTCATCAGCTCTATGACCTTTTCTTCATTTTCCTTGGCGTTTTTCTTGGCGTCTTCGATTTCCTTGAGAAGGGCCGTCTGCTCCCTGCCCGTCTGTACCTGCATCATCTTCGACTGCCTGTCCCTGACATGGGCGATTTTATCACCCATCTCGTCTTCCAGGGTCCGTCGGTCCTTTTCGAGCTGGACAATCCTGTCCTGGGTCTCAATGATCCCGGCCTCCCGTTCGGCCACAGCGGAGATCCGCTTATCGAGGGCAATCTGCTCCTGTTTGATTTCATTGTCGATCTTGTCAATCTCCAGATCAATCATCTGCAACGAAACAAGTTGCGCTATGTGTTCGTTCAATGCTGTTCTCCTGTTTGAAGGTTGTGGTTTTATCTCAATGTATCTCTATGACTATGGAATATAAACGGATGAGCCTCGGTCGTTGTCTCCCGGATCGGGATATCCAGGTTTTCCGCCTCGGTCGCACGTTGCAGCTGGGTAGCCAGATACCTGACCACGGGTTTCTCGGTCGCGTAATGGGTCCCGTCGATGATGCAGAATCCGCAGTCCTGAGCCCAGCGGGCCGTGCTATGCTTTATCTCGGCGGAGAGATAGACGTCGGCCCCCATGGCGAAGGCGGCCTCGGCAAAATCGGAACCGCTGCCGCCGCAGAGGGCAAGCCTGAAAATGCGGTCGGGCAAAAGGCCCGCTCTCTGCACCGAGGGGATATCAAGGACACTGAAGACCCGCTCGAGAAACAGCTGCGGATCCAGCCCGCCAGCAAAATTTCCGATCCTGCCGATCCCCGTACCGGGAAGCGTTGCGCCCGCCGACAGGGGCTCCACATCCGCAAGCCCCAGGGAATGGGCCAGGATATCGCTGACCCCGCCGCAGGCACTGTCCAGGTTGGTATGGCAGGCGATGATCTGTATGCGATGGGCAAGGGCCTTCTCAAGAAACCGTCCGATAGGGGCCGCTGTATTGATTGCAGGCAGTGGACGAAAAATCAGGGGATGGTGAGTTATAATCGTGTTGGAACCCTGGGCGATGGCCTCGTCGAGCAGGCTGACAGCAGGGTCGAGGCCAACCAGTATTCCGGTAATCTCCGCCTCGGGATGACCGACAAGCAGGCCGACATTATCCCAGGCTTCGGCAAGCTTAAATGGAGCGATATGATCAAGAAGGCTGATAATGTTCCTAATCCGCGTTATCATATCAGGTTTTCCGGGAGGAGCCAGGCAGAGGGACAATAAAAAAAGGTACAATCCCAGAGGAAGTACCTTGTGTTTCTGTCCGTTGAGGCTGGAACCCTATGGCCCAAGCAGCAGAGCAGCAGACCGGGGAAAGTGCGAACCCCCTTTCTCTGTGTGGAGAGTGATAAATTCTTCAAGGAACCTGCTGTCACATGCTCAGATTCTGTCTTTTTGTGGTGGGCGCAGTAGGAGTCGAACCTACGACCGACCGGTTATGAGCCGGTGGCTCTACCAACTGAGCTATACGCCCTCTTCCATACGATGAAACATACTATAATAAAATGACGACATAAAATGTCAACGATAAAATTCACAAAAACCAAAAAACAGGGCCTGCGGCGGGACGGTGAAGGACCAATTTATGCGCAGATTCAAAAAAGAAAACATGGTTAATATCGAAGAAAATACTTATGATGCTCGTATGAAGCAGCGGTGATTGCAGCAATGCTGCAGAGAATCCCGCTCAGATTCCTTCAATCATTTGGAAACTGCATTGATTTACACGAACCTCCTCTTTTTCCTCACTGCCATTTTTCTGTTCAGCATAGACAGGGTGGCGCAGACACCCCTTCTTTCGGGACGGCTGGCGCTGATCACTTTCCTGCTGATCTTTGCGGTTTATGCCGCGCTGGCCCGGGCTCTGTTCAAAAAACGGACCGCCATCTCTTCCGCCGGCTATTTCAGTACCGAAAAGAGCCTGTCATTCCTGGCGCTGGCGGCCTTCTCCTTTACCCTCTTTGTCTGTGACGCCAAGTATTATCTTTCCGTTCTGTCGTTTGGCGGCAAGGCCCCGGCCCTTGTGAGCATTGCCGGACTCGGCCTGTTCCTGCTGTTCTTTATGGTGATGTGGTGGGCGGCCAGAAAGAACTATGAGAGGATTTTCGGCAGGCCCTACAGTACCCAAGGCTTCCTGCTCTCGAACATCAAGGCCAATCTGCCCATCGTCCTGCCTTGGGTCGTACTTTCGCTGCTCACCGATGCGGTGGCGCTCCTACCCTGGCCGGCGCTGCAGGAGGTGATCCGTTCCGACTGGGGGGATCTGATCTTTTTCGGGATGTTTCTGGTCTTCGTGGTCCTGTTTTTTCCGCCTCTGGTCAGGCGGCTCTGGGGCTGCAGCAGGCTTCCGGACGGCGAGATGTACCGGCACCTGAGCACCTTCTGCAAAAAGCAGCGTTTTTCCACCGAGCTCTATCTCTGGCCACTCTTTGAAGGAAGGGTCCTGACCGCCGGCGTGATGGGACTCATCCCCGGACTCCGCTATATCCTGATCACCCCGGCGCTGCTGGAGACCCTGACACTGGACGAGATCGAGGCGGTCATTGCCCACGAGATCGGTCATGTGAAGAAGATGCATCTCCTGCTGTATTTCTTCCTTATCAGCGGATTCAGCGTCATGGCCGGCTATCTGGTCGAGCCCATGACCTCCTTCTTCCTGTCACGTGATGCGTTCTACGCCGTGATCAGCAGGAGCACCATCTCTCCCGACACGCTGCTCACCATCGTTGGCGGACTGCCGGTGCTCATCCTAATGCTCCTCTATTTTCGCTATCTTTTCGGCTATTTTCTGCGTAATTTCGAACGACAGGCCGACCTGGAGGTCTTCCCGATCCTGGGTGGCAGCCAGGCGCTGATCTCGGCATTCGAGAAGATCGCCGCCTTAAGCGGGGACATCCGAGACAAACCAAGTTGGCATCATTTCGGGATCGGCGAGCGGATCGCCTATCTGGAAAAATGCGAAAAGGATCCCTCCTGGATCCAGCGCCACACGCGCAAGGTGGGCTTGAGTCTGGCTACCTATGTCTTCCTCTGCATCGTCGGCGTCATGCTGGTCAAACAGCTGCCGATTGATCAATTTACCGAGAAGTACCAGGAGATGTATTCTGAAGCGATGATCCTGCAGCAGGTAAAACGAGAACCGGACAAGGCGATATGGCTCCGTCTGGTCGGCGACATGATGGCCAAAAAGAAAATGGATGCACAGGCCCTGGAGGCCTATAGCAAGGCCCTGGCTCTGGAGCCGGCCAACCCTGAGATCATGAACAATCTGGCCTGGCTGTATCTGACCAGCAGCGACTCCGGGCTGCGCAATCCCCTGCTTGCGCTCACCCTGGCCCGGTCGGCCGCGCTGATCCAGCCCAAAGGCTTTGTTCTTGATACGCTCTCGATGGCATACTGGGCCAACGGTTTCGTGGCCGAGGCCGTGGCTGTTGAAAAACAGGCGGCGGTCACCGATCCGGACGATGAGCCGTACTACCTGGGACAGATCGATAAATTCCTCAATCAGACCTACAGGCAGGCCATGCAGCAGGCCCGGCCGGAGGACCAGGTCCAGGACGGAAAAGGCCCGGCTCAGGGTGACGGCAGCTGAGGCCCCTGAGAGCCGGCACCCGTCCGGAGACGATTCTCCTCCCGCAAATCCCGTTTTTTTATAAAGATACTTGCCAAAGTGCGTGGAAATGTGGACAATAGCCTCGGTTACATTGCCCCATATCCCAGTGAATACGGTGAATCGATGAGATTTTTATACACGGACGCCCTCCTTGACCTGCTTGTCCGCAGGCGGATACTGGCCGCGGATCAACGGCAGTTTATAGTCCTGGAGAAGGGTAAACAGCGCCAGAAGCTCCTTAAACTGGCGGGCGGCAAGGTCCAGATTGACCAGAATTATCCCGACCTGATCGATATCCTTATTTCAATGAAACTGGATGTCGTCAGCGGCAAGAAGAAGGTGACGCTCGATGAGGAGCTGATCATGCGGGCCGTGGCAGCCGAATACGGCCTGCCTTTCAAAAAACTTGATCCGCTGGAACTGGACATGGAGATCGTCACCAAGACAATCCCCAGGAATTTCGCCATCCGGCATATGATCCTCCCCTTCAATATTTCCAACGGGACGCTGGAGGTGGCCGTCTACCATCCCGACTGCAAGACGGCGCTGGAGGATATCGAACAGGCCAACCAGGTGCAGATAAAACCCTATATCGCCACCAAGGCCGACATCCAGAAGATCATCATAGAACTCTTCGGCTTTCAGAAATCGATCAGCGCCGCCGAAGACCAGATGGCCTCGCCCGGCATCGGCGGTTCGGTTGATATCGGCAATCTCGAGCGGTATGTGAAGATATCGTCGGCAAAAGAGATCACCTCTTCAGATCAGCATATCAAGAATGCGGTAAACCATCTCTTCACCTACGCCCTGGACCAACGGGCCAGCGATATCCACATCGAGCCGAAACGGGACGCCTGCATGGTCAGGTTCAGGATCGACGGCTCCCTGCATACGATCTACAAACTCCCCAAGGCGGTGCATGCCGCCATCGTCGCCCGCATAAAATTTCTGGCCCGCCTGGATATTGCCGAGAAACGGCGCCCCCAGGACGGCAGGATCAAGCTGGGGATGAGCGAAGGCAAGACCATTGAGATCAGGGTCTCGACGGTCCCGGTATCCTTTGGCGAGAAGGCGGTCCTCAGGCTCCTTGATCCCGACGTGATCTTTCAGGATATCAGCCAGCTCGGATTTTCCCGGCGCGATCAGCTGGTCTATAACTCCTTCATCTCCTCCCCCCACGGGATCGTCTTGGTCACCGGCCCCACCGGGAGCGGAAAATCGACCACCCTCTATTCAACCCTGAAAAAGATCGCGACTCCGGAAAAGAACGTGATCACCGTCGAGGATCCGGTGGAGATGGTGCATGAGGAGTTCAATCAGATCGCAGTCCAGCCCCTGATCGACGTGACCTTCTCGACGATCCTGCGCAATATCCTGCGTCAGGACCCCGATATCATCATGATCGGCGAAATCCGCGATTTGGATACCGCCTCCCATTCGGTACAGGCGGCCATGACCGGGCATCTGGTCTTTTCAACCCTGCATACCAACGATGCCGTGGCCTCCATCGTCCGTCTGATGGACCTGGGCCTGCAGCCCTTTCTTGTTGCCTCGACGCTGCTGGGCTGCATGGCCCAGCGGCTGGTGCGCAAGATCTGTCCGCACTGCGCCGAAAGCTACACCATGGAGAGCGAACAGCTGGTCAAGATGGGCTTTTCCGTGGCGGCCGGCGAGGCGATCAGCCTCAAACGGGGCAAAGGCTGCCGCGAATGCCGGCAGACAGGCTATATCGGCCGGATCGGGGTCTTTGAAATCTTCCCCCTGTCGCCGCAGCTGAAGAAGATGATAACCGCCAATTCCTCGTCAGAAGAGATGCGCCAGGTTGCAATCAGGGAAGGAATGACTACCTTACGCGAGGATGCCTGGCAGAAAGTGAAGGCCGGCATCACCACAGTGGAAGAAGCCCTGAGGGTGACGACGGAATAGCGGGGATGGAACGGCCCTGGCCAATGGATGTGAATTATGACCGGAAAAGTAGTCTGCCAAAATAAAAAGGCCTATCACGATTATCATATCGACTCAACCATCGAGGCCGGAATGGTGCTGTCCGGGCCCGAGGTGAAGTCACTGCGGGCAGGCAAGGCCAACCTCAAGGACGGCTATGCCAAGATCGACGCACACGGCGAGGTGATGCTCTACAACGTCCATATCTCCTTCTATACCTTCGCCACACATAACCCCAATGAGCCGCTCAGGGTCAGAAAACTGCTGCTCCAAAAGAAAGAAATCAGAAAACTCATTGGAAAATTAAAGGAGAAAGGCCTTGCCCTGATCCCGTTGAAGATATACTTTAAAAGCAACGGCAGGGCAAAAGTCGAGTTGGGCCTTGCCCGCGGCAAGAGAGAGTACGATAAGCGGGCCGCACTGAAGGAAAAACAGAGCGACCGCGAAATTCAGCGCGCAATGCGCAAAGACAAATAAACTTCACAAATTGGGGGCGAAACGGCTTCGACGGGGATGTGCAAGCTTTACGTGGCATGCCGAGCTTCTGTCTGCTCGTAAAACCGATGGAACTAAATATAATCGCAGACGATTATAACTACGCACTGGCAGCTTAGTCTGCT
>JARLHL010000031.1 GCA_031292275.1 Desulfocapsaceae bacterium | reverse complement strand
TCCCGTGTTCACGATGTGACGAACACCTCTACCCGGTCCCAAAATTTGACTTGAACAGAGACGATGTTGCAGCTTTCATTCAGGAACTCAGAGGATTCCACGAGCAGTTCGTGGAATGCTTTGTACGAAGCGAATCCAGGGAGCACTTCTTCAACTACATGGTTGGGCAATTTAGCGAGCTGGAGCGCAAATCTATTGAACCCATAGCGCTGGCTCTGAAGGATGGCAATGTCAGGTCATTGCAGCGCTTTGTCAGCGATGCTCCGTGGGACGATGATAGGATCATGTCCAGGTATCGCAGTTTGGTTAATGATGATCTCGGCAGCCCAGATGGGGCCCTTATCTTCGACGAGAGCGGCTTTGTCAAGAAAGGCCAAGACTCAATCGGCGTCTCTCGCCAATACTGTGGGACGATCGGAAAAGTCGACAATTGCCAGGTAGGGGTCTTTGCCGGATATGTGTCTGAGCACGGATACGCTCTGGTCGACAAGCGACTTTTCATCCCTGAGAAGTGGTTCGGAGACGACCATCTTGAACGACGAAAAAAGTGTAAACTGCCTGCTGAAACAGTCTTCCAGACCAAGCCCCAACTAGCGGCAGAAATGCTCACTGACCTCAGTAAAGAAGATGTTCTGCCTTTCAAGTATGTGCTGGCCGACTCGTTATACGGGGTCAGCCCAGAGTTTATCTCAGCAGTTGAGGCGCTGCCTGGCAAAATCTACTTTGTGTCGGTTCCAAGAGATACCCAATGCTGGTTGACGCGACCGATGACCATTACCAAAGAGTACCGCTGGGGTGGAAAGGAACGCAGGAAGAAAGTTTTGGCTGCTCCTGAGACCAAGCCCTTGACCGTGGAGGATCTAGCCAGAAACATGAACGACTACTTCTGGTACCGCCGGAAGGTGTCGGAAGGGACTAAGGGGCCAATCGTCTATGAGTTCACCCGACGCCGGGTTATCCTGTCAGCTGCCGGGCTTCCAAAGAAAACCGTTTGGTTGCTGATCCGTCGAACCCTGGGCAACGAACCACAATACAGCTATTTCATCAGCAACGCCATGAGCAGTACAAGTCTAAAGACGTTTGTATGGCTCAGCGGTCTGAGATGGGCAATAGAACAGTCCTTTCAGGAAACCAAGACAGAACTGGGCATGGACCACTACGAAGTGCGTAAGTTTCCAGGATGGCACCACCACATCATAACCTGCATGCTGGCCCATTTCTTTCTCTGGCACCTGAAAATCAGGTTGGGGAAAAAAAGCACCGTCTATTACTCTGTCGCTGCTTAGGGTATTGCTCAAAGTCATCTTGCCAATGAAGCGGCACACGCTAGAAACGCTGATCGAACAGGTAATCTGGGTACAGAACCGAAACCATAGAGCTCACCTGTCACATAGAAAGAAGTGCAGGCTTGAAGTCTTGGACGCCCAATAAGTAACGTTGTAGGGTTATATAACATTTGAAAGACTTTTTCGCGCAATAATTGAAGATGGCGGCCATGTCATCTCGAGGAGCTTTGCGAGGAGAGATCTATCCAGGCAGGGGAATGATCACATGGTCGAGGGCTATTTTCCTAACCCGCGATAGACATCTTTTCTGTGACCTATTTTAACGATCAATATGGATAAATCATTATCAATGACCCTGTAAATTATACGGTAATCACCAACTCTCAGACGATATAGGCCGTCGAGTCCGGTCAGGGGCATTACTCCGGAGGGCCGGGGCGTTGAGGCTAAAGAAAGTATCTTTATGTCAATTCTGTTACGGTCGCGTTTCGAGAGGGCCCCGAGTTCCCTCTGGGCGGAAGGGAGGATTTGAATACTGTAGGTCAATCCATGCCCAATGCTTTTCGAGCGGTCTCATATGGTACGGGGATTTCATTCGGATCAGAGATTCTGCGCACAGCTTCCCTGGCGTCCAGGACATCTTCGATCTGCTCGAGTAGTTCAAGGTCCGCAATCGGGACAAGAACAGCCACGTCCTTACCGCGACGATGAAGGACAATTCGTTCCCCTCCGAAAGCTACCCGATTGAGGGCTTCCGCGAAATCTTTGCGGACGTCACTGGCCGCTTGCCGTATCATGGAACCATCCTCCTTCAAGAGTACGTTGCGTACATGTTGTACAATTCTAAGTCGTTTTGCATTGTGTGTCAAGTCGTTTTGATTTTCATTCTGGTAGAAATGACATGCCGGTTTATGGTGTGTAC
>JARLHL010000030.1 GCA_031292275.1 Desulfocapsaceae bacterium | reverse complement strand
TATGGCGGGATCACCTCGGAAATAGTCAATACGGATGCCGAAGGCAGGATGATTCTGGCCGATGCCCTGGCCTATGGGATCAAAAAATTCAAACCGGCCTGCGTTGTCGATGTGGCGACCCTGACCGGGGCTGCAATCATCGGTTTGGGGCATCACAACACCGGACTGCTCAGTAATGACGACACGCTGGTCCGGCGACTTATCGAGGCCGGGGAAAAAAGCGGGGAACCGCTGTGGAGGCTGCCTCTGGGGAAGGACTATGCCAAGCAGATCGAATCCAGGGTGGCCGATATCAAAAATGCCGGCGGCAAGGCCGGCGGGACCATTACCGCGGCGGCATATCTTGAAAAATTCGTTGGAAAAACCATCTGGGCGCATCTTGACATTGCCGGAACAGCATGGGATTTTACCGAAAAGCCCTATATCCCCAAAGGTCCATCCGGAATTGCGGTCCGGACTCTTCTGCAGTTGATCCGTGACTGGAAAGAGAGAGAGTCTCCGAAAGCAGGTGCCTGAAGAAAGGGCTGCTGCAGACGGACACAGAGATTATTCCCGCTGCACTTAAGGATCCATCCGAAAACAGGTTCGGCCGGGTATAAATATTACAAAAGAGGAAAAAACAGATGCGTATAGTACGGTTCAGGGACGAAAATGGCCAGCAGCATACCGGCTGCCAGTATAATGGAACCACGGCCACGGTGATCCGAGGCGATATCTTTTCAGGGATGGAGGTGACGAATCAGAAGGTTGCGGTCCGGCAACTGCTGTCGCCGGTGCAGCCGACGGCGATTCTCTGCATCGGCCTTAATTATAAGCTGCATGCGACGGAAACAGGTATTGCCCTTCCCCCCTATCCTGTCCTCTTTCTGAAAAATCCCGGGGCGGTCACCGGACCCGGTGCGGCGATTGAGATTCCGGTCTCCTGCCTTGAGCCGCCCCAGGTCGATTACGAGGCTGAGCTTGCTGTCATTATCGGCAAAAAGGCCAGAAATGTCAGGAGGGAGGAGGCCCTGAATTATGTCCTTGGTTATACCTGCGGCAATGATGTTTCGGCCCGTGACTGGCAGAAAAATGCCGGCGGCAGGCAATGGTGCCGGGGAAAGGGGTTTGACACCTTTTGTCCTCTGGGACCGGAGCTTGTCACCGTGGACGAGATCGCCGACCCCCAGCGCCTGGCCATTCAATGCCGGCTTAACCTGACAGTGATGCAGAGCGCCTCCACGGCGGATATGATCTTTACTGTGGCGGAGATCATCTCCTATTTGTCTGAAAGTACAACACTTATGCCGGGAACGGTGATCCTGACCGGTACCCCGAGCGGCGTCGGTTTTGCCCGGAAACCGCCTGTATTCCTGCAGCCTGGAGATCAGCTGGAAACCATCATTGAAGGAATCGGCACCCTGTCGAATCCGGTGGTGGCCGAACGGAGGTGATTGCCTCACTCAATATATGCTCTATACTGGGCCCCTTACAGCAAGCAGTTCACTTTTTAATTCTTGTGTCTTAGCAGGTTCAAGCTGACCATTAAAGAGTGATTTTATTACTGTCGGACGCACATTGAGCATTTCCGCAATAGTCACTGCCTGATATCCATTGCGGGCAAGTCGTGCCTCTATTCCTTCAATATCTTTTGCGAGGACGCTCTCGACAACTTCGGCAGTTATGGGTTTCAGTCCACTCTTGTAGGCCTCTTCAATGGCCATGGTCAGATATTGGTTTATATGCAAAACCTCAACCCGTTTTTTGGACCGGTATTCGGGATTATTGAGGGTTTTCGGAGTGGTCCATAGACAGTTCTGAAAAACGGTCGTTTTTTCGGAACGATTAACACCCTGACTTCGGCTGTGAGAGAGCGCTAATTTCTGCAATTTGCTTACAGCTTACTGTTTTTTGTCAATTTTGGATCTATTTTCCATAAATTCGGAAAATAGAGGGCTTAAAGATGGACGTATAATTGCTTTGAGAGATAATATCAATGTCATGTGTCGAAAATGCAGTGGCACAAATATTGCCTGTTTTCGGAAGCGCCTTGTTTCTTCAAAAGAAAATTTGTGATGATAAGAATCGGAAAAACTTCATTGAACGGCGTGAGGTTGGCGGTACTGACTCTATCGCTTAGGGGGGGTGAAAAAATATTTTGGGAAGAGAAAATACGAACGGCCAAGAGGAAATACCACAACTTTCATCTCGTGTAACCACGACTTTGGAAACGTTGTCTATGATGAGCCGGATTACAACACTCATATCGGAATGCCGGGACTACATACTGTCCGTAAAAAGGTTGAGTCTAAAGAAGAGGATGGAAGAAAAACAGGATGGTTTTCGTTTGGAAGGTAAGGGTTCCTTGAAATATTGCGGCAATTTTTCAAGGAACCCTAAAGAGGATTCCCAAAAAAAAATACCACAACTATCACCTTGGAAGCAGGTTATTTATGTTTGTGTGGTCTGGATTTTCTGGGTTATTTCATTATATACGTTAATTTTTATTTCTTGGTTTGGTGCTTTGGCACCATTCACTGTTGCTCAATTGACTTACTCCCGTGGAATTAAGAAGAACAAACTGGCACTGTTTCCTTATCAACGGCAATTCAAAAAATGCGTTCATGCAACCCTTTTTTATGACATGCTTATTCGTAAAGTTAATGGCAACAAGAGTCTTCTCGTGTGCAGACATTATGGCCTTTTTTCCCTGGTAATTGGATTGTTTGTTATTGCATTTTTATATACTAGCCCAGTTTTAAATCTTGATGATATGTTTTTTATGCGAGGCACTTACGAAAGCTACTTGACACTCAATCAGAAAAATACCTGTGGTCAAGTTCTGCTCACTTTTCGACAGGAAGATGGCACTTTGGTTAATTTATGGGACGTCATTGCGCCAAAAGAGCTCGAAAAGACCAAGGGTGATTTACTTTCCATTTGGGGAGAGCCAAAAACACGGTCGGTATTTGCTGAATGCAGGAAGTACCCTAGTGTTGCCCAGATAATTGGCAATAGATATCAACGCTTATATGAAAGAAAACGGGTAAAAAAAACACATCGGGTCTTTTTAAATATCGCGATATTTTTGATTACCTGTAGTTGTCTTTGTCTTTCACGCATCGTGTGGGTTTATAGACACGATAACGAAAACATATAATAACTGGATTGAAAATTCCTCCAAAACCTAACAAATCGACATCAACAATTTTAAGTTGTTATAACTTTCAAAAAATACAATTTTGAATTGTTTGCAATAGAGCCTTTGACTCTTTAACACCCTGCAAAATCCCTTTACGGGAACAACAAACTGAAGGAGGTTCGTACGTGACTGCAAAAAAAAGACTCCTGGCAACAATAGTAGTCCTTATTATGTGGGCGACTACTGTAATGGCTGGAATTAATGAAGATCTCTTTAACGCTGCAGGCCATGGCAATTTGCAAGAGGTGCAAAATCTTCTCATGAAAGGCGCAGATGTAAATGCTAAGTCAAGTAAAGGTTACACCGTTTTAATGGCAGCCGCTTTTGAAAACAGAAAAGATATTGTTGAGTTGCTCCTTGCTAAAGGTGCTGATGTTAATACTCAAGAGCCTAACTACGGTAACACCGCATTAATAAGTGCATCATATAAAGGTTTTAAAGATATTGTGGAATTGCTTCTTGCCAAAGGTGCGGATGTTAATGCCAAAACAATTACTGGTTCCACCGCCTTTTTCGATGCTTCTCTTCATAATCACAAAGAAATTATGGAATTACTTCTTGCCAAAGGTGCGGATATCAATATTAAAAATACATATGATGGCAGAACCGCTTTAATGCAGACCTCATATAAAGGTTTCAAAGATATTGTGGAATTGCTTATTGCTCATGGTGCAGATGTTAATGTCAAAACAACTGACGGTAATACTGCTTTAATACTTGCTTCATTTAAGGGTTATAAAGATATTGTGGAAATACTTCTTGCTAATGGTGCTGATGTTAATGCCAAAACTTCTAATGGCAAAACCGCTTTATCTTTAGCTTCCGAAAAAGGTTTTACAGATATCGTATACTTGCTACGCCAGCATGGAGTTGTCTCCTCCGACGAGCATTCATGAGGGGCCCATTCTCGGAGCTGGGGCCTGATGGGGCTACCCAAGATGATAATCCCACGGTTGGGGTAGATATAAATGATAGGAATTGAAGGATTCAGCCAACTAACTCAAGCAAACGGATTCTCCATTTCCAACTGAAGCAACACAGTTTGAAACGGATGTTTTTTGTCTATTGTCAAGTAATGTGGTTTGAAAAATGCGATGTTTGCAGTTCCGTGCGCGGATGTTTGCAATCCGTTACAGTTATTCCCTCTTTTTTTCCTCTCCTACATCCCGGATTGAGTCTTGGATGCAGGTCTTATCCGTACCAGGCTGCTATTTCCCGGCTGGCCTTTTTTTCCATTGCGGCGTGCGGCCCAGGGAGAGGCCGATGGCCAAGACCCCCAGGATGCTGAAAAGGACCATGGCGGTCTTCATGGCTGCCTCGAATTCATCACCTGTTTCCGCGGTGATGGGTTTATTCCCTAGAAAATGGGAGAGGAGGACGGTGATAATGGTCATGCTGGTCAGCATCCCTGTTGTTCGCATGGTGGCGACGAAACTCGAGGCCATGCCGTAATCCCGCTGCGAGATGCTGGCCATGATCGCCGTGTTATTGGGAGTGGCGAAGATCCCAAACCCCAGGCCCAAGAGGATGAGGACGCCGTAGATCATAAAAAACGGACTTGTGGCGGTCAGGAAGGTGGAGAAGAGGATTCCCAGGGTGCAGAGGGACATGCCGGCGGTGGCGATGGTGGCTGGTTGATACCTGTCCGCCATCTTGCCGGCGAAGGGGGAGCAGACGGCCTGCAGGACGGGCTGGATGATCAGGACAAGGCCGGCATGCTTGGGTGTAATTCCTTTAATGACCTGCAGATAGAGGCTGAAGAAAAACACGATCCCGTAGGAGGCCGAATAGTTGAGCCAGGTGGCGATATTGCTTAAGGCAAACATCCTGTTGGTGATGATGGTTTTCAGGGGGATGAGCGGAGATGCGATTCGTGATTCGTAGAGCAGAAAGAAGAGTAGAAGGGCGAATCCTCCCCAGGCAAACCGGGAGGCTGCAGAAAAATAATGATTCTCCACAATTCCCATTATTATACCGAAAAGCGAGGACATATAGAGAATACTTCCTAACCAGTCGAAGTTCTGGCCTCTTGATCCTGCCCATTCTCCCTGCAGGCGGGTGAGGGCGAAGACCAGGGCCGTGAGTTCAATGGGGACGGCGCCATAGAAGATCCAGCGCCAGTTCAGATATTCGACCATCAGGCCGGAGAGGGTCGGTCCGACGGAGGTGCCGATATAGATGCAGCTGACCACCAGCCCCATGGCCCTGCCCAATCGTTCCCGCGGGATAATGGAGGTCAGGATGGCCAGGCTGGTCGAGGTGATCATGGCCGCGCAGGCTCCCTGGAGAAAGCGGAGGATGATAAAGGAGTTGACCGTCGGGGCCAAAGAGAGGGCAAGGGTGGTAAGGGTGATCATCAGGTTGCCGGTCAGAAATATCCGTTTGCGGCCATGAATATCGGCGAATCTGCCTAAAGGGAGAAGAAATAAGGCAATCCCCATTACATAGGCCATCTCGATCAGGCCCAGCTGGACGGCGCTTGCCGAAAATTCGCGGCCGATTGCCGGCAGTGCGACCCCCACTGCCGAGAACATGAAGGGCGTTAAAAACTGGACAGCAGCCACAACCCAGATGGCGGCCGCTTGGGATTGGTCTTTCTTTTCAATTTCTTTCATAAAATCTAAGGCCATGCTAGTATAGGTTGAAGGGATGGCTGTAAACAACTATGCCGGCGGTGTTCATGGGCAGTGACAACAGTATGCATTCGGCGGGTCACATTCAATTGCCGTCAGCAGGCAATTGTCAATCGGAGGATGGCGGTCGGGGCTGTGACGGTCATCTTCGCCTCGGCAGCGGCCTGATCTGAAGGCCGGTTGAGAGCTGGTTAATTTTTTTTAAGAGGCTTGGACATATCATGAATTCATACGGGGTGTTTTTGCTGAAGAAGATTCTTGAGGCCTTTATCAATCCGCCATTCATGGCCTATGTGCTCATAGGTCTCGGACTCATCCTTCGCCTGCGGAAGACGTCGCGCGGTCTGCTGCTCGCCTGGTGCGGTCTTTTGATCGGCCTGTTCCTGGTGACTCCGGTGACCGTGACCTGGCTGGCAAAACAGCTGGAGACTTTTCCGGCAGTGGAGACGGCCCGTCTGAAGGAGGCCCAGGGGATAGTGATCCTCGGGGGTGGTGAGCGCAGTTGGGCCCAGGAATACGGCGGGGCGGCCCCGGTAGGGGCAACACTTGAGCGGCTGCGGTATGGGGCCCGTCTGGCGCGGCAGACAGCATTGCCGGTCCTCGTGTCCGGCGGCGCCACGCCCGGACACGAGCCGGAGGCGGCGACTATGGCCGAGTCGCTGCAGACCGATTTCGGCATTGCCGTCCGATGGAAGGAGGACCGCTCCCTGGATACGGCAGACAATGCCCGATATAGTGCTGAAATTCTGAAAAATGCCGGTATAACTAAAATTGTTCTTGTCACCTCTGCATCTCATATGCGCAGGGCGGTGCAGGAATTCAAACGGGCGGGACTCGACGTCGTTCCGGCGCCTACGGCTTTTTTTTCCGATCAGCCGGCACGTAAGGACCTTTATGAATATCTTCCAGGCTTGTCGACCGCATACATCGGTTCGGTGGTGGTTCACGAATGGATCGGTATTCTGATCCAGCGTATACGGTATGGCCTGGCCTTTTGAGAGCAGGGACGAAATCATTGGCATACAGGGTCCATACCCCGCCGGTTTCGAGGTCCCTGGCCTTAAAAACCTTGCTGAAGGCCCCGACATCACTGCCCGGCAGGCCCGGCATGGTTCTATTTCGGCGTTATCGGATATCCATCTGACAAACTTCCTGAAAACAACGCTCTTCGAAAGCAGATCCTTATCATGGTGGAGAACCGTATCGTGATCCTGACGGCCTGAGGCAAGAGATTTTTCGCGGGTTGATGAACAATCCTGCATCTATGGTTGAAGCAGGCGATGGAGGCAAAACAACCTCCCTGCGCCGAATTCACAGAGGGGATTCGTACGCCCTGGTCCTGAAGCCTTCCATCTCTGAAAGCAGAGACCTGGTCGCAATTTCCTACATAATTCCATCGTTTTGATTCGAGTCTGAAGAGTCATTTTCTGCCAGGATTGACCTGTGCCCCATCCCATCCCCTCACTCCAGAGCAGCGACTGCCTCTAAAAACAGCAAGGCCCTCATGCTCCTTGAAAGGCGGGAGCGCTGTTGTGGAACTCCTCCTTTGTCAAGGGTGGTAAATTCACCTCCCCTGCCCAGAGTCCGCCGGACTGTATGAGAATGTCCTGTATTGTTAATTATTAAAAAGTCTTATGCATCGTATAATTTAAATATAATTGATGATGCCAAATGAAACCGTTCCCTCCTAGAGGTATGGGAGGTTGTTCTACCTCCTTTGCTGGATGAATTGAATTGTTCTCCTGGCAGGGCTCTCGTTCTTCTCGCTATTGAGAAGGGGATAGTAAACGGAATGCTTTGATAATAAGTTTTAAGATAATTCAAAAAATAATCTGGCATGTTTTTAGCATAATTTAAGGACAGCGCTCGTTTTTTTCTTGCATGCAGGTGATTTCCCAGACTGGTTTCCCGTTTAGCGGCCAGGATGGCCTGCACGGCGGACCGATGAGGCAGGGCTGAAATGCTGAGATTGCCGTACCTCACCGGGGATCCTTTAAGGAGCTAAGAAGAGATTTGACTCTGTCTTCGAATGATAATCAACCAGGGGCAAGCCAGAACCTCTGGGCATCGCTTCTCTCCTCCAGTCTGCAGACGCTGCGGCAGCTGGCCGGGACAACTGAGCGTGAGTTCCTTCAGATCGGCACCCAAATGCAGGGTATTTATCAGAAAGCATTAAAACTTTCCGATACGGCTCATCGCCTTGTTGAGGTGGCTTCCGGGGAATATCTGCACGGGATCATGACGAGGCTTCGGCAGGTTCTCCAGGATATGGAGAAGTATCTTGAGCAGGCTCGGTTCCAGAACTCCGCGAATTGCGGGACGCTGGCTGCAGTCCAGGCCCTTTTGCAAAAGGTCGTGCCTCCTCTGGAGGGGGTTAAGAAAATGAGTAAACACCTCTATATCTTTGAGGTGTCGATAAAAGTTGAGAGTGCCTATCTCGGTGATACGGGCAGTGAGTTCATCAATCTGGCCATGGATATAAAAAAGCTCTCGCAGCAGGTCAAGGAGAAGGTCAAGTTTATCGATGACCATCGCCTCAAGCTGATCGGGATGATTACAAAAAACAGCCTGAATATAAATGCTGTGAAATCCACGCAGGAGGCCAAGGTCGGATTGACCCTGGACGGCACTGCCGCGAGTCTTTCTGAACTCGAATCTATCAACGAGAGGTTTTCCCGGCTCGGGGGTGAGGTTTCGGCTGTTTCTACTGAGAATTCCAGGAGTATCAGCGAAATTGTCCAGTCAATGCAATTCCATGATATTTACCGGCAGCAGGTTGAACATGTCGTCGAGGCGCTGGAGGGAGTGGTTCCTGCTTGTCAGGCGGATTGCCATGGAGAGGGCGCGGGGGGGGACCTGATCGGTCAGATCGGAGATGTATGCGAGCTGCAGGAGGCCCAATTGCAATTTGCCTCGTCTGAACTCTATTCGGCGGTCTCCTCCATCGTCATGCATCTCCGGGATATCGGCCTGCAGCAGAAGAAGATTGCCCGGGACATCTGTGAGCAGACAAGTGCAGATGCCTCGGAAAGTTCCTTTATTGAAGATTTGAGCGGCAGAATGTCATCGGTTGCGGACCTGTTGATCGCCTGTGCCGAGAGCAACACTGTCATGGCCGGCCTGATGCAGGAGGTAACCGGCACTGTCGCGGAAATAACCAATTTTGTCTCCGATATCGAAGAGATCGGCAATGAGATCGTTCAGATTGCCCAAAACGCCAGGATCAAGGCTTCCTGTACCGGTAAGCAAGGGGCGTCTCTCAGTGTGCTGGCTGAAGAAATCGGCCAGCTCTCCAACAACGCCGTGCAGCGCACTGATCTTATCACCAGGATTTTGACCGAGGTCGATACGGCTACCAGGGGAACATCCGGCGGCGGTGAAGGGGGCGATGCGGCCTGTGGAGAAAAGTTGGCAGTTATGAAGGCGGAGTTGGACCAGATTCTCAGTACCCTTGAGAGCATGGGGAAAGATCTGATGAGCCTGCTTTCTCAGATTCGCAGTCAGGTTGATGGATTAAACAGCGAAATCGACAGGATTACCGATGGTATCTGTGTCCATGAGATGATCAAGGCAAAGGCCGATGCCGTGGTCGACGATCTGAAGACGATTGTTATGGAGGCCCGCTCGATTAAACCGGCAAGCTCCAAGTTCAGGGATGATCTGCGACAGATGGCGGAGCGGTACACCATGGAGAGCGAACGGCGGATTCACGCGGATATTGCCAGAAAGCATGGGATTCATGCCGCAGCGCCTCTGGCTCATGCAGTTGCCGACAGCTGCGGAAATGCCTCGGAATTTGGTGACAATGTCGATCTGTTTTAGGGAATAAAGCAATCTGTTGCAGGTTGGTCCCGGGGGCTCGATGCAGGGGTGGATTGCGGGGCTCCGTGAGAATATATGCGGTAGAGAAAGGGGGGCGTATGGTCGGATCGACGCAAAACAGTTCGGCAGGCGAAGTGGTCATCGGCAGCGGAAAACGGCTGACCATAGAGACCATCGCCGATTTCGTCAGTACCGTCCGGAGGAAGCTTGCCGAAGCGGAGACTGTGGTCGTGGAGTTCGACCCCGATGTCGAGCTGGATATCACCAGCCTGCAGGCCTTCTGCTCTGCCTGCATGACGGCGGCAGCGCAAGGAAAGACCTTTGTATACCGCGAACCTCTTCCCAAGGCCTTGCTCGACCTTAACGTTGCCGCGGGATCAGTGCGGCATGAACAATGCACTTCAAAGAACAGATCATGTTTTTGTCGGGGAGGAGGACCTGAATAATGGGAAAGATGATCATGACCGCCGATGATTCGGCCAGCGTTAGGCAGATGGTGGCTTTCACCCTCAAGCAGAATGGTTACGAGGTCATTGAGGCTGTCGACGGTCAGGATGCCCTGACGAAGCTGGCATCGAAAAAGATCGATATGCTGCTCACCGATCTGAATATGCCCAAACTGGACGGTATCGGCCTGATCAAAGGCGTGCGCCAGAGCAGCCTGAACAAGTTTATCCCCATCGTCATGCTGACCACGGAATCCCAGGATGGCAGAAAGGCCGAGGGGAAGGCTGCCGGGGCCACAGGCTGGATCGTCAAGCCGTTCAAGCCGGAGCAGTTGATTGCCGTTGTCAAAAAGGTGCTGGGGTAGAAGGCCGGTGCGGGTGAAGGGTCGGTGTCAACGAGAAGGGAACCGGTACTATGATTGAACAACACATTGCCGCCTATCGGGAAGAGGCTGGAGACTTGCTCGCCGAGCTGGAAACGTCCCTGCTCGATCTTGAAGAGACCCCGGATGATACCGATCTGATCGCCAGGGTGTTCCGGGCCATGCATACGATCAAAGGGTCCGGGGCGATGTTCGGTTTTGATGAGATCGCCACCTTCACCCATGAGGTCGAAACCGTATTTGACCTGGTCAGAAACGGCAAAATGGTGGTGACCCGGGAATTGCTCGATCTGACCCTGCAGTCCCGTGATCATATTTCCGCCCTGCTTGATGCCTCTGCAGGCGCCGCCGAGGTCGATCGGGAGCGGGGAGAGGTGATCATTGCCGGTCTGCGCGGGCTTGTCCCCGGCGCCCGGACGGAGACAGGCGGGCAGGAAAAGCAGGGGGCGGCGGCAATGCACGTTCCTGAGACGGAAGCTGCCGAGACCGACCTGAAGACATGGCGAATCCGGTTTCATCCCCATCGGGAACTGCTCGTATGCGGCAGTAATCCTCTGGCCCTGATCAACGAGCTGCGCGGTCTGGGGGCCTGTCTGGTGACGGCCCAGTTCGACGAGCTTCCGCTGCTCGATACGCTGGTCGGAGAACACTGTTACTTGTACTGGGACATCATTCTTTCCACCAGCCGCGGTGAAGAGGCGATCCGGGATGTCTTCATCTTTGTCGAGGATGACTGCCGGGTCAGCATCGAGCTGATCGACGACAATCAAGGGGCCGAGGAGGGCGCCGGCTATAAAAGACTGGGGGATATTCTGGTCGAGCGCGGCGACGTCTCTTTGGATGCGCTGCAGAATGTCCTGCAGCAGCAGAAGCCCCTGGGAGAGCTCCTGGTGGCCGAAGGCGTTATCAGCAAAGATAAGGTGCTGTCGGCACTCGGTGAGCAGCAGCATGTGAAGAATATCAGGCAGGAGCGTACCGCTCCGGAGCCCGCCGCCAGTATCCGGGTCCCGGCGGAACGCCTGGACCAGCTGGTGAATCTGGTGGGTGAAATGGTCACCGTCCAGGCCCGTCTGACCCAGATGGCCAATTCCCGGCGTGACTCGATCTTTATCTCCATTGCCGAGGAGGTCGAACGGTTGACCAATGAGCTGCGTGATACCGCACTGAATATCCGGATGCTGCCCATCGGCAGCACTTTCAGCAAGTTCAAGCGGCTGGTTCGAGACCTTTCCCAGGAGTTGGGCAAAGAGATCGAGCTTGTGACCTTCGGGGCCGATACCGAGCTGGACAAGACCGTTATTGAAAAGCTCAACGATCCTCTGGTCCACATCATCCGCAACAGTATCGATCACGGTATCGAAAAGCCGGCAAGACGCCTGGAGGCCGGAAAGCCTGCTGCAGGCACAATCCGCCTGGGAGCCGAACACGCAGGAGATTCGGTCCTTATCACCATTTACGACGACGGCGCCGGGATCAATCGTGATGCGATCCGCAACAAGGCCATCAGCCTGGGAATGATCCCGGCCAGTGCGGATCTGACCGATCAGGAAATTTACAGCTACATCTTTGCCCCTGGTTTCTCCATGGCGGCGACCGTCACCAGCGTCTCCGGGCGGGGTGTCGGCATGGATGTGGTCAAACGGGGGATTGAGGGCCTGCGGGGGACCATTGTGGTCGACAGCGAGCTGGGGAAGGGGACGACCATAACCTTGAAGATCCCGCTGACCCTGGCGATCATTGAAAGTCTCCTGGTGAGGATCGGGCCCAGCCATTTCGTCCTGCCGCTGGCGGCGGTGGAGGAGTGCGTGGAGTTGTCCCGGTCGGATATTCAGGAGGCTCATGGCCGGAATCTGGCCAAGGTGCGGGGGAGTCTGACCCCCTATATCTGTCTTCGTGAGCAGTTCGGCATTCCGGGAGAACGGCCCGAGATTGAACAGATTGTGATCGTTCTGGTACATGGAAGCAGAGTGGGCTTTGTGGTGGACTTCGTGGTCGGCGAGCACCAGACGGTTATCAAACCCCTTGGCCTTCTCTATCAGGATGTGAAGGGGATTTCCGGGGCAACCATCCTGGGAGATGGCTCCGTTGCCCTGATCCTCTCGCCGGGCGATCTGGCCAGGATGGCTGAGGTTGCAGAGCAGGAAGAACGGTAGGCATTAGGGGTGCGGGAGTTGCGGTCAAAGCAAAGAGAGGAGCGGACGATGCGGACGAATGTGTCCGCGGCAGGCAGGGGCGGAGGAAGAACGGTTACAGGGTAGCCCGCCCTGCCGGCAGACTGTTTCAGCGATTTTCACTTGGATAACATATTTCGGAGGAAAAAGGCATGCACTGGTTCGATTCAATGACCTTCAAAGGTAAGTTGCTGGCGGGCTTCATCTCTGTTGCGTTCATCGCTGGCGCTCTTGGCGGATTCAGCATCTATGCCATAAAAAAAATCGGCGATGCGGACAGGATGCTCTATGAGAGAGCCGCCGCACCTTTGAGCGTGCTGGCAAATATATCCACTGAATTCCAGCAGCTTCGGGTGAATGTCCGGGATAGCGTCTATGCGCCGACCCAGGAAGAAAGAGAGCACTTTGACGGCCGGATCAGGGAACTTCGGGATGAGATAACAAAGAATGCCGATCTGTATGAAAAGGCAGTAATAACAGAGGAAGGCCGCAAGCAGTTTGAGGAATTCAAGGCCAGCCGTACTGTCTATGGGCCCATACTGGAGAAGATGATGCAGCTGGGCCGAGAGGGGAAACTGGCCGAGGCCCAGGCCTTGATGAAAGGCGATGCCGGCAAGGCCTCCCGGGATGAGCAGAATGCCATTGCCCAACTGGTCAAGACCAAGATAAAACAGGGCGGCGAAGTTGCCGACCAGAATTCCGCCTCCGTGCGCAGCACGGTCATCATCCTGGCCTGTATCGTTGTTGCCGCTGTACTCATGGCAATCGTCCTGGGGCTGACCATCGCCGGTAATGTCATGGCCCAACTGGGCGCTGATCCCAGGGTTGTCGGCGAGATTGCGACGATGGTCGGTAATGGCGATCTTTCCCGCGAGATTTCACTCAAAGCGGGGGATACCACAAGCGTCATGGCGGCGATGAAGAAAATGGTCGAAAATATTCGCGCTCTTATAGCTGATGCAAAAATGCTCGGCACCGCGGCCATGGAAGGACGCCTTACCACCCGGGCGGATGCATCAGGGCACCACGGCGACTTTAAAGAATTATTGCGCGGAATCAACACAATTGTCGATCGCCTGGTGGGGCTGTTGGACTCCATGCCGGTGCCGGCCATGCTTGTCGATCGTGATTTCACTGTCCTGTACATGAACAAGGCCGGGGCCGAGGCGGGCAACAGGAATCCGCAGCAGGTAATCGGGAGCAAGTGTTACGATCATTTCAGGACTTCTGATTGCAAGACGAATAATTGCGCGTGCGGCAGAGCCATCGCTACGGGGCAGAGCGTCACCGGTGAAACCGATGCGCATCCCGGAACACTTCCTCTCGATATCGGTTATTCCGGTGTCCCCATCAAAGACGACAACGCCAATGTCATTGGTGCCTTTGAAGTGGTCTCTGACTTGACTGCTGTCAAAAAAGCCGCCCGGGTGGCAGAAAAACAGGCCATCTACCAGAACAACGAGGTAAATAAACTGCTCTCGAACCTTGAAATGCTTGCCAGTGGTGATATGGACTTTACCTCCGCCGTTGCCCCAGCGGATGAGGACACCGGGGCCATTGCCGCTAATTTTGAAAAGATTGCTGATACCCTGAGCCGCAATGTCACTGCGCTTAAAGGAATCACGGAGAGCGCAAAGATGGTTTCTCAGGGCAACCTGATGGTGGCGTTGAAGAAGAGGAGCGAAAATGATGAGCTCATGCAGTCCCTGGCTGATATGGTCGATAAACTGAAGGAGGTCGTCACCGAGGTCCAGGGTGCGGCGGACAATGTCGCCACCGGTGCCCAGCAGATGTCGGCCACCGCCCAGCAGATGTCGCAGGGGGCAACCGAACAGGCAGCCAGTGCCGAAGAGATCTCCTCCAGCATGGAAGAGATGGCCTCCAACATCAGCCAGAATACGGACAACGCGATGCAGACGGAGAAGATTGCCGTCAAGAGTTCCGCCGATGCGAAGGAAGGCGGCAAGGCCGTGACCGAGACTGTGGCCGCAATGAAAGAGATCGCCACCAAGATCTCGATCATCGAGGAGATTGCCCGTCAGACCAATCTGCTGGCTTTGAACGCCGCCATTGAGGCCGCGCGGGCAGGGGAGCATGGGAAGGGCTTTGCTGTGGTCGCCTCCGAGGTCAGGAAGCTGGCCGAGCGCAGTCAGGCGGCCGCAGGCGAAATCAGCCGGCTCTCAACCTCCAGTGTCGACATCGCCGAACAGGCCGGAGAGATGCTCGACAGGATGCTGCCGGATATCCAGAAAACCGCTGAACTGGTTCAGGAAATCAGTGCCTCCAGTAAAGAGCAGGATACCGGTGCCGACCAGATCAACAAGGCCATTCAGCAGCTGGATCAGGTTATTCAGCAGAATGCCGGTGCTGCCGAGGAGATGGCCTCTACTACTGAAGAGCTTTCCAGCCAGGCGGAACAGCTTAAGTCCACCATTGCCTTCTTCACTCTGGATACGGGAAGACGCATTCCTGATGCCCCGCACCGTCAGCAGGGAAGGCAATTGGCCATCGGACATATGCCGATGTCGAGGCCGGCAGCGGTCAGGAAGGTCCCCTTGAGCAGAGCGGTGAAGTCCGAAGAAGCGATACATCTGGATCTGGGCGGGAAGGGTTCTGCGGATCATCTCGATGAGGAGTTTGAAAAATTCTGACCGGAGCGCAATCTCCGGGGCTTAACATCTTCAGAGAGGAGAGGGAGTTATGAGTGTGGCTGGAATCACTGAAACTGTACAATATCTGACCTTTAAATTGGGTGATGAGGTCTTCGCCTTCGATGTGGCCAAGGTCCGCGAGATACTGGAACTGACAACGATTACCAAGGTCCCGCAGACCCCGGATTTTATGCGCGGGGTCATCAATCTCCGGGGCAGTGTCGTTCCGGTGATTGATCTCAGGCTCACTTTCGGCATGGAATGCACTGAAAAGACTGTCAATACCTGCATTATCGTGGTCGAGGTGGACCTGAGCTGTGAGAGCATCATCATGGGCGTGCTGGCGGATTCGGTGCAGGAGGTGGTTGAAATGGAACCCGACCATATTGAACCGCCTCCGCAGCTTGGGACGAAACTGAATATCGAATTCATCAAAGGCATGGGCAAGGTTGATGATGATTTTGTTATGATCCTGGACATCGATAAGGTCTTTTCATCGGATGAGCTGATAGACATTCAGGGGAGAACGATACAATAGTCATTTACATCCGATCCAGTTCCCTGGGCCGGGGGTCGGGACGGAGGGGAGCCGGGGTATGACCGTAGCGCCGCCAGCAAGATTGAGGGGGCATGATTTCCAGCTGTTCAGAGCGTTTATTTACGAGCAGGTCGGAATTCAGCTGCCTCCCTCGAAGAAGACCATGCTTGAGGCACGTTTGCAAAAGCGCCTCAAGGCCCTGGATCTGGAGAGCTTTGAGGCTTACCGCGAATTCATCTTCAGCCCGGAAGGCCGGCATGCTGAAATTGTCCATCTGATCGATGTGGTTACCACCAACAAGACTGATTTTTACCGTGAGGCCGGTCACTTCACCTATCTGACCCAAAAGGCCCTGCCGGAAATCCTGGCCCGCTCCGGAAGACGGATTGCCGATACGCTTACGATCTGGAGCGCCGGGTGCTCAAGCGGAGAGGAGCCCTATACGCTGGCGATGGTCCTCTCTGATTTTGCCGAAAAGAACCGGGAATGCCGTTTTTCCATCCTGGCTTCGGATATCAGCACCAGGATTCTCAAGACCGCGATGGCTGCAGTCTATCCGGAGGATCGCGCTACCGAAATTGCCGTAAACATTAAAAAAAAATATTTCCTGCGCAGCAAGGATAAAAGCCGCGGGCTCGTTCGTATATGCCCTGAAATTCGCTCTAAAGTTACGTTTCGCAGAATAAATTTTATGGACAATGATTTCGGTATTTCCGATAAAATCGATATAATATTTTGCAGAAATGTAATAATATATTTCGACAAACAGACCCAGCAGAAACTGATGCAGAAGTTCTGTCAGCAATTAGACCCCGGCGGTTATCTGTTTCTGGGCCATTCCGAGACTCTCAACGGTATTGATGTGAATTTTAAGGCTGTGGGCCCGACGGTCTACCAGAAGATATGAAACACATTATTGCCAATCACACCTGTAATGCCTTTCTCAAGCCGGGAGAGGTCATTGTGACCACCGGTCCGATCCTCGTCAGCACGGTTCTGGGCTCCTGCGTGGCAATAACCATGTACTCATCGAAGAAGAAGATTGGGGCGATATGCCATGCCATGCTGGCGAATGTCCGCGGTCAGGCCGGCAACCTTCTCTCTGTGGATTCTGCTGTCCGGTATATGTATCGTAAAATGAAGGAGTGCGGATGCTGCGGTGATCTGGAGATCAAAATTTTCGGTGGAGCGCAGCTCCTGGGGTCCAATTACGGAGTCGGCAGGAAAACGGTCGGGGAGCAAAACGTCATGGAGGCCAAGCATACTATTAGCGAACTCGGACTGCAGGTCTCCAACGCCGACACGGGAGGATCCTCAGGCCGCAAATTATTTTTTTCGATCATGACCGGAGATGTCTACTTGCGTAAATTGAAACAGACAAATGATGCCTGCGGCCAGGGATGACGATTATGGGGAAAATTAAGGTGCTGGTCGTCGATGACTCCGCGCTGGTACGGCAGACCCTCTCTGACATACTGAACTCCGATCCGGACATTGAGGTTGTCGGTACCGCGGCGGATCCGTACCTTGCCGCGGAGCGGCTGAGGAGTGTCGTCCCCGATGTCATTACCCTGGACATCGAAATGCCGCGAATGGATGGCCTGACCTTTCTGCAAAAGCTGATGAGCCAGCATCCTCTCCCGGTGGTAATGTGTTCAAGTCTGGCGGAGATCGGCGGAGAATCCGGTCTCAAGGCCCTGGAATACGGAGCGGTTGATATTATCACCAAACCCAGGATGGGGACCAAGCTGTTTATTGAAGAATCCCGGCTTATGATCTGTGACGTGATTAAAGGTGCGGCCGCGACCCGTCCGGATATTCGGAGAAGGGAGGGGCGCGGCACCCTGAAGGAGGTGTCACCCAAGTATTCTGCCGATGTGATCATCGACAAACCCAACTCCAATGCCATGATCCAGACCACGGAGAAGGTGGTGGTGGTCGGTGCCTCGACGGGGGGGACTGAGGCGCTCCGGGTCTTTCTGGAGATGCTGCCTGAAGATGCGCCGGGGATCGTCATTGTCCAGCATATGCCGGAGAATTTTACTGCCGCCTTTGCCAGGCGTCTGGATGCCATCTGCCGGGTGACGGTCAAGGAGGCGCGGGATAACGACACCGTCGTCCGCGGCAGGGCCCTGATCGCCCCCGGCAACCGGCATACCCTGCTGAAGCGGAGCGGTGCCCGGTATTATGTGGAAGTCAAAGATGGACCGCTGGTTTCCCGGCACAGGCCGTCGGTGGACGTGCTTTTCCGTTCGGCTGCCCGGTACGGGGGCAAGAATGTGGTCGGCGTTATTATGACCGGCATGGGGGATGACGGCGCCAGGAGTATGAAGGAGATGTTTGACGCCGGGGCCCTGACCATCGCTCAGGATGAGGCCTCGTGTGTGGTCTTCGGGATGCCGGCCGAGGCGATCAAGCATGGCGGTGTCCATAAGACCATGCCTCTGCAGCGCATCGCATCAGAGGTTTTGCGCGTATGCCTTTGATGAGATGAGGGAAAAGAGGTCTGCCGGTTGGCAGCCCTTCATCAGCACCGGTTAGATATAATGGAAAGAACTGCAGTTGAACAACAACGATTCCGCTCTCTGGAGGTCCTCTTCGGTGCCGAGATGACCGTCTCGGCGGAGTTTCTCGACTATCTCCAGGTCGGCGGCCTGAAGGCGGCCTTTCGAAAACGCGCCATGGAGACTCACCCGGACCGGATGGCTGCGGGGGACTTTCGGAGACATCCGGCCGACCATTATTCCTTTCATGCGGTTCGTGCGGCCTATGAGAATCTCCTCGGTTTTCTGCAGACGAGGGATGTGGCCAGGCGAAACGCCTCCTCCTGTCACATTCACCAATGGCAAATGCGCCGCTCGGGTCCATTTCCTGCCGCCGGGCGGGCATTCAGGCCCATAATTCTGCCTGCAGACCCGGGGATGCCGGATATCTCCGTGAATACTGAGAGGCTGTACCAGGGAGGACTTCCCGCTCGCCCTCTGCTCTTCGGCCATTTTCTCTACTACGGCGGGCTGACAAACTGGCGGACCATTGCCCGGGTCCTGATATGGCAGAGGCTCGGAAGGCCGCGTCTGGGGGAACTGGGACTTCGCGCCGGTATCTTCAGCAAAGAGGATGTGGCGTCTATACTCCGTCATACAAACCCGGAGCATCTCTTTGGCCAGACGGCCAGAAGACTGGGCATCGCAACCGACAATACGGTACAGAGGCTGATCGATAAGCAGAAGCGTCTGCAGAAAAAATTCGGTATGATCCTCGTAGAGAACGATCTGATCAATCATGGCGAACTCCGGGAACTGCTCCGCTGTTTCCGGCACCATAATACACATACCTGATCGGGTCAAAGCGACAGACATGAAAACAGAGAGATAAGGCCTCTATCTGAGAAATTACTTAATACAATGCGCCATGAAGAATATCCTTGTTATTGATGATAATGAAAATATGCTGAAAATGATGTGCGATCTCTTAAGTCGCTCCGGTTATGGGGTTTTTCCGGCTATGGACGGTGCGCAGGGTTTGGATATGTATTACGCGCACAGGCCCGATCTTGTTATTACCGATCTTATCATGCCGGATAAGGAGGGCCTGGAGGTCATTATGGAGCTGGCCAAGCTGACCCCGAAGCCCAAGATCATTGCCATATCGGGCGGAGGAAAGCTGGGGCCTCAGACCTACCTGCCTTTGGCAGAGATGCTGGGTGCCGATCATATCCTGGAAAAACCCTTCCACCCGTCTGAACTCATTGATTACGTTAAGGATTTATTAGTGTAAACCTTCTCCATACTGCTATTGCCGCAGGCCGTGTTCGAAAAATCAAGCGCCTCGGTTTGTGCCGGATCATCTTTTATCACTCTTTCTCCCCCTTTTTCCGTTCCATCCGTATTGCTGCTTTCATTCCTGCAAGGCCTCTCGCGGGGGGAGGCGACCTTGCAGACTGGCCATCGCCGCCAGGTGCCGATTGACATAGATCCGTTTTATGCGCAGGATTAAAAGTCTCCCCTGAAAAGCATTGCCCAGGGGGTAAGAAGTAGGTATGATTAAATGATTCAAGAAAGAGAGAGGGGGAAATTGTGCCGAGGTTCGGATGTCAAGGGGAGCTTCGGCTGAACCGTCTATCCGGCAAAAATGGGAAGAATGCACTCATGGAGATAGCTGCGGCATACCCTGAAAATCCGCCCGATTTTCTGCTCCACTATAAATATCTTGCAGCTGTGAGACGGGTCGCCCGCGGGGGGGCGCATGGCTATAATAATATTTTTACCGGCCTTGGCGGTCAGATTACCATGCTCCGGCAGGAGAGGGGCATGCTCAGCGATATACCGGAGAGGAGGACCGATCTGATCGGAGATCTGCTGCGGCGAGGAACGGAGCAGACGGCAATCCTCTCAGGGATTGCCAGGGGCGAAGAGACCGAGACCCGGAGTAATTCCCCTCTGCTGCCGGCAACCAGAGCCGTAGATCTGCTGAACTGTATTTCTCGGGTCCACCGGTTTGAACTGGTCTCCAGGGTCCAGCAGGAACGGTTTGTCTGCAGTGCCCAGGAGGTCATTATGCTCCTGTTTTATCTTGGCGAAAACTGTGTGGACGCAACCCCTGACGGCGGCTCCGTCGTGCTGGAGGCGGGGCGCGAGGATGCTGGATCGGGAGACAATGCGAATCCGGATCTGATCCTGAGCTTTCGCGACCGCGGGCCGGGAATTTCCGCGGGTATCCTGAGCGCCGTCGGCACGCCTTTTATCACCAGGAGCAGCGAAGCCCCTTATCGCGGGCTTGGACTTTATGCCGCGCAGATACTGGCTGAAAAGAATCAGGGACGGCTTGTTTTCAGCAGAAGTGCTGCCGGTGAAACGGTGGTCAGCGCTGTCTTCCCTCTTGTCGACCACGGGAAAAGGGCAATTCCTCAAGACGCGGATATAAAGGAAGAAAGCAGTCGAAATGATTTGGGCAGGCATTGCTTTCTGGTGGTGGAAGACGATGAGGCCATGCGTACCCTGTTGCTCAACCGGCTGCAGCGACGTGGGCATATGGTCTTCTGCGTTGATACCTGCAAGGAGGCCTTGGAGGAATATTCACTCCTCTTTGATATAATCACGACCATCCTGATGGATGTGGGTTTGTGTGATACCAGCGGCTATGAATGCTATCAGCACCTGCGGGGTATCAACCCCCAGGTCCGGATCATTTTCATGTCCGGGCAGGATTCTATGATCCCAAAGGAAATTGAGGGGAATACGGTTTTTTTGCAAAAGCCGTTCACGATGGCTCAACTGGAAAAAGCGGTGTACGATGTCCATATATAAAGCGCGGGCGGTTAAAAATACCCGGGTCCTGGTCGTTGACGACGAGCCGAGCATTGTCGATTTCATTCACACGACCCTCAGCGAAAACGGCTATGAGGTCGAGGCCCATAATGACCCCCGGGAGGCCCTGAAAAGTACTCGCGGCAAGGTCTTTGATCTCGCCATTATCGACATCAATATGCCGGAGATCAACGGCGTTGAGTTCTCGCGGAAGCTGATGGATACCTCTCACAGCACCGAGGTTGTTATCATAACGGGTGTCCCCGATGAAGAGAACCTGGATCCCTGCCTCAGGATGGGGCTCACCCATTTCCTGTTCAAGCCTTTCAATGAATCCCAGCTGGTCTATACAGTTTATGCGGCCCTGCATTTCAAACGGTTGAGAAACGCCTTTGTCGCCTCTGCCTCCTCGGATAGAAAGGGCAGCGGGCTTGTCGGCGTGTCTATGTCTACGCGGGACGTCAGAGAGGAGATCCTTTCCCTTGCCAATCTGGATATTCCAGTGCTGATCCTTGGAAAATCCGGGACCGGCAAAGAGATCATTGCCAGGGATATACACAGCAACAGCAGCCGCAGCCGCAACGCCTTCATGCCCATTAATTGCGCGGTCCTTGGCACCCTGGCCGAGACGGAGCTCTTCGGGCATGTCAGCGGAGCCTTTACCGGAGCCATAAAAAGCACCAAGGGGTATATCGGTTCGGCCGATGGCGGCACCCTGTTTTTTGACGAGGTGGGCGAGTTGCCCTTGGAGGTGCAGGCCAAGCTCCTCCGCTTTCTCGACAATGGTGAATATTCACGGGTCGGGGAGGCAAAGATCCTGGGGGTCGATGTCCGGATTCTGGCGGCAACCAATCAGGATCTGGAAAAAATGTGCCGGGATGGGCGTTTTCGTGAAGATCTGTATTATCGCTTGTCGGCCTCCATCATAAAGACCACGCCTCTGGACGAGAGAAAGGCCGACATCCTGCCGTTGATCTGGCATTTTCTGGATATCTTCGGCACCGCAAAAAATATTACCTATGAAATTTCCGCCGACGCCGCCTCGCTGCTGATAGAGCGGGATTGGCCCGGCAACGTTCGTCAGCTGAAGCAGACGCTGTACAAGGTCTCCCAGATGGCCACAAGCCGGAAAATCTCTATGGCGGATGTGCGTCGGGTCCTGGGCGATGGCGACAAGGGGACAATGCTCACCTACAAGCAGGCAAAGGATCAGGTCCTGAATCAATTTGACCGGGATTACCTGCTCAGGACACTTTGCCTCTCCCACGGGAGTCTGCATCATGCCTTGGAGATCTCCGGGATGCATAAGAAGAATTTCTATACCAAGATCAAGGAACTGGGCCTGGCGATGAAGGATTTCTCTTCCGCACCGAAAAACGACTGAGCCTCTGTCTCAACGGGCCTGGAGGGGGTAAACTTGCCTCCTCTTCCCACCTCCTTTCCCTTCTCCACTGCTGCGGACTGCAGACAGGAGCAATCCATCCGGAAAATATACAGTATTCCCTCTATGCTAGAAGAGATCTTCTTTTTTTATCCCTCATGGTATGTTTTTTGAAAAAGAATCTCAAGCCAGATAGCGTATAGACAATATATCTGGACATTCCAAGGGAACGCTATGCCGAATGTCTTATTGATTCATGACAGTAAGTACGCAGCAGACACCACTGTGATGCAGATATTATCCTCACAGGGAATACCTGCCGTCTCCCTTGATCTGATCGAATTTCATCCCGAATATCTCCTTTCCGAGATCTTTGACCTTATTATCTTTGAACTTTTTGGTGAAAGCTGGTCTTGCATGCTCGCCCTGTATCAGTTGGAGTGCTGGTCTGCAACTTCAGGCATTGAGCATCCTCCTGTCATAGTCGTTGCCGATGAGAACTCCGGCAGCATTGAGCAGGCCGTACGTACTGCCAAGGTGAATTTCTACTTTATCAAACCCGTGGTCGAAGCGGAGCTTATCTCGGCCATAAAACATGCACTGCTGCCGTATAAACAAAATTGAAAAAAGTCTTTTTAATTGGCTGGGAGTTGGCCGGTGGTAAATTGATTCCCTCTGGATTGATTGATCTTATGATACTGACAATACATATAATTGCACGAACTGTAGGCAGTCTGTCGATCCAGTTGCAGGCCAAGCATCTCTTCGCTTCTGGTCATGAGGAGGTAATCCGACCTCCTGTTTATCGTGCATTTGCCCTTCTGCCTGCACAGTCCTTCGGCAGTAAACGATAATATGGCGTAAAATTGGTAATATAAATTTGATTTGCAGCTTGGTGGCATATAAAATGATTGTGGTATTCTTTTTGCTCAGATGAAGTTGGGGCGGTCTGAATGCAGAGATGTCATCCAGGAGTGTTCGGTTTGAACCCATCCCCATAGCGGGTGCGGAAGGGAAAGAGTCGATGGTTCTCAGCTAACCCTGCCGGGTTTGCCGAACAATTCATCATTCTGTATTTGTTTATGAAAAGCTGTTAGAAGCAGAAAATTCACATATTCAGCAGATTATCGGTATTTCTGTTTATAAATTGGTCTCCCCTTCCGGGAGACACATGATGAGGAGAAGAGGCATGCTCAAGAACATGAAAATTGGAACACGGTTGATCCTGGCGTTTGGTTTAGTCCTGAGCCTTTTGTTGATCGACGGCATTATTGCGATATACTATATCGGTGAATTGAACAGCGAAGTAGCAATGCTGGCTAACGACCGGATGCCCAAGGTCGAGGCGGCAAACGCTATTATCAAGAATACCAATGTGATTGCCAGAGGTCTGCGCAATATCGTCATTGATAGCAGCAAGGCGACTCAGGACGCTGAAATCAAGCGGATTACAGAATCACGCGATATGAACGGCAAATTGATCTCAAAACTCCAGGAGACTGTTGTCGATGAAAAGGGGAAGGCTCTTCTCAAAAAGGTGTTGGATACCCGCACCGATTATGTGACGCAGTACCTTAAATATATCGACTTTGTTCTGGCAGGACAAAATGATAAGGCTGTAGGCATGCTGCTCACCGATGTCCGGAGCGTACAATCCGCCTACTTTGCCGCGATTGAAGGCTTGATCGCGTACCAGACGGAAAATTCGAAAAATACTGCCAGCAATGCCCAGGCTGTTGCCGTCCATTCCAAGATTCTGATCCTTATTCTTTTATGTGCGGCTTTTTGTATCAGCATCCTGATGGGAATCTTGATTATCCGATCAATTACCGGGCCGGTGAATAAGGCTGTGACGCTGGCGAACACCATGGCCGACGGAGACTTTACCGCCAGGCTTGAAATTGATCAACAGGATGAAATCGGCAGCATGGCCAGATCCATGAATGCGACAGTGGATAGCCTCAGGGCAATGATAGCGGAGATCGTTGTCGGTATTAACGACCTTTCGTCATCATCGGTGGACCTCGCCTCTGTTTCCCGCCAGCTGTCGTCCTCGGCCAGCGATACAGCCCAGAAATCTAATACTGTTGCCGCCGCCGCTGAGGAGATGAGTACCAATATGCAGTCAGTGTCGGCTGCCATGGAGCAGTCATCCAGTAATGTCGGCATGGTCGCCACGGCCACCGAGGAGATGACCGCCACCGTGAACGAGATCGGTCAGAGTGCTGAAAAGGCCAAATTTGTTTCCGAAAGTGCTGTGCAGCAATCTCAGCATACGTCAGAAAAGGTGACTGCGTTGGGAGAGTCGGCCCGCAAGGTTGGTAAAGTCACTGAAACTATCACTGAAATTTCCGAGCAGACCAATCTGCTGGCCTTGAATGCCACCATTGAAGCCGCCCGGGCCGGTGATGCTGGAAAAGGTTTTGCCGTCGTTGCCAACGAGATCAAGGAACTGGCCAGGCAGACCGCAGCAGCCACGGTGGAAATCAAGAACCAGATTGATGAAATGCAGAATACAACGATTTCAACTATTGAGGACATCGATAAAATATCCGAGGTGATCGGTGAAATAAACAGCGTTATCAATGGAATTGCCACTGCCGTTGTGGAACAGTCCGCAGCAACCAACGAAATTGCCGAAAATATCTCCCAGGCAGCTCTGGGTATTTCCGAAGTCAATGAAAATGTGGCGCAGAACTCTGTGGTAGTTCATGATATCACGAAGAATATCTCAGAGATCAACGAGGCCGCAAACTATGTGGGAGAGGGGAGCAGTCAGGTCCAGGCCAGGGCCCAGAGCCTGTCCGATCTCGCTGTCCAACTGGAAAGGCTGGTGCAGCAGTTCAAAGTCTGAAACGGAATGCTGCATCGGCCCGAGTTGAAGAAGGGGAACACTTCCCGTTTAAGAATGAGGTTTGTTTTTGATTATGCCGGTACTCCATCCCCCCGCGTCCCCTTATACTGTTACAAGCGCAACTTCCGAAAAATCAAGACTTGTCTGGAGTGATGAGTTCGAGGGACCGAAGGGTGCCCCTCCTGATCCGTCGAAATGGGGGCACGAGAGAGGCGGTGAAGGTTGGGGAAATCGAGAATTGCAGTACTATACCGATCAAACGGAGAATGCGTCGCTGGACGGGAACAGTTGTCTTGCTCTTACCGCACGGACAGTGACGGATGTCGATCCTGGTAACCGTTCATGTTGGCACGGCCCTGCCGCATTACCTCCGCACGTCTGATTACGCGCGGAAAATTTTCGTTTACCTATGGTCTGGTGGAGGCTCGCATAAAGCTCCCGTTCGGGCAGGGCATCTGGTCCGCGTTCTGGATGCTTGGAGAAAATTTTAGCGAAGTCGGCTGGCCGGTGTGCGGTGAGATCGATATTATGGAAAATATCGGCAGAGAGCCTGATATCGTACATGGCACCGTTCATGGGCCCGGTTATTCGGGAGGAGATGGTAGAGGGGGAGGGAGTGTTCAGAATTCTGTGTCAAAGTTCATACCCTTCCGATTGGCACCACCTGAGCGGAAGCAGATGCCAAATCCGAGAATGGGCCCCGTATGAATGCTCGTCGGAGGAGTTGGTGTCTGCTGGAGCGGATAGATGGG
>JARLHL010000029.1 GCA_031292275.1 Desulfocapsaceae bacterium | reverse complement strand
GATGATTGCAGCCCCGGTCAGGGTCGCCACATCGACAACGCAGGCCGGTTTGAATTTTTTGATCCCATAGGCCAGGGCATCGGCCAGAATCATCCTGCCTTCGGCATCCGTATTGACTATTTCCGAGGTGATCCCGCCATAGTGGCTGATGACATCTCCCGGTTTCACAGCGGCGCTGCCCGCCATATTATCGGTGGCTGGTACTATCGCCACGATATTGAGATCAGGTCTCTCCTCCCCTACCGCCTGCATCATGGCCATCACCGCCGCGGCACCGCACATGTCATACTTCATATCCTCCATCCCGGGAGCCGGTTTCAGGCTGACCCCGCCGGAGTCGAAGGTCACCCCTTTGCCGACAAAGAGCAGGGTCGGGCGGGCAGCTCCAGCCCTATATTCAAGGATCACCATTTTCGGAGGATCATACGAACCCTGGTTGACCGCCAGGATTCCTCCCATGCCCAGCCGTTTCATATCCTTCTTTTCCAGGATGCGGCATTTCATCCCATATTTTTCCGCAAGGCTCCGCGCCAGGAGGGCAAACTGTTCCGGCGTCCATTTATTGGCCGGCTCGTTGGCCATATCCCTGGCCAGACAGGTGGCTTTGGCGGCGTTTTCCCCTCTGGCCAGGCCAAAGGCAACGGCAGGGTCAGAGTCCTTGCAGGCCAGTGCAACCTTTTTCAGACCGGCAAAGGCCTTTTCCTCCGGATCCGTTTTCTTATATTTCTCAAACCGGTAATCGCCGAGGGCGATCCCTTCAACAAGGCACTCGGCGGTTTCGCCAGGCGAGACCGGCTCCAGTTCCGGCAGGACAATCATGATCCGGGAGGCCTTCACCTTCTCGGAAAGCCTGGCGATATGACCGCCGGTCTTTCTGAGCATCTCCCGGATTTCGGCTGGCCTGGTTCCGGAGCCCATCTTGCCAATGCCGCAGACCGCAACACGCTTGGCCCGCAGGCTGACATCCGAACTCCTGTCCCCGGGATAGAGCAGCAGTTCCTCACCGCCTTTACCTGAAAAGTCACCCAATTTGAATGCATTGCGAACGGAGGCCCCAATGGCCTGGTCGCATTTTTCAAACCCCTCGTCAGATTGAACGAGACAGTAGACGAGCATATCACCGCTGAATTTCCCTATATCTTCCGTTGCCACCGCAAATTGTGTAAATTCCATCCTTTTTCCTTAAAAAATATGAATTACAAGACGCCCCGCATATCGCTCTCCCTAGGCCGCGCTTTCAGGGCTGGTGCCAGGAAATCATTTGTGTATGAATCCGGCCAATCATCCTTTGTCGTTACAGCGATGAGACATTGAATGTCAATGATATTTTGATTATGCTTACGCAATAGAAGACTGGAATCAACCCCACCTATGGAGAATTTCGTATTGAACACACTTCTGACTGCCATAATCCTTTCGATCTGCATTTCGGCATTCTGCTCTCTCTGCGAGGCCGTACTCTATTCGATATCGACGATTCAGGTGGAGATGCTGAAAAAATCGGGTCACTCAGCGGCCGCCCTTCTGCAGAATCTCAGGGCCGACATAGACGAGCCCATCACCGCCATCCTGACGCTCAACACCATAGCCAATACGATCGGCGCCGCCATTGCCGGTGCCGCGGCGGCGAAGCTGTTCGGCGATGAAAACCTTATCTGGTTCTCCGGCATCTTTACCCTTGCCATCCTGCTTATGGCAGAAATCATTCCCAAGACCATGGGGGTCAGCTTTGCCGTCCGGCTTGCGCCCTATATCGCCCCCCCTCTGTATTGGATGGTCCTTTTCCTGAAACCGATCGTCTGGATGTGCCGCTCCATAACCCGACTTCTGCCGCAAAGCAGAGACGAGGGCAATTATTCCGCCGAGGAGCTGCAGACTATCGCCGCCCTCTCGCTGAAGTCCGGCGAAATCGAGGCCGATCAGGAAAGGGTTATCACCAATGTCCTTGAATTACAAAGCAAGATTGTCCGCCAGGTCATGACTCCCCGGACTGTCACCTTCTCGCTCAATGAACATATGACAGTGGAGGAAGCAATGAAGGTCGCCGGCGAGTTGAGCAGTCACAGCCGCGTCCCCGTCTACGACAATGAACCCGACAATGTCACCGGCATCATCATGCGCAAGGATGTGCTCCTTGCCGCGGCTGAAAATAAGCTGAAGCTCACCCTGTCCCGCCTCATGCATCCGGTTCATTTCGTGCCTGAGACAGCCCCTCTCAACCGTATCCTGATCGATTTTTT
>JARLHL010000028.1 GCA_031292275.1 Desulfocapsaceae bacterium | reverse complement strand
TTCAAAGATGAAATCACGAGGCATCTTCACCTGTTGGCCGGGGATAGATTCCGCCCGGGAGGCCCGCAGGATATTGGCCGAAAATGGCATTCCGACCTATGCGACACCAGCCGAAGCCGTTCGCGGATTCATGCAGATGGTACGCTATCGGATCAGCCAGAAAATGCTCATGGAGACACCTGCGAACATACCGGAAGTGTTTGAACCGGAGACCGAGAGGGCCCTGGAGATTGTGAATAACGCCTTGTCCCAAAATCGGGAATGGCTGACGGAGCAAGAGGCGCAAGCCGTCATGTCCGCGTATAAAATTCCTGCGGCCCGGGCAGTTAAATCGCATGCAGCAGAATATTCTCCTGAAGGTACAGCACCTCTGGGTGCATCGTTCCCTGAGGCGGTGGGCCGTGCCAATGCCAGGGAACTGATCGCTGGGGTCGGCAACGACGTGCAGTTCGGCCCGGTAATTCTGTTCGGCGAGGGCGGCGCAGCCGCTGACATCATTCAGGATAAGGCCATTGCCTTACCTCCGCTCAACATGCAGCTTGCCAAGGAGGTAATGCAGAAAACGCGGGTATTCCGCCTGCTGGAGGGCTACACCGGCAAGCCCGCCGCCGATCTGGACAGCATTGCCCTGACGTTGGTCAAATTGTCGCAGCTGGTTTGTGATATCGGGGACATTTTCGAAGTGAACATCAATCCGTTGCTGGCCGATGAGCATGGCGTGCTGGCCCTGAATGTGCGTATCCGCGTGGTCAAATCCCGACTGAGTGCTGTTCAGCGGCTGGCGATTTGCCCTTACCCCAAGGGGCTTGAGGAAATGATTACACTTCCGGACGGCCAGAAACTCCTGCTTCGTCCCATTCGCCCGGAGGACGAACCGGCATTTCAAACGCTTTTCTCAAAGCTTACAAGCAATGAAATCCGTATGAGATTTTTGCACGCAATGCAGGTTATGTCCCATGAAATGGCGGCTTTTTTGACTCAGATTGACTATGACCGTGAGATAGCCCTAGTCCTGTGCGAACCGACCGCTCAAAGAGAACCGGTGCTGTATGGCATGGTACGGCTTATTGCAGATTCGGACAACGCACACGCGGAGTTCGACATCCTTATTCACCGTGACATGACCGGCCTGGGCCTGGGCCCGATGCTCATGCGCCGCATCATCGATTACGCCAGAGATCGGAATATCGGAGAGATCTTCGGGGAAGTGCTGGCCGAGAATACATCCATGCTCAGACTCTGTGAGGCGTTCGGATTTAAAAAAAGACGGGATCCGGATGACCCCGGGGTCATGATCGTTTCGCTGGTTTTATAAGAGTCGAGAATAATCCGGGAGAAGGGTTATGGACTGCACCTTGATTTTAAAAACGCGATACAACCGTTCAAGCTTGCAAGCTGCGGATAGTCTGCCTCGGATATTTCCACCTTGAGATGAGACTGCAGGGCAACCGCGAAGTTCATAAAATCGACGGAATCGAAATCGAATTGGTTGCGTAATCGATCGGCGGGATCCAGATTCGCAATGTCCGCCTCCGGTGCAATCCTGCTGATAATCTTCAGGGCCACTTCTTTTATTTGATCTTCGGTCATCATGTATCGCACTGTTGGTGTGAGTTTAATGGCTCAAAAACGAAATCTTTATGATGGCAAGAGTCTCTCCGAGATCTGAGAGAGCAGGTTACCATTTTCCTTTGCAGAAAAGAAAGATGGAAATCGTGCCAATGTGAAATATTTTATATGCAGACGCGTTTTTTGTTCAACTTGCTTCGCAAGGCCGGACAAGGGGCAAGGTTTTTAACCGGAGGGGCATAAAACAAGTTGAGGAGAGGCCGCGGATCTTTTCTTAACGGATCCGGGCGAGGCGTGACAGCAATTACCTTTAATCTCTTCTGAAGCATCATCGGTATCTTAAAGCAGATGCCGATCCGGTTCGCTGCCCCCTCTTCTGGTATCCTTTGTTTTATTCGCCCCCCTCCAATGTAGACAGGTCTCCTACAGGTAAACCCAGCTCACGGGCCTTGAGCAGTCTTCGCATGATCTTACCGGACGTATTTTTTGGAACAGCGTCCCAAAATTCAATCTCCTTCGGGGCCACAGCTGCACCAAGCTTCTTGCGGGCAAAGCCTATAAGCTCCAGTCGCAGTTCTTCGCTTGCCTCTCTTCCAGGTTTGAGAGAGATAAACGCCTTCACCATCTCGCCAATGAGTGGGTCCGGTTTCCCGATGACTCCGGCTTCGGCGACGGCGGGGTGCTCCATCAGTACGCTTTCGATTTCGAAAGGGCCGACCATATGACCTGATGTCTTGATGATGTCATCGGCACGGCTAACAAACCAGAAGTATCCATCCGCATCACGTCTTGCCAGGTCGCCTGTCAGATACCAACCATCCATAAAACACTTTTTATAGCGCTCCTCTTCATGCAGATAGCCTCGAAACATGGAAGGCCAGCCCGGTCTGAGGGCAAGATCCCCCTGGGCGTCAGGCTCCTCGACTACTTTGACGGTGTTCTTGTCAGTCCGATGCACAATGGCGGCCTCAATCCCGGGGAGAGGGCGTCCCATGGAGCCGGGCCGGATCTCCATTGCAGGAAAATTGGCAATCATGATGCCGCCCGTTTCGGTCTGCCACCAGTTGTCATGGATAGGGACGCCGAATGCCTTCAGGCCCCAGAGGACTGCCTCGGGGTTGAGCGGCTCACCGACACTATGGATGAGACGCAGATTGCTGAGGTCACAATTCCGTGACGGTTCCAGGCCCGACCGCATCAATCTGCGGAGAGCCGTGGGCGCTGTGTACCAGACGCTTACCTTTTGCGTTTCAAGGATCCGGCACCAGCGCGTTGCATCAAAATCCGCTTCGTCAACGACATTGGTGATTCCATGAAGTAAAGGCGCGATGATCCCATAGGACGTGCCAGTAATCCATCCGGGGTCTGCTGTGCACCAAAAGACATCCTCAGGGTGAAAGTCCAGCACATATTTCCCTGTCATATAATGGTGGCATGCGGCATTGTGTACATGGATCGCACCTTTGGGCATTCCTGTAGTGCCGCTGGTAAAATGCAGGAGCGCAATGTCCTCCGGATCGGTCGGGGGGATTGTAAACCTGTCGTTTGATTCCTCCATCAGACGTGGCAGCGACAGAAGCGCGTCCCCCAGATGGTCGTTTACATCAACCAGCAGCACATATTTGAGGCTTGGCAGGCTGTCCCTTTGATGGCTCACTTTTAACTGGTAGGAACGTATAGTCGTGATAAGGACTTTCGCATCACCTCTGCTCAGTCGCTGATAAATGGGCGTGGGGCCGAAAGCAGAGAAGAGCGGACAGAACACACTTGTATTTTTAAAGGTCCCCAGCGCTGCAATGTACATCTCGGGAATATGCCCTGCCAGAGTCGAGACCCTGTCGCCCTTCCCCAGTCCAATTTTCTTGAGAATATTGGCAAATCGGTTGCTTAATCCTTTGAGCTCTCCATAGGTGAACTCACGCATCGAACCTTCGCTTCCAAGCCATCGCAGGGCCACGTGGTCGCGCAGCCCCCCATTGGCATGTCGATCGACGGCTTCATGAGCGATGTTGAGCCCTTTGCCCTCCGGAAGACCTTGCAGCTCGCTTCTGATGGTATCCCAAGAAAAATCGGTAAATGCCTGGGCGTAGTCCAGGATATTTGGAGCTGTCTTTAATAATTCAAGATTCTTTTTAATAGGAGAAAAAGACAAGATCGCACCTCCCTCAAGATTTCTTCTGAGAAAAAAGGTCGCGCTGTATATCGATAGAGATCAGGAAATAGAAGTATACCTTTTATATATACAGAGGGGATTCTCTGTCAACTCTCTTCAACTGGGCGCCGAAATGAAATAAAAATGTATTTAAAAGGCCCTCTCGTCATTTTTGGTGGAGAAGATGTGCCGGATCCTGAATATTGACCGGCGTTGTTTGTATCTCGGGCTCAAGACTGGAGCCCATTCGCTTTTTCATTCGTCTTTTCGTGCAATAGCTTGACAGCTATATAATTAAAAAGTTATATGGCTGTCCGGTGGGATATTGTACGCATTGGATTGTGGAAGAACTCGAACTTTTTTGATGAGGGACAATAAGACAGGAAATGACAACTTGTGACCAGGCTTTATTCCAGCTGCAGGCAAGCTTTATTCAAAGCATTTTGGCGAATTGAATAAAGAGGAGGACTGACGAATGGCAAAGTCATATAATATTCTCAAAATCAAGCTGAGCGAAACCGGTAAGGTGAGCATTGAAAAACGGGCGGGGGCAGCTTTCCAGGAAATGCCCCTTGCCGAACTTCGCCAGGCTTGCAAATTCACGCAAGAGCAGATCGCACAGTCTCTCAAGATTAAACAGGCTTCTGTTTCAAAGATGGAGTGTCAAGCCGACATGTACATCTCTACTGTCCGAAAATATATTGAGGCCATGGGAGGCAAGTTGGAAATAACCGCTCAGTTTCCGGCAGGAAGCATCAAAATAGCTGATTTTTAGAAGAGATGCATCCCAACCGGATTTGGACCGGACTTGCCGGTGTGAAAGGTCATTGAAAGAGGGATCGTCAAAGCCAGATGCCTAGAAAAAACAGAGATGCATTGATCTTGTCTCTGCCATTAAAATTTCCGGCAGCGGCAGAGTGACACAGAAGGGGGGAGAGAGAGGGTGAGTACACTATTAAGCCAATTTTTAAAGAATATCGACAGACGTTCACAATCAAGGCGTAAACATCAAAGGGCGCGTGTTACCTGGCCTGCCACTGTCATCAGCGAGGATAAGACCCTGCAGGGAACAGTGGAAAACATCTGCCGGGGCGGTGCCCTTATATATCTCCCGGAACAAATCGAAGTCCTGGATTCGATTCGAGTCGCCATTGAGATCCCGGATTGCCGTGATGCCATTACCGCTGATGGAATAGTTGTCAGATCGTTCCGTGCCGAATCCGGAGGAGATCTGCAGTATCCTTTTGCAATAGCAATAGAATTTAATGAAATTTCAGAGAAGGATCTCAGATTTTTTTCTGGAAATCTCGCTCCGGAATGGCAGAAAAATTACATTGATTCAAAACACAGAAACGGTCCTTCCCTGTTGAAATCTGTCTATAAAAATTACATTATCCTGGGGATTCTTTTTATTTTGCTTCTCTCTCCGATATATTTCAAACCAAGATCAAGCCAGCAGGATAAAATTGACAATGCCCAGATTGAAGAAATACATAAAAGGCTGAACACAATTGAATCAAAAATACAATCACTTCAGTCTGTTGCTGCTCAAGAGCAGGATATTCAAGCAAAGATTGACACCCTCAAGGAGGATGTATCGAATGTAAAAAATAAAATTCCGGAGACATCAGCGCTTACAATACTGATGAAGAAGACAGAGAAGGAGGATGCCGGAGCCGTTGCTGCGTCCCCACCGAAAGAGCCTTCTTCAAATCCGCTGAATATCCGTATTGAGAAGAAAAAAACATCGCAGCAAGCCGCCTACCATATTGTCAAAGCCGGTGAAACCCTGTATCGGATAAGTCTCAACCATGGTCTTACTCCTAATGGTATCCGCAAACTGAATCATCTCGACGCGACCAGTCAAATATATCCGGGCCAACGGCTTATAATCAGATGACCCAGGCAATTCTCAACCGGTGGAAAAATACCGTGCTGGTCATAACGGCTGTCTTTTGAATGAAATGGGAAAATGAACATACAGACAAATCGGGGAAAAGCACCTTGATTGTTTCCAGTTTTGCTGAAAGATCAGTTCTTGTAGGTACTTGAAGGGATACCATCCAATGCTGCCGGATTGCTGCACCATTGCCTGATTTTATTGAAAGGCACGATCCGCACCTCCGGTTTTGAGAGGGCATAGAGTATGAATTCCGCAATAACTTCTCGCATTTCAAGATAGGTTATATTGGGAGGGTTGATGTCATCGCCCATTGCCCTTGCGGTATAAAAGGGGGTGTGCGCCCCGAACAGCAGAGGGGCCCTGTTGCCTTTCAGCCTCTGGTCCAGGGAATATTTCAGCGTTTTCAGGTACTCGTCCTTGGTAAAGCCGTAGCCACCTTCAGGCAGGCTCGCAAGCAGGTTCCAGTCAAGCCCCCTCACCTTACCTGACTTCTGGTCAAAATTTGCCACTCTCTTCTTTATCCCTGCGCGCAATTCAGGCGGGACTATAAGGACATAAGCCGGCATTTCCCAGAGCCCCGGATGTGCCCCTATCTTTTTGGCATCCGGGCTTCCTTTATCCAGCAGGTAGGGCCATCGGAAGTTTGTTCCGTCTGTTGCTTTATCAAGGCCTGTTTCTAGAGAACAGTCGTAGGCGAAACCGAGTTTTGTAAGAACGCTAAAGACAGAGTCATTAAATAAAAGATAGGGTGATCTGAAGCCGACGATTCTCTCTGCCGGAATTCCAAGCGTTGCCAACTCTTTTCTGCACCCGGCTATTTCCGATTTCCAGACGCGGAAAGGTGTGTCTGCGGAGGTGTTGTGTGTCCTCGTATGATCTCCGATTTCATGGCCGTCTCTGTATGCAGTGATATAGGTGTTTGCCAGTGCCGTGCCTGGGACAACCGGCTCGGAATTGTTTGTATTGTTGAAAAAAGAAACCCGGACCGGGCTGCCGTCAAAAGTTTCGCTCTTGCCGTTTCCAGTCGGGTTCTTCAGATCCCTCAGGAAATCGAGGATCCATGTCATGCCGTCGGCATAATAATTATCGTCAAATCCAATGGAAACGAATTGGGGGGTCTGCCTTGGAGCCAGGTTTCCAGGGATGGCCCTGGATGACGCAGCCGAGCCGGCCTCCGAGATAAGCATAACCGATATCACCATCGCAAGGGCGATGTATAGCAGTCTGCGGTAACTGAAAGGTGCCAGTGCTGACAGGTCCATATTGTAACTTTTGCCTCATTGCCGCTATGAATGCGCCTGGTGAAATTCTATTGAGATACGAGATATTTCTTTAACAGAATTGAGAAATTATTCAATATAATCATAAAAATGGTGCTGGTGCCAAAGGTTGATGGATATAACATAATCCATTTTATAAACTTGCCCAAGCCCTCAAAGCAAGACATAAATAACCGAAATTAAAAAATAAAACAATGCTCTGCGATATCGGTCTATTCTTCTTTGTGAGCTGAAACTGTCATTATTTCAGTGGACGAGAATTTTCGAAAGCGGGACTGTTTTAGGATCGACGGCCATCTTTTAAGATTTTTTACAGTTGATGTTATCCGGTCGTCAGATTATCCTCACAAAAGCTGGATTATTGAATAATTATGTCCAGCGTGTCAAGGATGAGAGAGAGAGTCTCTCATATAAAATGTTACGTTAACTGAAGGGGGAATAATAATGATCAAGCCAACTAAGACGCTAATTTTTCTAAATTTTGCCTTGCTGGCACTCATCTTGATACTGACATCTTCTTCTAACGCCGGCCAGTCGGCTGCGGCAGGCAATTCCGATAACGGGTCAATATCTAACATCAATGAGTCTGATTTCAGCGGTTTGTCTCAATCGGATTCCACGCGCTTTATAATAGCCCAGGCAGATGGAGAGCATTTTTGTGTGCATCATTGTCGCAGACATTTTGAAGAACGTCTGGAAGAATGTCGGGAATCTCATCACCCCCAACATCACAGATGTGAGGAATGGGCTCGAGAACGTGAACGTGAATGCCTTGATGATTGTTATAGAGAACATCCGAGGTATTAGACTCCGGCTTTTGACCATATCCCCAGAAAACTGATGCATCGCGGAGTTGGTGATTTCGGTCTGCGTGCCTCCAAAAGGGGCAAGACATGCAATCGAACAGGGTCAGCGTAGAGCAGGGCATTGGGACAATGAAGCGCGTGCCGTCCGGAGATCCCTCCTTGGAACTGAAAATAGAAGCTCAAGCAGCCGCTGGCTGATACGATCCCGGAAAGCCATGCCGACATGGATGTTCTTGCAAAAAGAGCGGTAACCCCTGCCGATCGTTGAAACGTGGCCTTATCTCTGCGGGAGGCCGTCGATTCTGCGAGCGGCAGGCCAGTGCAATTGTCCTTCTAACGCCCGATATCGGCCGTCAAATGCGATCCTGCCGCCATTTCCTGCAATTTGAAAAAAGGGGATGCATTGGCTCGGGCTGAGGTTTTGGCCAGGCTCCCTGTTGTCAACTGCATCAACCTGACAATGGAAATTATGCCGTTTACGGACTCTCTGAGCGCTCAAGTCAGTCAAATCATCCATCTGCCTAGACGGATGCTCCTTTTGCAGCAATCCAAGCACCAGCCGTATATAATTTTTTTAAGAACGCTTCAAGGCATCCAGCCATTCAGTAAAGGAATCGCAGCAATATCGCCAGTGGCAGCAAATCTCTGCAACTGCACGGTATCAGGACTTGAGAGAGGCGATATTCCCGATTATTGGGTGAAAGGAAAACTCTATGCAGCATTGAGAGGGAGGCTGAAGTCCGATGCTGAACAGCCCTTTGATCAATCAATGTATCTGGTGGGCGATACAGGATTTGAACCTGTGACTTCCACCGTGTGAAGGTGGCACTCTCCCGCTGAGTTAATCGCCCCGGGAAGTGTCTGTAAATATAAAGGGAGATGTAACCTCAAATCAAGCTATTTTTAAGCCGGTGTCTAACTTCAGACCTTTCCGGAGAATTTAAGAGCATCATAGATACGGTCGTATTTAACCCGATTTCCATCCTCGGGCTTGCCAGGGGACATCTCCATTACCGTATAATGGCGAAACAGTCTCTTCGGGAAATTCAGATACAGTCGACATACATGAATTTTAATAACCTGTGCCAGTTTCCATTTTATTCGCCTAAGAGGGCTTCTTTGTTGCCGTATTTGCATAATAATGACTGGTAAACAAAATTTGATTATTGCCCAATAAAACTGCATAAGTTTTCCATGTGGTCATTCCATTGCCTTTACTGAAGCGGAGATCAGGTATGAGTGAAAATTGCCCGCCAGAAACGACCCTGCAATCTATTATCGATAATTCGCCAACGTCAATTGCATTGTTTGACAGGGACATGCGTTATCTTGCCGTCAGTCGTCGCTGGATTGCTGATTTCGGGTTGGAAGATGGTAACATCATTGGCCTTTCCTATACTGATGTTCTGCCAACACACCCCAAACGTTGGAGTATAGCTCAACGTTGTGCTCTGGTTGGTCAAACTTTGGAAAATCAGGAGGATTTCTGTGACCGAGGAGATGGCACAGTTCAGTGGCTACGTTGGGCCTCTCAACCCTGGAACAACGCCGCCGGTTCCGTTGCAGGGGTGATCATTTTCTCAGAAGATATCACCAGTGTTAAGCAGACGGAAAAATTGCTGAAAGAAGCCCTTTTGAAGCAAGGTGAAGCAGTAAAAGCTGGAAGATTAGGACTTTGGGAGAGGGATCTCGTTACTGGCAGCATCTCTTTTTCTCCTGAATGGAAGAAACAGATCGGGTATGAAGATCATGAAATTGAAAACAGATTTGAAGAATGGCAAGGCCGTGTACATCCTGCTGATCTTGAGTCAATACTCAAGAACGACCGGCAGGCGATTGCCGGGTTGAATCAGGATAATGAAGCTGAATATCGGTTTCGTCACAGAGATGGATCATATCGTTGGATCCATGCCCACTATTCGATCATTCGGGATGAATCGGGTCGAGCCGTTCGGATGATCGGTTCCCACATTGACATCACACTGCAAAAAGAACTGGAACAGGATGGATATAAAGCAGCTGAGACGGTTCGCGCTCATCAGGTATATTTGAATTACGCACTGACTCAAAGCCACACTGGAAGCTGGAATCTTGACCTGATTGACCACACGGCGATCCGTTCGCTCGGGCATGACCGTATTTTTGGCTACAATTCACCCCTTCCAAAGTGGACCTACGAGATGTTTCTCGACCACGTCATTCCCGAGGATCGAGCCGAAGTGGACCGGCGTTTTCAAAATGCGATAGAGACTCAAACCGAATGGAATTTTGAATGCCGCATTTGCCATGCTGATGGCGGCGTCCGCTGGATTTGGGCGGTAGGAGGACACCAATTTGACGATACCGGCCATCCGCAGCGCATGGCCGGTATCGTACAAGATATCACTGAACGGAAAGAGGCTGAACGATCACTGCAGGAAAGTGAAGAACGTTATCGTAATTTGTTCGAGCACATGGCTGAAGGATACGCGTATTGCCAGATGATCTTTCAGGATAGAAAAGCGGTGGATTGGGTCTATCTTGCAGTCAATGATGCGTTTGTCAAATTGACAGGTTTGCAGAATGTTGTCGGTAAACATGTCTCAGAGGTTATTCCAGGCATTAAGGAGACCGATCCGAAACTCTTTGATGTCTACGCTCGCGTAGCGCAGACAGGAAAACCGGAAAAATGCGAGATATATCTTAATGCTCTGGAAATGTGGCTTTCGGTTTCCGTCTACAGTCCCAAGGCTGAACATTTCGTAGCCGTATTCGACGTGATTACTGATCGTAAGATGGCAGAGGAGGAGCTGAAGGCAAGTGAGAGCCGCTATCGAGAACTGGTCCAGTATGCCAATAGCGCTATCGTCCATTTGGCATGTGATGGCACAGTGTTGTTTTTCAATGAATATGCCGAGACTTTGTTTGGTTACAGTTCTGATGAAATTGTCGGCAAAAGTGTAAATCTGATCCTGCCACTGGAGGAATCCACCGGTGCAGACCTGAGTAAATTGATAGAGGACATAGTTGCCAATCCGCAGCAGTATGTAAAAAATGTAAACGAAAACATCTGCCGAGACGGCCGTCGGATCTGGATGGCCTGGACAAACAGACCTATTGTTGACAAGAACAAAAAAGTTAAAGAAATTCTATCCGTTGGAATCGACATCACCGAGCGTAAAAATGCTGAAATTGAGCATGAGCAGATATTAAATGAAACTCGAAATGCGTATGATCGGCTTTTGGCTGATATGAAGGCCAAGCAGTGGCTTCAGGAACTCGGTGAACTGTTTCTGCGCGACGGGAATTTGGAGGAGGTTCTGGTCAAGGTCGTTGATGCAGCTATCGCCATAACTAACGCCGACTTCGGTGATATTCAATTGCTCAACCGGGAAGATTCAAGTCTGAAAATTGTTGCACAGCGTGGCTTTCCGCATTGGTGGGTCGAATTTTGGGATAATTTTCCGGAAGGGTATGGGATACATGATACCGCGTTTCAAATCGGTGATCACCTTATCATTGAGGATATCGAAAAAAGTACCCTTTTCGCGGGCACTTCAGCTCTCGATTTTCAACTTCGGGCGGGTGTGCGGGCTCTGCAATCCACCCCGCTCCGCTCCCGGTCTGGCCGGCTTCTCGGGATCTTTTCGACCCACTATAAAACTCCACACCACCTAGACGACTCTTCGCTGCAACTGATAGACCTGCTAGGCCGTCATGCAGCAGACATCATTGATCATTTCCAGATCGAGATGGAACTGAATCAATATGCGCAACGACTGCAACTTGCTACCGCCTCGGCCAAGCTCGGCATCTGGGATTGGAATGTGACAGAGAACCATCTGATCTGGGATAAACGTATGTTAGAACTCTATGGTATGGATCAAGAGAAGTTTTCCGGAAGGGTAAATGCCTGGGAAGACAGCCTTCATCCCGATGATCGACAAAGGACGGTTGAAGAATGTAAGGCTGCTCTTAAAGAACAAAAGGAATTTGATACCACCTTCCGCATAGTAAGTACTGATGGTACGCTCAAATATGTCAAGGCCGATGGTCTGGTATTGCGAGATTCGAATGGTACCGCAGTCAGAATGATTGGTATCAATCAAGACATCACCGAAAGCAAACAAAAAGAGGAGGCGCTCCGAGAAAGCAGGGCGTGGCTGGAAGCCGCGCTAACCAGTATGCCGGATGCAGTGTTCATTTCCGATAATGCCGGGCGATTTGTCATGGTAAACGATGCCTTCACATCCTTTCATAGGTTCAAGCATAAGTCTGATTGTCTCAATAAGATTTCAGAATATCCCGACATTCTTGAAGTATTTCTCCCTAACGGGACTCTGGCTCCACTTGAGATGTGGGCAGTTCCCAGGGCGCTTCGGGGAGAGACGGTTATGAATGCCGAATACGGTCTCCGGCGTAAGGATACGGGAGATACCTGGTTTGGCAGCTATAACTTCGGCCCTATTCGTGATGAACACGATGCGATTGTGGGATCGGTAGTGGTCGGACATGACATCACCGACAAAAAACACGCAGAAGAGGCCCTGCTTAAGACTCAACAAGAACTCAAGAAATCTCACCGCCGCTATGCCGACCTGTATGATTTTGCCCCTGTTGCCTACCTGACGGTTGGCAGAGATGGGATGATTCTCGAGGCCAACCTGACGGCTGTTGACATGCTGGAATTGACAAGAGAAGACCTGCTCAATAAGACGTTTTCCGCCTTCATTGTCCCTGATGACCAAGAGTTATTCAATATCCACCGCGAACGGCTGCTGGAGACAGGGGCAAAACAATCCTCCGAGCTGCGCCTGCAAAAAAACGACGGTCAGGTGTTCCATGCCCTGCTGGAAACAGCTCTGGATACAGAATGCTCCGATTCTCATTGGCAATACCGGATGATGGTAAGCGATATTTCTATCCACAAAGAAGCGGAACTGGCAAGACTTCGCCGCTTAAAAGAAAGATACCGGGCCATTGTCATGGATCAGAATGATCTGATCTGCCGGTTTGATCCCCAAGGCAGGATCACCTTTGTCAACGATGCCTATTGCCGCTATTTCGGCGTTGACTATAAGAAGATACTCGGTACGAATTTCTTACCCGATATTCATGAAGATGATCTGCTTCTGGTCGGGGATCATTTCAAAAATCTATCCCCGGAAAATCCGGAGAAAACCATCGAGCACAGAGTTTATCTGCCTGATAAGAAAATGTGCTGGCAGCAGTGGTGCGGCAGGGCCTTGTATGACCTGAATGGCAAGGTCTTCGAATATCAGGCTGTCGGCAGGGATATAACAAGGCTCAAGGAAGTGGAGGAACAACTACAAGACGAGCTGAAATTGAGGCAGCTTTTCCTGGACGCCCTCCCCTGCATTGCTCTTCTGCAGAATTACAACACGCGGCTGATCATAGCCTCCAATAAAGCGGCTACCGCTGTAGGGGCAGTGGCCGGCAAAGAATGCTATTCAACCTGGATGATGAGAGAGAGCCCCTGCCCCTGGTGCCTTACTCCGGAACTCAGGTCAACCGGTAAACGGCAGAATTGCCAATTCTGGGCTCATGACGTCTACTGGGATGCCTACTGGGTCCCTGTTGATGAAGATCATTATCTGCATTACGTATTCGACAGCACGGAGAAACAAAAGAATAAAGAGGCCTTACAGAGAGCCCATGAAGAGTTGGAACAGAAGGTTAAGGAACGCACCCTTGAATTGCAGAAATCGCATGCCCAGCTCCTCCACTCCGAAAAGCTCTCCGCCGTGGGGAGCCTCTCCGCCTCCATAGCCCACGAGTTCAACAACCCGCTCCAGAGCGTCATGACCATAATAAAAGGGATC
>JARLHL010000004.1 GCA_031292275.1 Desulfocapsaceae bacterium | reverse complement strand
GCCAAGCACGCACTCGCTGATCTGCTCATCCATGTACCGGGCCATCCTCTCATAGGTGTCGATGGATCCGGACCGGGCCGCCTCCAGGAACTTCACCATCATCCCGGCCGGAACGATGATCCCGGCCTCGGAGGCGATTCCCGCCAGGGCATTCAGCAGCTTTTGCTGATCCGGCACGGAGGTCCCTGCCGGGTATTCCCCCATGGCCGTGGGTGAGGCGAACTTGTCGACGAAGGTGAGCCAGAAGGTAATGTCCTGCCTCTTAAAAAAGACCGGCCAGAAGAGCATGCTGCCGAGTCCCAGGCCGTACGGGTTGTCGTCATCTTTTTCGCCTGCGCGATGGACGATGAACTTCCGGGGCGGCAGCGGGCTGCCGGGAAAAAGGTTCTCCAGGGTGAGCAGGCGCGGCTCCAGGTCCTCGCCGAACATAAAACGCCGCTGAGGCTTCACCTTGATCTTCTCGGCAACGATCTGGCTGCCGTCGGTATTCCAGATGATCTCGCCCACGCTGTAGCCTTTCAGGGTGGCGTCCAGCATCTTCATACATACCTGGTCGAACTTGAGATTCTGGAGCTGTTCCTTAACCAGATCGGCCGCTTTCTTATCGATCGGCTTGTCCGAAGCGGGCAGCACGGTCCATTCCTTGGCGATCACGGCCAGCTTGCGTTTCTGCAGGACGGCAAAGGCATGACAGTCCCGCTCGATCTCGTCATAGATCTTGAGGCCTTTGCCGTTGCCCCTGGCCAGCAGGGTCTCGTCATAGTTCAGGATCGCCCCGCCGAAGGGAGGATGGACCCAATCCTTGGCGATGGTGGCGATCTCGGTGCGCATGTCCTTGGGAAGCGTCGTCATTTATAAATACCCCGCTGTATCGCGCCTGCTGCTGATGCCGGTGAAGTCGAAATGCCCCGCCGATGGGCGGATCCTGCCGGTGAACCGGATCACCGGCTCGAAGGAATTTTCCTGCCGGGTGGCAAACCAGGCCATGGCCCCGGAGACGCCGGCATCGCCATGCCGTTTTTTGTTGTCGTGGCCTATGGTTCGGACCTCGGGCAGCTTGGCCACGCCCTTGATGATCTTGAAGGCCCGATGATCCTCGATAATATCGGCGTCCAGAGGCAACAGGATGGACTTGTCTTCAAAGGCCGCCTTGTAGCGGGGCATGTTCTCCCGGTACCAGGACTCCGTGAGCATGACTTCGCTGATCCGGGTCTCGCCGTACTTCTGGGCCGCCACCTCGGCCAGGTACTGGCCGTTGCCTCGGGCGTCGAAAGCGCCGTGGCTAAACCTCGGCAGTCGATCGATGATGTAAAAGACGATCTGCTTCTGCTGCTCAAAGGGGATGTTCCGGATCTCCAGGACAAAGGGTGCCTTGAAGCTTGCGTTCTGCTGTTCCTGGAGCGGGGTGATGACGGTCAGATCGCCGGTTCGTCCGAAGTCCTCTCCCATAAAGCTCTGCCGGTCCGGATCGAGCCTTGCGAGCAGGGGTTCGAGATGGTCCTCGCACCAGGCCAGGGTCTCGGCGATCCTGGTTTCCTCCGGCAAGAATTTAAAGGCATCCGGTTTTTCAAAGCGCAGGACCGGCAGCTCGTCGCTCATGCACTGCTCGATCAGCTGCCTGGTCAAGAATGTGCCCGAGCCCTGGGTCGGGATGCAGAACAACTCCTCATCGGCGGCATCGCCGTAGAAGTCGACCAGCTCCTGCCGCCAGGCGGCCTCTGCCTCAACGGACCACTGCCGGTGCAGGGTCAGGCATATCCGCTGATACAGGCCCTGCTCCAGGGCGTCGTCCAGGGTCGCCCGGTGCAGGCTGTAGGGCTTGCGCCCGGCCCGGACTTCCTTGATCAGCTGGTTGAAGGGATTCTCATCACCGTCATGGGTCGAGATGATCCGCACCTGGCCGCCCCACATCAGAAGCGCCAGGGCGGCCTTTAAAAGCTCCTTTAAATTGTCGTGAAAGGCAGCCTCGTCAATCACCACCCGGCCTTGCTTGCCGCGCAGGTTGGACGGCGTCGAGGCCAGAGCCACGATCCGGCGGCCGGAGGCGAACTTGATCCGGAAAGTCAGGATATCCCGTCCCTCATCCTGCAGGACCTCCTCCTTCACCTCGCCTGCCGCCAGGTTGTATTGCTTTGCCCAGAATGCGCAGTCTTTGATGAACTCCTCGGCCATGTCCTTGTTGTAGCCGATGTACCAGACATCATCGCCGGACTCTGAGGCGGCATAGAGGGTGTCGTCTGCGGCCTCGCTCCAGGACAGGCCGATGCGTCTGCTCTTCTCGATGATCTTGACCTGGGACGGGTCTGCCGCCCAGGCCTGCTGGTAGGGGAGAAGAACAAAGGGAGCGGATATGTCGGAGCCAAGACTTTCAATCATGCGCTTATCCCCAGGATCTGGCTTCTGATCACATTCACGGTCTCATCGGTGAGCCCGGCCTTCTTCACCTCGCGGACCACATCGTCCGCCACCCGCTGCGCCTTCTCCATCTTGTCCCAGCGCTCAAGCAGCGCGCCGACCTTGGACAGGGTGTCCATCATCGGGGCGGTCCGTTCGCTGGCATGCTGGTTCTCAAGATAGGCGAGCTGATCCTCAAAGAGATCCCTGAGCCGCTGGATGTTGCCGCGCTTCTGGCTCCTGGCCCGGTCCCACTCGTCCATGGTCTGACCGGGGGTGAGGGTCTCGGCCTTCCACCGGGCAAGCGAGGTCAGAGAGACGCCCAGCTGTCCTGCAATGGAGGACAGGCTGTACCCGTCGGCATAAAGTCGCTGGGCCTGAGGGGCGAGGACCGCCTTGTCGCCTTTAGTTGCCAAGGGCTTCCTCCAGATCGGCAATTTTGGAGGCCACCTGCAACAGTTCGGCCTGGGTGACGACAAGCTCGTCCATCGTGTTTGCGGCCTCGGCGACATGCATCTTCTCCACATCCACCAGGGCGGGATTGATCAGCGGAGAGATGGTCCGGCAGAGGATCTTGGCCTTCATCCGCAGGCTGCTCTGCTGCTCGACCAGTTCCATCCGCCGAACCTTCATCAATGCAATATTCTCGTTCATACTTATCCCTTGGGTTTGACGGACGCACTGTTCTGGCTGAAGTCGATCCGGTCGACCAGCCGGGTTATCGCCTGGGTGTTCAGATGGACGATGGTGGCCAGGTCCCCGGAGAGCTTTTCATAGTTTTTGACCAGATAGACGTTGTTGTCATATCGTGATTCAAAAGAGGAGAAGTGCTTCTCGGAGAGCGCCACCATGGCCTCAAACTTTTTGTTGTCTTCCGCCTGGTCCGCCCTGATCGCGGTCTCCAGTTTCCCTACGGAGGCGGTGATCCTCAGGATGGCCAGCAGAAAAAGGATCGGCAGGACCAGAAGAACGAAGACCACCACGGTCCCGGCCTGCCAACTGTTCATTGCCGTAAACAGTGTCGAGACTGCGGCAATTGTCGATGGTTCCATTATTTCCTCTCCATACGCTCAAATTCCTCAGCGCAGTCTATGCAATATCGGCAGCCGGAAACGGATGCCCGCCGGGCCTCCGGGATTTCTTCCCCGCACTCCAGGCAATGCGTCCGTGATTCACCTTTCGGCATCCTCCGCCTGTGGGCCTCCAGTGCCTGCCGGAGATAGTGGGCGTCCAGCTCTTGGGCACGGTCGAACTGATCGGTCATCTTGAACCTGACTTGCACTGATCCAGCGCCTTCAGCAGGGCCTCGTTGTCGCTGTAGATCCGGTCAAGTTCCTGCTTGCTGATGGTCACCGTCTCGCCCCCCGGCACAATCACATAATGCTTCGCGCACCCGGTCATGCTGATCAGCAAGACCGCCATG
>JARLHL010000027.1 GCA_031292275.1 Desulfocapsaceae bacterium | reverse complement strand
GCATTGTCCGAAAGTGATTGCAAAATCCGGAGGCAACAAAAAAGGGTTTAAGCCAAAGCGGCTTAAACCCTTGATTTTACTGGTAGGCGAGAGGCGATTCGAACGCCCGACCTTCGGCTTCGGAGGCCGACACTCTATCCAGCTGAGCTACCCGCCCAAGATGATAATAAACAATGCGTCTTCTCGAAAGAGGAAACCAATTGTTGCGCCATCATACCACAGACTTTTTTTTTCGCAAGATAAACTGCCGCCGATTCCTGTACCGCGAAGGTCGACAGGAAAAACAGGGCTGCGCAGGCGAACCACCATCCAGACGCTGCCTTATCGTCGGTCACATCTATCAACCATGTCGAAATCAACGGTGTCATTCCGCCAAATAGAAAAAGGTCAGGGACACGTTCAGCGTCACAAGGCCTCTTTTCTGCCGGCAAGAAATTCCTCCCATTCGAGAGGCATCATGCTTTTCTTCCTGTTATTGCAGTCCTTACAGGAGGGAACCAAGTTATTCTTGGCGCTGCGCCCTCCCCGAGCCAGAGGCACGAGATGATCCATGGTCAATTCCTTTGGAGAGACGGTGCCGCCGCAGTAGTGGCATTTTCCCTGAGAGGTCTTCTGCTGCCACCAGCGGGTCTTTCTCAACTCCCTGGCCCTGGCCTTCTCCCGCCTGATTTCCTCCTCGTCGATCCCATCGAAACCAAAAAAATCCGTCATGGGGACACCAATTCACCCACCAGAAAACTGCGGACCGCGCCGATCAGGTAGAGAGAACCCGCCACGACGATGATATCCCCAGGCCCGGCCTGCGCCTCTGCGGCCGCCAAGGCCTGAATGACATCGCGTACCAGCACAGCCCTGGGCTGCAGGGCTTCGGGCAGGCAGGCCAGCAGCTGCTCCGGCTCAGCAGATCGTTCACCGGCAGGCCGGGTAAAGATGATCCTGTCCGCCATAGCCCCGATGAGCGGAATGGTCTGCATCAGATCCTTGTCGGCCATGGCCCCCCAGATCACGATCAGATGTCTGTAGGTGTACTCTTCACTGAGGGTCGTAACCAGGCTGCTTACGCCCGCCGGATTATGGGCCCCGTCCAGCAGATAATGGACCGCCCCCCGCCTCTCCCCGCCGTCCTCCCGTGTTCTGTTCAGGACAATATGTTCAAGCCGGCCCGGCCAGCGCACCTGCAGCAGTCCGGCCCGGATGTCTTCAGGTGAAACCCCAAAACCCCGCTCCGCCAGCACAGCCAGGACGGCCAGGGCGAGTGAGGCATTCCTGATCTGATAGCTCCCCCGCATGGCGCAGCGCAGTTCCGGACGGATCAGGCCGGCCAGGGGACCGGCAAGACCCAGCCACTGCCAGCTGCTGTCAACGGCGGATTTTGCGGCTGTAAAAGCCTCGCCGTACTGGTATAGAGGCGCCCCCAGATCCCGGCATCTGGCCCGGACCACCTCCGTCGTTTGCTCTTCCTCGGTCCCGCAGACCACCGGCACCCCGGCCTTGACGATCCCCGCCTTCTCATAGGCGATGGACTCCAGGTCATTACCCAGATAGGCCTCATGATCCATGCTGACATTGGTGATCACCGAGACCAGAGGCACAACTACGTTGGTGGCATCCAGCCGCCCGCCCAGCCCCGTTTCAAGAATCACCAGATCGAGCTCCAGCTCGGCAAACCACAGAAAAGCCAGCGCCGTGGTGAACTCAAAATAGGTGATTTTATCATCTCCCAGCACATCTTTTATCCGGGTGGCAATCTCGGCAAATTTCTCCTTGTCGATGAATGCCTCGCCGGCACGCAGCCGTTCCCGGACGGAGCTGAGATGCGGCGAAGTATACAGGCCCACCCGATAACCAGCACGGGTCAGGATGGTCTGCAGGGTCATACTCACCGAGCCTTTGCCGTTGGTGCCGGCGACATGGACAAACTTCAGGTCCTTTTCCGGCCTCCGGACCCGTGCCAGAAAAGCCCGCATCGCCCCAAGCCCGAGTTTGATCTTATGAAACTGGAGACTGTTCAGGTAAGCCTCTGCCTCAAGGTAATTCACATGCGTATCCCGTTAAAATTGAAAGAAAGAAATCCATACAACCGGTCTGTAATTGCGGCGCCGGGAGTCGGAGTTCACCTCTTGAGGACCTTCAACTTCGCATAATCCAGGTGCAGGGTCTTCAGGCCGTGCTTATCAAAGGCGATGTCGACGGAACAGGGCCTGACAAGCCTGGTAACCCGCCCTTCGCCAAAAAAGGGATGCAGGACCGTGCTTCCCCGCGAGAGATCTTCCAGGGTGATCTTGGCTGTTCTCCGCACCGTCACAGGTGTGCCGGCCACAGCCGGCCCCGGTTCGGACGTGGACCGTTCAGCCTCGATCCGTTCATAGAGACCCGGCCGCAACTCGCGCAGAAAGGGCGACATGCCAACGCGGTGAAAGCTCCGGTCCGGCATCATCATATCCTGGGGATAGCACAGATACAGCCGTTTTTTCGCTCTGGTGGCAGCCACATAGAGAAGCCTCCTCTCCTCCTCCCACTGTCCGCCCTGTTCGGCAGAAGGGTGGGGGAACCGACCTTCGGCCAGACCGATCACGAAGACCGCCTCCCACTCCAGTCCCTTGGCGGAATGGATAGTGGAAAGCACCAGCCTGCGCCGGTCCACCGGATCGGCACCGGTCTCAGTCTCGGGCGGGTCAAGGGCCGTATCGTCGATGAAGGTCTGCAGACTCTCATAGGTGGCGATTATCCCCTTCAGCTGATCCAGGTCCTTTTTCCTTTTCGGATAATCATCTGCATAAAGAACAAGAAACAGCGGTTCATAGTACTGCATGACCCGGTCAAAAAGGACAACCGGAGAATCCTGGCCCTGCAGGGATTCAAAAAGCTCTGCCAGCCCGGCCAGCCCCTTTTTCCACGCGGCTCCGGCCGGATAGCCTGCCAGGGTGACAAAAGGCTCATCGGAACGGGCGATGGCAGCGGTGATCTTCTGGGCGGTCTTCGGCCCGATCTTCTCCAGCTGGAGCAGAATCCGGTTCCATGACAGGTTGTCTCTCGGGTTGATCAGGATGCGCAGGAAGGACAGAACATCTTTGATATGGGCCGATTCGGTCAATTTCAGGCCGCCGCGTTTCTCGAAATCCAGACCTCCTGCCGCCAGCTCAAGCTCCAGCTTGAAGGAGTGAAAGCCCGAGCGGAACAGCACCGCAATTTCCTCCAAAGGGGTCCCCTCTTGGTACAGCTGTCTGATCGTGGCAGCGACAAAACGGGCCTCCTGGCGCTCATCGGCGGCGGCAAAGAGCATGGGCTTCAGGTCGCCCTCAATGCGGGTGAAGAGGGTCTTGGTGTATTTGTCCGTCGCGTTGCGGATGATATCATTGGTCAAGGTCAGGATCGGCTGGGAAGACCGGTAGTTCTCCTCCAGCTTAATGATCTGCGTATTCGGAAATATCTTCGGAAAACGCATGATATTGTAAAAATCGGCGCCGCGGAAGGAATAAATGGACTGTGAGTCGTCCCCCACAGCCATGACATTATCGTGGGTGGAGGCTGCCAGGCGGATGATGTCGGCCTGAACCAGATTGGTATCCTGGTATTCATCCACCATGATATGGGAAAATCTGGAGGAGATGGCGGCACGGGCCTCTGGAACCTCGCGCAGCAGGCGCTTCCAGTTGGTCAGCAGATCATCATAGTCCATCAGCCCGTGGTTACGCTTAAACTCTCCATAATGGCTCTGCAGGTTCAGGATATCGTCCAGATATTCAGTCAGATGGGAATACTGCTCCTGGACGAGATCATCAAGAGGCATGGACTTATTCACCGCCCCGCTGATCATGTTGACGATGATCCGCCTGGAGGGAAACTGCCTGCCCTTGCCGCCCAGCCCCAGCGACGATTTCAACAGATTGACGATACCCTCGGCGTCGGCCCTGTCGATGATTGTAAAGGAAGAGCCGTAGCCAAGGGACCCGCCATACCGTCTGAGCAGCATATTGGCGATTCCGTGAAAGGTTCCTCCCACCACCCTCTGACAGGTGTCATTCAACAGACGTCCGGCCCGCCACAGCATCTCCTGGGCCGACTTTCTGGTAAAGGTCAGCAGCAGGATATTCTCCGGCGCGACCCCATGGTCCATAAGATAGGCGACCCTGTGGACAAGGGTCCGGGTCTTACCGCTTCCGGCACCGGCGATGACCAGGACTGGCCCGTCTATGGTGGTGACAGCCGCATATTGGGACTCGTTCAGCTGCTCAAGATTGACGCCGGCAGGGAGCGTTCCATGGGGGTTGGAAAGTATATCTGTACGCATGGACGCCACTGTACCATAGCGGCTGGACGACCGCAACGTCGGTTGACAAGGGTGGGGAAACGGCTATACTGTATCGAATAACAGCCGGATGAACTGCACCTCTCTCTCCAGTAAAATTTCTGACAAGGATACTATGAATAAAGAAACGCTTGATGCCCTGTTCTCTGCCGAAAACCTGCAGGACATGTTTCCCGAAGAGCGGTCCAACGCCTTTTTTGAGGCCCTTTTCGGCGATGCGGATGAGGGGGCCTACGACATCAAACTCGCCTATATCGGAACCGACGGCAAGACCATCTCCATGGAACTGCAGCTCTATGAACGGCCGGGGCGCTGTCTTGCCTGCAATCTCACCCACGGCCTGCCGACAGTCTTTTCCAGGCACCCTGTCATCAACATCAAAGGGGTAGTGCAGGATATCGACAACCTGCTTGCCGGCCAGGCCCGCTGCGCTGACTGGTCGCTGGGTTATACCAAGGAGAAAAGCAGGAGTGTGCATGCCATCCCGCTGACCATCAGACTGGAAGAGAATTGATTACAAGAGCCGCAAAGTCAAAAAGCCGGCCCATATGGGTCGGCTTTTTCATGGAGCACAGCAGGGGAGCAAAAGCAGAGACAGTTATTTGACAGCCACTCGGGAACGGCCGCTGGCCTTGGCATGATACAGGATATCGTCCGCCCTCTCCAGCCACTGGCCCAGGTTTTCTGCATCCTGGAGCTGGGCAAGACCGATGCTGATTCCCAGCCTGATCGTTTTATCGGCCCGAAAATTCAACTTGTCAACTGCCCGACAGAGCCGTTCCGCCAGGACCTGGCCGCTGCTGCTGTCGGTATTATCCAGAACCAGCAGGAACTCATCGCCGCCCATCCGCACCAGAAGATCCGTAGACCGCACGGCCTTGGTTAGGACCCTGGCTACCGATTTCAGCACCTGATCGCCGGCCAGATGGCCGTGGGTATCATTGATGTCCTTGAAATGATCCAGATCCATAGACAGCATGGTCAGAGGTCGTTTATACCGTCTGGCACTCTCAATCATGCCCTTGATCCTCTCGTCGAAGACCCGGCGATTGGCCAGACCTGTGAGCATATCCTGGCTGGCCCGCTCAAACAAGTCCTCATACTCCAGGCCCCGCTGCAGCGATTCGCAGAGAATCTCCAGAGAATAGTTGATCAAGGTGATCTCTTCCTCTCCAAGCCTCTTTCCTTCCTTCAGGATCAGCAGAATCCCTGCATCATCGGAGGTCTCAAATACCCATTTATGCGCGTAATGGCCGTCTTTGTCCCTGCAGAGTTCACCCTTGCCAATCTTGCCCTCAACAATGAGTTGTTCGGCAAAGGCGATGGCGCTGCGCCGGTTTGGACCATGTCCTGAACAGAAGAGGTATTTTTTATTACGGGCAGTATTATTATATCCGATCAGCTCATGGGCAACATGGGGCATCAACCAGACGGAATAGGCCTCTATCATGGAAGCCAGACCAAGCATCCCGGCCATCCGGCCATGGAGCTTGTTCAGCAGATCCAGTCGTTTCGAATGCTGTTTCAAATGATTCAACTCGATCAGGACCTGATCGATTTCCTGCCATTCATTCCCGCTCGAGTGGATTGGAGGCATTCCCGTTGAGGCATTCATTTGGCGTTTCCTTATCTAAATATTGGCATACTACGTTTAGGAGATACCTATATATCGGCCTTTACATGAATTTCTTAATATATTATTTCCCACTCAGCCTCTTGCAACATGAATGCCAATCATAAGCATAGATAGAGACCATTGAACCGGGAATGGTCGTACATGCATAACATACTGATATATAATAATTTAAATAAACACGCACCCCAGACGGCCATCGCTGCACCGCCAGGCTGCCTCTGATATCGCAACCTTCCAAGGATACAGCTCGTCATTAATTTGACACAACTTCCAACTGCCGTTTTTTTGACACCCCCCTTACAGCCCCCCTTACCGCTCCTGTATACATGTTGTACTTTGCGATCAAACAAGGTACAAAGAGCATCTGCAGGCTGCAGGAATACATCGAGAGGCGGGGAAGGTAACCTTGCCACTTCCGTTGCCTTGCCGATAGAATCCACAACTCCGGCCTGTCATCTCGGCCGGGCAGCAAAAAAATGCCCATGGATCTGGAAAAAAAAATCGGACAGCTCTTCCTTCTCGGCTTTCACGGAGAAGCTCTTTCGGAAAATCATTCAATTGCCAGTGATATCCGGGAAAGAAACCTCGGGGGGGTTATCCTTTTTGACCGCTTCCTTGCCGAAAATCTCAGCTCCAACAACATCCTCACCGCCAGCCAGGTCAGGCGCCTGACGACAGACCTGCAGAGATTAGCCGGGGGAAGGCTGTTGATCGGCGTTGATCAGGAAGGAGGGAAAGTCTGCAGGTTCGCACAGAAAAGAGGATTCCCCGCCTCGATCTCCGCAGCCCAGCTAGGAGAGAAGGACGATGCCGTCCTAACGGAAATTCACGCCCTGGCCACTGCAGACATGCTGCAGTGCCTTGGGGTCAATTTCAATCTGGCACCGGTGGTCGATCTGAATGTCCATCAGGACAACCCGATCATCGGCAGGGTGGAACGCAGTTTTTCCTTTAATGCAGACACGGTCATCAGGCACGCAAAGGCCTGGATTACGGCCCATCGGCAGCGCCGTATCCTCACCTGCCTGAAACATTTCCCGGGCCACGGCAGTTCACGGCACGACTCCCACCAGGGCTTTGTCGATATCTCGGAGACCTGGAGCCAGGAAGAACTACTCCCCTTTGCAGAACTGATCAGACGGGGACTGGCAGACGCCATCATGACAGGCCATCTCTTTAACCGGCACCTGGACCCGGACTACCCCGCAACCCTTTCCCCTCGTACGATCACTGATATACTTCGGAAAAAACTGGGTTTTGCCGGGATCATCCTTACCGATGATCTGCAGATGAAGGCCATAACGGATAGGTATGGCCTTGAGGAGGCGGTATGCATGGCGCTGGCAGCCGGGGCGGATATGGTTGTCATCGGCAACAACCTGGCCCATGACCCCGATATACTGGACAAGGCGATCCGGGCTGTTGCCAGGGGAATCAGGACCGGGACACTGCCGGAAGAGATGGTGGCCGCCGCATGCAGAAGAGTTCAAACCTTAAAAACGGCCATGCACTAAATTGGCATGACCATAGCGGACGGCCGCGACGAAACCGCAAAACGCCCCCAGGGAAGAGCCCGTTTACAGAAAGGCCTTTCTGTAAACGAAAAAAGCAGAGATAGGCCTTGCCGGCCCAAATCTCACCGGCAATCGCCCTGCTCAGGCGCCGGTCGGATCATCCAGGGTCTTGCGGACAAGCTTTGCCATCTCCTTAAAGGAAACCGGCTTCATGAAGAACGCATCGACGCCGGCCTCCTTCGCGGCATCGCTGGAAAACTCCTCCAAATAGCCGGTAAACAGAATAATCGGAATATCCCGCCGAACCTCCTTCATCTTCCGACAGAGCTCTAAACCGGTAAGATAGGGCATGGTCAAATCGGTGATGACCAGGTCAAAGTCATTGCAGGACTGCAGGAACAGCAGCAGCGACTCCCGCGCCGAAGTCCGGGCCGTCACCACATAGCCCAGGCTTTCCAACAGTTCACCGGTGACAGCCACGACCTGCTCTTCATCATCAACCAGCAGGATCCGTTCACTGCCGCCAACCATTTCCTCAAGATTGACGACTTGATCGAAGGAGGTCGTCTCCTTGGAAACCGGCAGAAAAATCCGGAACGTCGTCCCTCGACCGAGTTCACTCTCCACCTCCATCTCCCCGCCCTGCCGGCTGATAATGCCGTGGACCATGGCCAGTCCCATCCCGGTCCCCTGCCCTTTTTCCTTGGTGGTGAAATAGGGCTCAAAGATCCTGTCGCGAATCGCCGGATCTATCCCGCAACCGGTATCGGAGATGCTCAGTTCCAGCCATTCTCTGTCGCGTCTGTCACTCTTGCGCAGCCGTATGGTCAACACCCCGCTGGTTCCCGACATAGCAAAGGAGGCATTGGTGCAGAGGTTGATCAGAATCTGGTGAATCTGCACCGGATCAACGGAGACCATACCGCAGTGCTCGTCAATTTCCTGACGAATTTCGATGGTGGAAGGCAGGGTTGTGCATATCAGCTTCATCACCTCTTTGACGATGGGATGAATATACTGCAGACTCTCCTTCTGCTCACTGCTCCTTGAAAATGTCAGTATCTGTTCAACAAGACGCCTGGCCCTGCGGGCAGCCTTGAGGATACCGTCTATATAGCCTATGATCTCCTTTTTCTCCTCGCCCTCCTGGCGCATATGGAGCCGGATGATCTCGGAATACCCCATGATCGGAGTCAATATGTTATTGAAGTCATGAGCAATACCTCCAGCAAGCGTACCAATGGCCTCCATTTTCATTGCATAATGCAACTGTTTTTCAAGCTTCAGCTTTTCCGTTGCATCCCGCGCGATAACCACCACGCTGTCAACCGGCCCCGATTTGATTTTGACCGGAGTGCTGATCATGTCGTAGACCGTCCCGGCCTTCCCGACCGCCTCAATTGTCTGCATCCATGTCTCGGTATCCCCCGACCTGAAGCTCCTGTCCAGTCCGCAATTCGCGCAGACTCCAGTCTCCCCACAGAAGATCTCCCGGCAACGCAGACCAAGGGGAGAGGAACATATCTTTTTGACACTGTTGTTGGCCCAGACAACCTTCATTTTCTTATCAAACAGGACCACGATATCGGGAAGACCATCCAGAATGGCCTGCTTCCGTGCCTCACTTTTTTTCAAGGCGCGGATCTCCTGCAGATCGGACAGGCCATAGAGGACGGTAATCAGGCCGGAGGCAGTACCGTCAGCGGCCTGAACAGCAACCTTCCCATAGGCAACATGACGTTCTACAGCGTTGATATCATTCACATATCCTTCAAAAGTCAACGCACTCATATCGGCCATGATTCTGCGGTCGACTTCCTGATATTCACGGGCAAACCGGATCGCCAATCGCTGATAGACCCCGCCCTCAAACCCTGCACTGCCGTCAATGCCCAGAAAATCGAAAAAAGCGGCGTTGGCTCCTAGAAAACGTCCATTGGGATCAAGAAAGAAAACCGGGACGGAGAGACCGTTGAGGATCCCCTGCTCATCCCGGATCATTTCAATCAGGTCCCCTGCATGTCTCCCGACAAGATTATCAAGTAAATTGTCCTGCTCCATCACAGCCCTTCTGAAAACGGCCATCATCCTTCCCCGTCAATCCCTAAGATCATAGAATCATTCACAGTACAGCAACCCCGTCCTCTCCTCCGGGAGGATCAGAAAAAAGAGACCTGCCCGGAATTCTTCATTGACGCCGAATTACAATGAATTCAACGGCTGACAGTGAAGATGATACCACTTTCCCCGCTCCATTTCCAGCCCCCGGAGCGACGATTTCCGAAATCTCTTTTTCAGGAAATATGCCTTCCCACCTTGACTCTTTTTAAAGCGGCTATTACTTATAGCAGGGATCATGCTATGCTTTTTTTTAATCAATCCGGTCAAGCCCAATGGACAGCATAAAAACAAAGACTCCATCCGCCTGCAGCGGCTCACCCAAAATTGACTACCCCTGTCTCTGGCTCTACAAGGTCATAGGAAACGATCCTGACCTGATGCGGGAGGCCATAGCATCCGCCTGCACACCATACCCGGTCAGAATTTCGCCGTCAAACTCCAGCGCCAAAGGCAATTATTGGAGCGTCAATGCAGAGGTTGAAGTCAGGGACGAGCCGATGCGCCTGTCCATATACCAGTCTCTTGCCGGCCATCCAGCCATTAAACTCGTACTCTGAACATCATGACGAACACCCCCGAAAAATCACAACTGCGAACTGTTCTCCAGGAAGGCGTAGGCCTGGTCCAGATGATCCTTTTCAAGGAACTCCGGGCCATTATGGGAGAAAAAAATCCAGAGGAGGATGCCATCTCCCTCTCCATGCTGGCCGGGGCCATCACCAGCGAGCTCTTCGGCACCCAGAATCCTGAAGAAAAATTTGTACTCTTCCGCGAAGAAAATATGACGGTGATCGAACAGGAGTTGCACGGCCTGGCCCAGGCTCTTCCCGCTCTCAGAGACCCAATCACCGACGCCCTGCGGATCCAGACCTTATGTGACAGTCAGGCCGGATATACCAGCTCGACCAATCTGAACAGGGCGGACGCCCTGGGCATCCTGGTCAAAGACAGAGAAGTTCCCCTCCCCTCCACCTTCATGACCATGATCCGGGCACTGGGGGCACAGTACGGCCTGATCATCCCGCCGGTGATGATCACCCCGGAGGAAGACCGGGGACTTGTGCACTGACGACAGACCTGACCGCACGGGGAGCACGGTTCAAATCCAGGAGCGGACGCCCAGGGCCATCCCGAAGCATTCGGCCTCCTTCCCCCGTCCGACTCAGGCCTCGGCAAGCCGGACCTGAACGACTCCCCGGACGGAATTGCACAGGAAGAGGGCATCGGCAGCCCTGACATCCTCCATGGTGACAATCCTCTCCACCAGGGGTCTCTGCCGGTCACGCAGCAACCTGCCGCGCATGACCCCCGCCAGCAGACCGCAGCGGACTGGCGGCGTATAATAGATCCCATCCTTCAAGAGAATAATATTGGTGATGCATCCCTCTGTCACCTCGCCTGCGCCATTGCAAAAACAGACATCGAAGAGGCCGTTCTGCCGCGCCGCCGCCAGTTCCCGGTCATAGAGCGTCCGCTGCGTGGTCTTATGGTACAGCCAGGGCGACTGCTCCTCTGTTCTGGTCGCGGAAAAGCCAATCCGCGGCAATGTCTCTGCTGCAGCCTGCAGGGGCAGACGAAGATCGGCCGGCGGATCACAGGGCATCGAGCTGAGAGTAATGACACCATCCTTTGCCAGACGGCACCGAACCCGCATACATTGCTCATTGAAGCAGCGGCCCTCTGCCAGCAGCCGTTCCCTGACAGCAGCGGGATCCCAGCTGAAGAGAAAGTAGGAGGCGGAGTCCTCGAGTCTCTGCAGGTGCTCATCCAGAAAGAGGTAACCACGCTCCGGATGATGCAGCATGGTCTCGATAAGCTCAAACTCCGGGGCAGGTCTGGTCAGGAAACGGCCTTTCAAAAGACATTCCTGCCACTCCTGCTCCGGAACGGAATCGGAGACAATCCCCGACCCGATTCCCATTTCCCCTTGATTGCCGCGGATAACCACCGTCCGGATGGGGACACTGAATACCGCATCACCCCCGGGTCCCCAATAGCCTATGGCTCCGGTATAGACCCCGCGCCGATCCGTCTCCAGCTCATTGATGATCTGCATGGTCCGGATCTTCGGCGCCCCGGTCACTGACCCGCAGGGGAAAAGGGCCTTGAAAAAATCCGGCAGCGGGATTCGGGCCAGGGATTCCCCGTTGGTCCTGGCCTCTATAGTCGAGGTCATCTGCAGCAGGGACTCGTACACCTCCACGTCAAAGAGCGATCTGACACCTACCTCGCCCCGGTCGGTCAGATGCATGAGCCGCCCCAGGTCATTGCGCAGGAGATCGACGATCATCACGTTCTCGCTGCGATTTTTGATGTCGCCGGCCAGGGCGCCGCGCCTGTCCCGGTCCTCCGGAAGTGTCCTGCCCCTCTTCATGGTGCCCTTCATCGGCCGGACCACCACGAAATCCGGTCCCTTTCTGAAAAAAAGCTCCGGGGAAAAGGACAGGATCCGCTCATCGCCCCAGTTGATATAGGCCCCGTAGGAGACCGACTGGTTGCGGCGCAAGACACTGTAGAGGTGTTCGGGGGATCCTGAAAACTCAAAGAGCAGCTTCAGAGTATAATTGACCTGATAGGTATCGCCGGCCTTTATATATTCGAGGATCCTCCGAATGGCTTCCAAATACTCCCCCTGATCCTGAGAGGGCCGGACATGGGTCAGGTCATGGGTCAAAATCGGGGAACTGTCCGTATCAAGCCCGGGAAAGTCCGTGAGACCTGAGAGATGATCAAACGTATATCTGTCCTGAAACACGCCGAGATCAGCGAGCAGGGCCCCCCGGTCGCCTGGACGACAGAGAAGCGCGCGCAGGGGATCTTCAAACAGATAGCCGAATTCATAGCTTATCCAGCCGGAGACATAATATCCGTCACGCTGAAATTTCTCTATTTTTTTCAAAAAACTGTCGGCATCTTCACCCTGGCGGCAGCGCAGCCTCTGTACAGGATGGAGAAAGAGCATTGAGACGGCGTTTTCAGAGCCGGGTCTTGCCGTATCCAGGAATACAAATGCCTCCTGGTTCGACAGGAAATTAAGCACTCTGGCCAGGATCTTATCAGAGATGGTTTTCATCAACTTTTCTTTCGGACTTCCGCAATGTATATCTGGCGGTCAGTCAAACAATGAGCAGATTATACTGAATAAAAATTTTCTCAGTCCCATACGGCTTCCTAACCATCTATACTTCCAAATAATTTCAAATCTTGCACTGGCATGCAGAATATTCTATATTAAGAAACTCTTCACTTGAAATCGACAGCATTCGGAAATTGCAGAATCAACCATCCTTTCCCGCAGGTCCGCTGACAGGCTGTACCTCCCGTCCCGACACAATTCGCATTTCCAGGGGCAGGGGTGTTGATGAGCGGCTGCAGGGTCTGCCTTTTGCCTCTTCAAAGCACGGGCAATCACCGCAAGAAATGATTGCTGAGATCCTGCAGAGTTTTCTCTTGACAAATTAAAGGGCTTTGCATAAAACGGGAAGGATAACAATGTTCTTTTGCATTATGTCATTTTTTTCTGTTAATTATTTTTTCGTAGTTTTTTCATTGGATTACAGCAGTGCATGAGTAAAAACGAGATTTTATTCCCGGGATGAAAGAGTAACAGTTTTTTTAGACTGAGAGCACAGCAACGTATTGTAGATACAATTGTAATTGTAGTTGTTGTTGACTGGTTAATCCTCAAGAAAATGAACAGGCAGTAACAATGTTAAATGGACACGAAAGCCTCACAGCCCCCATTCAACGCAGAATCACGCACGACTCCCCTTTTTTCGTTCTTGTCTTTTCAGGCGTGATGTCATTTTTTCAACGGAGGTCCTTTCAGTCTCATTGTTTCAGCCGGGGATGCCGCGTCGGTTCAGGCCGGCGCCTCAAGGCAGAAATACATAAAATCCCCCCTTTACACACGCAGCACTGAACCTTCATCCATTACTTCCCGAGAGCAACATTCACAAAAAAAAACGCCATGCAACGAATGCAATAACGTTTAATTACAACAACTTACCAAGGAGAACACCATGTCGCGAAAAATGGTCACCATCGATGGCAACCAGGCCTGTACCCATGTCGCCTATGCCACCAGCGAAGTTATAACAATTTATCCCATCACGCCATCCTCACCGATGGCGGCAGAGGCAGATTCCAAGGCTGCGGTTATGCAGGAAAACATCTGGGGTTCCATCCCGGTTGTAACCCAGATGCAGTCCGAAGCAGGTGTTGCCGGCTCGATTCACGGATCTCTTTCCACAGGTTCTCTCTGTACAACTTTCACCGCCTCCCAGGGTCTTCTGCTGATGATCCCCAACATGTACAAGATCGCCGGTGAACTGACCCCCACGGTCTTCCATGTAACGGCTCGCGCCATTGCCTGCCAGGGTCTCTCAATCTTCGGAGACCACGGCGACATCTATGCCGCCAGACAGACCGGCTGGGGTATGCTTTGCGCCCAGAACGTTCAGGAATGTATGGATATGGCCCTGATCTCCACCCAGTCCTCACTGAAATCCCGCGTCCCCTTCGTCCACTTCTTTGACGGTTTCCGGACCTCACACGAGATCCAGAAGGTTGAGGAGATCTCCTTTGACGATATGCGGGAAATGATCGACGAGGATCTTGTCGTCGCCCACAGACAGCGGGCCATGACCCCGGACCGTCCGACCATCCGCGGTACCGCCCAGAATCCGGACATCTACTTCTCTGGCCGTGAGACCGTCAATAAATTCTACAGCGCGGTACCCTCGATCATCCAGGAGACCATGGACAAGTTTGCGGCCCTGACAGGCCGTCAATACCATCTCTTCGATTACCACGGTGCCCCGGATGCAACTGATGTCGTCGTCATGATGGCCTCCGGCTGTGAGGTAATCAGCGCCACCATTGACTACCTGGCCGCCCAGGGCAAAAAGGTGGGCCTGGTTATCGTCCGCCTGTATCGTCCGTTCGACTGCAAGGCCATGGTCAACGCCCTGCCGTCCACCGTCGAAAGAATCACCGTGCTTGACCGGACCAAAGAGCCGGGTGCACCTGGCGAGCCTCTCTATCTGGACGTCCGCGCCGCCATCGGCGAGGCCGTCGAGGCCAACAGTTCCGCCTATATGCCGATGATCCTGTCCGGCCGTTACGGCTTGGGTTCCGCCGAGTTCACCCCGGCAATGGCCAAGGCTGTCTTCGACAACATGGCTGCAATGGCCCCGAAAAACAAGTTCTGCGTCGGTCCTCACGACGACGTCACCTTCTCCAGCCTTGATTATGATGCCTCCTTCAACATCGAAGGATCTGACGTATATCGCGCCATGTTCTATGGTCTCGGTTCTGACGGCACCGTCGGCGCCAACAAGAACACTATCAAGATCATCGGCACCGAGACGGACAACTCGGCTCAGGGGTATTTTGTCTATGACTCCAAGAAATCGGGGTCCATCACCACCAGCCATCTCCGTTTTGGCAAGAACCCGGTTGTAGCCCCTTATCTGATCAATAAGGCAAACTTCATCGCCTGCCACAACTTCACCTTCCTTGACCAGTACGACATGCTCTGCAACCTGGAGAATGGCGGAACCTTCCTGCTGACCACAAGCTTCGACAAGGATACCATCTGGAGCAAGCTGCCGGGCAGGGTGCAGAAGGACCTGATGACCAAGAACGCCAAGTTCTATATTATCGATGCCATCTCCCTGGGCCTGGCCCTGGGACTCGGCGCCCGTATCAATATGATCATGCAGACCGCGTTCTTCATGATCTCAGGCATCCTCACCCAGGAAGAGGCCATCGCCGCCATCAAGAAAGCCATCTACAAGACCTACGGCAAGAAGGGTGACAAGGTCGTCGACATGAACTATGGCGCCGTTGATGCCGCCATCAAGAACATCGTGCAGGTCAAGCTTGGCAGTTCATCCGACGGACATCTGATCCCTCCGACTGTCCCCGAGGATGCCCCGGACTTCGTCAAAGAAGTCACCGCCAAGATCATTGAAGGTAAGGGTGACACGCTGAAGATCTCGCAGATCCCTGTGGACGGCACCTGGCCCACCGCCACCACCCAGTATGAAAAACGTAATATCGCGGTCTCCGTTCCCAACTGGATCCCGGACAACTGCATTCAGTGTGGTCAGTGCTCGCTGGTCTGCCCCCATGCCGCCATCCGGATCAAGATAGCAGCAGATCTGGCCGGCGCGCCGGAGGCCTTTAAGTCCAAAGAGGCGGTCGGCAAGAACTTCAAGGGTTCGAAGTTTATGGTTCAGGTCTTCACTGAAGACTGCTGCGGCTGCACCCTGTGCGCCAAGGTCTGTCCGGCCAAGACCAAGGCCCTGGAGATGGTCAGCAACAGTGAGGAAATCCGTACGGTCCAGTCTAAGAATGTCTCCTTCTTCCTGGGCCTGCCCGAGATGGATCCGGCAGAGATCAATCCTGCCACCATCAAGGGAAGCCAGCTGATACGTCCGCTTTTCGAGTTCTCCGGCGCCTGCTCAGGCTGCGGCGAGACCCCGTATGTGAAGCTGATCTCACAGCTCTTCGGCGACAGGATGCTTGCAGCCAATGCCACCGGATGTTCATCCATCTACGGCGGCAACCTGCCGACCACCCCCTACTGCAAACGTCAGGACGGACGTGGACCCTCCTGGGCCAACTCCCTGTTCGAGGACAATGCCGAATTTGGTCTTGGTATGCGCGCCTCCGTTGACAAACTCGCCTCTCAGGCAATCGAGCTTATCAACCTGGCCGTGAAAGAGAATATCGTCGCTGCGGCAATGGCCGACGAAATTCTCAAGGCCAGCCAGAAGACTCAAACTGAGATAGAGGCCCAGCGCGGTCGTGTCGCTGCCCTGAAAGAGGTATTGGCAGCCAGTAAGAACATCATCGCCAAACGGCTTATCAATGTGGCCGACTATATTGTGAAAAAATCCGTCTGGATCATCGGCGGTGACGGCTGGGCCTATGACATCGGATACGGCGGTCTTGACCACGTCCTGGCCTCCGGACAGAATGTCAACGTCCTGGTTCTCGACACCGAGGTATACTCCAACACCGGCGGCCAGATGTCCAAGTCCACCCCCCGGGCAGCAACCGCTCAGTTTGCAGCCAGCGGTAAAAAGATGCCGAAGAAGGACATGGGCATGATCTTTGCCACCTACGGCAATGTCTATGTAGCCAAGATCGCTCTGGGTGCCAATCCGGCCCAGGCCATCAAGGCCATCGCCGAAGCCGAGGCCTATGACGGACCGTCCCTGATTATTGCCTATGCGCACTGTATCAATCACGGCATTAATATGGAAAACGGTTTCGAGCAGCAGACCAAGGCCGTCCAGTGCGGTCACTGGCCGCTGTACAGATACAATCCCGAGTTGGATGACGAGGGCAAGAACCCTCTGACCATCGACTCCAAGGAGCCCACCATCAGCTTTAATGAGTATGCAATGGGTGAAAACCGCTATCGGATGCTGAAGCGGGTCAATCCTGAGCATGCCGACAAACTGATGGAACTCTCCCAGAAGGACGTTCTCAAGTCCTGGAAGTTCCTGAAGGGCCGCGCACAGGCCCTGGAGCCGGAGACCAAATAGCAAGCACGCCTACCTAAGCTCCCCTTGGGTTTTACGCGCAAGGGGAGCTGGCAACGGAACAAAAAAAGGCTGTGAGGGATGATCCTCGCAGCCTTTTTCATTTCATCCGTCTCAATGACGGGCAATCGAACCCTTTCTTCTATTCGCCCTTCTTCTGCTGCCCGCGAGCGGCCATGAGCTCTTCATATTCCTGAATGGACTTGGTCACAGACTCATCCTGACGCGCTTTGATCTGTTTGATCTTTTCCTGCACCTTCCCGTCTTTAATCTTTATCCCCTGGGCCCCGAAAAGGGTAGCCGCCAGGTATTTAAACGAGAAGAGCATCAGCTCCACATCATCCTCCCGGATTTTGTCGATGGTCTCCTGATCGATTTCATAGGTATCGAGGAAGGAACTCTCGAAGATAAAGCGCCTGAAGTGGGCAAGGTCCGTGGAAGCCATGAAGAACATCCGCTTGGCCTGGTCGGACAAGGTTGCCTGATGCCCGAAGGATTTCCGCCGCATCACCAGACGCAGCCACTCCTTGTTCATTTCATCCCGGACATCAACCCCCTGGTCCGCCCGCCATTCCCTGATCGTCCACTCCTTGTCCTCGTCAAACCCCTTGCAGTGGTCTTCTTTGACGATGAAGAAGAATTTATCTTCGGTGGCCGTCTTGGCAGCATCCTCATCGCCGTCCCTGGTCCCCCCTTCGTGAAAGTCAGCCATGCCTACAGGATAGTACCGGCAGGCCGTAGGGCGGTCTGTGTAGACGGTACAGCCAGCCGGGGTGACGAACGGACACTTCTTATCCTCTTCATTCAGTTTGATCATAACACCCGGCATATCTGTTTTTTCCAGGTAGGTCGGATGGGTATACGTATGCAGAAATTCATGGGCGGGTATCCCCAGCCGTTTGATCAGCTGCAGAATGTCATAGGGAGTCAGGATTATCTTGATGCCACCGCAACAGGCAGTGAAACAGGATACACCGGGATGGCAGCGAAATTTCAACCGGCTGTCGAGGGTTAACTTTGTGGGAACAATATTCGACGGGTTTCGCTCTTGGCCAAAAAGTGTCTTTTCTTTTCCAGACATCTTGTCTTCACTCATCACTTCACCTGGTTGTTAATTATGATCTGCAAAAGGGTATCAATTATGGAGATAATTGAGCCGGGGAATTCCACATATTATACATCTCCAGAGCAGGTGTCAAATCCATTTCCCCTCATTTCGGCCTAAAGTGCCTGCTGCCGGGAAACCGCAGACAGAATCACTGATACACCGCCCAAAAGGGCATAATAATCGACATTGATGATAACCCTTGCAGTTTGACCTTAAAGACCGTATATGTTCTCCTCAGTTATTGCCGATTTTCCGGTATACTGAATGCTTGGTTTCCGTTTTATGAAAAAGGTATTTCGAATGAAATTGCTTACGTCCCCCATTGACTTAACAAGTGTCAATACCATTATTTATCACCTGCCCAATGGTCCTGCGCTCTCTTTGCGCATTGACGGGATAGAGGAATATATTGATCTTGAACTGGAGATGGGACATGTCTGTGATACCTCTGCCATTGATGGGGTTCTCCACTTCTTTCCCCGGGGAAATGCCTGATTTTCCCCCCTGCCGGACCGACATCCTGCTTTCTCCCCTGACCGGTTTTCCGAATCTGGTTCTCCTTTGCCGCTGGACATGAACAGACAGCCCGTATCAATTGATATCCGGAGAGACCACCATGTTCACACGTCCCTCTGCCATCATGCTGTCGGCGCAATGGAGGACTACGTGCGCGCGGCCATTGCCAGGGGTCTGCAACAACTGGTCTTTCTTGAACACATGGAATGCGGCGTCAATTATTTTCAGACGACCTGGCTTTCAGACGAGGATTTCGACACTTATTTCAGGGAGGGGGAACGGCTGCGAAAAAAATACAGCAACCGTCTGGACATAGGTCTTGGTGTGGAGCTGGGCTACAACCCGGACGAGAAGGACCAGCTGCTGCAGAGGCTTGAAAAAAGACACTGGGACCAGATCGGCGTATCCTACCATTACTGCCGGCAGCCCGGCCTTGCCCGCCACCTGAATCTGGTCAGCCGCAAAGGATCCAATATTGAGGCCATTCTCCAGGCAGGCTCCGATCAGCTTCTGCACCGGTACTTCGATACACTTATTGAGGCGGTACACGTTCTGCCGGGAACCATCCTCTGCCACCTGGATGCAGGACTGCGCTATGTGCCCGATCTGCAGGTTTCCGAAAGCCATGTGGCCAAAATCGAATGTCTTCTGGATGCGGTCAAGGCGCGGGGCATGTGCCTTGAGATCAACACATCGGGCCTGGACATCCGGGGCGAAGCCTTCCCGGCCGCCCCGATCGTAGAGATGGCCATTGCCAGAGCCATCCCCCTGCTCGCATCTTCAGATGCTCACCGCCCCGAAGATGTCGGCAGGTATTTTGACAGACTGCCGGATCTCCTCAATGCAGGAATTCATCCATAGCCGCCTTGAGGGACTGGGCGTTGAACGGCTTATTGATGATCTTGTTGACCCCGGCCTTCATCGCCGCCTCATTGTCCTGGGCCTCATTCTGGGTGGTCACCATGATCACCGGCAACTCTGCGGATGAATAGGTTTTTCGCAGGTTCTCGGTCAACTGGACACCAGTGATGTCCGGCATGTTGAGATCGGTCAGCACCATGGCAGGCCTTTCCTGCAGCAGCCATTCCATGGCCGAGGCAGGAAACTCAAAGAGTACCGGATCAAAACCCAGCTCGTGCAGGGTTGCCTTATAGATATTCAGAATCATCCTTGAATCATCAACAGCCACCACCTTGGGTTTGGCGATCTCCTTCTCCTCCCCGCTGATCTTATAGGCAAAGTCGGAAAAACCCTTTTCAAAAAGCAGACGATGGTAATGGTCCCTGATGTCCTTGTGGGCATGGGGCAGATAGATGAGCGCCATCTCCTGGAAGACCTCATCTGCTGCCAAACTGAGAAAGATCTTGTCGACCTGGGCGTTGACGATGATCTTGGCTATATGGCGGGCATCGTCGTCCCTGTTCCGCAGAAGATTTTTTATTCCGGCAGCGAGTATCTCCGAATAATTCTGATCAATTGCCCTCGCCGCTGCAACACAGACATGATCTTCCTTATCCGTCAGGCCGGCCGTCAGGGTGTAAGCGCCCTTTTTCAACGGCAGCAGGGCCAGGGCCTCGTAGGCAGCAAAGCGGACATTGGCATCTTTAGGCTCGTTGGCCAGCAGCTTCCGGATCGGATTAATGGCAGACTCATCACCAATGTCTCCTAAAATATTGAGGGTATGGATCAGAAAATCGGGGTCATTGTGCAGCAGGTTCTGGATCAGATTGGGCACCGCCTTCGGACCAATGTTAAAGAGTTCCTTCTTGGCATAGGTGCGCATGTGGGCATAGTGAGAGCGGAGAGTATCGTTCAATTTGTCCAGGGACACCTGATCCTGAACCTGGGCAAAGATCGACAGAATAAGAAAATCAAGCTCGTTATCCGTCCCCATCCGTTCCGCCAGCCGATGCATGGCCGTGGGCGTCCCCACCATCCCCAGAGACTGCACCGCAGCCATAATCAGATCGCGATTGGCCGCATAGAGAAAATCCGTCAGGGTATTGATGGCCTGCGGGTCGCCAATCTGTCCCAGGGTCTCAATAATCTGCAGAATATCGTGTTCCATGGTAGATTCGGCCACCAACCTGATCAAGATCGGCGTTGCCTCCTCCATACGCAGCTCACCTGCGACCTGGACCAGATAGCCCTTGTTTTTGATCGCAGGCGAATCAAGGAACTTGAGGAGCATCTCCGGATAGGCGAGGAGATTGGAAAGCAGGGTCTCCCGAATAACCGGCATGGTATCGGTGACGTCAGAGTACTCCGTCAGCAGGAAGAGCAAGAGCGGCGATGTAAATTCCATGTCTCCGCGTAGGAGCTCATAAACCAGCCTGTTCTGAATGGTTTTATCAACTTGTCCTATATGCGAAAGAACAATCCGAGCCTTGATGGCATCACGGGTCTTAATATTTTCCTGAATCTCTTCAACCATATGCGTGGTATTCAGCACTACCATGGACGGACACCTCATTTAATAGGGGAATTGAAAAAAACTCCTCGCAATACGTAACACTCTATCACGAGGAGTTGCGTTTTGTCTACACGGAGTCGTATAAATTTACGCAGGAATCAACAATTAAGCCCCGCCTGCAAATTATGGCAGCCAGCTGGCGCCCATCCGTTTCAACACGTTAAACCCTCCGCTTAAGACGATATTGTTCTTCACCCCTATGGAATCAAGAAACACCTGGACCTCATAGGATCTGCTGCCGGCATTACAGAAGATGATCATATTCTTATCCTGCGGGAGTTCCTGATAGCGCTGCCGAATCTCACTGTCGGGGAGGGACAGCCACAAACCCTTGCCGAACTTCTCGACGAAGGGGGCCGCCTGCTGCGGATGTCTGACATCAAGAACAATCCAGTCAGGATGCCGGGAGAGGTCGTCCATCCATTCCAGGAACTGGCCCAGATCAATGGTCCGCAGACGTCCGTCGCAGATATTCCCGGCCACATAGGCGGCAGCATTGATGGTGTCGATGGCCGATGAAAAGGGGGGTGCATAGGCCATTTCCAGATTGGCAAAATCATCGATATCGGCGCCCTTGGTCAGATAGGCGGCGGCAGCGTCAATCCGGGCGGAAATGGAATCGTTCATCGGACCTACGGCCTGGAGCCCCAGGACCTTCCTGGTCCTCCGGTCGAAGACCATCATGCAGCAGACGATTCCCTGCGACGGGAAGAAATGGGCACGGTCAGCCGGGGCCGTCAGCGAGACATCGGCATCATAGCCCTCGGCCCTGGCCGTCTCCAGGCTGAGTCCGGTGGCGGCGATGCACACATCGAAGGCCTTCATGATGAAGCTGCCGACCCCGCCGGTGAAGGTGGTGGGGATGCCGGCCATATTGTCGCCGGCCACCCGGCCCTCCCGGTTGGCCAGCGAGCCCAAAGGCGCATAGAAACTCCTCCCGGTGAGCAGATGAGGAATTTCAACACAGTCACCGGCAGCATAGATGTCCGGGTCGCTGGTCTGCATCCGCTGGTTGACGACGATGCCCCCGCTTTTTGAGACCTGCAGCCCCGCCTGCTGCGCCAGTTCTGAACGGGGTCTGACGCCGGTGGCCATAATGACCAGGTCGGCCTCAAGATCCCGCGTCTTGGTTCGAACCCCCACAACCCGGCCGTCCCGGCCCAATATCTCGGTGGCGCCCTCCTGCAGGTGGACCGTGACATTCTTGTCGCGAAGATGTTTGCAGAGCACCGCGGCCATGGGCCAGTCGACAATCTTCGGCAGGAGCTGCGACTGGAACTCGATGAGCGTCGTCTCGACCCCCCAGAGATCGGTAAAGGCCTCGGCCATCTCAATGCCGATGGCGCCGCCGCCTATGACCACCGCCTTTCCCACCTGCCCTTTGGCAATCCGCTCCTTGATGGCAATGGCCTTATGCAGATTGCTGACGGTGAACACGCCGTCGAGGTCGACACCCGGGATCGGCAGGATGTTCGGTCTGCTGCCGGTGGCCAGCATCAGGGTGTCGTAGGCAATAGTCCCCGTGCTGCCGGTGAGTCCATTGCGGGCCTCAATGGTCTTCCGGGCCCGGTCAATCGACAGGACCTCCGTTGAGGTCAGGGTCTTAATACCTTTAAAATTTTGGAAATAATTTTCATCCCGTACCACATGAAAACTGGTGGAACGCAATGCCGAATCGTCAGCAACATCCCCCGACACATAATAGGGAATGCCGCAGCCGCCATAGGAGATCAGGTTATCCTGATCGATAATCGTAACCTCGGCATCCGGCAGCAGCCGTTTAACCCTGCAGGCGGCCTTCGGTCCGGCCGCCACTCCGCCCACTATAACAATTTTCTTTCCCATGATATTCTCCTCTTATGAAAAACGTTTTCACGGTTATAATTATATGCACAATACATCCTCTGCCAGCCAGTGCAAGGGCGATTGTCAGAATCTGAATTCCATCCTCAGGCCGAATCAGGCGTGGCGGCCTGTTCAATCTCTCATTTTTTGGAAATCAACCGGTCAAGACAGAGCCTGTCTCGGCTGTCGAAGAGCTTGCGGCTGGTCATCCAGATCGAGCAAATAACGCCGAATCCTGTACCGGCAGCAATCAGAAACATAATCAATATCTGATACTTGACAGCCTCAACAGGCGGCGTCCCGCCCAATATCTGACCGGTCATCATCCCCGGCAGGCTGACAATGCCCGCAGCAGCCATGGAGTTGATGATCGGCACCATGCCCGTACGCATGCAATCCCTTCTGATATCGCTGCTGGCCTCCCGCCAGCTCTGCCCCAGCACCAGACGCTGCTCCACCATATTGCGTTGATCATAGAGTTGGCTGGTCAGTCGGTCAGAGGCCAGCGCGATACCGGTCATAGTATTCCCGAGCACCATGCCGAGCAGCGGGATTGCATATTGGGGGGTATACCAGGGGCGGACCTGGATCATCACCGTCAGGGCCATGAAAGTAACGGTAAAGGAAGAGATAAACATGGAAAACATGCCGATCCAATACCCGGTGATCCCATTGAGCCGGCGTCTCTGCCTGGCCCGGACCTCGCGCGCCGCCACGGACAGCATGACGACCAGCATGCAACCGATCCACAGAGGGGCGGCGTCGGTGAAGAGAAAACGCAGGACCTGTCCGATGAGCAGCAGCTGGATGATCATTCGCAGACCGCCGGTCAGCATTCTCGTTTCCAGACCGAGCTGCAGCCGAAAGCTGGCCAGGGCCAGCAGGATCAGCAGAAAGGCGGCGATGGACAGATCCGCGACACTGAGGCTGATCACATCCATATCATCGTCCCCCCGCTCCCCGAACCGCGCCATCCCGCCCGCCGCCGGATCTGGCCCGCAGCCCATTTTTTTCAACGATATATGCCCGATCCGCCACCCGCATCAATTGTTCTGCATCATGAGTGACCCAGAGCAATGCCGCACCCTTCTCCTGCATATAGGCAAAGACGATATGCTCAAAACGTTCAGTGTACACCGGATCGAGCCCGGAAGTGGGCTCGTCAAGCAACAGGACCCGCGGTTCATTGACCAGGGCCCGAAGCAGGGCCAGCCTCTGGCGCTCACCGGTGGATAGGCGGCTCACCTGCCAGGAGACGACGTCGGCAGGAAACCCAAGCTGCTCCAGCCAACCGCAGGAGAGAAAACGGTGCCGGGGGTCGGTAAAGTGCCGGTCCACCGTATCGAACCACCAGGAGGAGTCCGCGGGCAGCAGGCCCACCTGCCTTCGCCATTGCGGTGCCGGTATCTCGCTGCATGCTGCGCCGTCAAGGTACACCTCCCCGGTATGGGCGATAAGATCGACAATGGACTTCAGCAGCTGGCTTTTGCCGACCCCGGACTGGCCGGACAGACCGACGCACTCCCGTACGCCTACGGTCAGGGAATAGGGGCCGTTTTCAAGATAGCAAAGCCCGTCCACCGCCAGAAGGGAGGAATCAGGGGAGGATGATCCGAAAGGTTGTTCCTTCATTTTCCTTGCTCTGCACTGTTATCTGACCGTCATGGTTTTCAATGATATTCTGGGTGATCGCAAGCCCCAGCCCCGTCCCCTTATGCTTGTCGGTGAAAAAAGGTTTGAATATATGTTCGATCTTCCGCTCCGACATGCCGATGCCGTTATCGCTGATACTGATGATGACACCGGTTCCGGCACTGGCCTTCTTGGTCTGTACGGAGAGAAGCCCGTCGGCCTTCATCGCCTGCAGACCGTTGACCAGGATATTCAGGAGGGCCCGGTAGAGGAGTTCGGGGTCCACTTCGGCCAGCGCCGGATCCAGACAGAGATCGGTCCTCAGAGCGATCTTCTGCTGGATCATCTGGGCTTCGATGAAACTCAGGCCCTTATTGACGACATCATTGATATTCGTCTGCACCTTCTTAATCTTCTGCGGCCTGGCGAAATCGAGAAATTCCATGACGATGCCATTGAGTCGGATAGTCTCGTCGACAATGATCTTAGCCAGATGCTCATTGCCGGGCGCAACCTTGGCAATCCGCTTTTCCAGGATCTCCGCCGTACTCCTGACTATCCCCAGAGGACTTTTTATCTCGTGGGATACCGTGGCCACCATGGAGCCCAGATGGGCAAGCCTCTCCGACTGATTCAGCTTCTCCTCCAGGCGCAGACGCTCCATGGTCCTCCTTTCCATAATTTCGCTGCCCCTGGCCACGATGGTCCGCAGGACCAGAAAGAGCACCGCCATCACCATTCCGGAAACCACAATAATACGGCCCTGAAGATTGATGACGGCGGCATAATCCTTGGACAGGTCCTTCTCGATCTCGATGACCCCCATGATCACCTCGCCAGGCTCGCCGTTCTCGCGAACCTGTCTGAAGGGTATATAGGTACGCAATATACAGTTGATCTGACCGGTGCCCGGCAGAAGACTGGCAATGGAGCCATGGGTGATCAGCTTGGAATTGGTCTCGCCGGCCAGGGATTTCTGATATTCCACTCCTCCGACGCCCGTCTTGCCGACCAGATCTTCCTCGGTCGAGTAGGAGATCACGTTGACCTTGGAGTCGAAGATAGTCACCGATTTGATATTCAGGCCCTGAGTGAAACCCCTAACAATCCGATCAAGAATTTCAAACTGTTCGGGATTGCTCAGCGCAATCCGCCCGTAACGTACCACTGCGGGAATAACAAACCTTCTAAAAACCTGCTGATTCAGGTTTTCCGCCAGGAGAAGGGAATAGTCTTCAGTCTGATCCAGCATGATCTTCCGGGTATGATTGGAGATGAGCCAGGACAGAAACAACGTAAAGATCAAAAACACCCCAAGACTGGAAAAAGAGAAATATTTTACGAGCTTGAAGGGCTGAAGTCCGGACTGGATCTTCTGCTGCCGGATCGCGTCGAGCACCTTCTGCGGCTCATTTTCATCTGTCATGACACACTCCACAAAGACGGCAGCGTTCCGGCTCACAGGGTCTGGTTGCCTCTGCCCGGAATGATTTCAGATATTCCCTCCAGAGGAAGCCGTGCTCAATACCGTGATCAATGATGTACCAGGGAAAGACATCGTCCTGCCCATGGCCGCAGACGGCAAAGGTCTCCGGACTCAACCCCCTGCTCTTCATAGCCTGGTTCCAGGGGATCATTTCCCGGGCCATGTCCAGGAGCACCGGGGCCAGCCTGCGGTCACCGCGGGCCAGGACCGCCTGAAAGAACACCTTGTCCGGACTCTCGCAATGGAAATGGACATTGGCCCGGCCGGCCAGGCCCTTGCGCAGGAAGGTAATTTTTTTCTTCAATTGACGTAAGGCCTCTGCTCCCGTTCGAGTTTCCCCCGGGGCCAGCTGTTCGCTGATGCCGAAAGGATGAAACTGAAAAGGCGTCCAGGGCTTTGGAGTGAAACAGTTGACCGACAGGCTGATCTCGCAGAGCCTGCCGCGGCCGCGGCCCACCGGCATGATCCGCTCTTTCAGCCTACCTATGAAGTCAAGCATCTCCTGCAGGTCATCCAGCGTCTCCGAAGGCAGACCGATCATCAGATAGAGTTTGAGCTTGCTGAGTCCGGCCTTGACCAGGCGTTCCGCAGCCCGCAGCAGGTCATCCTCAGTCAGCCCCTTGTTGATCACCCGCCGCAGCCTCTCCGAGGCCCCGTCAGGGGCGATGGCGACACTTTTGAGATTGCTTGCGGCCAGCAGTTCCAGCAGGGAATCGGAAATCCTGTCAGCCCGAAGCGAAGAAAAAGAGAGAGAACAGCCGTTGTCGCGCAGATATCCCGAGATATCGGCAAGCGTCTCCGGCCCCGCCATCTCCATACCCAGCAGGCCGATCCGTCTGATCCTCTCCGGCCTTTCAGCCAGGCCGGCAATCACCTGATCCCGATCCCAGAGGCGGGGAGGACGATAAATATAACCGGCGGCACAAAATCGGCACCCCCGGGAGCAGCCGCGTCCAAGTTCGGTGAGATACAGGTCCGAAAATTCCGCAACGGGCGTCAGCACCTGGGAATGAGCGGCCGTACCGCAGGAGGAGAGCATCACCTTCCTGATCCGTTTCGGCAGGTCGGGCGCCGCCTCGTTGCCAATAAACCGCCCTCCGTTATCATAGCGGGGAGTGTAAAAGGCCGGGGCGTAACAACCTGGCAGTGAGAGCATGATCGTACGCAGGACAGTCTCGCGCTCCCCGCCGTCTATTGTACTCCGGAGCAGCTCGAGAAGGTCTCCCAGTACGACTTCAGCCTCACCGATAATGAAGAGGTCGATAAAAGGTGCAAGGGGCTCCGGATTCATGAAGGTCGCCACCCCGCCACAGACCACCAGCGGACGCCCCGGGCCTATTTGTGATGGTCTGTCTGCTGCGAGGGGAGCAATCCGGGAGGTGAGGAGAAGGTGAACAAGATGCAGATAATCGTGCTCAAAGCTCAGGGAAAAAAAGACCAGCGGAAAATCCGTCAGCATCCGCCCCGACTCCAGCGAGCGAAAAGGTTCGCCCTCTGATGGCAGGAAAAACCGCTCACAGACAAACGACTCGTCTTCGCTGATCAGCGAGTAGACCAGCTGAAAGCCGAGGTTGGACATCCCGACCGCATAGGAGTTGGGATAAACCAGCGCAACGGGCAAGAGCCCCGTCCACTTCTTCTGGTAGCTGCCTGTTTCCTGGTCGAGAAGAGCGTGCCGGCCGGGCGCATTGGCGTGTTGTTTCTGCCTTCTGATTCCCTTCTCCTGCTAGCGGGTTGAATGCTTAGTTGGCCTTCTTCCTGAGATAGGTAGGCGTTTCAAGCAGATCCTCATTCCAGCTCGTCCTCTCCAGGCCGTTACGGATAGAGTCGATTCCGCTTGTAGCGCCTATATTCTCGAAGGAATCAAAATTTGAACCCGGCAGGATAGTGACCCGAGGCTTGGGATTGACCCGCGCGGGCGTCAATCCCTGACCGTTGACATCAAAATCATCTTTCTGCTTGGGCAGATCATTGACCTGGGCAATGGTCTTGTTCTTGGTCGCCACATCCCCCACGCCGGTGGCGATAACGGTCACATGCAACTCGTCGCCCAGGGTCTCGTCGTAGAGGGCGCCGATCACCACCTTGGCATCATCATCAACCTTGCCCTGAATCAGAGCTGAGGCCTCCATGAACTCGGCCATGGTGAAACTCTCGGAGGTCGCCGAGATATTGATGAGCAGACCGCGGGCGCCGTCAATGCCGATATCCTCAAGAAGCTGGTTGTCAATGGCCCGTTTGGCGGCCTCGGTGGCCCTGTTTTCGCCGACCGCGATCCCCGATCCCATGATGGCAGGCCCGACTTCCTTCATCACGGTGCGGAGATCGGCAAAATCGGCATTGATCAGCCCCGGGACATTGATGAGATCGGTGATGCCCTTTACCGCCTGCAGCAGAACATGATCCGCCATGCACAGCATATCGGCAAGCCTGCTGTTCTTCTGCATTAAAGACAGGAGCCGGTCATTGGGAACGGTGATAATGGTATCGGCATATTTCTGCAGCTCTTCCCAGCCGTTTTCGGCATTGCGCATCCGGTATTTACCCTCGAAGCTGAAGGGCTTGGTAACGACGGCCACGGTCAGGGCCCCCAGCTCTTTACTCAGCTTAGCCACCACCGGTGCAGCCCCCGTCCCCGTCCCGCCGCCGAGACCGGCGGTGACGAAGACCATATCGGACCCCTTAAGTATCTTCTTCAGCTCTTCAATGGATTCATTGGCCGCCTGAGCGCCGATCTCCGGGTCTGCGCCTGCTCCCAGCCCTTTGGTGATACCGGGACCGATCTGCAGACAGATATCGGCTTGAGACTGTTCAAGGGCCTGCTTGTCCGTATTCGCCACAATAAACTCAACGCCTTGGAGCTTGCTGGCAACCATGGTGTTAATAGCATTCCCGCCACCGCCGCCGACACCTATGACCTTGACCTTTGCGACGCCTTCCGACTCTGCCATTCTGAACGGCATATAACCCCCCTGAGTAGTACGTAAGATGGAACCGGCAACATAATCTCCCTGCCTTTCAAGCGTATGAAAATTATATCATCTGCCGAGCAACACATAAATAAAAAAGTCTCTAATCACATGATTTTTTTCAACCAGCCCTTCACTCTTTTATACATCGACATATCATGATATTTTCTGTCATAATGATTTTTCTGCCCATAGAGAACCAGCCCCACCGCGGTGGTGCAGCGAGGGGTATTCACATCGTCAATGGCTCCGCCCACGCCCGATGGATAACCGAGCCTGACAGGCAGGTCAAAGATCTGTTCTGCAAGGTCAACAATGTTGGCAAGGAGTGCCGTTCCGCCGGTGATCACAACCCCGCCGTTGATCCGGTTTTTCAGCCCCGATATCATCAACTCCTTGTTCACCATCTCCAGGATCTCGACTATCCTGGCCTGAATGATATCTCCCAAGACCTTCTGGGTGATCTTGCGCGGCTCCCTGTCACCCACGGTCGGCACGTCGACCACATGGTTGGGCTTGATGACCGAGGCGATGGCACTGCCGTAATCCTCTTTCAGGCGCTCGGCCTCCTGCAGCGGAGTGCGCAGCCCCACCGACAGATCATTGGTCAGATTATGGCCGCCGAGCCCCAGTTCGCAGGTATGCCGGATCGTGCCGTCGCAGAAGACCGCCAGATCGGTAGTGCCGCCGCCGATGTCCAGCAGGGCCACTCCCAACTCCATCTCGTCGGGACTCAGGACCGCGTGGGCGGAGGCGATGGACTCAAGGACCATGTCGGCCACTTCAAGGCCGGCCTTATTGCAGCAGGTAACCAGGTTATGCACCGCCCCGTTGTCAGCGGTGACGATATGGACGTTGGTGACCAGCCGGACCCCTGTCATTCCCAGGGGATTTTGGATGCCGGTATGGTCGTCCACCATGTACTCCTGGGGCATCACATGAATAATCTGCTGATTTTCTGAGATCTTTACCGTCCTGGCGGCATTAATGACTTCATTGATATCGGCCTGTTTGATCTCGCGGCCGTTGATCGCCAGTATCCCCGGACTGTTGAAGCCCTTGACATGGTTGCCGGCGATGCCCACATGCACATAACGAAGATTGCAGCCGGCCTTGTCCTCGGCAATCCTCACGGCCTGCTGGATCGAATTGACGGTGCTCTCAATGTTGACCACTACGCCTTTTTTCAAGCCGAGTGAGGGCGCAATGCCGACTCCGATTATATCAATCCCGTCCGTAAAGGCCTCTCCGACCACACAGCAGATCTTGGTTGTACCAATGTCAAGACCGACGATAAGATCACCCGCCTCTTTATCGACCTTGGCCTCCTTTTCCATCGGCTCCAAATCGTAATTGTCTTCCATTCCTGTCAACCCGGTCCGCTTTGTGCGACAAGCACTTTATTGGTCAAATAATCCATCCGTATATATTCTACCTGAGAGATCTGCATTCCGTCCTTTCTGTGTTTATACAAAACTCCCAGTACATCTTGCAACTGTTTGTATTTCTTTCCGACACCGCCTGTTCCGAAAAAAATCGGAAAGGGATAATCAACAAGATACACCACTATTCCTTCAGTCTTATCCAGGTGGATCTCTGAAATCGACTGAGCCGGCAGATTCGGATTATTTGTCTTCACCAGCTTCAGGAAATGCAGGACATCAGCGAGTATTTCCTTCCTTTTATCAGGCTCCGGAAAATTGCCGATACCTGTTACGACCGGAAAATCCAGATCCTGGCCCTGCCTGACTGCAATAAAAGGCACACCACGGTTATCCATGTAAAACAGCTGTTCCCTGCCTGCATCTCCCTGCAGGATAAGGGCCTCGGGGACGTGTTCGACCACATGAATCTGCAGCTTGTTCGGCCAGATCCGGTCGACCGTCACCTCACTGATCCACGGGTGTCTGCCCAGAATTGCCGCCAGCTTCCCCTCGTTGATGGTGAAGAGATTGGTATGGTATCTGATCTCGCCCAGTTCACGAATTTCAGCCGGCGTTGTCACACGGCAGCCGTCGATGACGACATTGTCCTGAACCTCAAAGTATTCAACCCCGGAGAAAAAGCTGGCAACCCAGCCCCGGCTCATAAACACGAGCGCCACAAGCCCAAGGACGATCAGGCAGGCGGTGAAAACGGAGGCATTCCGAGTACGCTGGCGGGGGCTTCTGCCCGGAGTCTCCACTGTCTTCATGCGGGTGAAAATCCCGCCAATCCGTTTCAGCATGCGCTTGAGCCGAGACGGCGAATTTTTCTGCTGAAAAGAGCTGTAGGTCTGTTTGGTTACAGTCCGGGGCCGAAAGACCTGGCGTCCTTTCTTCTTCGATGCAAAGGGGCGACCGAACCTGATTTTGTTGAAAATTCTTTTTACAATTTTCATATAAAATGGACCTCCGGCTCAAGGAGAACGCCACATTCCTGCTGCACCTTTTTTTGAACTCTGCCCATAAGTTCCATCACATCTGCAGCCTTTGCCCCACCCGTATTGACAAAAAAATTGGCATGTACCGGCGACACCATCGCTCCGCCGACCCGCATCCCCTTGCAGCCGCTCTTCTCAATGAGCCGGCCGGCACTGTTATCGCCGGGGTTTTTGAAAAATGATCCGGCGTTGGGCAGGCCTTTAGGTTGCCTGTCGCTGCGTTTCTGCAAAAGCTCAGAACATCGCTTCCGTACGGCATCGGGATCCGCCGGAACCAGCCGGACCTCTATCCCGACCACGATCTGCGCACACCCTTGATCCTGATGATCCCGCCAGCAGCGGTAGGAAAAGTGCATCTGCTGCCGTTGGATCCTTCGCAGACCCTGCTGCGTGACCACCGTCACGGCGGAAAGAACCTCCGCCAGTTCCTCTCCCCAGGCCCCGGCGTTCATAACCACCGCCCCGCCGACTGTACCGGGGATACCGTAGGCGAATTCCAATCCCGAGAGACCCTGATCAATGCACCAGCCGGAAAGCCTGGTCAGCCCGCAGCCGCCTCCGGCCGCGACGGTCACAGCCCCACCGCTGCGTTCATCGCAGCGGTGAATATCCTTGAAGCCCTGCCCCAGCATCAGAATGACGCCGGCAAAACCCGCATCGGCTGCAAGGAGATTAGTCCCCTTGCCGATGATCCGCCACTGCAGACCGTTGGCATTGATGCAATCGAGCACTGCCAACAGTTCCCGATTGTCCTCCACGCTTATCAATGCCTGGGCAGGGCCGCCGATGGCAAAGGAAGTATAACCGCTCAGGGGGCAGTCCCACTGCACCGGTTTGGCTACAAGTCGGCTCAACGCTTCCCGGATGGGCCTCTCCATGGCCTTCATCAATACGCACTCAGCAAGAGGATGTCTTGCACCGCAGCGCCTCAAGCAGCTGATCTCCCACGGTGACGATATTGCCGGCGCCCAGGGTAATCACCAGGTCTCCGCTCTTCAGCATCGGCAGAATCTCGCCGGTCAGGTCCTTCACCTCGCGGACAAAGTGAGTATGGCGCTGGCCGTGCATTTTGATCTCGTTCAGCAGGCCTTCGGCGCTGATGCCGTCGATGGGCTTTTCGTTTGCAGCATAGATCTCAGTTAATACAAGGAAATCGGCCTGATGAAAGGCCGTCAGGAATTCCTTGAACAGGCCCTGGGTCCTGGTATAACGGTGAGGCTGAAAGAGCACGACCAGCCGTCTTTCCGGCCATCCCTGCTTTACGGCATCCAGAGTCGCCTTGATCTCGGTGGGATGGTGGCCGTAATCATCAATCACCGTTATCCCGTCCACCTCGCCCTTGACCTGCAGCCGCCGCTGGACACCGGCAAAGCTCTCCAGGGACTCCTTGATCACCGGGAAGGGAATCTCCAGTTCCCGGCCCGCGCAGATCACCGCCAGGGAGTTATAGACATTATGCCGGCCCGGCCGGGTGATCCCGACCTCCCCCAGGACCTCGCCCTGACTCTTGACTGTGAAATGTACCCGCCCGTTCTCAAAACCGACCTGTTCGGCATAAATATCCGCCTGACTGGTCAGACCGTAGGTAATGACCCTCTTCCTGATCCGGGGCAGGATGTCGATGATGTTTACATCGTCGAGGCAGAGGATGGCCGCACCGTAGAAGGGCACCTTGTCGATGAACTCCAGGAAGGTCGATTTGATCTGTTCGAGGTCCCGATAATAGTCCAGGTGCTCCAGATCGATATTGGTGACGATCTCCAGGACCGGCGACAGCTTCAGAAAGGAACCGTCGCTCTCGTCGGCCTCGGCCACCAGGAACTCCCCCATGCCCAGCTTCGCATTGCCGCCCAGGCTGTCCACCTTGCCGCCAACCACGATGGTGGGGTCAAGACCTGCCCTGGACAGCATCCAGCTGATCATGGAGGTAGTCGAAGTCTTGCCATGGCTACCGGCCACGGCAATGCCGAACTTCTTCATCCGCATCAACTCGGCCAGCATCTCAGCCCGCTGGATCACCGGGATATTCTTCTCCCTGGCCGCCACAACCTCGGGATTATCCGAAGAGATCGCCGAAGAGGTGACCACAACTTCAGCACCCTCAATCCACTCCCCCTTGTGTCCGGTATGGATCCTGCCGCCTAAGGCGGCGAGATTGGCGGTTATGGACGAGGCATGGAGATCGGATCCGGAAACCTTATAGCCCAGATTGAGCAGGAGTTCGGCAATGCCGCTCATCCCGATTCCACCGATACCGACGAAGTGGATATGCTTGTTTTTTTTATACATTTGATGTTTCTCAACTCAAAATACCTGTCCAGACCGCCTAGGACTCCGCCAGGATCTGCAGGCAGACATCAACAATCGCCTCAGCCGCCTGCGGATAGGCGAGCGCCTTCATTTTCCCGGCCATTTCTTCCCGTCTGCCAGGATCTGCCGCCAGGAGCCCGAGGGCCGCAGTCAGACTTCCCTCGGTCAGATCCTTCTCCACCAGCATCACTGCCCCGCCGCCCTGAACGTATAGCCGGCCATTTTTCTCCTGATGGTTATCAGCGGCATAGGGGTAGGGTATCAGGATCGCAGGCTTGCCGAGCACGGCCAGCTCTGCCAGCGTCGTGGCCCCCGCCCTGGAGATCAGCAGGTCGGCCTGGGCGTAGAGGGCAGCCATATCGGTGAAGAAGGCCCCCACCAGGGCCCTGACCCCCGCAGACTCGTACCGGTCTTTTACCCACTGCTCATCGGCTGCCCCTGTCTGGTGAATGACCTTTAAATCACCGGCAGCATCCCTTTTATACCTGACAATGGCCTCCGTCGCCAGCTCATTGACCCGATGAGCCCCCTGGCTACCGCCAAGGACCATCACAGTCGTTTCCGTGCCGCCTTCCTGCGGGGCCCGGGCAAGGGCAAGGATCTGGCTGCGCACCGGGTTGCCGGTCAGAACCGCCTTGCCTGCCGGAAAATATGTCCTGCTCTCCGGTATGGACAGGCAGATTCTGTCCGCCAGCCCACCCAGCTTTCTGTTGGCCAGCCCAGGCACTGCGTTCTGTTCATGGATCACCGTGGGTTTGCCTAGGAGCCGGGCCATGGCCACCACCGGGCCGGTCACATATCCTCCCACCCCCAGGACCAGATCCGGCTTGAACCGCAGGATATGCCATGCCGCCTCGAAAAAGGAGAGGGGCAGCACAGCTGCGGCCTTTAGGAGGGACATAATATTTTGTCCTTTTATCCCGCGGCAATGGATGGTTTTTATCACAAACCGGTACGGGGCAAGACTGGATCTGTCGATCTTCCGTCGGGTGCCAATGAACATCACCTCGCTGCCTGGCCGCCTGCGGCAGAGCGCCTCTGCCGCTGCAATCCCCGGGAACAGATGTCCTCCGGTGCCGCCGCCGGTCAGGAGCAAGCGTATGGGGCGGCCGGTCATCGCGGCAGCTCCCCCCGGAGGCCCTTCAGCCTCTGCACCGCCTGGGTGAAGACTCTGCCCCTGTGTCCGTAATTATCAAACATATCGAAACTCGAGCAGGCCGGGGACATCAGCACGCTGTCACCGGGCCAGGCCCCCTGGGCAGCCATCTCCACCGCCTCATCCATGGAAGCGGCGTAGCAGATGGGCACCGTTTCCTGCAGAGCGGCGGCGATCTTGTCCGCCGCCTCACCGATCAGAACCAGTTTACGCACCTTTTCGATTACGGCCTCACGCAGCAGGCTGTAATTGTCGCCTTTGTCCCTGCCGCCGGCTATCAGCACAATATTGCCGTCCAACTGTCTCAAGGCACTGAGGACGGCTCCGGTATTGGTGGCCTTGGAATCATCATAAAAGCAGACCCCATCAATCTCCCCGACCCTGGCCAGGCGATGCGGTCCGGGCTTAAAGCGGGCCAGCCCCTTGCGGATATCCTCAGGCCGGCAGCCGACGGCACGTACTGCCAGGATCGCCGCGGCGCTGTTCAGCACCCCGGTATTGCCGGCAAGCTCCGTACCCGCCAGAGGATAAATCTCCTCGGCCCCGTCCAGATTGAGGACAACGGCATCCTGGCCGGTCCTGGCTTGGCAATCGCTCCCCTGCCCGAAAAAGAGGGAGGGCTGTTTGAGTTCAGCGGCCATTTTCCGGCAGAGAGGATCGTCCCCTCCCAGAATGGCGGTGTCACCCGGGCGCTGATGCAGGAATATCCGTTTCTTGGCCGCGGCATAGCCATCCATGTCACCATGACGGTCCAGATGGTCAGGAGTTATATTCAAAAGCAGGGCCACATCGGGCCTGAAGGAATCCGCCGTCTCCAACTGAAAACTCGAGACCTCCAGAACCACCGCATCCACGGCCTTGCCGTTTACGAGGTGTTCAAAGAGCGGAACGCCGATATTGCCGCCGACAAAGACCTTTTTTCCCGCCTGCTGCAGCAGTTCACCGATAAGCGAAGTGACCGTGGTCTTGCCGTTGGTGCCGGTGATCGCGATCACCCGGGCATCAAGGGCAGGACCGGCGATGGCAAGCTCACCCAACACCGGGATCCGGCGTTTTTTCACCTCCTGCAGCACCGGCAGATCAAAAGGAATCCCGGGACTCAGCATAATCATATCGGCCTGGCCCAGCAAATCGATACTATGCCCGCCGCTTTCCAGGCTGACCCCGGATGTCTCGAGAAAATCCAGGTCCTCCTTCTTCATCTTCGCACGGTCTCTGGCATCGGAGACCGAGACCCGGGCACCGCAGCCGAGCAGATAACGGACTGCCGCCCTGCCCGAGATTCCGAGTCCCATGACCACCACATGCATCCCTTTGCGAATCCGGTCGTTTTTCAACATCAGCGTAATTTCAAGGTTGCCAACGCAAACAGCCCCAGAATGATTGATACGATCCAGAACCGGACGACGACTTTCGTCTCGTGCCAGCCCTGCTTCTCAAAATGATGGTGAAAGGGGGCCATCAGAAAGATGCGTTTCCCCTTGGTCATTTTAAAATAACCGACCTGTATGATCACTGAAATGGCCTCCATCACGAAAATGCCGCCAACGATGGTCAGCAATATCTCCTGCTTGATGATAATCGCCACCGCGCCCAGCGAACCGCCCAGCGCCAGCGAGCCCACATCGCCCATGAAGACCTGGGCCGGATAGGCATTGAACCAGAGAAAGCCGAGACAGCCGCCGACGATGGTGCCGCAGAAAACCGCCAGTTCTCCACTGCCGGCCACATAAACGATCTGCAGGTACTCCGACATCACCACATTACCGGCCAGATAGGAAAAAATCAGGTAGACAGCAGCCGTTATCACAGTCGGCCCGGCCGCAAGACCATCCAGACCATCAGTCAGGTTCACGGCGTTGGAGGCGCCGATAATCACCACGACGGCAAAGATGATGTAGAACCAGCCCAGATCCAGATTCATATTCTTAAAAAACGGAATATTCAGGTGCCCGTTAAAACCGGGATGGACGTACAGGTACAGTCCGACCACCGTCGCTCCGAAGATCTGGCAGACCAGCTTTCCGCGGGCGCTCAAGCCCTTGCTGTTCTTTTTCCTGATTTTGCGATAATCGTCATAAGAGCCGATCAAACCGTAAAAAAGCAGGATGAAGAGTGCAAGCCAGATCAGCGGTCCGCCCAGGCGAGCCCAGAGGAGGGTCGACAGGCTGATGGCAAAAATGATCAGAAGCCCGCCCATAGTTGGGACTCCCTGCTTTTTCAGATGGCTCTGGGGCCCGTCATCGCGGACCACCTGTCCTATCTGAAAACGCTGCATGGCCCGAATAAACACAGGTCCCAGAATCAGCATCACCAGAAAGGCAGTCACCGCCCCGCCGATACTCCGGAAGGTGATGTACCGGAATACATTAAACCCTATAAAATGTGTATGCAGCGGATAGAGGAAATAATACAGCATAATTTACAACCGTAGCCTCAGGAAATTGCCTCAGCCCTTCATTTATATGAAAACGCCCCGGGAGCAGCGGCCCTGCCTTACTGAAGCGATAAGCTTTTATGTTTCGTTGCGGTCCGGCCAGTCCGGTCGGGCCGTGCTGGTGTAGATGGAGATATTCACCTGTGAGAATGCCGTCTGAACACCTCGAAAATGACCGTAGATCCTTCTCTCACTCTCACGCAGGACAGCCAATGGCACAAATGCATAGTCCACTTCGACCGCATTGCAGGAATCGTGAAATTTGGGGATGCGGTTTTTTACCGGTTCGCCACCAAATTCTCAAGAGCTAACTGCCAACTGCTGCACAATAGTTTCAAATCTCAAACCTCTGGAGGCCTTGATTAAAATCCAGTCCCCCTTCTTCAACGCCCCCTCTTCCCCCAGTTCCTGCACCCAAGCTGCAATCGCATCCTTGGCCGTGAAAACCCGAATCTTCTCCGGGGACATTCCAGCCTCCACCGCCCCGTCCCTTACAGCATCAGCAAACAGGCCGAAGAGGGCCAGAAAGCTTATACCCTGTTCAGCGGCGACACGCCCAATCTGTTGATGCAAGGACCGACTGGCCTCGCCCAACTCAAGCATATCCCCAAGGATGGCCATGGTGGTGCCCGCTGCCACCTGATTCAGGGTGGCCAGCCCCGCTGCCATGGAACCCGGATTGGCGTTATACGTGTCATTTATCAAGGAATAGCCGGCCCCGGACTCCAGGATCACCATCCTCTTGTCCCCGGGCCGAAAATCCTCCAGACCTGCGGCAATGGTCTGCAGGGAGCAGCCCGCAGCCAGAGCGATGGCGGCGGCGGCAAGGCTGTTGCCGACATTGTGGGCTCCGGGCGCCTGAAGGCTGACCGGGATCTCCTCTCCTCTGCCATGCAGGACATAGGAAACAGTTGCAGCCCGGGAAGTCGTGACGTCCGAAGCCCACAGGTCCGGACCCTGCTGGGCGCGTCCTTTCCCAGTGGCGCTGTAGGTAATCTTTTTCTGGCTGTATCTGTCGGCCATGGCCCGCACGTAGGCATCGTCCAGGTTTATCGCCAGGATTGCGCCCTCGCCCGCCCCGGCGAAGAGTTCCTCCTTGGCTGCAGCGACCCCTGCCACAGACTGCAGGCCCTCCAGATGGGCGGCATGAATGCCGACAATGCAGCAGATATCCGGATCGGCAATACGCACCAGTTGAGCGATCTCACCGGGATGATTCATCCCCATCTCCAATATCGCGGCCCTGTGCTTCACCCCGAGAGGCAACAGAGACAAGGGAAGACCGATTAAGTTATTGAAATTCCCTTGGGTCTTGATCACTCTTTCTGTTGGAGTCTCCGGCCCGTCAGGCCATTGCCGCTGTAGAATTGCAGCGGTCATCTCCTTGACAGTTGTCTTGCCGCAGCTGCCGGTAATGCCGATGACAAGAGGCCGGCTGATCTGCCGCAAAAGACGGCGGCGAAACCCGGCCAGATTTCCCAGAGCCACCTGGGTATCCTGAACGAGAAACCGGGGAATCTCCGCAGTGTTTTCCAGGGTATCAGCTTTGGAAATCACCAGACATCCCGCACGGGCGGCGATTACCTGCGCAAGGAAATCATGAGCATCGAAATTCTCCCCCTTAAGGGCCACGAAGATGTCTCCTGCAGCCAGGGAACGGCTGTCCGTCGAAACTGCGTTGAAGGAGGAAACCGGCTCGTGTCCAGCAAAGGTCCCGGCAAGGGCCTGGGCCATGCTGGTGCAGTTCCAGGCGATCAGGGCCTCCTGCGCCTCCAGAGAGTCATCAAAGAACCGCTTCCCGCCGGGACCTATCTGATATTTTTCATGCCCCTTCCCAGCTATAAGGATGATATCGTCAGGTCCGGCAGTCTTGATGGCGACGGCAATGGCCTCTTCACGGCAAGGCAGGACCAGATAGCCCCGGGCGTCGCTCTGCCGCAGGCCCAGCCAGGCAATATCCCTCTGCCCAAGCCCGGACTCCTGCAGGCCCGGCAGAATCTGCGCAATAATCTGATCGGAAGACTCGGTGCGCGGGTTATCGTCAGTCACGATGACCACATCACTCATTGCAGCGGCAATGGCTCCCATGACAGGCCTTTTACCCCGGTCCCGGTCACCCCCGCAACCGAAGACGCAAATGAGGTTTCCGTGCGGCAAGGCCGTCAGGGTCGTCAGGACCTGGCGCAGGGCATCCGGTGTATGGGCGTAATCGATAAAGACATCGGGGCGGGAGTCATCATCAGGCCCGGCAGAGACAGGCTGCAGACGGCCGGGGGCCCCATGGGTGGTTGCCAGCGAGCGCCCGGCTTCACGAAGGTTCAGCCCCATGGCCCGGCAGAGGCCCAGGGTCGTCAGGATATTTTCCACGTTGAATCCGCCAACCAGAGGGGATGCAATGTTCAGGTTTCCCGTTGCGGTTGCCAGGACAAGTTCAGTACCGTCACGTCTGCTGTCTGCCGTCACAATTCTGACCTCTGCCTCCTGCCCCGCACCGACCCGTACTGTTTCAATTCCTCTGTTTGCACAAAGCTCGACCAGTCGTTGCTGCCACTGCCCGCCGCAGCAGGTAATCACGGCCTTGCCGTCATTTTTTAGATAATCAGTGAAAAGACGTGTTTTTACAGCGAAATACGTCTCCATATCGGCATGATAGTCGAGATGGTCACGAGAGAGATTGGTAAAGGCGGCGACATCGAATCTGATATCGCCCAGACGATGTTGCGAGAGTGCATGGGAGGAGGCCTCCATCAGCACGTATCGCACGCCGGCATCAGCCATTGCCCGCAACAGCCCCTGCAGGATAAGGGGTTCAGGAGTGGTAAACGGGGCTGCCGCCTCGATTTTCCCGGTGGCAGTGGTATATCTGTAATTCACCGTTCCAATGACGCCGACTGGCAGGCCCGCCTGATTGAGGATGTGCTCGAGCAGATATGTGATGGTCGTCTTGCCGTTGGTCCCGGTAATGCCTATGAATTTCATATCACCGGCAGGATGATCGAAGAAATTTGCAGCTATCCAGGCATAGGCCCGCCGGCTGTCTTGAACACCTATCAGGCAGACGGACGGAGAAGACAAAAGAACGGGATCAGCCTTTCCCTCTTCAATGAGGATGGCGGCGCAGCCCTGGGCAATGGCCTGTCCGCAATACTGATGTCCATCGGTTTTGGTTCCGGCCAGAGCGACAAAAAGGCTTGAAGGACCGGCATGCCGGGAATCGCACGTCACATCCGAGACCTGCACCTGCGAGGCCGGCACGGCTGAGAGGCTAGAATACGTCAACCCGTCAAGCAGTTCGGCAAGACTTCGGCTGCGGAGCACGTCAGCCGACCCGACAATTTCCGGATTATCGTTTTTTGGTCTCATTCCCTTTGTTCTCACTCCCTTTGCTTTCATTGGCACTGCCCGTCTCAGGTTTTTTACCGGCCTTGACAAACTCCTTGCCAGGCTTGTTCTTATTGACCTTGGGCTGGAGGGTTATCGTGCACTCCTTAATGTCAGCGAGAACTGCCCCGGCAGCAGGAGACTGGGCAATCACTCGACCGCTGCCCTGAACATGGACATCAAGGGGCAGCCCCTTGACCAGACGCAGACTTTTACGAAGACTCAAGCCCGTCAAATCAGGCATCGTGGCAGGAGCCATCACATCCTGCTGTTCTACCGTTTTGGGGGTGTTGCTCTTAGCGGATTGCGGCGCCTGATAGTTCATCTTTTCCTTTTCTTCGGCCGTCATCATGTCAGAGAGATTGCTCAAGACCTGCTGCAGGGTGACGATGGGATAGATCATCTTCATCCCGGGCGACACCAGGTCGGCTACCCCAGCCCTCCCTGCCCCGGCGGGATCAAGTCCCCCATAATCGGCCACAATCATGATTACCAGCTCTGATCCTTTTGCAGGAATCACTGTGATCAGGATTTGGTTTCGCCGATAATCGTTGCCTGCGGCGTTTGCGGTAAAGGCCAGCCCTTCACCCACCTGGGTTCCTGATGAGAGCGGTCCTCCCTGGGTCATGGCGGCAAAGAGGTTCTGCGCCTCGCCGGAAACCGCTTCGCGGACTATCCTTTCCCCGGTATTCCTGATGATCGGAGAGACCCTGGGATTTTTCTCTGCATCCACCATATGAGGAGAGATCTTCAAACCGCCATTGAGTATGCGAGTGACAGCAGTCAGGATCTGCAGAGGCGTCGCCACGGCCGGAACGGTGTTGTTGTTCCGGGCACTCCCAAGATCCTGGGTAAGCATCTGTATTTTTTGAGGCTTATCATTTTCAGCAATAAAATCGACGCGGGTATTGTCATTGAAACCCAGTTTGTCCCAAAAACGAATCTCACTGCCAAAGCTGGCAGCATTTGCACTGATGCTCCAGGGAAGGACATCCCCCTCCTTCTTCTCATCGGCCTGCAAGGATGCGACATCGACGAGGAAGGACCTGACTGTTCCGGGAATTGCAACGGGCTCGACAAAAATATTGTCAAGAACGACTTTTTTATATTCGCGAAAGTGGTTGGGGTCATAGGAAGGATAATTCACGCAGCCTATGATATTGCCGGTCTTCGCCTCCATGATCATCGCCCCGAGACGCATTCCTTCGCGGGCTGAACCAATATCCGTAATGTATTTCTCCAGGATATCCTGAATCTTGAGGTCGACGGTGAGGATAAGGTTGTGACTGGCCGGATCATTTGCAGCATCGCCTGCCTGACCGGCCGTTTTTCGATTGCGATGGGAAGCGGCACCGTATTGATTCAACCACAGGTTGTACGTATATTCAACCCCCGAAAGACCCATTTGGTTTTCTGCATAGCCAAGGAAATGAGAAGCCTTCTCCTTCATAGGATAATACCTGACCTTCTCCTTGTGCAGAAGTATTCCCTTCATATTCAGGCGCAGGACCGCATCTTCTTCTTCCTGGGTTATGTTTTCAGCCAGCCATACCTGAAGAGAACTGCCCTTTAATTTTTCCAACAGGCTATCCTCGCTTCTGTTTAAGGCCGGAGCAAGCCGCATGGCGGCTTCATTGAGCGACTCCAGTTCCCGAACAGTGGCATATACCGAGACCCTGTCCATTGAAACCGCAAGCTCTTTGAGATTCCGGTCATAGATCACCCCTCGGGTGATAGCGTCAGCCTCGGATGCGTCCCTTCCCGTCCGGAATATGGTATGAACGTAGTCTGCTATCTGGATTTTGTTCGCCAAAAGCCAGTAGCCTGAAATGGCAAGAAATACGAAGAACATGGCCAGAACCAGCCTGCGTCCTTTGCTCTTCTGTGTTCGCAGACGTGATTTCTTGGCCATGGAAGCCCTTCATTAAAATAATTTGACCTGGTCTTTTTCGGGAACCCGAAGCGAAAATTTTTCAGCCGCCATCAGGCGTATGTGCTCGGGTGAATAGAGCTGTGCCCGCTGTGCCCGCAACTTGATCTGCTTATCCATGAGTTCATGGCGGGCATTCTCAATCTCTTTAACCGAGGCGTCAAGGGTATTGAAGGACGAGGCGAGCCAGAGATTCACCACCAGCACCAGAGGACAGAGGACAAGCAGAATTTTCCCGATTGAAATCCACAGAAGCCGATCGCCGGCCCAGGAAAAAGTCTTTGGTCTCCGCAGCGTCTGCTGCCTGAATCTGGCATGAGACATCGGCCTATATAATGATTGCGTAGAATTATGAAAATTCATTTTCCCCCTCCTTGACTGTTATCCTCTTTTTTCTGCAACCCGTAACCTGGCGCTGCGGGACCGGGGATTGCCCCCGACCTCCTCTGCCGCAGGCATAACCGGCTTGGCAGTTACCACCTTTAAAGATTTATTTTTATTAAATTTTATTTTAACGATCCGATCTTCTAACGAATGAAAGGAAATCACACAAAACCGGGCTCCGGGCTTTAACAGGGGCACGGCGTCATCGAGAATGGTTGAGAGATTCTCCAACTCCGCATTCACCGCAATACGAAGGGCCTGAAAGACCTTGGTGGCCATATGAATCTTCTTGGGATGGAAACGTCTCGGCACCGCCCGGACAACAATGGCTGCCAGCTGTGCAGATGTCCGTATCTCCTCTTCCTTCCTGGCCTTGACGATCTGCGCCGCTATAGGTCTGGCCTGCTGCTCTTCACCGTAGTAAAAAAAAATATCGGCAAGCTCAGCCTCGGTGGAAGTGGCGATGATGGAGGCCGCACTGACTGCCCTGCGGGTATCCATCCGCATGTCAAGAGGCTCGTCGCGCTGGAAGCTGAAGCCTCGATCCCCACTCTCCAGTTGCAGCGACGAGAGGCCGATATCAATCAGGATCCCGTCAACCTTGCTCACATTCAATACATCCAGGCCGGCCGCTATCTCGGCAAAATTACGCCTGACAATGACCAGTCGCCCGGTATATTCCTGCAGACGAAGCCTGCTGAGGGCGATGGCTTGCTCATCCCATTCGAAGGCAATCACACGTCCATCCGGTGCTGTCCGCTCCAGGATTGCCTGGGTATGACCGCCAAGACCCATGGTGCCGTCCACATAAACGCCACCCGGACGAAGAGAGAGAAAATCCATGGTTTCCTGAAGAAGGACGGAACGGTGTATTTGCTCCGGCCGGATCCCGTCCTTCATCAGATGATACCCATCTTCCTGATGCTCTCTTTGTGCTCTCCAAACTGTTCACGACCAACCTGGCGCTCTGCATTCCAGGCATCCTTGTCCCAGATCTCTACACGATCAATCATTCCGATAAGAACAATATCTTTTTTCAATCCAAGCTCGGCACGCAGACCAGGCGGAAGCAGGATGCGTCCCTGTTTATCCAAGACACACTCTATGCTTTCGGACTCAAAATATCTGATAATCTTATCCAGATCTTCCGGCTGTTCTCTATCCTCAGCCTTCAATTTGTCCTCAATATTTTCCCACTCGGAAAGGGGATAGGCACGGAGATGATTATCCCACCACGGAATGACGATGAGGACCTCTGATTCATATTGGCGCAGGACTTCCCGGAAACGACTGGGAAAACTCAGGCGTCCCTTCTCGTCGATCGTATGATCGTATTTGCTCCGGAACCTTCGGCTCATTATTCCCCACACCACCCCATTAGATCCCATTTCATCCCATATTTTCCATTTATACTAATATATCCAAACAAGTCAAGGAAAAAACAGAATGTACATCTCAGGAAATACTTCCGATTTCCGGACGAAGAGCTGACTGCAATCATCAGGACGGAAATCACAGCAAGAGCGACAATAAAATGTGAGATATTTTGGGCTTAGAATGTATATAGGGACACAGGCGCCAGGACGCCGCAGACCGGACAGACAGGGAGGAATCTGACTGCGGGGGAGTGAAGTGGGATGACTGCGGCAAAAAGCCCTGAAGCAGAAAAACCACCCCGTGGAAAGAGAAAACGAAAAGGGAAATCTAAAAACGGAAAGGGGCTGATGCAGGCATCAACCCCTTGACTGGAAAACAGCGGCTTGAATCAGGAATCAGGGCAATTTCAAGAGTCTTTCACAATTGTTCTCAGATCCGTCTGGGTAGAAAAACTATGGGTCGCATCCGGATAGGTCCCGCTCCTGACCTCGGCATTGAACCGGGCGATGCTCTCCTTCATGATCGGGGCCAGATTGGTATAAACCTTGACGAAACTCGGGGTGTATTTATCAAACATCCCCAGCAGATCGTTGATGACGAGAACCTGGCCGTCGCAGTGAGGGCCGGCGCCGATGCCTATGGTCGGAACTGACACAGATTCTGTTATGATCTCAGCAAGCTGCGAGGGGACGCATTCCAAAACCATGGAGAAGGCCCCTGCCTCCGCCAGGCCCTTGGCCTCGGCCAGAAGCCGGCGTGCCGATTCGACGTCCCGGCCCTGGACCTTGTAGCCTCCCAGCTGCATGGCGGTCTGCGGGGTCAGGCCGATATGCCCCATCACCGATATCCCTGCCCGGACCATGGCCCGGACGGTATCGCAAATTTCGAGTCCGCCCTCCAGTTTCACTGCATCGCAGCCGGCCTCCTTCAGGAATCTGGTGGCGTTGAGGATCGCATCCCGCGGCGCACTCTGATAGGACCCAAAGGGCATATCCCCCACCACAAAGGCCCCCGGAGCCCCCCGCCGGACCGCAGAGGCATGGTGGAGCATCTCTTCCATGGTCACCGGTACCGTGGAGTCGTAGCCCAGCACCACATTACCCAACGAATCGCCAACCAGAAGGACATCCACATCACACGCATGCAGAAGTCCGGCAATGGAGGCATCATAGGCGGTAAGGACCGTGATCTTCTCTTGCGCCTTTTTCATGGCCAGGAAATCCTGGATATTCTTTTTTTTCATGTTCCTTTTCTCCTCAGGCAAATAATCATAACAAAAGGATGACATCGGGATATGCAGGGATGGGAATATCTCCCCACACTGCTGCCAATCCTTACTCCGGATCGTCAAAGAGCGACGGCTGCCTCTCTGCTCCGGCCTTGATCTTCCGACCGAAATGCTCATAGCCCCGAGGGGTGGCAACCCGTCCGCGCGGAGTCCGGCTCAAAAAACCCGATTGGATCAGAAAAGGCTCGTAGACGTCCTCCAGGGTGTTTTTCTCCTCGCAGACCACCGTTGCCAGGGTCTCCAGACCAATGGGGCCGCCGCTGAATTTATCGATGATGGTCAGCATAATCCGCCGATCCATCTCATCCAGGCCAAACTGATCAACCCCCAGCATGTTCAGGGCGGCATCGGCGACATGCCGGTCGACCACTGCATGCCCTCCCACCTGGGCAAAGTCACGGACGCGGCGGAGCAGCCGGTTGGCTATCCGGGGAGTGCCTCGCGACCTCCTGCCGAGTTCCAGGGCCCCGGACTGGTCGATGGGCAGTCCCAGGATAGCCGCCGAACGCTGGACAATGGTCACCAGCTCTTCAGGGGAATAAAATTCCAGGCGCAGGATAACACCAAACCTGTCCCGCAGAGGCGGAGTCAGCAGACCCGTGCGGGTAGTGGCGCCAACCAATGTGAAACGAGGAAGGTCCATCTTGATCGATCGCGCCCCCGGCCCCTGACCGATGATCAAATCCAGTTGGAAATCCTCCATGGCCGGGTAGAGAATCTCCTCGACGACATGATTCAACCTATGGATTTCATCGATAAAAAGGACATCCCCCTCCTGCAGTCCGGTAAGAATAGCGGCCAGATCTCCCTGCCGCTCGATAACCGGCCCGGAGGTGACCTTGATACCCGCCCCCATCTCATTTGCTATAATGTAGGAAAGTGTGGTCTTACCGAGCCCCGGAAAACCGTGAAAAAGCACATGATCCAGCGGTTCACCGCGTCCTCTGGCCGCCTGGATGAAGATCTCCAGACTCTTGCGCACCTGTTCCTGACCGATATACTCGGCAAGCCTCCTGGGACGCAGGGCGTTATCGCTTGCCTTTTCACGGGCAATAGGCTCCGGATTGACCAGCCGGTCCTCTGCACCGATATCCTCTTCCTGTATCATGCCAATGCCCGCAATCCTTCTTTAATTAGCTCTTCCAGATGCAGGGCCGCGAAACGCTCGTCGCCAACCCGCCGTTTTACCGCCGTCAGCGCCTGTCTGGCCACCGGATCAGGATAGCCCAGGTTGGAGAACACCGACAGCGCATCGGCAACCAGTGACCCCGCAGAGGCCGTCATGCTCACTGTAGGCCTGATGCCGCCCTCCTCCATGGTCCCCAGATGTCCGACCTTCTCCTTGAGCTCAACGCAGAGGCGCTCTGCAGTCCGCTTCCCCACTCCCGGCAGGCCGGTCAGGCGCTTCACGTCCTGGGTGACGATGGCAGCACTCAGTTCACCCACCCGCATCCCGGAGAGGATGGCCAGGGCAAGCTTGGGACCGATGCCGGAGACAGTCTTCAGGATCAGGAACATCTCTTTTTCCGCCTCATCAATAAACCCGTAAAGAAGGATCGCATCTTCCCTGACATGGGTATGAATATGCAGGAAAGTCTCCTCATTCCTGTCGGGCAGCCGGGAAATCCCGTCGGCGGACAGGAAGACCTCATAACCGACCCCGGCCACATCAATGACAACCCTGTCCGCTCCCTTGAGCAGCACCTTTCCTGAAAGCGTCGCTATCATGGCCTCTTCATATCCGTAAGGTATTGGCGTGACAAATGGCCACCGCCAGCGCGTCCGCTGCATCGGCACTGGGAGCAGCCGACAGGCCCAGCAGGACCCGGACCATATGCTGGACCTGAGCCTTCTCCGCCTGACCGTATCCGACCACAGCCTGTTTAATCAGCCTGGCGGAATAATCCCGGACAGCCAGACCGTTCTGCATGGCAGCGACAATGGCCGCCCCCCGAGCCTGGCCGAGTTTCAGGGCCGAGCGGGGGTTATTGGACAAAAAGATATCCTCCACTGCCGCCACTTCCGGCCCGTGCAGCTGCACCACTTCGTTGATCCCGTCAAAGATCTCGTTGAGCCGGTTGGCAAAAGGAAAATTCGGTGTGGTCCGGATCACCCCGCAGGCAACGAAACGCAACCGGCCCCCGGCGGCATCAATCACCCCGTAGCCGGTTATCCTGGAGCCGGGGTCTATACCGAGAATACGCTCCATAATGAGAGTCAGCCGCCCTCGCTGAGGCACATCATTCTTCCCTCTTTCCGGCTGAAGCCAGGCCTTTTGCCATTACAATCATCCTTGATGCCGCCGTTTGGGAGAAGGGGCTCTTCTACGAAAGCTTTTCCATCAACTCGTCGTCGATGTCGAAATTGGCATGCACGTTCTGGACATCATCGTGATCTTCCAGGCTTTCCAGCAGCTTCAACAGGGCCTTGGCTGGTTTTTCCTCGGTCACCTCGACAGTGTTCTTCGGGATCCTCGACACTGAGGCCTCCAGGGTCTTGACACCGGCCTTCTCCAGGACCTCCCTAACTTCGTCAAAGCTCTCCGGGGTCGTGAAGACCTGGAACTCGTTCTCCTCTTCGACCACATCCTCGGCCCCGGCCTCCAGGGCCAGTTCCATGACCTCTTCCTCGGTCAGGCCCTTCTTGTCAACCAGGATCTGCCCCTTTTTGTCGAACATCCAGGCCACGCAGCCCGACTCGCCCAAGTTACCGTTACTTTTGGCAAAATAATGACGGATATCGGCGACGGTCCTGTTCCTGTTGTCGGTCATACACTCGACAAGAACGGCCACACCGCCCGGCCCGTATCCCTCATAGAGGATCTCCTCATAGATCTCTCCCGCAATCTCACCCGTTCCCTTCTTGATGGCCCGGGCAATATTCTCCTTGGGCATATTCTCGGTCTTGGCAGTAATAATGGCCGAACGCAGACGAGGATTACCGTCGGGATCACCTCCACCCGACCGGGCCGCCACGGTGATTTCCTTGATCAACCGTGTAAAAATCTTTCCTCTCTTGGCATCAATCGCGCCTTTTTTCCTCTTGATCGTTGACCATTTCGAATGTCCTGACATATCCTTTACCTGTTGGAATTTTTAAAAAATATAGGCCAGCGGGTCCTCTTGCATTATGATTCAGCCGTTTCGGCGCAGCATCAATTAAGACTGCTCAACCGGCCTTTGAGAATCCTGGGATTTTCTGTATCCCATCCCCAGCACGAAGACTTCCCGGCTCTCGGTCCTTGAACTTTTCGGCTTGATGACCTTGACAGTCTCAAACAGCTCCTTGACCTCCTGGACGAATTCGGGGAAGTCTTCTCCCTGGAAGATCTTGCAGATATAATGGCCGCCCTCATGGAGGAGGATCCCGGCCAGCGCCAAAGTGCGCCGGACCAGATGCAGCGACTGCTGATGGTCGGCCCAGCGGTTGCCGGTGGTCTTCGGGGCCAGATCCGAGATCAGCACCTTGAAGGCCGGTCTGAATTTCCGCACCATGGTTATCATTTCGGGATCCATGATATCCTGGCACAACCAATGGATTTCCGCGCCCTCAGGCCGCGGTGCGCCCGCGGTCTCCTGGAGATCAACGCCGACGACGACGCCCCGCTTCCCCACCTCCTCCGAGGCGTAGAGCGACCAACTCCCGGGATGACAGCCCAGATCAAGCACCGAATCCCCCGGACGCAGGAAGCGATACTTCTTCTGAACCTCTTCCAGCTTATAAATAGAGCGGGCCGGATACTTCTCCTTTTTTGCCTTGTTAAAATAATAATCTCTTACTTTGCGCACGTTTTAGTCCATTTATTTTTCTTTGACAAGCCGAAATCAGAAAAGTCTCCGCCGTTCAGAGCCTCTCCCCGCCTGTTCCTTCCTGCCTGAGATATCGCCTAACCCACTCGATGGCCTCCTCCCGGTCATGGACATGCCCCTCGACCATGGCCAGTTCCAAGCCTGTCAGGATGGTAGCGAAGACGGGTCCCGGCGAGAGGTTGAATCGCTCTTTGAGATCCTTGCCGGTTATAAGCCTCGGCCCGGATAGTGCCGGCCTGACCACTCTGTCGATGGTCTGCTGCAACTCCTCGAAGAGCGCCGCCAGATCCTCCTCCATTCCCGCCGGCTTCAGTTTTCCCCTGCAGGACAGGCTGTCGGCCATGGCCAGCAGAAAAAGGCCCGGCAGATCGTCCCCGGCCTTTTTCCATATCTTCAGGCAGGCTCTCGCACTGAGCGCCGCAGTCCGTCGGACATTGCAGAGATGAAAGGGGTGCATGTGCAGCTCAATCAGGCTCCCCACGGTGCCGCTCACCTCTTTGCTCCACTTCAGGCGACGTGCAACCTCCAAGAGGAGGTCCCTGCCGATGCGATCGTGATTATAAAACGTCACCCGGCCTTTCTGCTGGGGATGTTCCCCTTTGACAAGGGGCTTCCCCATATCATGCAGCAGCGCCGACCATTTGAGTTTTTTCCTCATCCCCGGAGCGGCAATATATCCGGAAAGCGTCTCTTCCCTGCCGGGAAAGAATCGCCCCGGTTGTTGAAGAACTTCCTCCATCCCTTCCAGGGCGGCCAGGCAGTGGTGAAAGACATCCAGATGGTGGAAACCGGGCTGTTGCACCCCGAGCCCCGGCCGCAACTCAGGGATAATATGCCAGAGAATCCCTGATTCCGCCATGCCCTCAAACGCCCCATAGGCCTGGTCCGATGCAATAATCAGATCCAGTTCGTGATTGATGCGCTCTGCTGCGACCTCAGCGATCAGATGGCTGCAGGCCAGGATCGCTCCCTGAGTTGCGTCGCTGAATGCAAGGCCCAGCACCGCCCGCAGCCGATAGCCACGCAGCATCCGCAGCGGATCGTCGACAAAGGCCCGGTCACAGACCTGCAGCCTTCCCGTCTGGAGATCAGCCAGCCCCCCCGTCGGATCGATCAGGCTGCCCCCGCCTGCCTCATCCATAAGGTCTGCGAGGCTGACAGCCATGGCATTGACGGTAAAATCCCGCAGGCGAAGATCGTCTTCAAGCCCCTGCGCGCCCCCGCGAAAGCCCGATACATCAAGAGTCAAGCCCTTCCATACCAGCCGGGCCGCATCATCTCCCTTTCCGCTCAGGGGGACAAGGGTACCCCCGCCCAATGCCGACTGCAGGAGCCGGCAGCATGCCTCCGCTCCGGACCGTACGACAAAATCGAGATCGCCTGCCGGCCGTCCCAGCAACCAGTCACGCACAGTTCCTCCCGCCAGGTACAGCTGGCCGCCACAGGGGGCTGAAAGTCCCAGCAGGGCCTTGACCAGCTCCTGCGGATACCGCTGGAGTCTGGCCCCGAAGGATTTCACCCCCCCGGCAGGATTCTTTCTTTTTTTATCCATCTCGATTATAGTTTTTCTTTTTTGCTTCAGGCTCGGAGCTACTCAGCATAGCATATCGTCCCCCATATGGGTACTTCTTCTCACAGAATTCGCAATCTGCACATGCCCCCTGCCGGCTCAGGGCATGTAACCCCATTCGATCAGATGAATCCCTTGCATCCCGAAACACCCTTTGTCTACCTTGCCCCGCTCCAGGGGATCACCGACTCCCTGTACCGGAAAGTTTTCTATCAGCATTTCGGTGGCTTCGATGCTGCCATAGCCCCATTCATCAACCCGCAGCGCCACTGTACTGCTAAGGAAAAATGGTTCACCGACGTGCTGCCGGAAAACAATCCCGGCCTACCCGTCATTCCCCAGCTGCTCAATACCGATGCGGAGGATTTTATCACCATCACCACCCGCCTGCAGGACCTGGGCTATACCGAGATCAACTGGAATCTGGGCTGCCCGGTCCCGATGGTTGCCGGCAAGAAGCGAGGTTCGGGGATTCTTCCCTATCCTGAGACCATTGTTTCCCTGTTGGAAAAGATTATCCCCAGAATCAAGGCCCGACTCTCCATCAAGACACGGCTGGGCTATCATCAGTCCCAGGAAATCCTGACCCTGCTGCCCATGCTCGAAGACTTCCCTCTTACAGAGATAATTGTCCATGCCCGCCTGGGAAGGCAGCTCTACAATGGCGGGGTTGACCTGGATGGCTTTGCCCTGTGCCGCGATCACACCACCCACGAGCTTGCCTATAATGGCGATATTACCACCGCCGAAATATTTACCGATCTGAGGGCGCGTTTTCCGTGGGTGCACCGCTGGATGATCGGCCGCGGCGTGCTAGCCGATCCCTTTCTGGCAATGGCGATCAGAGAGAAGACTGCCCCCACCCGGGACAGACTGAAAAAGCTGGCGGAATTTCACTGTGATCTCTACCAGGAATATCGTCTGCGGCTCTCAGGGCCGGGACATCTGCTGGGGAGGATGAAACAGCTCTGGCTCTACCTGATCGCCTCCTTTCCCGAAAAACAGAAAATCCTGAAAAAAATAAAAAAAGCGACCTCTGAGCGGGATTATCTCCAGGCCGTAGAGGATATCTTCTCCGGCTGACCGGAGCCTGCAAAAGGCGACGGATGGGACCGCCGACGTCCTGCATTGCATTGTATTTCCGATTATTGCAGGATATAATACCAACAGCTCCGGAAAGTCAAACAGGGTGTTTTGGACATGCAGATTTTACTCCGGGCCCCCTTTCACGTCCCGGCCAGCGTCCATATTGCACAAATTCTATGGCAGACATCACCGCAAATGATCGGTAAGAGGAATAGTACGCCAAGACAGCCGTAAGCAAATCCCACAGCACCTTCTTCGGGAAATCAACATGGTCAACACTCCGGAAAACGATTTCAACACCTACTGCGGCAGGATCCTTCTGGAAGACTACAGCGATGCCTTGAAACACAAGGTCCGGGAACAGATGACCGCCTGCTTTTCCTTCGATCAGATCAATATCCCCATCATGCCGTACATCTCCGCCTGGCGTCTCGACCGCCCCGGAATCTGGTACGAATATGTCAGCAAACGCTTCCTCTCACTCTTCAATTGCGGGCCAGAGGCAATAGCAGATGCCTTCTGCGCGGCTATTCTTGACCGGCGCGAGTATAATAACACCGGAGAAACGCCGATCATAAAAGAGCTGGTGCTCACCGGAAAAGAGCTTGACAGCCAAAAGCAGATCCTGCGTGAAAAAACCGGCAGGACCGGCGCCATGGAGGCCGTGTACAAGGTACAGTTGCCGGACAGGAGGGTCCTGTGGCTGAAGGACTGGGCCTCAATCACCACCTTTGCTCACGACGGAATCTGCCTGTCTCCAGGCTATCTAACCGATGTCAGCATGGAATTGCGGCAAAAGGATCATTTGAGCAGACTCAACGCCGATGCCAACCGGGATAAGGAATTGCTGGTCGAAGCGGAACGCTCGGCAGCCCTGGGACAGATATCAGCGCAGGTCTATCATGAAATCAGGAACCCGGTCCTGTCTATCGGGGGACTTGCCAGAAGACTCTTGAAAAAACCCCCTGCCGATCCTCAGCTTTTCCTCGAGGTTATCGCCAAGGAAGCGGAACGCCTGGAAAAGATCCTCCGTAATCTCTTTGATTTTACCCGGCGCGTCGAGCTGGCGCCAAAACTCTCGGACCCCGTCCAATTAGTCGAGCGGGTCATTGCTCTGCTGCAGTCGGATTTTGACCATTTCGCGGTCAGGGCCACCTTGACTGTCGATGGCCCGATCTCCGAACTCTTCATCGACCAGGAACAGATCTATCTTGCCCTGGTTCATATAATCAAGAATGGCCTGGAAGCCATGCTTGACGGCGGCACCCTGGGAATCACCATCAGACAATCCGAAACCAATGTCATGATCACAATCAGGGACTCTGGAGAAGGAATCCATGTGGTGCATAAAAAACGGGTGACCGAACCCTTCTTTACCACCAAGGTCTACGGCACTGGCCTCGGGCTCAGCCTGGCCCAAAAGGCCATCGACCTCCATCAGGGGGAGCTGGTGATCAGCACGATTGCCTCAGGCGGAACTGAGGTGACGATTACTCTCCCGCGAAAATCGGCATACCAGGAGGAAGCATAACCCGGCCAGGAAGTTTTCCGTCAGGAATACGACTGCTGGAGAGCCGACAGCATATTTTCGGGCAAAGGATCCACCATAAGGATCTTCTTCCCCGCAGCGGAGAGGATAACCACCTCACTCCTCCGGGATCCGGCCGGGATTTTTTTACCATAGCGGACCACCAGCGCAGCGGCAATCTGCAGGTCATCGGTCAACCTATCAGCGCAGAGAGAAGCGGGACGCCGGAGGACCGCAGTCGGTCCCGGACGACTTTGCATCGCAAGCAGCAGGTCCGATTCGCCGCAGAGGCCGGCAAGCCTCTGGTTCTCCTGCTCGTCGCGCCCCACGATCAACCATCCGCCTCCGGGCAAACGAAACTGTCTCCCCACCAGAAAGAGCATGACATCAAGGGGGCTGACATCTTCTAATGGAATAAAAAAATCTCCCGTATAGATCCGGGCCACCCTGCGGCTGAGAATGGGGTCGGCAAGAATACAGCCGCCGGCCGGCGCCGGGAAATCGGTTATCCCCATCTCCCGGGCCAGCGCAATTTGTCGCGAGCGGCCGCGACCGCTGAAATCCAGCAGCCTTTCCCGGTCTACAAGGCCTTTCAGTTCCGCCTCCGTCTCCCGCATGAGCTTCGCCGAGAGCGGGCGCAGCAGGATGGAACGGCTGCCCGAGTCGCGTTCTATCACATTCAAGGTGTCGCGGCGCTGGGACATCGGGCGCTGGCCTACGACCTCGCCTGTGATCAGAAAAGAGGCACCTAGCGCCGTCATCATCTCCCTGGCCCGGCTGAACATGAAAATCTTGCAATCGATACAGGGGTTGAAATTTTTCCCAAAGCCATGGGCGGGGTTGCGCAGGAGGTGCAGATACTCGACGCTTACATCCTTGACAATAACGTCAATGCCGTATTTTTGCAGCATCTCCTGCCGGTATTGATCAGGATCAGCCAAGACCTCGTAACCAAAAAAAGGGGTGACGAATTTAATCGCCTTCACTGCAATCCCCTGAGCGGCCACAAGTCGGCAGGCGAGGATCGAGTCCAGCCCACCGGAAAACAGGCCCAATGCAGACACCATTATCGGCCTGCTCCTTTATCGAGCAGTTCCTGGGCCCAGGCATAGGTCTTGGTCGAGACCGAGGCCCCGGCAAGCATCCTGGCCAGTTCCCCGACCCGCTCCTCACGAGAAAGCTGAGAAAACGACGACTGACTGCGCCCCTCGACGACGTTCTTCACAACCAGGAAATGGTCTGTACCCCGGGCCGCAATCTGCGGAAGATGGGTGATGCAGAAGACCTGATGGTGTCCGGCCAGCTCCTGGATCTTCCGGGCCACAGCCTCTGCGGCCTCGCCGCCGATACCGGCGTCCACTTCGTCAAAGATCACCGTTTCCACCATATCCCGCTTGGCAAGCAGACATTTCAGGGCCAGCATCAGACGAGACAGCTCCCCGCCCGAAGCGACCTTGGCCAGGGGACGGGACGGCTCTCCAGGGTTGGCCGTAAAGAAGAATTCGATCCGGTCCCAACCGCTGGCCCTGATCTGGGAGATGTCGTTCTCAATTTCCTGCCACCGGACCTGAAAAACCGCCTGATTGAATGCCAGGGAGGCAAGCTCCTCTCCCATAGCCTTCTCCAGATTCCCGGCCGCCTGTCTGCGCTTTTCAGAGAGGTCCCGGGCCATCGCCATGAGTTTCGCCGCAAGTCCGGCCACCTCCTTGGCCAAACCATCCATTTTGATATCCAGATTTTCAAGGATCTCCAGCTCTTGCTGAGCCTCTTCGGCAAAAGCCAGGATGGCCGCAATGGTCTCGCCGTATTTCCGTTTGAGCTGCCGGAGCAGATCGATCCGGAAGCTGACCTGATCCAGCCGCAATGGATCGCTTTCCAGGGAGTTGCAATAGTGCCTGAGTTCGGCCACCAGATCCTCCGCCTGATACGTATATCCGGTCAGATCCTCGGCCAGCTTTCCCGCCGCCGGATCGAGACTGGCTACCTGTTCCATATTTTTCCGGATCTTGACCAGCCCCTCTATCACCCCGGTGGAGAGAAACCGGGAGCTTTCATGGCTCAACTTGATGAGCAGATCCAAATTCTTCAGGCGCTTCTTTTCCGTCTCCAGGGCCTCATCTTCCCCGACTTCAAGCATGGCATCCCGGATCTCATCGACCTGGAAACGCAGGAGGTCCTTTCTCTTTTCCTTGTCCTTCTCTTGTCTGTGCAGATCGTCCAATTCCCCTTTCTTGACTTGCCAGACAGCATACGCCCCCGAAAATTCCCGTACTTGCTCTCCCAGCTCACCCACACTATCCAGAAAATCGAGATGCAGCGAAGGCTGCAGAAGCTGCTGGTGATCGTGCTGGCTGGCAATGCTCAGGAGATTGTCGGTCAGATCGGCCACCATCTTGGCGGTGGCCAGAGATCCATTAACATAGAGGCGGCTGCGGCCGTTTGCCTGCAGGACACGCCTGATGATTACCGTGGTCTCATCCCCCAGATCGCTTTCCCGGAGGATTTCCCGCAGAGCCGTATGTTCCGGACGAATTTCAAACAGGGCCTCGACAGAGCAGTTGTCCGCTCCGTTGCGAATCCAGTCGGTTGAAGCCCTGGCGCCGGTAAGGAGATGTATCGCCCGGAGCATGATGGACTTCCCAGCCCCTGTCTCACCTGTCATAACAATGAGTTGCGCTGTGTTGCCGGAGGCACCAAACTGCAGTTGCAGCAACTCGATCAAGGCCAGATTTTCAACTTTCAGTTCACAAAGCATGTGTTTTTCTTCAAAGGAACCCTATTCCCCTTTCCTGACTTGACTCGCCAGGAAAAGGGTTTTATCATAAATGACGAAAACCAAGGCGAAAAGCCCTGTCAACCTAAGGTCACTACACTCTCATCCCCAATCTCTCCCTATTCAATTTGAGTCAACAACATCATGATCAAAAGAGCCAAGCTCAGCGCCAGCCTGGAAGATTATATTGAGGCAATTTATCATATTGTTGAGGAAAAACTTGTAGCAAGAAGCAAGGATATAGCCATGCGACTGGGGGTCAGCCGAGCCTCGGTGACGGAAGCCCTCCGCGCTCTTTCTCATAAAGAGTTGATTAATTATGCCCCCTACGAGGCAATTACGATGACGGAGAAGGGAAAGAAGGCAGCCGAGGATGTGATCTTCCGCCATAACGCCCTGAAACGTTTCTTCATAGAGATTCTGTCCATCGATAACGATACCGCAGAAGAAGGGGCCTGCCGGATTGAACATGCAGCGCCCCCTGAAGTCATCTCACGGATGATCAATTTCATCGAATTCCTCCAGGTCTGTCCCCGAGGAGGCGACCGGCTGATTGAGGGTTTTGCCAGTTTCCATGCCTTGGGAAAGACGCAAATCAATTGCGAGGAATGTGTGGCGCACTGCCGCAATTCTGACGGAGAGAACCTTTAATCCTGTTTGCTGTCTACCATTTGCCGGATAAGTTGTACAACCTCACCCTCATTGGGAAATCGTTTTAAATTTTTCTTTGAGAAAATATTTTTCTCATTCACCACCACCTCGAAGACCCCACCCGAGGAAGGAATCAGCGTCACCTGCGCCTCAAGTTTTTCTGCCAACTCCGCTTCCAGACCGGAAGCCCGGGGCTTATAGTTTCACTGCGTACAATATTCTATAGTTATCTTCATTTCCGCCACCACATAAAGGCAAGAGATCACCGCCTGAACCCCGAGTTTTTCCTCCAACTGCTTCGGGCATTATTATACACACTCTGTAATGAATTTCCAGCAGACAAAAAATGTGGGGCGCAGAAAAACTGCATGGGGCGGGGATGCAGTCAGGTCTTGCAGTGAGTTCTTCTCACTTAAGAGCTCAAGACCTGACGCATTACGAGAGAGGGACGATTTAATTCCCCTGGCCAGCCAGGTCGTCGTCGTACAGGCGCTCGAAGAAGAGTTTGTGTTTGGCCTCTTCCTGGGCCAATAACTTAAAAAGCTTAATAGATTCATCGTCTGAAGACGACATGGCAAGATCGTTGTAGAGTTTCACGGCCATCTCTTCACGCTTCATGGAGAGCACGAGAATATCCTGCATCGGCATGCCTTCGGTATATTCCTTTTCGGTGAGATAATCACTGATTTTCAGATCAGTGATCTTTTTCAATTCATAGGAGGCGATAACATTTTTATTCTTTGAAATATTTGTTAGAAGTTTTACGTGTTTTGCCTCCTCCTGCGCAAGTTCCTTAAAGGTCTTTGCCAGGGCCGCAGAAGATTCCTTCTTGCTCAACTCATTATAGAAGGCTACCGCCTCCTTTTCTTTCCCTACTGCAAACTCCAATATTTCATCAACAGACTTAAAATTCATGAAGAAATCTCCCTGAAGTGGTGGTAGTTCAGTATATTTGAAGGCCTGATCCAAACCGAGACAGACTATCCATTCCCCCAAGGCCTGACTCACCATAAGATTCCGTTTCATACGGAGGCCAATGGCGAGTCAAAACCTTCAGGCAGTTGAGCCGGGGAATCAGCGCGGCGGCAGTCATCCAGAACCTGCCTGGATTCAGGCTAAGCTATGCGACTCAAGACAGAATCCCGCGGTACATTACAGATTGAGGCAACCTCTTTGGGATCGAAACCCAGACAGAGAGCAAGCAGCTGGTTGTAGTCAAAGACTGGTATTTTATATCGCTCCTCTCCTACCCTTTTATTCAAGGTATTCTGGACATTTTCCAGATGCATCAAACAGGTGATACAGGAGACTGCAATAAAGTCAGCTTGAGTCTCTGCGAGGATGGCATCGAATTTGGTCTTGGCAAATTCAATGGCCTGCTCGGGGGTGCTCTTCATAAATCCGCCGGCTCCGCCGCAGCACTGCAACTCACGGCTGTAGCTGTCAACGGTGGCGCCCAGGGCCTCCACCAGCTCTCGCATGCCTTTAGGAGCCCTGGCAGATTCCTCGAAGCCCACCACCTCACTGGGATACAGGGTATGGCAGGGGTACTGCACAATACCATGGAGGCCTTTGAGGCTTTTCTTCAGCAATGAGGTGATAGTCTCAGTCCCAACTTCTTTATACAGGACTTCAGAGACATGGCGCACCTTTGATTTCCCGGTAACCTGGCGCCCGGTCGGCTCCAGCAACTCATTGACCTTGGCCCGTTTTTCCGCATGATGCATGATATGTTCGCGGCCCATGCGCAATGAACTGTAGCAAGAGCCGCACTGAACCATAAAATCGCAACCCTTCTCCTCCGCGATGGAGAGATTCCATCCGCTCGTAGCCAGCCAGGATCCGTCATCGGTTGACGGAAAGGCGCCAAAGGCAGGACAGCAGACATAATTGTCGGCATCTAGCAGATCTATGCCCAGAACAGGCATGGTCGCCCTTATTGCCCGCTCCACATCCGGTCGGACAGCTGGGGTATTACACCCCAGAAAAAGACATAATTCCATTTCTTATTCCTCATGTGTATGAAAATGATCGCTCAAAGCGAAGCGCCGACCGATCATTTTCACTGTTCATGAATGATCGTGAAGAAAAACAACCAGTTCCGGCGGAGAATCGCTTTTTTCATCCACCGAACATATAGTCATTGGCACTGACTACCGGTGTCTTCATGAGCATTTCACGAAACAATTCCAATTGTTCAGGATTGTTGGTTATTGTCTTCAACGGCGGCAGGCCCAAGGCCTCGCGTAATTCCGTATTCACACCGACAGCCTGGGTATACCCCCTCTTGTAGATCTCGACGATTGAGGGCGGCACCCTGGTCTCATCGTTGGCGCTCTGCCACTGCCTGATGGCCAGTATCATCTCGAAGGGTTTGACATCCATCGGGCACATCTCCTCGCATTTAGAACAGGAGACGCACGCCCATGGCGTATCATCATCAAGGAGCTGCTCTTCAAGCCCCAGGATAACCTTTCGGGCCAGATTTCTGACCAGAAGCGGCGGATCTCCATGAGAGGCAGGACATCCGGACAGACATGTGCTGCAGTTGAAGCAGTGATGGAGATCACCTGTATTATAAATATCTTTCCATAAATCTTTGATTGATCCTTTAAGATCCATAATGATCACCCCTTATTCCACAGTTGATGAGAAAAGATCGTCCATAAGCTTGGCATCGATGACAGCCATCAACTGTTTGTCACTCCATCCCGTGACCTCAGCCGCATTGTTCTGGCACTCAACAGCGCACATGCCGCAGGCCTGGCAGGCAGCAGCATCAACGGTAATGCACTTGTCAACCTCGTTGTACGACCTCGCCCCATACGGACAAATATTCACACATCTCTGGCAGCGGATACAGAGGGCATCCTTGACCATAGATGTAACACTGGCCGTATGGACCTCGCGGCCGGACAAATAGGTATAGGCCTTATGGGCTGCCGCTTCTGCCTGCATGATCACGCTCTTCAGCGGCATGGGCGAATGGGCGGTGCCGGCCAGATACAGGCCGACTTTCTGGAATTCGATGGGACGCCATTTCGAATCGGCCTCGGCCAGGAAACCGTCTTCAGTGAGCGATATGCCGAAGGCATTGGCAAGATCATGGTTCGACTCTTCCGGGTCAACACCCGTAGACAGAACCAGGAGATCAGCAGGCAGTTCAATCTCCGTATTCAGTACGGTATCCATAAATTTCACGACCGGTTTTCCCTCGACCATTTCCATCTGAGGTTTACTCTCCAGGTTGTAATTCATGAAAATTATTCCCGCGGCCCTGGCCTTGGTGTAATACTGCTCGTTAAAACCGTACGACATCACATCGCGATAGAGGATGAAGACCCGTGCCTCCGGGTTCTTCTCTTTAATCTTCAAAGCGTTGGCAATTGCCCACATACAGCAGATACGGCTGCAGTACGGCCGTCCTCCCTTCTGCCGGGAACCGACGCACTGGATCATTACGACATTCTCGACCCCGCTGACATCGATATCACCACTGGCAAGCCCCTTCTTCAATGCACCCTGGGTCAACACCGAGTCAGCACTACCATAACCGTATTCGGTTGTCGCCCCTTCATGCCCGCCGGTGGCCATGATGACAGCACCATGGTGGACATACGTACGCTCATCACTATCTTTCAGGCGCAGCTTTGATTCGAAGGTGCCAAGGTTGCCAACGGTCTTCTCAACCTCGCTGTTGAGATGCACCGTTATGTTTTTATTCTCAAATACTTTCAGCTTCATATCATTGGCCAGGGCCATTGGAGCCATTCCGTCAACCGTAGCCTCGACATGATTACCGAGATATCCGCCCAGATGCGCATCCTTTTCGACAAGATGGACAGGGACACCTTTTCCGGCCAGCGACAGGGCAGCCTGCATGCCGCCGATGCCGCCACCTACAACCAGGGCGGTCTGGTTGATCGGCAGGGTTTTGACATATAGGGCAGGTTTATATTTCAGCTTTTCGATATCAGCCTTCACCTCCCTGGCAGCACGCCTGGTCCAATCCCCGGTGGACGGTTCAATCATACCCTTTCTGGCAATTCCGAAGAGATCAAAGACCTCGACCAGAGAGGAGTGAAATCCTGCCTTCCGGGCGACATTCTTCAGCTTCTGCCGGTACATCAAGGGCTGACAGGCCCCGATCAGCAGACGATTGCATGTGGTCTTGGCAAGGATGTCAAGAGTCGCAGCTTCACCGTCCGCCTTACAGATCGATTCAATGACATGGACCTCGCCAACCGCGCCGACGCCCTGCAGTTCTTTGCTCAGAATCTCGTAATCGATTCCTTCTGCACCAGGCTTTTCCCCGCATTTGCAAACGGCAACGGCGACCTTGGGCATTTCCCGCTCACGGGCCGTTGGCTCGGGAATCTCCTCCTCTTTCAGGGTATCCACCCCGAGAGTGGTGAGGAAACTGGTGGCCTCTCCCGCTGCGGCAATACCGCTGGACATGGCCTCGCTGACATCCGTGAGTCCCATCAGAGAACCGCAGATAAAGAGACCGGGCTTACCGGCGACTTTAATCTTACTGTACTGCTCAGTGGCAATGAGACCGCGGGAATCCAGAGAGGCATTCATCAGTTCCGCCCACTTCTTATGGGTCTCAAAGGGGATCTGACCCGTCGACATTACAACCAGGTCGTAATCCTTTACGAAAAACTCGTTGGTGTCGGGATCGAAATAACGCATCTGCAGACTGCCATCTGGGTTGAGCATAACGCCCTGGACCCGGCAACGGATAAGCTTGACTCCATGCTCCTCCACCGCCTTGTCACGGTACTGCTGAAAGCCCTTGCCGAAAGTCCGCATATCCATATAAAAGATAGTGGTATCAACATCCGGCCCGCCGTGTTCTTTGGCAAGCACGGCCTCTTTCAGGGCAAACATGCAGCAGATGGAAGAACAGTAGTCTCGCTTCTGCCGTCTGTTCCTGGATCCCATACACTGGATCCAGGCAATGTTCTTCGCAGGCTTTCCGTCTGACGGTCGCCTGATAACATCACCTTTATAGGTACCAGAACCGCTCATCATCCGCTCAAAGGCCAGAGAAGAGACAACATCCGGAGATACTGTATAGGATTTGGCATCCTCGAACTCGCGGGTGTTATACAGCTTCACCCCAGAGGCCAGGATGATGGAGTGAACCTCTCTGGTCTCTGCTTCGTCCTGGGCATCGAGATTGATTGCATTGGTGGTACACACCTTGACGCATTCGCCGCAACGGGTACAGGCCTGTTTATCAATGAGAAGCAATTTCGGGGTATTATGGGGAACAGCCTGATAGATGGCCTTCCTCATGGTCAGACCATGGTTGAATTCATCCGCGACTTCAACTGGACAGACGTCAATACACTCTCCCATCTCGTTACAGACCGCAGGATCAACCAGACGAGCCTTTTTCAAGAGCTCAACCTTGTAGTTTCCAGCATCGCCCTGGACAGAAGTGATCTCCGTAAACGGCATGATCTCAATATTTTCATGAAACAGGCTCTTTCGCATACAGTACTGCGAAGCATACTCGCGGCCCACCATGGGCAGCATCCTGCACATGCCGCAATGATCTGTCGGAAATTGGTAATCAAGTTTTGCCAGGATACCACCAATCTGGGTAGAGGCATCCGCCAGCAGAACCTTATACCCTGCTTCTGCTAACTCAATGGCCGCCTTGATACCAGAAATGCCGGCACCAGCCACGAGGACTGTGCCTGTCGGCTTCGTTTCTGCCATGATATCGCTCCTATTTGACTTGACCAGTCACTTCAACCAGCTCATCCGATTTAAATCCAGCCATCGGCTGTTCTTCATCGACTGATCGTCCTGCCTGATAATTGAATCGGGCCTGAGTTTTATCGGCTGATGTTCTGAAAAGAGGCATCAGATCAATATCGTTCGGGCATGCACTCGTACACTGACCGCAACCAACACAGAAAAGGCTCATATGCGTAATACGGGTCAGGTGATAGAAGAGGGTGTCATTGGGCATTTTCAACATGCCATCCTTGTCCGCCCACATCATGAACTGCTCGCCTGTATGGCGGAAAGTGTCTGTAATAAACACACATTCCTTACAATAGCAGACCGGGCAGGCAACACGACAATTGTAGCAGTTGATGCAGGCCGAAAGTTTGTCGCTGAGGGCCTCAAAAGTATTGGTCTCAGCCCGGAACTCAGCAAATTTTTTATCTCTGGCCTCGGTACGGGTTGCAACCAGCTTCTTCACAGCCTCGCCACGTCCGGCTGGCACACCACCTGCCTTCAGCCCGGATTTCCCCAGGGCTTCTTCGCCTTTATTTGTCACTGCCTCGACGAAAACACTGCCCTCGTCGGCGCCAATGACGCAAAGGCGCATATCCACATTATCAGCCGTTGGGAATTCGCAGATCTTGCATGCGCCAATGATATCACAGTCAGCCATTGCGGTCTTACCGGCCTGGGCATTCTCAAGAAAGGACTCAGATGTCCCGCCCTGCTCCTGAAATTTGGCGAAATCAGTATTTTCATAACGGCCAAGACAGTCCATCCCGATCATGACGACATCATCAAGATTTACCTGTTTCAGCTTGACCAGTTCAACAACTGCCCGAATCTCACAGGGGCGAAGGACCATGGCGACCTTGCGACCGGAGGGCCGTGAGGTGAGTGAGGACGCGATCTTAGCACCGCTCACTGCAGCTATGGGGGCAAAAGGATCTATCTGTCCGATATTGGCAGCAGAGGTAACCAGCGTCAGTCGATTCCCTTTTTTACCCTGCGCCATAGGAGCAAGGACAGCATCGACCGCACCGTTTTCCATTATACCTTTGAAAAATCCGGACAGTTCTTTATTCAATTCGTCTTTTTTAAAAGACAATTTTGCGAATTTAGCCATTTTCTGTCATCTCCGTGTCTTCAAACTGCCATTTGACCCTTGTTCTGCAGGGGGCTTGGTCCAAGTTGTTTTAGTTTCGCAGTCATTTCGTCTGCAACTTCCTTCAGCATATTTCCTTCACTGGCAGCGATCCATCGAAGCCAGAAACGCTCTTCACCTATGCCATATTGTTTCAACAGTTCCGTGACCAGCGCCACCCGCCGGCGAGCCTTCAGGTTGCCGTTGATGTAATGGCAGTCTCCAGGCCAGCAACCGCCGATCAAAACACCGTCGGCACCGTTGAGGAAGGCCTTTAGGACATACTTCGGGTCAACCATGCCACTGCACATAACCCTGATGATCTTGATGTTGGGCGGGTACGAAAGACGGGATGTACCAGCAAGATCTGCTGCTGTAAATGTGCACCAGTTACAAAAAAACGCTACTATTTTGGGTTCAAACTCGCTCATCGCATAACTCCTTAGTTAAGTAAAATCCCATCAATTTCCGCAAATATTTGTTTATCCGTAAAGTGTCTGACCTTGGGGGCACCGCTTGGGCAGGCGCCGGCACAACTTCCGCATCCTTTACAGATTGCACTATTGACCTCACTGATTCCGGCAAACGTGTTAAACTCGATGGCCGAATAGGGACAGAGTCCGATACAAAGCTGACAGCCGACACAGACATCCGGGTCGATGCTCGATATCATAGGCGGAACTTCAACCTTGCCTGCAGAACTCAGCGCCAGACACTCTGCCGCGGCACCCTTGGCCTGAGCAACGGTATCCGGAATATCCTTCGGCCCCTGACAGGCTCCGGCCAGGAAAACACCGCTGGTCGGAGTGGAAACCGGGGCAAGTTTCGGATGCTCTTCCTGGAAAAATCCGTCTGCACCGATACCAATGCCGAACTTCCTCATGACCTCATCGGCATTGGGCCGTGCCTCCATGGCCGTACAGAGAATGACCATCTCAACCTGGATTTCGACCAGGCGGTTGGAAAGTGTATCCTCGCCCTTGACAGTCAGGATGCCGTTGGCGTCCTCAGTAATGGAGCCCGCTTTGCCGCGGATCATCCTTACGCCCTCGGACTGGACCTTTTTATAAAACTCTTCGTAGCCCTTGCCGAAGCAGCGCATATCGATATAGAAATTATAGATTTCAGTATCATGACCGCATTTGTCCTTCAGCAGATGCGCATACTTGAGGGCGTACATGCAGCAGGTACGGGAGCAGTATTCATGGTGATTCACGTCCCGGCTGCCGATACAGTGCAGGATGGCGACGCTTTTGGGGGCAGTGGTGAACTTCATCGGATCCTGCATATCGCGTTTCAGGAGCTTGCCGGAGGTTGGTCCCGTAGCATTGGAAAGCCGCTCGAACTCAATATTGGTGAAGACATTTCTATATGACCCGTACCCGTACTGGGTCATCTTGGAGGGATTCATCGGATCAAATCCGGTGGCGATGATGATGGAGCCGACATCAATGGTTTCCCTCTTATCGGTCATGTCATGATCGATGGCCTCTGCCTTGCACTGATCAACGCAGAGTTTACACTCGCAGCAAGCACCGCAGTCGACGCATCGGCTGGCCTCTTTCCGGGCCTCTTCCTCTGTGAAGCCGAGCTCGACCTCCTTATAGTTGCCGACCCGGTCGCCAACAGGAAGAACAGGCATCTTGGCACGGGGAGTAACCACGACCTTCTTCGGTATCGCCTTCCAATCCGAACCCTTCGGTTTTACTGGCCTATTTTCAGCAAGCTCCTCTCCCAGCAGATACTTCTCGATGGAGATGGCAGCCTCCTGGCCGGCAGCCACGGCCTCAACAGCGATGGACGGGCCAGTAAACATATCACCTCCGGCAAATATGCCGGGAAAACTGGTCTGGAAGGTGACGGCGTCAGCCGCAACCGTCCCCCAGCGTGTCAGTTCGACCCCCTCAGTCCCTTCAAGGAAGCTGGTGTTGACCTGCTGGCCGATGGCCGGGATCATCATATCACATTCGAGATCAAACTCTGAACCGGCAACCGGAACCGGCCTTCTCCTGCCGGATTCATCGGGCTCTCCAAGCTCCATCTTGATACAGCGCAGGCCGGTGACCTTGCCGCCTTCGGTAAGGACAGCGATGGGGTTGACCAGCAGCTCAAGCTTGATACCCTCTTCCTCGGCAGCCTGGATCTCATGCTTTACCGCGGGCATCTCGGATCTGCTCCGCCGATAGACCATGGTCACCTGAGAGGCACCCTGACGCAAAGCCTCACGGGCCGCATCGATGGCCACGTCGCCGCCACCGACCACGACAACCTTCCTGCCGGTCTTGACCGGATTCTTCAGGTTCAGCTGACCGAGATAATCGATGCCGTGCATAACCCCATCGGCATCCTCGTTCTCGATGTTCATCTTACGGCTCTTCTGGGCACCGGCGGCCAAATAGACAGCCTTGAAACCCTCATTGAAGAGACTTGAGACCGGGCGGTCTTTACCCATGGAGACGCCCAGCTGGATATCCACACCCATCCTTTTTATATAGTTGATCTCCTGATCGAGTACCGCAGGCGGCAGACGGTAGTCGGGAATACCGAAACGGAGCATACCGCCAGCAAAAGGAGCCTTCTCAAAGATGGTCGGATGATAGCCCTTCTTGGCCAGGAAATAGGCGGCGGAGAGTCCCGCAGGGCCGGCTCCGATAATTGCGACCTTCTCGCTTTCATTCTTTATTTCAACTGTGGGAACATACAGCTTTTCCCAGTCCACCTGATCAGCTGCAAACCGCTTGAGCTGACAGATGGCAAGCGGGGATTCGACTTCCTGCCTCCGGCACTGGGACTCACAGGGAGCAGGGCAGATCCGGCCAAGCGTACCCGGCAGGGGCATCTTCTCCATGATCACTCTCAGAGCTTCCTCATATTTCCCTACCTTGATCAAAGCGACAAAGCCCTGAATATTAATACCGGCAGGACAGGTCTGCACACAGGGGCCGCGATCCTTCTTCTCGATGGCATAACGCACCGGAACCGCCTGCGGGAAGGAGATATAGATGGCCTTGCGCATCTTGGTCCCGACATCCCACTCATTGGGGGCTTCAACAGGGCAGACCTTTGCACAGTCGCCGCAGCCGGTACAGTTGGACTTTACATAACGGGAGAGCTGATTGACATTGACCTTGAAGTTGCCGATGAAGCCGTTGACACTCTCAACTTCGGTATTGGTCATCAAGGTTACATTCTTGTCCTGTCCCACGGCCACCATCTTCGGCGTACCGATACAGGCCGCACAGTCAAGGGTCGGGAAGGTCTTGTCATACTGGAGCATATGGCCGCCAACCGTTGGCTGCCGCTCCACAAGATAGGCCCTGTTTCCGGAGCTTGCGATATCCAGAGCCGCCTGCATGCCGGCAATACCGCCGCCAACGACCAGGGTATTGGGGTTGACGGAGAACTGGCTCGGGGTAAGCGCATTCTGATTGGTCACACGCATGAGACCGGCCCTGACGATGATGATCGCCTTGGCGGTCGCCTCATCCTCATTTTCCGTTACCCATGATCCATGCTCACGGACACTGACCATATGAAAAGCTCGATAGGGATTCAAACCTGCCCTCTGGCAGGCAGCCCGGAAGGTCTTCTCATGCATACGCGGCGAACATGAAGCCACAACCACACGCGTCAGGTCACTGTTTTTAATTTCTTTTTCAATAAGATCCTGTCCGGGATCAGAACACATGAACAGGTAATCCTTTGAAACTACCACTCCCGGGAAGGTAGCAGCATAATCAGCTACCTCTTTCACCCTGACCCTATAGGCAATGTTAATCCCGCAGTGGCAAATGAAAAATCCGATTCGCTCAGACATGACGGTCCTCCTGAGAAAAGCTCATATTATTTATTTCCAGTTTTGCCCGATATATCCGACTTTTCTACCGCATGCAGAAGCAGTTCCGTTATATCCTGGACTTTAATCTTGTTTCCAACACCTAGTTTCCCTACAGCATCATTGAGCATGCGGATGCAGTACGGGCAGGCAGTAGCTATCACCTCTGCTCCCGTTCGCATGGCCTCTTTAATGCGAATTTCTCCGAGACTCTCTTTGGTGGCCCCATCCTTCCATGGTCCGCCACCACCTCCTCCACAACAGAAGCTCCGCTCCCTGATATTCTGCATCTCCTCCAGGACCAGGCCCGGAATAGAGGCAAGGATACGTCGCGGCGCATCGTAAATAGCACTATGCCTGCCGAGATAGCAGGGATCATGATACGTCACCTTCAGATCAAGCCGGTTGACGGGAGCAAGACGACCATTCAGGATGAGCCTGTCCAGCAGCTCCGTATAATGTTCAACGGCAATCGCTTTGAGACCATCGTAGTTCCTGCTGAAGGTATTCAGGCAGTGCGGTGACACGGCAAGAATCTTGGAGACGCCCGCCTCCTGAAACATCTGGGTATTTTTCGCGGCCAGATCGGCCGCCACATCCGCAGACCCTATTTTATCAGCAAAATCACCGCAACAGCTTTCCCTGGTACCCAGCGACCCGTAGGATACCCCCGCCTTCTCCAGCACCTTCAGCAGAGCAAGCCCAGCCGCCTGACCATTCTTGCCGGCACTTGTATCAAAGGCCGTAGTACAGCAGGTGAAGAGGCAGTATTCATGCTGTTCCTTGATATAGTCAGGAAGAACAGCGCCCTTGGCCCAATTCTGCCGGTTTTCTCTCTTTCCGCCCCAAGGATTTCCTTCCCTCTTCAGGCTCTTGACAGGATGAGTGAACTGCCTCGGCAGAAGCCCGGAGCCGACGACCTGCCGCCGTACGGATTTGATCAGTTCCAGGATACCAATACCTCGAGGGCAGTGCTCGACGCAGCTGTTGCAGGTCGCACAGCCCCATGAGGCCTCATCAACAGAGACATCAGAGGTCCGGTTCAACCCGATATTGCGGATTATCATCCGAGGGCTGTAGGCAGAAATCTCGCCTACGGGGCAACTGCCGGTGCAGGTCCCGCACTGCATACAGGTCTGAAAGGTCTCGCCGGCCAACTGCTTTATGGTGGCAATATCTGTCTTTGAATCACGCTGAGCCTTTGCCTTCAAGGTTGTCAGGAAGATGGCCAGCGGCCTGTACATCAGGTGGGAGAGTTTACCGAAAGGCAGCATCATGCAGAGCATCCCCACGCAGATCCCCACATGAATCACATAAATTGTGTAGGTCATCCGGGGAAGTCCGGCCAGACGGCAAATATGGACCATGATACCGGTAACGGCGATCGTCCAGATCAGCACCAGAAAAAACATATCGGTAAAATCAGAATACCGGTGTAATTTAGCCTCTTTCTTAAACCAGCGACTGTGCAGCATACTGGTGGAGGCGACCATCAGGGCAATGGTGGCGTAATAGCCGAACAACCGCGTCGGATGCCAGAACGGGCGTACGATATCAGTCTGAAAAGCAGTCAGGTACACCATCACCAGGACTTCCATCGCAACCCAGCCTGAGAACAGGAACAGATGCCGCCACCAGGCACTGCCGGGACCTGTGCCGCACTTTCTCCATCTTTTTTGAGTGAAATAGTTGATGATGAAAACAGGAGCCTGGGTCACGTAGAGACGCAGCGGGATCTTCGTCCCCTGCATGATGCCGAAATACATATTCACGGCATTGGAAAACAACATCACGAAGACAAAGCCGATCATGATCTGGTCACCAAGATGTACCCAGTGGACCGGAGCAAAGGTATTGAGTTCTACGCGGTCGGTGACAACCGGTCCGTGAAAGATCATGAAGAGTGAAATAACAAAAAGAGCAATAGCCAGGAAGGCTCCCACCTGCTGCACAGGCGAGGTATAAAATCGTGCTGCAAGCCCGGTCCAGTCATATTGGGTCATCAGCCAGCGGCGTGCAGCCATCATGGTCTCAGCAGGTTCAGCCCCTCGCGGGCAGTCGGTATTACAGTCACCGCAGTAGTAGCAAAGCCATGGCTCGGGCGATTCCAATAATTTATCCCGCAGACCGAGTTGGAGATACCGGTATATTTTCCGAGGAAATGTATTTTCCCCTGCAGACAGAGGACATGCAGCCGCACAGTTGCCGCACTGCATACAGGCCTCCATGTCTCTAGCCCCAAGTCGCTTGACTTCGCCGTACAAATTCGGGTTGATACTGTTTTTCGTCACAACCGTCCTCCTGAAAGACTGCAAAACCCACAGGCAATAGGAAATCGCTTTTCAGAAAACCTGAAAAGCATGTTTGCACTACCAAGCACTCCATCTGCACGATAAGCCGGCATTCCACAAGCAACCCATGCCGTCAGCCATATATCGCCGAACCTCCCCACAATTTCACGCAGCGACAATCAGCCATTCATCGCAATCAGCTTATCTCCACAAGCAGTCCAGCAATTGAATTTTGAGGCGCTTTCTCTCTAAGTGCCAGAATACGACATTGTAGTATTTTGACACTATGCACATAACAATGGCGCACTTCTCCGTTATCCAACCTGCATACCACACCGCATCAATTGGCCATCAAGACAAATACCACTTTGTGGTATTTGTAGCGTATGCACATAACGACGACAAACAAAAACCTCTTGACACAACCGCCACAGCACCGCACACCTGTTGTTTATACGATTACTACATTGTGGTATTTCTGGCGTATGCACATAACATTCACGAACCAACCCATTCCAAGCCCGGCAGGCGCGATCAAGCATTAGCACCTACGTCAATTACCGCAATTTTACATCCCTAGCGTGTGCATTTAACACCGACACAAAGCACCCATCCAGCGCATCCTGCAATGTAGGACAAAAAGCCCGTCGGGTTACTACAATGTGGTATTTATAACGTATGCACATAAATACTATTTAAATTAAGTAACAGGAAATAGCAAGGGTAAATCAAATTTTGATCCAGAAAAAAAAGAAATTCTGACCAGTCAGGTGTAGCACAAATTCTTACTCTTCAGGCTGTTGGCAATGAAATCCGCCAGGCCCAAATTTTCCCTTATTTTTCCGTTTTTGCCTGGCAAATCTGCACTTGCAGTCAATATTTACACAATAAGCCATGGATTTGCAATGAGAAAGGATATCCGCCACAGGATTTGCGCTACAGCTGTTACTATTCATACTATTTTGAATACATCAAATTGAAAGGATATTATCATTAACATTACGTTTTAATATAAAATATATTACATATTAAAAATGTTATTCGATGTTCAAAATCCCCTCTCATTTACGAAGGACAACGTCTTCTGAGGATAAAAATAATCCAGAGACAAAACCTGCAGCCGTAGCACACTCTGCGTATTGCCCTGATCTCAGAAAATAATCCCCGCATCAAGCCGACAGATGCATTTTTTCGTAAATGAGGTATCATGTCTTCAGCATAATCATCGTTGATCCTTTGATTTTTTTCTGGTCTCTTCAGTAAGGAATACAATGCCAGGGCATCACCACCTCTTCTCTCTCCTCCCCCTGCTTGAAAGATTAAACACTGACGAAGCAGAAAGATTGTCGCCATCGGCTACCCCCAGCGGCGCAGCTCTGCGACGAGTCCCGGAGACTCGACCAGGTTATCGTCAGAATTTTGCCCTCGACGCGGACCGGATTCTCCATTCAAAGGCCTATACCCGGTACATAGACAAGACCCAGGTATTCTGCCTGGTAGACAACGACCATATCACCCACAGGGGGCTGCATGTACAACTGGTTTCCCGCATAGCTAGGACCATTGGCAGGTTTCTTTCCCTCAACGAGGATCTCATTGAAGCCATTGCCCTTGGCCACGACATTGGCCATCCTCCTTTCGGACATGACGGAGAGACATTCCTCTCAGAGCTTTGCGTGCAGCACGGCCTCCCTCCATTTCTGCATAATGTACAGTCGGTTCATTTTCTCGACCGCCTGGAAAGAAAAGGCACGGGCTGGAATTTATCCCTGCAGACGCTGGACGGAATCCTCTGTCATGACGGCGAGACCCACAGCCGCGCCTTAACCGCCATGCCCGGCGGTAATTTTGACGACCTGGACACGAAAATCGCCCGTAAAGAGGGTGATCCCTCCTGCGTTTTGACCAACATGACCCTTGAAGGCTGCGTAGTCAAACTTGCAGACACGGCGGCCTATATCGGCAGGGACATTGAAGATGCTATCACCCTCGACCTGATCAGACGATCCGACATTCCCGCAGAATGCAGAACCATTCTGGGCGAGACCAACGGCTCAATCGTCTACACTCTGGTAACGGACCTGATTACCAACAGCAGCGTGACCCCGCCAGGCACCCCGACTTCTGACAGCAGGGATCATATCGGCTACAGCGAAGATGTTGCAGCCGCCCTGCAGAAATTAAAAGCGTTTAACTACGAAAAGATCTACCTCAACCCTCTGACCAAAAAATCCGCACCCCGTATCAGGGAATGCTATGAAAGACTGTTCGTCTCTCTGACCCATCAGCTGAGCGGAAGCGCAGACACATGCCTTCCCCAGATCGACCTGATCAGGAAAAAAATGGAAGCATCCAGCGGCGATCAAACACCTGAGGCCATTGTTCGGGACTATATTGCCGGCATGACCGATGATTTTTTTCTCAACCAGGCAGCCGCAGTTGGCTGCACCATACCCGAAAATACATGAAAATAAGCCTACAAAGACTCATCCCCGGTGAAAACACCCGGATGATCGCCATCGCCACCTTCATCGGACTTGCAGCCGGAACCCTGAATATCGTTTTTCGGTCAACCGTCAGCCTGGTCCACAGGTATATTTTTGACGGTGGCTCATCGTTTTTCGGCATCGACAAGGGGGGATTGCACCTGATCTTTCTGCCATTGATTCCTGCAGCCGGGATGCTTCTTCTCATCCCCTTGTCACTCCTCTTCCCCGGCGAAATCAACGGCTACGGTTTCACAAAATTCCTGCGCAAGGTCAACCTTGAGGGAGGGGTTATCAAGGCCAGGACCATCATTTTAAAAATTCTTTCCACCGCCCTGACCATCGGTACTGGCAACTCGGCAGGCGTCGAAGGCCCCATCGCCCAGATAGGAGGGGCCATGGGATCCCAGGTGGGACAGATTTTCCGGGTCTCCGGTAATCGCATGAAGGTCTATATTGCCGCAGGATGCGCCGGAGGCGTTGCCGGGATGTTCAACGCACCCATAGCCGGGATTTTTTTTGCCTCTGAGATCGTCCTTCTGGGCACCTATGAAATCTCATCATTCGCTGCCCTGGTCGTCGCCTCCGCCTTGTCCACCGTCGTGACCAGGGCCTATTTCGGAGAACATCCGGCTTTCAGCATTCCCAGCTACCACATGGTCAATGCCTATGTCGAGATCCCCCTCTATGTAGTGATGGCAGTTATAATCGGAGCTATTGCAGTTTTAAATACACGTATTTTCTACTTTATCAGAGACAAGTATGCAGGCTTCAGCATCCACCCGCAGCTCAAGCCCATAGCCGGTGCCCTGCTGGTCGGCTTTATCGGCATCGGCTTTCCCCAAGTCATGGGGGACAGGTATGATTTCATTCAGGATGTCCTGCACAGCGGCGGAGTCCCCTGGATTCTCTTTGTCCTCATCTTTCTGAAGATCCTGGCCACAGCCGTCACCCTGGGCTCGGGGGGCTCAGGCGGCGTGTTCGCCCCTGCCCTGTTTATCGGCGCGATGATCGGCGCGACATACGGTTATATCGTCCACGGCATATTCCCGAGCATGACAGCCGATCCCGGGGCATATGCAACGGTGGGCATCGGGGCCTTTCTGGCCGCATCCATCCACGCACCAATGACTGCAATCTTCCTTCTTTTTGAAATGACAGGGAATTATCAGATCATCGTGCCCATTATGCTCTCCGCCATCATCGGCACGATCGTGGCAAAGAAAATATATGCTGATTCAATCGATACAGTTGATTTCACAAAAGAAGGAATCAATATCCATGAAGGTCGGGAAGTTGCCATCATGAAATCCCTGCGCGTAGGTGCGGCCATGACTGAGGATGTCGACTTCGTGAGTGAACGCGCCAACATTAACCAGCTTCTTGAGATTTTCCGTTTGGCAAAGAGCGGATTCTACTTCCCGGTTGTCGATGATTCCGGCAAAATGACCGGTATTGTCTCTATGCAGGATATTAAAAATCTGCTGCACAAGGAAAAGGAGGACAGGGTCTGCTACCTGGTTGGGGCAATCTGCAGCAAAAACGTAATCACACTCACCCCGGACGATACACTGTTTACCGCCATGGAGCTCTTTCACCTGAAGGATATTGAAGAGATCCCGGTTGTCGAAGACTTGGAAAACAAATGGGTGGTTGGCATGCTGAAACGTCGCGATGTCATCACCGCCTACAACCATGAGGCACTCAAGAAAGGCATAAGCGAGCAGGCAGAATCCTTCAGGATGATCTGCGGAGACTAATGGCAACAGCCACGGAAGACCTTTGCGGCGCAGGAGAGCCGGGGAGGCCGCCTCCGGTATCATTTTTTGTCCCTTCTTGTCTTACTCAAACCTCCGACCTCGCCTGGGGTGGATTGTGATGGCGTCAAACATACTCCAGCCAAATCCGATTTTGCGGGGACCTCGAAAATTCACATTTCTTCACCGGTTGGG
>JARLHL010000026.1 GCA_031292275.1 Desulfocapsaceae bacterium | reverse complement strand
GAATATACCTTGATAGCCCGAACCCATTTTAGCGAAAACTTCTCCCAGCCTCCGATAAAGCCCGTCGATCTGTTCGCGCGCGCCGTCGGTACCGCCCTGTTTAACAAGGCCCAGGACATCACCCACCTGGTGATCAGCCGCGATCAGCTCCGCCAGTTTGATTTCCGCATTCAGGGAGTTGTCTGCCAATCGCGCAAGGTCTTTGGCAATATCCTCCACCCGTTTTTTCGAGATATCGGTCAGGGCTGTCGACGATTTCATGATTGCAAGAAAACCGACGATGAGCAATGGCAATAAAACCAATATGATTCCACCGGTAACAAGTCTGAATTTAATCGATCCAGTTTTCATTTCAGCCAACGCTCCACCTGTTGTTTATGGTTCTGCACCAGTTTTCGAGGCCTCATACTCAATCCGATCCCACCTCTTAGCCCCTCTGTGCCGCCGTACGCACTGCGGCTGAGAGCATTTTTGAAAAGTTACCCGGCCTTGCCCTCTTGAACAATACAAACGGGAAGATAATTCACCAGGGCGAGTGAAAATAAAGGAAATGGAAAACCGATCGTTTTCATCATAAAAAATAATATCATGTTCCTTGAAAAGAATACAAAAAAGTTTTTTCCCTTATGTCGAATGTGAAAAAAATCAGGCAAGCGGGATGCCCTGGAGCAGGATACGGTCGTCCATGTGCGGTTCAACTCTGCATCGTTTTGCCGCAGAAGATTGCAATGGCCCCGCCGGCAGCCAGGCAAATATAAATAGTATTTTAACATGTTCAAAACAAAGGACAGGTATTTTAAGGGGCATAACAAGGCGAATCCTATCGCATTAATTGCAGACAAACCGAGTTCTTACCAGACAAAAAGCGGGACAGCACCGATATGATGCTCAGGCAATTCTTCAGAAACATCCGGACACTGAGCAACAATCATATCCCCGCCCAGCTGGTCATTCAGATGACAAGTCACTGCAATGCCCGATGCCCGCAATGCGGTATGCGCAGTACAGCAGAAATTCCGCGCCGCCGGCTGGCATCCGATGAAATCAAACACATCCTTGATGCGGCTGCGGAGAGAGGGGTTCAGGCCGTTTCCTTCACCGGCGGAGAACCCTTACTCTTTCAGGATGAGCTGATCAGCCTGATCGAATACGCCAGTCGGGCAGGCATCCCCTTTATCCGCACCGGCACCAACGGTTTCCTTTTCCGTCATGCCGATCATAAAGATTTCTCAGACCGGGTGAAAAAGCTGGCGGACAGGCTTGCCGCTACGCCCCTGAGAAATTTCTGGATCAGTCTGGATTCAGCCGTGCCGGAGGTCCATGAACGCATGCGCGGCTTTCCAGGCGTGGTCAGGGGCATTGAAAAGGCGCTCCCTCTTTTCCATGCCGCCGGCCTGTTCCCTTCCGCCAATATGGGGCTCAACCGCATGGTCGGGGGCGAGGCCACGGCTGCACTGGATCCCCAATCCTTTTCCTCAGACCAGGAATATCTAGCAGTCTTCTCGCAACGCTACCGGGAGGCTTTGGACTGTTTCTACCATCTGGTCCGCAATCTCGGCTTTACCATGGTCAACACATGCTACCCTATGAGCATCAGCTGCGAGGAGATGGAAACAGGTTTACATCCGGTCTATGCGGCGACAACAACCGATGCTGTGGTTCGTTTCTCGGCTGCGGAAAAGGCGGCTCTGTACAAGGCCCTTCTGGACACAATCCCAAAGCACAGACACCACCTGCGGATTTTTTCGCCTCTTTCTTCAATCTATAGCCTCCATCGCCGCCATCTGAACAGCCATCCCGACGAAACGTTCGGCTGCCGGGGAGGCATCGATTTTTTTTACATCGATGCCGATGGCGGGGATACCTACCCCTGCGGGTATCGGGGCAATGAAAATATGGGTAAATTCTGGCAGCTCGACTTCTCAGCCCGAAAGACCGATCACGACTGTCGCCTCTGCGACTGGGAGTGTTTCCGTGATCCATCGGAATTGTGCGCCCCGCTGCTGAATATGTTCAAGAATCCGCTGCGGCTCATTCTCCAGATGAGACGCCATACAATCTACCGGCGGTTGTGGCTGGAGGATATCAGATACTTTCGTGCCTGCAGCTTCTTTAATGCCCGCATCAAGCCGGATTACGCGCAGCTGTATCGTTTCCAGGGCCAGGGGGAACTCCCCGGGGCGCGATGAGGGCCGAAGAGATGCTGCCGGAAAAAATCCCCTCACCTATCCAGTGAGGTCTCAGCAGCGGTGAGACCCCGCTGAAAAATAATTATTCCCCAAGCAACCGGAATGGATCGCAATTCAACCAGGAGGGCCTCGATGCTGATCGACATTCATGTACATTCCAAATACTCAAGCCGTCCCAGCCAGTGGATATTGAAAAAGATCGGCTGCCCGGAATGTTTCACCGAGCCTCTCAATATCTATCAGATCGCCAGGCATCGCGGCATGACCCATATAACGATTTCCGACCACAACAGCATTGACGGCGCCCTTGAAATCGCCCATCTCCCCAATACCTTTATCAGCGAAGAAATAACCACCTATTTCCCGGATGAGGGATGCAAGATCCATGTCCTGGCCTTGAATATCACCGAGGCCCAGCATGCAGAAATACAAAATATCCGTAGCGATATCTATGATTTGAGCCGATACCTCTACGACCAGAACATAATTGCTGTCGTGGCCCATCCCCTGTATGCGATCAATGATCGCCTGACCCTGGGGCATTTTGAGCAGCTGGTGCTTCTTTTTCAGAATTTTGAACTCAACGGCGCGCGCAACAACAGGGAAAACCAGGTCCTTGCCAGGATCCTGCAGGAACTGACTCCTCAGCGCATTGAAGAACTGACGAATCGGCATGACCTTTTGCCGCTCCATGCACAGCCATGGAAAAAGCAGATGTGGGGAGGTTCCGACGACCACAGTTCCCTGAATATCACGCGGGCTCATACCCTGATCACAGGTATCGACTCCGCGCTTGACCTGAGGCGGGATAAGGCCTGCATAACACCCCGGGCGATCAGCCAGCCGGCGACGGCCCTGACCATGGGGCATAATCTCTACGGCATTGCCTATCAGTTCTACTGCAGTAAATTCGGCATGGACCGTTATGCCGACAAAGACCAGATGATGCGTTTTCTCAACAACAGTCTGCAGTTCGACCCCAATCGGTCTTCCAGCCTGCTGGCCAGACTCTACCTCCTCTGGCATTCCCGGAAGCAAAAAAAGGTCAAGACCTCCGTATCGGATTCCCTGATCGCGCTGCTCCGATATGAGACCCGGCAGCTGATGCAGGACGATCCGGACTTTTTTAAGATTCCGGCGGAGAACGCCGATTTTGTTTCCAGGGAAGAGAGATGGTTTGAGTTCGTCAATCGCTCCTCAAAAAGGGTTATGCTGCACTTTGGCAACCACTTGCTTGATCATGTTTCTGGCGCCAATGTTTTCAATATCTTCCATACCATCGGTTCCGCCGGCGGTCTCTATGCGCTGCTGGCGCCCTATTTTGTGGCCTATGCGCAGTTTTCCAAAGATCGCGCCTTCAGCGAAACCGTCCTGCGCAGCTTTTCGCATCCTGAACGAGGGGAGGCTCCGACCGCCGAGATCGAGGTGAAGGTCGCTCATTTCACCGACACCTTTTACGAAATCAACGGGGTGGCCCTCACCCTGCAGCAACATGCTCATTTCGCAGTAAAAAACAACAAACAGTACACAGTCATTACCTGCCACAAAGGTCCTCGGGCCCAGCATCGGCCCGGCGTGAAAAATTTCGAGCCCATCGGCACCTATGACCTCCCCGAATATCCGGAACAGCAGATATTCTACCCTCCAGTACTGGAAATGCTGCAGTACTGCCATGAGGAGGGATTCACTCGGATTCATACGGCAACACCCGGTCCCATAGGTTTGGCAGCCCTGGTCATCGCCAATATCCTCAAGCTGCCCATCAGCGGAACCTATCACACCGCCATCCCGCAATACGCGCAAATTCTGACGGAAGATTCCGTCATTGAAGATCTGGTCTGGAAATATGTACTCTGGTATTATGACCAACTGGACACCATATACGCACCATCGCAAAGCACCCGCGACGAACTGATCGCCAAGGGCATCAAGACTGAAAAAATCAGAATTTACCCTCGGGGGACCGACGTCGAAGAGTTTCATCCTGGAAAGCGTAACGGCATATTGACGCAGCTGTTCAATATCAGCAACGGCCTGACGCTTCTTTATGTCGGCCGGGTCTCCAAGGAGAAGAATCTGCATCTGCTGGCCGACGCCTTCCGGCGGCTGCTGGCCCACAACCCCAGTATCAGCCTGGTAGTCGCCGGGGACGGCCCCTATCTGCAGACTATGCAGAGGAGCATGGACGGCCTGCCCTGTTATTTCACAGGCTATCTGCAAAAAAAACGCTTATCAGAGGTATATGCTTCATCTGATCTCTTTGTTTTTCCCAGTACCACCGACACCTTCGGCAATGTCGTTCTGGAAGCCCAGGCATCAGGGCTGCCGGTCATTGTAACCGATAAAGGCGGCCCCTGTGAAAATATGCTTGACGGAAAGACGGGAGTGGTGGTGCCGGGCGATGATATTGAAAGGCTGCTGTCGGCCCTGATACACCTGACCGACGATCCGCAAGCCATTCGCAGCATGGGGATTGAAGCCCGTAAGTATATAGAAGAACGTTCATTTGAAAATTCTTTCTTACGCACTTGGCAAATGTACCGCCATGATACCACCGCTAATTTCATCAAAGCGGGTCAAATCTGATTGAGCGGTAAAAGGTGCAATACGGCCAGTATAATATGCTGAGCAGCAGGCAGGATACGCCCACCACGGATGAGCGCACGCTCAGGTATATCATTGCTGTTGATTGTTCCAGTGTCATCCAGAATACGGAGATCAGGGATGGAGCACGGTTCCATCCCTGACGATTGATCGGGTCAGACCATATGGCGACTAACAGTTGAGCGTTTCTGACAAAGGCTTCCCTCCTTTGAATCTGACAGCATTCCTGGCAGGGATCTGTATTGTCTCGCCGCTCTGAGGATTTTTCCCCTGCCGGGCTTCTCGCCTGGCGATTGAAAATGAGCCGAATCCGACCAGAGAAACAGTATCACCTTTTCCTAATGTCTCGGTGATTGCATCTAAAGCCCCGGCCAGAATTCTCTCGGCGGTTGCCTTATTCAAGTTCATTGTATTGGCAATAACCTCAACCAATTCTTTCTTATTCATTTCCCCCCCTTATCTCTTCGTTTTTAAAGTTATATTGTTCCCTTGTTCTTTCTTTCTCTGCTGGCCTTTTCCAAAGGCAATGAGCACTGCATCCGACGTGCCATCTTTCCAGAAAAGATCCGGCCCTCTTTCTGTCGTTCATTCCAAGGACCTTGCCTTTGGAGATATCCTGAGCCCCCCCGGGGGCGCCCTCCATCGGGCCAGACTCTGTAGTATAAAAGAGAAATCTAACATTTTTCTTACAATTGCTTTAGTTCCAGGAAAAACAGCAAGAATAATTTCCGGCATATCACTGCGATAAAATATTTTAATCTCCCCATGATTTCATGGATGGAATGGTGGAGCGGACCGAAAATGTCCCTTCTCCTGGCCTTATCTCCATGAATCCTCCTTGCTTATCTCCCGGCCCCTTGCTTGCGGGGTAGGCCTCGATCAGCCCCTGCCGACACGGCGGGAATCCCAGAACTCGGTGTTGACAGATCTTTTTTTCTAGAATACCTTCCTCCCGTCTTTACTTTCTCAAGCCAGCACAATATCTCATTCCTCAGCCATGAAAGACCTACGGTGACCGATATGCTCTACACACCTCAAACTGAAATTGACGCCCGCATTCATGCCCTCCAAAAAAACCTGGACCAGCAGGGCCTGGACGGGGCCTTGATCGTTCACCACACGAACCTCTTCTACCTCAGCGGCACCTCCCAGAGCTGTCATCTGTTCATCCCCCGCTCAGGCGACCCCCTGCTCATGGTCCGCAAGAGCTACCAGCGCGCCTTGCAGGAGTCCCCTCTTGCGCAAATTATCGAGGTGAAAAGCCTGAAGTCGATCCCCGAGATCCTGCAGGGAAAGGGCTTCAAACTGGAGGCACTGGGATTTGAATTGGATGTGATCCCCTATAATACCTGGAAGTTTTATAAAAAAATCTTCGGGAATGTCAACCTGATCGATATCTCGGATCCGATCAGAAAGATCCGCATGATCAAATCAGAATACGAGACAGGACTGCTCCAGGGAGCCTGCGCTGTCCTCGATCAGGTCTTTGCCGAGGTGCCATCCATGTTCCGCGAAGGGATGACCGAGATCGAATTGGCAAGTCTGTTCGAGGCAGGTATGCGGCGGCGAGGCTACGGCGGCTGCAGCAAGATGCGGGCCTTCAACCAGGATTTCTTCCTCGGCAACATCACT
>JARLHL010000025.1 GCA_031292275.1 Desulfocapsaceae bacterium | reverse complement strand
GTCAGTGGCCGAGGATCGTCTGGCCGTGGATTTTGTGGTCCAGGGCTATGCCGGAAGATATGAAGGCATTACCGGCAGTTTCCTGGTGAAATATCAATTCTAGCCGGGCAATCCCATGCCGGCCTAGACGGCCGGCATGGGTACGTCCTCGATGGAGACCGCTCCCTTTTCTCCTTCGAGATGCCCAGGGCCGGGTACGAAGTGGTTGCGGGATGTTTATATGAAGGTCTCGTTTTGATGCTGGTCTTGCCAAACTGAAATGACGGGATTTCATGTTTCGCCTGCGGCTGGTCTGTCTGGTCCAGCCATGCCGGTCAGAGGATTTTAGCGCCGGAAAGTACCAGGCGTTGACCTTTTTTTAGAATAAGTATATTCTCGAATTCTGTCCGGTGACGTTTTTTTTCAGTCCGGTACAGGGATGACCCTGCGAAACCGTATGCTGCTTAAGAAACGGGATGCGGGGTGGCCTTGCCTGCCTGCAGTATCTGCTATGAAAGAGGAAAAACGAAGATATGGTAAAAATGATAGCGTATTGCGGTCTCGTCTGCTCTAATTGCCCGACCTATCTGGCCACTCGGAGTGATGACGATGAGGCCAGGGCGAAGACCGCCGCTCTTTATTCAAAAAAATTCGGCTTTAGCATACGTCCGGAGGATATCAATTGCGATGGATGTCTCTCTGAGGGAGGGAGACTGATCGGTTATTGTAATGTTTGTTTTATCAGAAAATGCTGCAGTAACAAAAATCTCGCAAATTGTTCGGTCTGCAACAAAAGGCCGTGCGAACACCTGAATCGATTCCATGCCTCAACGCCTGAGGCCCGGGAAAATATCAGCAAACTCATGAAACAGCAGTACGGGGCGGGGGGCAGTTCCCCTGATTTGCCGGGTGAAGCCGATAAGTAGATGATTTTTCTCTTGCTGTAGTCTGCAGAAAGGCCTCTGCAGGGCTTTTCGGAATTCCTTATGATGTGTCAAAGACTCAACGTGTCGTGTTGCCGGTCCGCATGAATGTGGTCCGGGGTATGGTTGAGAAAATGTTATTTATCAGTGATATTGAAAAATCTATTGAGGAGGATGTATTTTGAATAAGAAAGAATTGGTTGAAAGTATTGCTGGTGCGGCTGAAATAAATATCACTTCTGCCGAGAAGGCTTTGAACGGTCTTTTGAAGGCCATATCAGAGACCCTTGGAAAAGGCGACACGGTAACTCTTGTCGGCTTTGGTACTTTTTCAGTGTCAAAACGCGAGTCGCGTGAGGGGAGAAACCCCAAGACCGGCGAGACCATAAAAATTCCGGCAAAGAAGGTAGCCCGGTTCAAGGCGGGAAGCAAGCTGTCGGAAGCAATCAATTAAGGGTCCTCTGAGGTGATTGTGCTGCCATTGAAGGGAAAGCCTGATGCGCATTGCCGGGCTTTTCCTTCAGGGCGCCGGCAGTACGATATGCGTTCCGGATTGCGATTTCCTCTTCCTCTCATAAACTCCGTCATTTCTCCTGAACTGCTGTCATGAATGAGACTACACCGAAACAGAGGTCTGATAATCATCGGGGAACAGTCGATTCTGCCATGGAGATTTTATCGGATGGAGGCGGGAAGGGAGGGCTGTCGCGGTTTCTTCCCTTTATGGGACCGGCCTTCATCGCCAGTGTCGCCTATATTGATCCGGGAAACTTTGCGACCAATATCCAGGGTGGGGCCCAGTTTGGTTATCTGCTTCTCTGGGTCATCGTCGCCAGTAATCTGATGGCCATGCTGGTTCAGGGGCTCTCTGCCAAACTCGGGATTGCCACCGGGCTGAATCTTGCCGAACACTGCCGGGACAATTTCTCCCGTCCGACGGTTGTGTTGATGTGGGCAGTGATGGAGATTGTCGCCATGGCGACGGATCTGGCCGAGTTTATAGGCGCTGCGGTCGGTTTTAATCTCCTCTTCCACATTCCTCTCTGGCTGGCCGGCATATTAACTGCAATCACCACCTTTCTTATTCTGGGGCTTGAACGATACGGGTTCCGGCCGCTGGAAGCCGTGATCGCGGCGCTGGTCGGTGTTGTTTCGTTCAGTTACCTGATAGAGACCGTTTTGGATAAGCCTGACTGGGGCGATGTGATCCTTCATTCCGTCGTGCCCCAGTTTTCCGGAACGGAGAGCGTCCTGCTGGCGACGGGCATCGTTGGTGCAACGGTCATGCCTCACGCTATTTATCTGCACTCAGCCCTGACCCAGGGGCGTATTGTCGTAAAGGAGCCGCGGCAGCTCAAACGGCTCTTCAGCTATGAGATGGCGGATGTCATTGTCGCCATGGGGCTGGCCAGTCTTGTCAACATGGCCATGCTTATCATGGCGGCATCGACCTTCTTCAGGCACGGATTCACCGATGTCGCAACTCTTGAGACCGCGCATCAGACCTTGGAGCCCCTGTTGGGGAAGGCCTCAAGCTGGATTTTCGCCGTTTCGCTGCTTGCTTCAGGTTTGTCCTCATCCGCTGTCGGGACCATGGCCGGACAGGTCATGATGCAGGGATTCCTCAAGCGTCGCATCCCTGTCTGGATCCGTCGGTTGATCACCATTGTCCCGTCACTGGTCGTCATCCTCATCGGTCTCGATCCGACCCGCACCCTGGTCATCAGCCAGGTTGTTCTCAGTTTCGGCCTTCCATTTGCGATCATACCCTTGATTCTGTTTACCAGACGTAAATCCCTGATGGGTGTATTGGTAAACCATGTTCTGACCACAGCCGTTACCTGTATGGTGGCGGCCTTGATATTGATGCTAAACGTGTATCTGGTCTATCAGGTTTTTGTAACGGGGTAATACTATGTTTAAACATCTGCTGGTCCCCCTTGATGGATCGAAGATGGCTGAGGCTGCGCTGCCGGCTGCAGTCTATCTTGCAGGCGGGCAGGGAGCCAGGCTCACCCTGCTGCATGTCATTGAGCGAGGCGCCCCCCGGGAGGTCCATGGCCAGAGGCATCTGACCAGCCCCGATGAGGCCCAGGGCTATCTCGATGAGGTGGCCGCCCGCTTTATTTCTTCCGGCGTGCTGATAGACCTGCATGTCCATGCCAATGAGGTGCGGGATGTCGCCCTCAGTATTGCCGGGCATGTTCAGGAGTTCGGTCCCGATCTCATCAGTATGTGCACGCACGGCAGCGGCGGTCTGCGGGGTTTCCTCTTCGGCAGGATAGCCCAGCAGGTGATGAGTCTCGTCTCAACGCCGTTGTTTCTGGTGCCGCCGGCGTCAGAGGGGTTTACCTGCAGAAAGATTGTGGTGCCCCTGGACGGCAACCCTGATCATGAGGAGGGGCTTCGTTTCGGGAAAAGGCTTGCGGAAATCTATCGGGCTGAGCTGCATCTGATTATGGTTGTTCATACCTCCAGCACCCTCTCGGGCGAGAAGGCTGTGACGGCCAAGATGCTGCCCCGGGTGACCCGAGCTCTCCTTGACCTGGCTGAAGAGGATGCAAGGCAATATCTGCAGCGCCATCTAACGGATCTGCAGGCCTCGGGTTTTACGGCCACCGCCGCTGTCCGTCGGGGCAATCCGGCCAAGATCATCGGCAGCACCGCGGACCGGACAGGGGCGGACCTCGTTGTCCTGGCAACCCACGGTAAAACGGGGTTGGATGCCTTTTGGTCGGGGAGTGCCACACCTGACGTGGCCAGCCGTTCTCCTGTTCCGCTGCTGCTGGTACCTGCAACACCGGAAATATCTGAGCCGCAGGACCGCGTATCGTGAAAACCGTGTCTGCCGGATGGATTGCGGGGACAGGAAATGACCCGATGATGAAAACGGCTGCAATTAAGGGGGAGCGGGAAAGAGGCGTGGCGGCATCTCTGCGGACCGCCCTGTTTTGCCGCCGGCCGCTCTTTCTGGCGCTGGTAGTTTCCTTCTGCACAGGCGTTCTGCCCCTTGACGCTCATCCTCTGGGCGGGGTGCTGCAGAAGACTGTGATTTCCAATCTCACAACAAGTATTCTGATCGAATACAATACCCATATCGGACCGGATGTATTGCTGACCCTCCATCCGGATACCGACTTCAATGGCGTGCTTGACGATGGCGAAAAGGCCGGATTTCTTGAGCGTATCCATGGGCTCGTTGTCCCGAACATCATCTGCAGGCTGGGGACCAGAGAACTGCCTCTTGAGGAAGTTGACAGGAAGGTGGTCCTGGAGGATGCCGGAGATTATACCAAGGGGCTGAATACGCAGTTCGTCTGGCGCCTCTCTCTGCCCCGTGGCAGCCAGGGGGTATTCAGCATCAGGGACAATAATTTCAGGAGCGGTGAGCTGGACCAGCTGAGCTATGCCGTCAACGTCATGGGGGAGACCGGCCCCATGCACCTTGCCGATGGCGGACGTGAACTGACAGTGGAGTTATCCGGCAGCACGGCGGTTTCCGGTGGGCAGCAGGTTGCCGTGGCGGGTATCGCAGGCATTAAGGGCCAGGAAGAAAAATCCGAGACCGAAACCCTGAAATTCGCCTTGGGATCGGGATCTCTCGGTCTGCGTCTGATGGGTTTTGCCACTGCCTTAATCCTCGGGGCCTTTCATGCGCTGGGGCCGGGGCACGGCAAAGCGATGGTGGCGGCATATCTGGTTGGTGCTCAGGGACGGATTGCGGATGCCGTCAAATTAGGTGTCATTGTCACCCTGACCCATGTCTTTTCGGTGCTTGTCCTCGGGGCGCTGGCCCTTATCGCCTCCCATTACACCCTCTCTAAAGATTTTTTCCCCTGGCTGGGGCTTGCCTCCGGCACCCTGATATGTTTGACCGGCTATGCCATGCTGGTCAGGCGCGCCCTGGCGGGCGAGGATCACCATCATCCTCACCATCACGATTGCCGGCCCCATGGTGAGGCCTCCTCTCCCACGCTGAAAGAGATTTTTTCCTTAGGCATCGCCGGAGGCCTTGTTCCCTGTCCCAGCGCTCTTGTCATCCTGCTTTTTGCCATTGCCGTCAATCGGATTCCGACAGGAATTCTTGTAATTCTGAGTTTCAGTCTGGGGCTTGCCTCCGTGCTCGTCCTCATCGGTATCCTGACGGTTACGGCCTCCAGGCATGTCCGCGGTTTTCGTTCGACCGCGGGATGGATCAGGCGGTTGCCGGTTTTCAGCGCCGGGATCATCATGGTGCTCGGCCTCTGCATCGGGACCAGCGCCCTTTTTCAGGCTGGTATCCTGACCCTCCATATCTGATTTCCGATCCGTTTTGCTCTTTTTTTCGTCCTTGCCGCTCGGAGGGCCATATGGCTCTTTTACAACTTTTTCTTGCTCTTCAGCTCACCGAGGGGTATGAGCACGGAGAGTTGAGATTTAAGGCGGAACTTTCCGGCCGAGTTTTTCGGAAATCGTTTTTTTATATGAATGTCTCGTCAGAGCGACGGCATTGCCTTGCCGAAGTGACGGGTTTTCATAATTTGCCGAGATTGGCCAGCCTGGTCCAGCCCTGCTGGTTTCTATATGAATGTCTCGTCAGAGCGACGGCATTGCCTTGCCGAAGTGACGGGTTTTCATAATTTGCCGAGATTGGCCAGTCTGGTCCAGCCCTGCTGGTTTCTCTGATTTGATGTGTGGATCGATATGAGGACAAAAGTGGATATAATTTCCGGATTTTTAGGGGCCGGAAAAACGACACTGATAAAGAAATTTATCAAGGAGGAATTTTCCGGTCATAATCTGGTCATACTGGAAAATGAATTTGGTGAGATCGGTATAGACGGCAGCATCCTGCAAAATACGGGTGTCAAGGTCAGGGAAATCACCTCCGGCTGCATCTGCTGTTCCCTGACGGGGGATTTCAGCGGGGCCATTGAGGAGATAATCTCTACCTACAGGCCGGACAGGATCATTATCGAACCGTCGGGTGTCGGGAAGCTGTCGGAGATCAAAGCGGTCTGTAAAGGTGAGAAGCTGCGGGAGATACTTGATCTAACTATGCTCATTACCGTTATTGATGCATGCAGGTATCGACTCTACAGTATGAATTTCGGGGAATTCTTTGATGATCAGATTAAGCATGCAACAACACTCGTGCTCAGCAGGACGCAGGAAATCGATGCAATTGACCTTGAATTGCTTGTCGGTTCAATCAGAAGATCAAATCCTGCCGCTGCCATCATAACAACCCCCTGGGAGAGTCTTGCCGCCGGACGCATCATTGCTGCTGCTGAGGGTAAACGTCTTTTGTTTCCTGAGCAGGCTGCGGGATTGCAGTCGATTTTGCCCCTGTATCAAAAGGACTGCTGCTGTGAAGGGGATCTGCCCCATGCAGGCGATGCCTCGGGGACATTCGATGTATGGGGCGTTGAAACACCGCTGGTATTTACCCCGGAGGAACTCGCAGCGCGGCTGAATGCCCTGGAAGAAAAGAGATTCGGCATGGTCCTCAGGGGGAAAGGAATCGTGCAGACCCGGGAGGGCAACTGGGTGCAGTTTGATTATGTTCCCGGTGAGTGCGGCATGCAGCCAAGCCCTGCAGAGTATACGGGAAGGCTCTGCATTATCGGGAAAGATCTCGACCGTACCGGGCTTTGCCGGCATTTCGGCATAACAGTATAAAAGGGGTTGGGCGTTTATGAAGGTGCAGGTCGATATTGTCTCCGGTTTTTTAGGGTCGGGCAAGACCACCCTTATTAATTCCATGCTGCAAAAGACAGTGAAGGGCAGAACTGTCGTTATTCAGGGCGAATACGGTGAACAGGACCTTGTGCCGCCTGAAGACGGCCTGGTTGTCGCCGAACAGGTGGCGAAGGATGAAAAAATTGATGCCGGGCGCCTTGACCAGATAATCGAGGATCATCATCCGGCCAGGATAATTATTGAACTGAACGGAATGGGAAGGACCGGGGATGTGCTGGAGGCCCTGGAAGGAGCAACTTCAGACAGGACCTGGAAAATTCAACGGATCATCACTGCCGTTGATGCGGCCACCTTCGATATCTTCATGGCCAATATGAGAGGAATCCTGCAGGAGCAGATTTCCTGCAGTGATATGGTTGTGGTAAATAAGTCCGAGACCTTAAGCAGAGAAAAACAGATGGTCCTGCAAAAGACCCTGAGAGAGATCAACTCTTCGGCCAGGATTACCGGGGCTGTAAAGGCCGGGGAGGGCGGGCGGCCTCAAGGCGGACTGTTGGGCCATTCAGGGCCGGCGGACGGCAGGCCCTCCAGTCTGATCCTCGCCGGTTTTATGGTGGTGATTACGGTCTGTCTTACGGCAATCCTGATCCATGCCTTCAATGCCGGCCGCCTGGATGCGGTCGTGGCCCGGTTGCGGGGGCTGAATACCGTATTCATCAGCATTCTGATCGAGGCCTTTCCCTTCATCCTGTTCGGGGTGATTATTTCTGCAGCGCTTCAGGTCCTGGTCTCCAGCGAGACCGTCGTCCGGCTCTTTCCGAGGAGAAAGGGGGCCGGGTGTATAGTCGCCCTCCTGGCTGGTCTGTTTTTTCCTGTCTGTGACTGCGCTGTCATTCCCGTGGCGGCCCGGCTTTTGAAAAAAGGAGTTCCCTTGCCGACGGTGGTCACCTTCATGCTGGCGGCCCCCATTGTCAATCCTCTGGTCATCGTCTCCACTGTTTACGCCTTTCCCGGCCAGCACGAGGTGGTCTTGTACCGGCTCTGTCTGGGGGCGGCAATCGCTCTTGCGGCAGGACAGATATCACGGACCTTTTCTGAAAAAGCTGTGCTTCTTTATGGTCTTACGGATATTTCCTGCAGTTGTGGTTGTTGTGGAGAGAGGACGGTTGAGGCTGGGGTCTGGAGAAAGATGGAGGCAATATTCAGTCATGCGGGCACCGAATTTTTCGATGTCGGCCGCTATCTGATTACCGGGGCGCTTCTCTCCAGTATCATGCAGACGATGATACCAAAGGATATCATCGTCAATTCAGGCGGCGGATTCGTCCTGTCCCTGCTGATCATGATGCTCTTCGCCTTTGTCCTTTCGGTCTGCTCTACATCGGATGCCTTTATTGCCAGGACCTTTGTCAATCAGTTTCCTCTGGGGGCCGTCATGGGTTTTATGGTCTTGGGGCCGATGATAGATATGAAAAATCTTCTGATGCTGCTGGGACGCTTCAGAAAGGGATTTGTGGTCAGGCTGGTGCTGTTGGTCTTCGGGGTGTCATTTGTTTTGCTGTTGTCCACCATTCACCTGTGAGGCAGGATATGCGTTTTCTGGAATGGCGAAAGATTAATATCGAGGCGACCCTGAAGATTGGCATTCTCCTGGGCTTTGCGCTGTTTTTCTCGTATCTCATTCAGTCGGGGCGGGTGCAGCTCTATGTCAATCCCCGGCTTGTCCCATCCTTGAAATTCGGTGTTCTGGCAATGGTCCTGATCGCCCTGTTTACCCTCAGGGAGGTCTTCAGGCCCCGGCGCCGGGCTCGAGTTGCACCGTATTTCTTTTTCATCGTTCCGTTGATTCTTGCCTTTTCATTGCCGGCGCAGTCAATGAACTCAGCGTCGATGCCGCTGGGTGATATTGCGATTGGCCGTCAGGTCAAGGGCCTTCCGGCCGCTGTCGTTCCCAGGGGGACCGAGGGCGACTATACAGATGAAAGTGGACAGAATGATGAAAAAAAATCGTTGAGTTCCGATAACCCCGGTGCAGTTGAGGTCAACAGTTCAAACTATGAGGCCCTGGCCTCTCTGGCAACCAGTCCAGCCGACCGCAGGCTGAAACTGCAGGATAATATGGTGATCGTAGATGATGGCAATTACTTTCGGTGGCTGAAGGAAATCTATGATAATCAGGAGATATATCGGGGTAAAAAGATACAGATGGTTGGATTTGTGTTCAGGGGCAAGCAGGTCAAGGGCAATGAATTTGTCCCTGCCCGACTGCTGATGATCTGCTGCACGGCTGACCTGCAGGTGGTCGGTATGCTCTGCCGGTATGATAAGGCGAAGAGCCTTGCAGGCGACAGCTGGGTAAAGGTCACGGGGACGATCAGGATCATCACCTACAAGGGAACGAAGGTGCCGATAGTCGTGGCTGACAGCGTTGTCGAGACCGATACGCCGAAGAGCGAGTACGTCTATCCCTTTTAGGCCATCCTGGCCGGCGAAGTGAAGAAAGACACTCACAGTCGGTGCCGGCGTTGCATTTCACCTCTTACCCGCAGCATGTGTGCTCTTTATGACCGGTTCATATGTCTTTTTCCGGGGTTTTTTCCTCCGCTGCCGGCCGAATGGTTGTTGCAGGGAATTCCTTAATATAGAGATCGCGCTGCGGGAACGGGATGGAAATGCCATGTTTCCTGAAGGCCCGGTCTATCTCATAGTTGATGGTGCTCTTGACCTTCATGCCCTGGTCAATATTGGTTAGATAGCAGCGCAGCTCAAAATTCAGCGAGTTATCGCCGAAGGCCAGAAACAGGACCTGGGGTGCTGGGGCAGAACCATCTTTAATGACCTTGTCGTTGGCCCTGGCGATATCCAGCAGAATATTGCTGACTAGATCTGTATCGCTTCCATAGGCAACTCCGATTGGAATGATAAGGCGGCCATGGTTGTCATTGAGCATCATATTTGTGACCTGATGGGAGATCAGCTCGGAATTGGGGACGATGACGTCGGAACGATCGAAGGTCTGAATCACTGTTGAGCGAACGCTGATCTTCTGCACATATCCCTGGGTGTTGCCGACGCTGATCCAGTCTCCCCGTTTGATCGGCCGCTCGAAGAGGATGATGAGGCCGGAAACGAAGTTGTTGACGATGTTCTGCAGGCCAAAACCGATGCCGACAGACAGGGCCCCTGCGATCACTGCCAGATTGGAGAAGCTGACCCCGGCAGCTGAGATGCCGATGAGCAGGATCAGGGCAAAACCGACATATCCCGTCATGGTCACCAGGTTGTCTTTCTCGCTTTGGGAAAAGTAGGACTGCTGCAGCCATTTTTGTTCCATCTCCCTCTTGATCCACGAGATCAGGATCCAGCCGCAGGCAAAAATGAAAAATCCCAAAAGGATGCGTGCCGGCGCAAAAATCAGGCCTCCAAAATCAAATCCATTGAGCAGGTATGACATGATGATCTTGTTCTGGGCGTCGGAGCACCCCCAGACGCGCAAAAGCAGCAGCAGGGCGACGGACCAGGACAGGAGCCTGAAGATAAGCCGTATCCACATAATGCTTGCGGGCTTTTCCTGTGGTGAAAACCCGAGCCAGATACGGACATTCTTCTGCCATTGATATTTTCCCAGAAAGATACCGCCGAAAATTTCATCGATGGCGAAAAGAGTCAGCCAGAGAAGGTTGCAGAGGAAAAACGTCGCCAGAAAGCCCAGGAGCAGAAAGGTGGACAGGTTCTTGTAGCCTGAGATCTCAATGATCATGACGATCAGTGCCACTGCCGAGATCCCCGTATGCAGCAGTTTTTTAAATCGGGAAATTCGTTCGGGAAGTTTGACTGTCCATAACAGACACCAGGTGGCCAGGCAAATGCCGAATACGAGGGCAGACTGGATAAGGATCAGAAGTGAAGCGAGGCCGTTGTAATCGCTCAGGTCGAGGCGGGAGACAAAAAACATCAGTGCACAGAGTGAGACCAGTATCTTGAAACGTATGGCCGGAGGGCGAGCCGATGACTCCGGGTTAGTGTTCTTCTTCTTGTGAATCCGGAAGCGGAAAATAAACAGGCAGAGAAAATAGAGGCTGATGGAAAACAACAGCCACGGGCTATAGACAAGACTGGGCGAGGCCATATTCACATAGTACAGATAGCATCCGCACATCGCCGTAGCCAGCGTGACCGGCAGGGCCAGCCGTTGTCTCAGCGAGAGAGGAGGTTCCGGATTCTCCTGGTTGTCGGTCCGCATGAATCTGAGGTACAGGATAAGGATCTGAAAAATCTTCAATCCCAGCCACCAGCCCGCTGCCATGAGGATGACGAAAATTGAAATATTCAGCGGAGTCATTGCCTGCAGGCCTGATTGATTGCTGAGGTATTGCAGGGATAATGTCTCAAGATCAGCCGGCGTCGGAAGGCTGTTTATCATTTTGCTGAAGGTATTCGGGGACTTCGAGAAAAAAGCGGCAGCCTGCAGGGCCTTATTCTGATCGGTCAGGTCGTTTTGTATCCTGGATGTCAGGATTGCGATGAGTTTGCACTCAGACAGGCTGAGTTGAAGCACCTGCTTTTCTTTGGTGAGCCGTTTTCGCTCCTTTCCTATTTCCGGCGTTTCGTTTTCGGCTTTGGGGCCGAGGGTCGCTATTTCCTGGTCCACAGTGGCAATCTGGGCCGTTGACGTGTCAATGCAGGCAGTGGTTGACTTGGCAAACTGATCAACCTGCTGTTTTGCCTTTTCCAGCTTTTGCGGCGAGATCGGACCATTTTTTATCTGGTTGGAGATTTCCTGGAGTGTGGTATGGGTCTGGTCGAAGTCGAAGTCCGGCATCTCGGATTCGGCGGAATAAGCAGGGGACACAGACAGAAAAGAGAGCAGAAATATGCAGAAGGCTATGGTGAAGGCCTTTGGGCGGGTTCTGTCCGAATCGGTAATGAAGGAGATCATGTGTATTGTATAATGTCAGAATAAATTGTGAAAATGAAAATTTCCCCTGTTCGGGGAAGCTGCATGTCCTGATCTGTTCTAAAAGAACCGATCTCGCCGGCCGGATAACAGCAGGCCCCGCCGGGGAATGCGGCGGCCGGACGATGAGGATTTGGGGCCGGACGCAGGAATTTTACAGCAGAATATACAGGTATTCAATAAAGCGCAACAGTATCTGGGGCTGGGAGGGGATTTGGGTTGGGCTTGCGATGGTCTTAAGAGAGAACGGGTCTGTAGATAAAAGGTGTAGAGGAAAGCCTTCCAGGACCAGTGGCCACACCATGCCGGAGAAATGAGTTTGCAAATCAGGTCGTGGCTGGCCGGTCCGGCAGAGTGGGCTGCCCGGTGAAATACATGGATTATTCCTTGATGGCGGCAGGGGGGAATTGTATACATTGCTGAAAACCTTCATTCGCGATCATCGGATCAGAGATATTTCTCAGGATTGTTTTGGCCTATTCCCCTCGGGAGACAGAAAATGCAGGCAATGATATTGGCAGCGGGGTTTGGTACACGCCTGCTTCCCTATACCGGATTTCGTCCCAAACCTCTTTTCCCTCTGTTGAACAAACCCCTTCTTCTGTTGACTATCGAACACCTGCAGAAGGCCGGGTTTGATCACATCGTGGTCAACTGTCATCATCTGCGGGCCCAGATCGCCGACCTCCTCCAGGGACGGCAGGGGGTTGTGGTTCAGGAGGAGGATGTGATTCTGGGGACGGGGGGAGGGCTGCGGCTGGCGGTACAATCGCTGCGAGATGAACCGGTCCTGGTGACCAACGGTGACATTTATCATACGGTCGATCTGCGGTTTGTGTATGAATCCCATTGCCGTGATACGGTTCCTGTAACTCTGGTCATGCATGATTTTCCCCGCTTCAACACCGTCTCGGTTCAGGATGATCGGGTTGTGGGATTTGATGGCGGGCAGGGTCTGTTGGCCTTTACCGGTCTGCATGTCTTGGATCCTGAAATCCTGACAGCGCTTCCTCTGCTGCAGCCTGCATCGATTATTGATCTGTACAGGAGATTGCTGCTGGAGAACAAGACTATCCGGTGCCTGCGGGCGGACGGCTGCTACTGGACGGACATGGGGACCCTGGAGGATTATCTGTCTCTGCACGCGGGACTGCTCACCGGCACGGTTCCCTGGTGGCCTGAATTGGGGCCATATCCCGGATCCTCGTTTTATCTGGCCCCTGAGACGCATTGCAGCAGCACGGTACATATGCAGGATTGGGTCTGTGCCGGGCGGGCTGCAATAGGGAATGACGTCAGGCTGGCCCGTGTCGTGCTCTGGGATGGCGCCACGGTGAAGGACGGAAGCTGTCTCCAGGATGCCCTGATCGTCCAGGTGTGATGCCCGTTGGTTTTCTCTCTGCTTTCTGGAAGAGAAAGACTTTCTTCTTATTTTTCGGATTGGCCGGTTTACGAAAAAACGGTCATCCCTGCACGAAAAGCTGGGAGAATGCAGGGACGACCGGAGGAGCTGGATTTGCGGAAAGAAAGCGAAATACTCTCGATACTGCCTGTTCTCAAAGAGCTTCGCCGTCGGTTTCACCGGTTCTGATCCGATAAACCTTTTCCACGGGTTGAATACAGACAATGCCGTCTCCTGGTGAGCCTGTCCTGACGCTTGAGAGTATCTTCTGTACCACGAGATCTGCCAGGTCGGCTGTGACCACAAGAGTAACCTGAATTCTTGGGACGAGACTGACAGTGCTGTGGCTGCCGCGAACAAAGACGTCCCGCCCCCCAGCCAAGCCTTGCACCTCGCCAATCGTCATGCCTGTGATTCCCAGTTCATCAAGACCGGCTTTTAAAGTTTCAAGCTTGTAAGGCTTTATGATTGCTTCAATTCTTTTCATATCGGCCTCGATGCTGTCTTCAGCCTTGTGCGAACATATATCAGAGACATTTCACGATGCATGCCAGGTGGGGAAAATTGGTCTGGAAATTCCATTATTGTTTGAAATTAGAATGATTTTAATTGGTTTTGCAAAAAGAGTGAAACGGGCGTGCCGGCAAATAAATAACATATATGTTGTAAATAATTAAATAGGATTACAAATTTGAAAAATTAATTGCAAGTTGCCGGCGCGGAAAGTCAGGCTGAATGATTGTTCCATTGACATCACACTGATTTTATAAGTATAATCTTACTAAAACTCCTGTTAGGCGGTGCGGTTTTTCCGTGCCCGAAGTGCACTCTGCTCTGCCGGGATGCGCACGGCAGAGGGAGGGATTGGCCCAGTGTCTTTCTGATGCCCAAAGTGCAGACAGTTAGCAGAAATGAAATCCGGTCAGAAAAAAAGTATGCCGGGTGATTTTCCATCGCGTCGGCGCTGAATGATTTTTTTTGTAATCACGGATTGATTGATCCTGCATCGGAATTTAATCGGGTTTTTGATGAAAGATATCAGAGGAAAATGTATGGTGTGAAATCCCATCATTTGCGATAGGATGTTCTTGGTTCGGCGTGTATATACTTTTAAACCCTGATCTCACTGACCGGTTATCAAAGCAGCTCAGGACGAGATCGCTGCAGGAGAATACGGAATGTCAATTAAAGAAGATGCTCAGGGAGGTCGTGTCACTCCCCTGTTTGAAAAATGCGCAAAAAACGAAAATATTTCAGTAGCCCAGTTGATGGCCGGTGTGTCTGATGGAACTCTTGCCATCACTAAAAATATTCATCATAATTTTGACAAGATAATTGCTATCGGCAGGCATACGAGCACCAAGGTGAACGCAAATATCGGCTCATCGAAGGATATCAACAGCCTGGATGACGAGATTAAAAAACTGCAGGTGGCCGTCCGGGCCGGTACCGATACCGTGATGGATCTTTCGATGGGGGGAGACCTGGATCAGGTCCGCAGGGGAATCCTGAAAAATTGTCCCGTCCCGTTGGGTACTGTGCCGATATATCAGGCTGTTGCGGAAGCGGTTGACCAGAAAGGAAAGGAGATTACCGACATAACCGTGGACCAGATGTTCAAGGTCATTGAGAAGCAGGCCATCGATGGCGTTGATTTTATGACCATCCACTGTGGAATCAATCGGGAAATCGTCCAGCGGCTGCAGCGGCAGAAACGGATTATGGGGGTTGTGAGCAGGGGCGGATCTTTCACCCTTGAATGGATGAGTTATCACAATAAAGAGAATCCCATGTTTGAGCATTTCGATGACCTCCTGGCTATTTTAAAGGAACATGAGGTGACGCTGAGCCTGGGGGACGGTATTCGCCCCGGCTGCCTTGCCGACGCCACCGACAGGAATCAGATTCAGGAACTGCTGATCCTGGGAGAGCTGACGGAACGTGCCTGGGATGCAGGGGTGCAGGTCATCATCGAGGGGCCGGGACATATGCCCATGGATCAGATTACCGCAAATGTTATGCTGCAGAAAAAGATTTGCAAAAACGCCCCGTTCTATGTCCTCGGTCCTTTAGTCACGGATATTGCGCCGGGCTATGATCATATTACAGGCGCCATCGGCGGCGCCATTGCAGGTGCTGCCGGGGCGGATTATCTCTGTTATGTGACACCTGCCGAACACCTGAAACTCCCCAATAGTGATGATGTGCACGAAGGCGTAATCGCATCAAAGATTGCCGCCCATGCCGCAGATATTGCCAAAAAACTGCCCGGCGCTATGGACCGCGACAACCAGATGGCCATCAGCCGCAATAAACTTGACTGGAAGGGACAAATCGAGCTCTCTCTGGATCCTGCCAAATCTGCACGTTTTCGTCATGAGGGCGGCAGCGAGAAAACTGATGCCTGTTCGATGTGCGGCTCGTACTGTGCAATAAAGGTGTTCAATAGATCGCAGGAAAATTTCATTAAAACCGGCCTGCAAAGTGAGTGCACTCATGGGAAGTGATTTTTGGCAGAAAATAGTCGATTTTTTTCACCAGACCCACGTAGTTGAGCAATTCAGGACCGTGGATATCGTCGGACTGTCCACCAATCCCTGGGCCATGGTCCCGTTCTTCTGCCTTATCGGCTATCTCATATTTAAAAAGTCGTGGAGAGATATTGCTATATTGGCGATCATACTCGGTTGCTGGTGGTTCAGCGGCACCAACTACATGCAATCCCTGATCGTGAAAGGAGAGATAAGCATTGATAAAATCCTTCCGGTCCTTGGCGGAGGGGCAGTGGTTGTGGGTGTCGTGATTTATCTTTTCTTCGGGCGATCTGACTGATTGTGTCGGTTGCTTCTGAAGGAAGTATTGGCCTTGTCGGAGGGGAGCAGCGGTGCTTGATGCTCCCCTGACAAGGTGATTCGTTCTTACAGGGACAGGTCGAAAGAGATGGAATTTCGAAAGGGGGTCTTCATAATCACTGAGGAAAGCCATTGTCCTCTCTACAATGTCGGGGAAGAGCTTGTCGTCGATGAAATTTCCTTGAAGTTTCCGGAAGGAAAACCAACCTGCCTCATTTTAGCCCATGATATCTTTATGATCGCCTCTGAGGGACAGGCCTTTGAAAAATTCAGCAAAGGGGAGGTCCAGCGAGCCAAATTTGAATGCGGTGGATGCAGCGGTATTATTCGGTTCGAATTTAAAAAAGAGAAGGAATTTGCTACGCTGCAGATGAAACTCCTGGCCCTCACGGATCGCAAGGATAAAATCAAACGGGTGACGGAGTTTGCAGGACTTCTGAGGACAATTGATCTTTTTAAGACTCTGACCGACGATGACCTTCTCGACCTTGCAGCCCTGCTGGTCTTGGAACGCTACGAGTGGGGCTTTCCCATTGCCCAGAAAGGGGACCCGGGGACAAACCTCTTTATCATTGTTTCAGGACGCGTCGAAGTTGTCGATGAAGACGGAGTCACCTTGGCGGAAATGAGGGACGGCGATGTCTTCGGCGAGATGAGTCTTCTTACCGGCGACAAGGTCACGGCAACCATTGTTGCTGCTGAACCTTGTAAAATTGCGAAGATGAGCCAGAAAAATTTCCGGCACATCCTTAATAGGTTTCCTACCCTGCAGGTGTTTTTCTATAAGCTGCTCGTAAGCCGGATCACTGCCATAAATCTGAAGCGTGCCGAAGAACTGAGTTCGGGCATGGTTGGGCAGCTTTCAGATATCCCTCCGGTTGAGCTCTGTCAGATGATTAATTCTCTCCAGAAGAGCGGCCGGCTTGCCATTGACACCAACGAGACAAAGGCTTTCCTCCTTTTTTACGAAGGAGAGGTCCTCCAGGCTTTTTACAACGAATTTGATGGAAAAGAAGCGTTTTATAAGATCATGGCCATGACCAGAGGACGGTTTAAATTTGTCCAGGGACTGACTGCGGCTGAGAAAAAGAGGGATGTTATCGGCGGTTTTATGGCAATGCTCATGGAAGGGATGCGGCGTATCGATGACAAGGGCTAGGGCGGAAGCAGGGACTAGCCGATGCGTTCGGACTGCAGAGTTTCATCGGGCGCAAGATGATGATGAGAAGAAAGGCAAAGAGGGGATGAGGCTGTGTCGCGCCGAAGCCAGATTAAAAAAGACCTTATCAGCGCCCTGAGGCTGGATGACCTGACTGGCATTTTCAGCGCCCTGAGCGGGTATGGCGAAGCTGAGCTCCTCAATCCCCTTTTTTCGGCAATCTGCCATTTTGAAGAGAGGATCCGCTGGCATGCGGTGAGTGTTTTCGGCCGGGTGATGGATGCCATGGCACGCGAGGACCTGGAGTCTGCCAGGGTCGTCATGCGCCGTTTTCTCTGGAGCCTGAATGACGAGTCCGGTGGTATAGGGTGGGGGGCGCCGGAGGCCATGGCCGAGATCATGGCCGTCAACGATACATTATTCCGGGACTATTTTCATATGCTGCTGTCCTATATGCAGGAAGATGGCCCGGAGCTGTTCCAGGATGGCAACTATCTGGAACTGCCCCCCTTGCAGCGAGGGGTCATCTGGGGAGTAGGACGGCTTGCCGGCAGGCAGAGACAAAAGCTGCTCGAGGCGGGCGTCGCTCAGGCACTGTTGCCCTATCTCCATTCTCCCGACGGCCCCGTCCGCGGGCTTGCCGCCTGGTCGCTCGGGAATCTGCGGGCCGCAGCCGCCGGACGGCAGATGCGGCATCTCCTCTCGGATGCGTGTCCGGTCAGTCTCTACTGGCAGGGGCAGATTATTCCAACTACGGTTTCCCGGCTAGCCTCGCAGGCCATCGCCGATCTCAAATGATCGGCATCGTTTTATTCTTGATCTAATATCCCGGGTGGCATCGGAAGGGCTCCGTCTCCTCCCAGGACATATCCTCCGTCCAGGCGCAGGACGGCGCCGGTCATATATCCGGCCTGATGAGCCAGAAAAAAAACTGCTTCCGCAACCTCCTCTGCAGTCCCGGTCCGGCCAAGAAGACTATGGCCCAGGAGCTGATCCCGCTGCTCCTGCGTCATAACAGCCCACCCTCGTGTCTCTTCGCCGTGCCTGCCTCTGATCAGACCGAGCATCAGTTCGTTGACCCGGATCTCAGGGGCGCCTTCCCGTGCCCATGTCTCGGTCAGGGACGAAATGGCCCTGTTGGCGGCGCTATAGCCATCATTGAAGATCTGTGCCGCCGGTCCGCTTCTGCCGACAAGACCGGCAATGGAGGTGATGTTGACGACGGAGCCCCGGTCTGATTTTTTCAGCAGAGGCAGACAGTGTCTGAAGAGAAGCCATTTGGCCTTCATGCATGTGGCCATCTCCAGTTCCCATTGGTCTTTGTTGTGGGCCAGATCATAGGAGCCGTGCACCACAGGCATCCCGCCGCGCTCAATATTGTTGACGAGGATATGGAGCCCCCCGTAGGTGTCAAGGACGGCAGCCATCAGGGCCTTTACCTGATCGGGGTCCCTGAGATCGGCAGGGAGGGCAAGATAGGGGATGTCGAGGCCGCTGAACTCCTTCTGCATGGCCTGAGTGGATTCAGGCCAGTCGAAACAGGGGAGGACCAGATTGGCACCCTCCAAGGCGAATTTTCTGGCGATCGCCCTGCCGATAGGTCGTGAAGCTCCTGGAATAATAACCGTTTTTCCGCGTAATTGCATTTATCGCTCCCGGCATGCCAACCTGCTCTTCTTCCGGCTTAGCGCCCCCCAGGTCTCTCCAGGCATGCCAGTCCGGGCAGACCTGCGAACTCTCGCCCGATCAGGATGGCCAGTCTCTTGTATTTATGGAGTTATCGTGTATTCTGTGTGCACGCTTTGCCGTTATGAACTTCCCAACTTGCCAATATAATCTGACATTCTATCGGATATCAATGAAGAACAGACAATCTCTGCTTGCAATCATCGTATTTTTCCTTGCCTTTCTCCCCCATACCCTCTGCAGTCAGCCGCTGCCGTCCGGCAGGGATACCTGCCCTGCAGAGACCTGGCCCCATGAGACCAGCGTCCTGAAACCTGATCCCCGTCTGGTATTTGGCAGACTGGCCAATGGATTTCGCTATGTGTTGATGAAGAATGCAGAACCCCGGGACCGGGTGGCGATGTACCTGGATGTCAGGACGGGTTCGCTGAATGAGACGGATGAACAGCGAGGTCTCGCCCATTTTCTTGAGCATATGGTCTTTAACGGCTCCACCCATTTCGAACCGGGCCAGCTTGTCGGCTATTTTCAGTCCCTAGGGATGAGCTTCGGCGGGGATACCAATGCCCATACGGGATATAACGAGACTGTTTATGATATCCTCCTGCCAAAAGGAGACGTGCAGGAAATTGACAAGGGGCTGCTTGTCTTCTCTGATTATGCCCGAGGCGCCCTGCTGCTGGATTCCGAGATAAACAGGGAGCGCGGGGTGATTTTCTCCGAAAAGAGGGCCCGGGATTCCGCTGCCTACCGCCAGATGGTTGCGACCTTGAGTTTTGCCTTCAGAGGGACACGCCTTCCCGAACGGTTTCCCATAGGCGTGCAGAAAACGCTGGAACAGGCTGATCATAGCCGTCTGCAGGCCTATTACGATGCCTGGTACAGACCGGAAAACATGATTCTGGTGATGGTTGGTGAATTTGATCCACAGGCAGTCAAGGGCCTTATAAGCAAGCATTTTTCTCAATTGTCCGCAAAAGGCCCCAGGCTTGATTGCCCCGATTTCGGGCATATCCGGCACTCCGGTCTCGAGACATTGTATCATTTTGAGCCGGAGCTGGGGGCAGCCAGGGTTGAGATAGGGACGGTCTGGGATGAAAGGCCAAAGAACGATTCCTTGGCCTTCCAGGTCCAGGAGCTGAAAAAAAATCTCCTTGTGGCCATGATCTCCCATCGTCTCGAAAAGTTGGAGGAGGATCCCGACACCCCCTTCACTGACAGTTCCTATTCTGAAAACACGGTCTTTGGCCATGCCGGCCAGGCTTCCCTTTCGGTATCGGCGGATTCAAAGCGATGGCAGGCGGCCCTGCGGCTTGTTGAACGAACCCTGAGGCAGGCCCTTCAGTACGGGTTTTCCGCTGCGGAATTCGAGCGGGTAAAGAAGGAGGCCCTGGCTGATTGCGACCGGTCTGTGCAAACTGTTTCCACCCGCAGCTCTATGGATCTGGCAGATCAGATTATCAGGGACCTCAACGCCAACAGGGTATCGCAGTCTCCTCTCCAGAAGAAGGACCTGTTGACGGCAGCAATACAGAAGATGCAGCTGCAGGAGGTGCAGGAGGCATTCACGGCGGTCTGGGCGCATCCCTCCCGTCTCGTCATGGTCACTGGAAACGCAAAAATTTCTTCTGAAGACCCTGATGCCCTGATCAGGGAGGTCTATGCGCAAACGCAACAGGAGGCGGTCGCACCTCCATTAATTGAGGAAAAGGTGCAGTTCCCCTATCTGCAGCTGCCGAATACCCCCGCTGAACCAGTGAGCGTCACGCCGCTTGCAGCGATTGGTGCTGAAAGGCTGGTCTTTGCCAACGGCTTGGTTTTGAACCTGAAAAAGACGGATTTTGATAGAGATACTGTTTCCGTTCGGGTGGATTTCGGTAACGGCAGCCGGGACGAGCCCGCACCCGGAATGGGGCTGTTGGCCCAGGCGGTGGTCAATGGCTCAGGCAGCGGTCGCTTGACGGCCACGGATCTGGGGCGGGTCCTGACGGGAAGCAGCGTAGATTTATCCTTTCATGTCAACGAGTCGTCCTTCAGCTGGGAAGGAAATTCCGCTCCCAAGGATATGGAACTGCTGTTCCAGATCCTTCAAGTCGAGCTGCTTGACCCGGGGATTCGGGATGAAGCCTATCAGGTTGCCATGGAAAATTTCAAACAAATGTATAAACGTCTGAGCGGGGATATTAAAGGGGGGCTGGCCCTGCATGTCAAGACCTTCCTGGCTGGCGGCTATCCCCATGCGGGAATGCCGCTCTGGCAGGATTTTGAGAAATTACGCATGGCACAACTCAGGGAATGGCTGCTCCCTGCAATAGCGGACAGCCCTCTGGAGATATCGGTTGTCGGTGATTTTGACCGGCAGCAGATTGTTGCTCTGGCAGGCCGCTATTTTGGCGGTCTGGCCGTACGATCGGGCCTGCCTGCTGCTGACGGCGTCCCGGTCACCTTCCCTCAGGGGAAGCGGCTGCTGACCACAGTGGATTCATCCATCGATAAGGCCATGGTTGTGGTGGCCTGGCCTACGGAGGATTTCTGGGATATCTCCAGAACCAGGAGGCTGGGACTGCTGGCCTCTGTCTTGGATGACAGGTTGAGAAAAAAGGTCAGGGAGGAACTGGGAGCAAGCTACTCACCGGTGGTCTTTAATGCCTCCAGCCGAATTTTTCCGGGCTACGGCCTGATGCAGGCACAGATCATCGTCGAGCCGGGGGCCGTCGATCGGATCAGTGAAGTTGTGCTGGCTCTTGGGGAGGAGCTGCAGAAAAACGGCTGCACCGACGAGGAGTTGGAGCGGGCCAAGGCCCCGATTATGACCTCCTTAAAAGATATGCTCCGGACCAACCGCTACTGGCTGAATACGGTCCTGTCGCTTTCTGCCAGATATCCGCAGCAGCTTGTCTGGCCCCAGTCTATTGTAAGCGATTACGAGTCGATAACCAGTAAGGATATCAACTCATTGGCCAATATATATCTGCCAAGGGCCCGTGCGGCCGTGGCCCTGGTGACGCCTGTTAAGGACCAAAAAAACAGACAATCTGCGCTACCCGACAACCCATAAGGCCATATTCTGGGTGTTTTTGATGGTGCGGTCGGCGGTTTGTCCCCAGAGCTGCTGCCGCATCATGGCCCTGCTGACCCTGCCCATGACGATGGTGCCGCAATGGTGCTGGCGAGCCCGGCTTATTATGCTGCTGCTGCCGTCAATGTGGGTTGTCATGGGCAGGAGGGTGATCCGGTCGCTGGGGATGTCAGCCTCGAGCAGGAGCTGGCGAGGTCCATCCAGGATGGCATTTTCTCCTTTCAGATAGGTCTCGCACCATTGCTTGCCCCAGCGGGGATGCGTCTGTTCCTTTTTGAACTCGGCCTTGCGCTGAAAGAGCGGTCGGCTGTAAAAGAGAAAAATCTGGATGTCATCCCTTGCAGACAGGATATGGGCTGCATGATCAACAGCCATGAGGGACTGGCAGGTACCATCGACGGAGATGAGAACGTTGTTGGCGACAGTCTCTCCGTCGATGATCCAGAGCGGTATCAGGTGGCACTTTTTGAAGAGATCGGCAGAGACCGATCCGAGGAGCATTTCACCGACAAAGCCGATGCCGCGTCTGGCAACCAGGATGCAATCCACCAGCAGGCGTTCCGCTTCATTCTGGATTGCCTGGGCGATCCTTCCTGCCGAGACAACTGAAGCGGTAATGCGCTCCGCCGCAATTCCCAGTCTGCAAAGGCGTTCTTTTGCCTGCCGCAGGCAGCTGTTGGCGGCAATGGATTTGCTGACGCCTTCAGTCGAGCTCGGGAAAAGCGTGTTCTGGCTGTCGGCCGGTTCGGGCAAGGAACCATGGCCCGGCGGGGTACAGTTCAGCAGATGGAACGTTATTTCCGGTTGACCGCCAAACAGCCTTGCCGCGTAGATCAGGGCCTGATTGCTGAAGGTGGAGCCATCGGTGGCTATAAGAATCTGTCTGATCATCAACAGGCTCCCGATGTGGCGTGACGTCTCATTCCGTTTTTCATGTCTTCTCCCGTCCTTTTTTGGAAAAGCGCCGGAACCAGGACTTTTTCGGACCTTCCTCCCAGGGTTGCGGGTCTGGGATACCGCCTTGTTCCCGCAACTCCGGGGCAGTCTGTTCTGCTTCCTCCCTGTCTTCTGTCAGGGGAATGGTTTCTTGAAATACCGCCTTCGGTTCTATTTTTTTCCAGATCCCGCCGGTGCCGAAACAGTCCCAGCCCCAACTCAGCCATTTCAGGAGGGCAAAGGCCAGCCAGAGGGCCCAGAAAAGCATAAGGATCCTGTAACTGAGAAGCGGGACGGTCAGGACCCAGGCCTGCGGCAGGATCTGAGCATTTCGGTCCTGATACCAGTTCAGCGAGTGGTTATAGGAGCCGTTGCCGTCGATCTGCATATCCGGGTGGCCCAGCAATCCCTGTTTGACTGTAAAGAGCAGGGCCAGACAGGCCAGCAGGGTGACGACGACAATGGTCATCTGCAGCAGGTTGAATGTGGTTGCAGATGAGAGAGCCTCCCCGCTTTTTTTGCGGATAGCCAGAAGAAACAGCCAGCCGACGACCAGGGCCCCCAAAACCACACTGACCTGACTCAGTCCAATACCCAGGAGAAGCCAGCTCAGAGTTGAAAGAGGTGTCATCCGCGTTCGCCCGAGCAGGAAGGCCAGCAGCACCATGACCAGAAACTCTCCCCAGAAAAGGACCGCCGGACCGACCCTGGGGCCACCGGTCATCAATATCCATCGGGAGATCGGCACATCCACATGCAATGTGGAATTGACATTATCCAGACCGAGATCAACGGGGGGAGTATGCAGCATGGTGGTAACCCCGCTCCTGCTCTGCCAGTTTACAGTGATCTGCTGACTGCCTGGCTGAATGGGGAGGGTGAGCTGGCGGCCGTTGAGATGCAGGGAGGAGACAGCACCGTTTATCAGGACACTCTGCAGGTCGGAGTCAGGCGGCAGAGTGATGGTGTGACGAGCCCCCTGACTGGCGATCAGGGAAAACTGCAAACTGAAATCGGTGGCCCTCAACCCGGGTTTAAGGGTGAGCTGGCTTGCGTCTATGGTCATGGTCGGACCGGGAACTGCCTCCGGACGGCTCACGGATACGGTCAGGGATTCTCCCGGATAAGGGCGGAACTGGGGAAAACGAAGCCCCGCAGGATCCAGCTGGCTTACTTCCGGCATGCCTGAGGTGGTCGCATGCCAGATGGAGCTGATGTCGAGATTCCATGACTCGGTCCACTGGCTGGTCCGGGCGGCCGTCAGGGTGATGGACTGGCCGACCGGCAGGGCGGACTGCCAGGAAAATGAGTCATCCTGCGGACCAAGGTTGATCTGCACCTTCTTGTCCGTGATGTACAGTGACTCGCTGGTCGGCATCTCTCCGGGGAGAAGAGGTATCTCGGCGGTGATGATATTGCCGCTGCTTTTCCTGGTGATACGGGTTTCAACCGTCCATTTCAGGCCCATATGGAGAGTGCGGTCGATTTGAAAAAAGGCTGGGATCTTGACTTCCCCTGAAGCGGTTTCCGCCGGGACCTGCTGTCTTGTGTCCTTTTGGTCCTGGCGAATGAGGGCAATCTGTCTTTCCAGGGTCCCGTCCGGATGGATCCCGGTGATGTCCCATCCTTTTTTTGCTGCCTGCATATGATGGGGCGATAAGGGAAAGGTCAAGTTGAATTCGTTGAGGTCCTTTACATTTTTTATAAACGTCACATGATGAATTCCCTGGGGGATACGGACCAGCAGTTTATCCCCATCCGAGCGAATGGCCGTAGCCGGTATATTATCGACCAGTATCTGTGAAAATGTCGTGCTGTCTCCGGGCAGGGAGACCGCAGAGTCGGCATAGACATGAACAGTCAGGTCCATGCGGAAGGCATCTCCCTCGATTGTCATCAGTCCAGCATCAATACTTGCGCAGGCATCACCGCAGGCTGGAGGTTGAAACAGCCTTTCCTGCATCTCGTTCAGCATACTTGCCGGAGGGATATCAGCTGCAGAGGAGGAATGAGACGCACCCAGCAGGATCAGAAGGGGAAGAAGAAGGCCGAAGAGGGACCTGCCGAAGATTTTTCCTCTCGCTTTATCGGAGGGAAGAAAATGCGATGACCGGTGCACAAAGACCAACAGCATCAGGGTCAGGAGAACAACCCTCAGGAAACTGAGGAAACAGTTGACCTTGGGCGAGAGCAGGACCAGGCGGATCTTCTGGGAGGGATCCACTGGGCCGTTCCAGGTGAGGGGAATAGTCTGCCATCGCCAGTTGGGCAGGCCCGGACCGGTCTGGACCCGGGCCTGCGGGTCAATCTGGAGCTGGGAGTTGGATTGTTGCTCCAGGGTATTTTTGGCCGCAGAGGATGCCTCTGCCTTCAAGCTCCGCATCTTCGATCGAAGATGGGTGGGAGCAGCACCAGGGGCAGGCGCCATGGAAGGCCTTTGCTCTTCCCTGGCGTCACTGAGTATTTCGTCTGCCGGATACTCCCGCATATTTCCCGCATTCGTCACCTGGAAATTCGTTGCCGTATCCAGCTGCGGGAAAAGGCCGACCCGGACCTCCCGGATCATGAACGGGACAGATTGGAAAAGCAGCAGCACCAGGACGATGCAGAGGGCTATCCTGATAAGGACCCTGCCCTTTGCGGAGACAATCTTGCGGCCGATGGCCAACAGCGCCAGCAGAGGCAGCCAGAGGTGCTGCGGGGAAGCGGGCTGATGGTACATCAGGCCCAAGGTGACAAGGGCGAGCATGCCCCAGCCCCAGCCAAGTATCCGGCCGGAGGCCAGAGATATAATCAGGACCAGAAAGATATCAAGCAATGTCCAGCGGTTCAACCAGGTGGAAACCTTGTCGATGCCTGTTGCTGTAAGGAGTTTCCAGCCTGGCGGGAGATTCAGCTGCGCGGACAGCTCCTGAAAAGAATGACTCCAGCCAAGCGCCGGAAAAATCAAGACCCCGCCTTGCACCGGCTGCTCGATCCGCGAGTCGGCCGAGAGCGATATGCTCCCTTTGCGGACTTCGATTCCGACCAGGTCTGAATCGGGGAGCTTGGTAATGAGTTGGTTCACCCCCGCCACCGTTGCCTTGCCGAGGTGCTGTTGCGGAACGGTATTGAGGCGCCAGCCGTCGGTCATGGTGCCGTTGATCGAATCCTGGGTCGTGAGCCCGGTCCCCTTTTCATCAAGCCAGAGGGTACGTGCCAGGGTCAGATTGTCGGGATTGGTCTTGACGATCCCTCTGCTTTTTTCGGTCAGGACCATCGTGTCCTCATGACCGATAAGATAGGCCGGAAGGGTGATCCATTCCCTGGGAAGGCCGGTCTGGGAAGGATCGACGGACTGGACATTTTCAACCGCTACCTGCCGGAAATCAGGTGCGGCCTCAAAGACCCATACCTCGCTGTCCGGCCAGAGCCCGCTGATCGTCCCGATACCCAGCTTTTCCAGAGGAGCCTGGGCGGTACTGCGAAGAGTCATACCGATCTGCCATTGTCCCGGACGGACCTGAATGCAGAGCCGTCCGTCCTGGTCCATCCGCACCGGCAGCGGGGAGCGAATCTGCAGGGGAAGAAAATCATCCTTTATGATCATCCCCAGGCATATTTCCCGGGGGGCTCCCGAGACCGTCATCCGGATATTGACCTCTTCAACTAGCGGAATTTTATCCTGAATCTTTCTGAAGACCTGGAGCGTTGCCTGGTCCATCTGGCTGCTCTGCTCTTCGCCGTGGGCCTTGAGCCAGAGCTTGCCTTCTGAATCAAGATCGGGGTTGTCGATGGAGGTGCCGTTTCTCTTTAAGGTGACGAGTCCGGATTCCTTTGGAATGTCTATGGACTCCGGCGATTGATTCCAGCTGTACGTGCCAGTGAGGACATGTGCGCCACGGTCCAGCCAGACGGCGGGGCTGCCCTCATGTTCAATGACGGCAATATCCCTGCCGGCATCCTTGACGGATGTCGGCCACAGCTTCTCTCCGCCCGGCAGGAGGACCAGGCTTTTAGTCTCAATAAACCATTCCTGCCTGAACGAGGCCCCTTTTTCTGCAACCTCGAAGAGCAGCCGTGTGGGCCAGGCACAATAGCGGGCGGATACGTTGTCGGACTGCAGGGTGCATGTCCGCTCCTCCTGATTGTGAGTCACCCAGGGGATCCACTCCTGCAGCGGTTTTGGAATCCCGGCCTGCTCGGCCGTGAGGGCGAAGAGAGGCGGCGGAGGGGGTGTGAGAACAATCAGGAAAAGAAAGGTAAAGACCAATCGTAATAAACCTGATCGCTTGTTGTTCGGTGTCATTGGAGGCTCCCTGGTAATCAAGAATCCCTGATAGGAATGGCAGTTAGTTGTTTTTATTGTAGTGATACCAGATATAATGACACTTTTAAAAAGAAATTGCCCCCCTTGTCAACGAATCTTTTATGTGTAAGCAGAAAACCCTTACTGCTTCTTCCGGATGATAATAGTCGAGAAGTAGTGCGGGGGAGCCGTGATCGCGGTCAGGTCGGTGAAGACGCGTTCGTCATCCATACCTGCCCGTTCGACCAGAACGGATTTATCCAAAAGACCGAGCTCGCCCAGCAACTGGCAAAGATGGGGAATGACCTTGTGGACCTTCATCAGGACGATGGTGTCAAACATCTCCAGGATTTTCCGTAAACGATTATCCTTGAATGTCGCCGGAATGACGGCAAGCATTTCATCGCCCAGGCAGACGGGAATGGCCGTGGCTGCCGAACAGCTGCTCATGGCAGTGATACCGGAGATAAATTTTACCGTGGCCGCAGGGTTGATGGCCATAATGTTTTCGTAGAGATAATACCCGGTTGAGTAGACGGCAGGATCTCCCAGGGTAGGGAATGCGACATCTTTCCCCTGCTCCATACGGGCGAGGACCGTGCGGGCTGCATGCTGCCAGGCGTCGCGCACCTCGGCTTCCGGCTCGGCGCCGATGTGGATCTTTTTCATCGGAAAATAGAGCTCAAGTATTTCCTTGGCCGATGTATCAACCGCCTGGCTGACGATGGCCAGAGCGGTGGAGTTCCCGTTGACGGAGCCTTTGGGCGTGACCAGGACCGAGCACGTGTTTAAGGCCTTCATTGCCTTGAGAGTGAGCTGTTCCGGATCGCCGGGGCCTGTTCCTATGATGTAGAGAGTCGCTTGCATTATCGTATCATCTGGGTAGAATTTATAGGATGGGAGCTAATATTGCCGGTTTGACGGGTGGATTGCGAGGGGCGGTCGCTGGTTTGTGCCGAACTGCGGGGACGTCCGGGCAGACGGCAGAGATCTGAATATGCCAAACGCCCTGTCTGCAGGCGGGCCGGCACCTGGCAGGGCGATCAGGAGGCGGTGTTTTTTCTGAACGCATATTCGATCCCCAGGGTCTGTGCATGGATATGGATATGGCCTTCTACAGAGAAGACCTCTTGTATAAGCCGGCTTGTCAACACATCCTCCACCGGGCCTTTTGCGACGATTCTGCCCGCCTTGAGGACGACCAGTTCGTCGCAGAAGGCTGCAGCCAGGTTGAGATCATGAATGGCGGCTATGACGGTCAGCGCCTTGAAGCGGACGCGGTCGGAGACGGCGCGCATGATCTCAATGGTATGTTTGATATCGAGACTGGAGGTCGCCTCGTCGAGGATCAGAACCTGAGGGTCCTGGGCCAGGGCCCTGGCAACGATGGTACGCTGCTTCTCTCCGCCGGAAAGCCTGGTCACAACCCGGTCCCGGAGATGTTTGATATCCATAAGCGCAAGTGCCTCCTCCACCAGATCAAGATCCTTTGCCGTGGGATTCGAGAAGCGGGGAATATGAGGATGGCGCCCCATCAGGACCACATCGAAGACCGTATAATCAAACCCCAGGGCGAAATCCTGCGGCACTAAGGCCAGCTGTCGGGCGAGTTCCTGCCTGCGATACGACCGGACAGGTCTTCCTTTAAATAACACTATTCCCGTGTCCGGTTGGCTTGTGGCGGCCAGCAGATCGAGAAGTGTGGTTTTACCGCTGCCGTTGGGGCCGATAAGTCCGTAGAATCTCCCAGCTTCCATGGTAAGGTTAATATCGGCGAGTACAGGGGGTCCCCTGTAGCCGTACCAGCCGTCCCGGATGGAAAATACTGACTGGGGCGTGGCCATCACCCTCGCCCTCCCTGCTGTCTCTTCTTGAAGATGTAGCAGAAAAAGGGGCCGCCGATCAGGGAGGTCAGAACTCCAATGGGGAGTTCCGAGGGCAGGACGGCCCTGGTGATGGTGTCTGCAAAGAGCAGTAGGATGGCCCCGCCGAAAAAGCAGGCCGGGATCAGGATACGGTTGTCCGGCCCCAGCAGCAGCCGCAGAAAGTGAGGGACGATGAGGCCGACAAAACCGATGATCCCTGAAACCGATACGCAGATGGCGGTAATCAGTGAGGCCCAGACCAGCAGGACCTTCCTGGTTTTTGCTGTCTCTATCCCCAGCGAGGCCGCGGTCCTCGGACCCAGTGCCATGATGTTCAGGTCACGGCTGAAGTAGAGGATGAAGAGCAGGCCGGGGATAGTGATGGCCAAGGTCAGGGCCACATCGGTCCAGGATTTCCCGACAAAGCTGCCCATTAGCCAGAAGATAATGATTCCAACCTTCTCATTCGCCAGATATTTGATGAAGCCGATGCCGGCCGAGAGGATTGAGGCCACGATAACGCCGGAGAGGATCAGGGTGTTCGACGAGTAATTATCGTACGGCGAAGCCAGGATGAAGACCGCAATGAGCGTTCCTACGGCACCGAGAAAGGCGAAGAGGGGGACAGAGACCCATGCGGGCAGACTGATGCCGAAGATTGTCAGTATCAGGACCAGGGAGGCGCCGAAGGCAGCCCCGGAAGAGATTCCCAGGGTGTAGGGATCGGCCAGCGGATTGAGAAGAATGGCCTGAAAGACCCCGCCGGCCACGGCCAGGCCTCCGCCCACCAGGGCAGAGGTCAGGATCCGGGGCAGCCTGACATCCATGATCACCAGCGGAAAGACGGTGTTGAATGCCTCCGGCAGGGCCCTTCCCGTGATCCTGGCCAGAAAGACCTGCAGGACCTCGGCCGGGGTGATGCGCAGAAATCCCATCCCTGTGGCCAGCACTATGGCTGCGGCCAGCAGGGTGCTCAGAAGGGGGAAAAGCAGGGCCGGTCTCATGACTGCCTATTTCAGCGTGACGCCGAAATCGACGGCCGTCTGGGCGAGATGGTTGACAAAGACATCGGCAAATCCGTCCTGCTCTCCCATGCCTTCGATTACGGTGGTTACCTGAAACCCGTTTTTGATGAGGATGGACTTCATGCTGTCAGGTCCGCCTCCCGCCATGTCATTATGGGCATGGTCGCCTGCGACATCCATGAGGGGCTTGAGGATGACCTTTTGAACTTTATCCTCCTTCATCTCTCTGATGGTGGTTTCAAGAGACGGAAAACCCTCTACAGAGGCAATATAGGTCTTCGTCTCCGGATGCTGCATCCGCAGCACGTCGACCAGCTGGAGATAAGCGCCGCTGGAGGGAAAAAAATCATTGCCGTGGGCCATATAGAGCAGGGCGGCTCCGGCCTCCCTGGCCTTGCCGATGTCTGCTGCCAGCGATTTGGCAACTTCGTTGATATCGTCACTATAGGGGTGTTTCGGCCCCATGGTCCCCAGAGCCGGCCGGCTGATGGCCAGCCTGAGGAAGGGACGGTTCTTCTCCTTGATGGTGGTGATTGCGTTCAGTCCATTGATGTAGGAGACCAGATCCATATACTCCTCGCCCAGACTGATATGTCCGGGCTGCACCAGGATGGTGCTGAATCCCTCGTCCTGGAGATCGGCTATGGTTGCCAGGGGTCCCTTCACATAGAATATGTCATCGGTGATCGTGGGGTTGGCTTTTTTAAAGGCCTCGTCATGCTGCCGCTTATGCCAGACCTTCCGGATCATATTGGAGGTGAAGGCGATACGCACCTCAGTTCCCGGAAAGCGTTTCTGCATCCGGTCCCTGATATGCAGAATCCCCGGCAGGGCGCTGGGAACGGTCGTGCCGAAGGTGGCGATAACGATGGCGTTGGTGTCCTTTTCAGCGGTTTCCTGAGCGTGAAGACTTGAGATGAAGAGGAACAGGCAGAGAAATGTCAGAGGTATACTGCGGAGTACTGAGTTCATGGGGCATCTTCCTTATTTCGGGCCCGGAGAAAAAGTTCCGGACCAATAAAAAGAATCGATCCGGGATTTCCCAAGCTATCCGAAAATCTGCATCATATAATCCGTCCACGAAAATATGACACTTCCACCCAGGCAGGTCTTCTGACTCCCGGCTCTTCCTCCCCCTGCGCCTTCCCATCTGCGGTCCTTTTCAAGGACCTGCAAACAGTGGCAAAGTGCTGGGTTCGTCCCCGGTTACAGCGGCGGGCCCGTCTTCGATTTACACGAAGTTCCCTATTAAACTTGAAAACGAAAAAATGAAATTTCCAAGTACCTGAGCTACTGCACGCTTACATACCGTTTAGGGGGGATCTTGTCAAGGATTAGCGGAGCTGATTCTCGTCTGATTCAGAAAATTCCCTTGATTTGATGGGGTTTTTTTGTGTTATGATTATTATAAGCGGAAGAAGGCTATTCCAGTTCTGTCGGTAAGTCAGGATATATATTCTTTACAGGAGGACCGAAGGTTATGTGGAAGGCAAAAGGAGGCTGCAACCAGTCGATCGGCAGAGGTTCTCTTTATTTCAAACGAAAAGATCCTCGTTTCGATGTGGCAGGGTCTTACAGGCGACATAGCAGACGGTAATTTTTTTTTAGGGGGCAGGGTCAGGAATATCTCCTCCAATGGATTCAGGATATCTGATCTGCCTTCTCATTTTACCGCTGGGCCCAGAAATTACACAACTGTCATATCTGCGGAGCGAAGGCATTTCAGACTCGTCGCGACACCATGCTGGATTGAAAGTACGGACGATAACCGTTATATGGATGCAGGTTTCAAGATTATCGAGGCACCATGGGAGTGGACTGAATTCGTTCTCGATGCCGGCCTTGTGAATGGGCTCCGGCCCCGCTGCTCCAGTCGGATTTAAGGACCTGCTTCGGATTGAGCAGAGGACTTCCCCGAGACCTGAGCAGGATCCCACCGCACCTGCTGCATCGGGGTGCGCGTCAGAAATAATCTATCGCGCATTGTGCATAGATGCCTTGGGGGTCGTTGAGCTGCAAGGACTGATGGATCGGGCTTAAGAGGCGGTATAGCCGAGCCAGTGTGTCTTTTCCCGGAGAAAACGAGGCATTGAGCATGGTTGCGATGTGTCCGGAGATCTGCTGCAGGAATTTGGTCTTTATCGACATCGGCTTACGGAGGTATTCTGTGGAGTAGCTGGTCACACCGGCGATTCGCGCCGCAGCCCCCACGGCATCCTGCAGACTCCCAAGCTTATCGACCAGGCCCAGTTGCTGGGCCTTCTTGCCGTCAAAGACCCGGCCCTGTCCGATGCTGTCCATGGCTGACGGATCCAGTTTTCTTCCCTCCGAGACGATTGACAGAAATTGCCTGTATCCCCGTTCAACGGAGAGCTGGATGGTTTTTGCCAGCATGGGGGGGAGAGGTTGCGTCAGATCCAGGCCCGCTGCCAGCGTGCTTGTCCCTGTTCCGTCATGATGAATTCCCAGGCTGTCCAGGCTGTCCTCAAAGGTCGGGATGGCGCCGAAGATGCCTATCGATCCTGTGATGGTAGTGGGGGCAGCCCATATCTCGTCAGCCTGGGCGGCAATCCAGTAACCACCGGAGGCAGCGACGGTGCCCATGGAGACGACATAAGGTTTACCGCTTTTTTTCAGCTCCAGGAGTTCCTGGCGGATGGCCTCGGAAGCAAAGACCGATCCGCCCCCGGAATTTATCCGCAGGACCACGGCCTTTACCTGGCTGTCCGTTCGGGCCTCCCGGATCAGGGTTGCCAGCGAATCGCTGCCGATGGCGCCGGCGGGCTGGTCCCCGTTGAGGATGGTTCCCTCCGCTACGATGATGCCGATTTTATCCTTGCTGCCGCCTTCAGAGGAGGAGAGCGTCTTCAGGTAGTCCCTGTACGAGATCTGCCTGTAGTCCGTCGCTGCGTCGGTCGCGGTCATTTCAATAAGGTAATCCCGCAGCTCTCCATGGGTTTTTAATTCATCGACCAGCCCTCGGGCCTTGGCCAGGACCGCCGTGTCACCGTCCGCCTCTGCAAGTTTCTGCGGGATGGTATTGATATAATCATCCACGGCTCCTGCGGGCAGGGAGCGATTTTTGCAAATATCGGCAGAAAAGGTCTGCCAGAGAGAGGAGAGCCATTGCTGGTTCTGATCTCTGACCTCCGGCGACATGGCATTACCCATCAATGGTTCTACTGCCGATTTGTATTGTCCTACACGAAAGATATGATAATGCACCCGGAGTTTATCCAGCGCATCCTTGAAATAGAGGCTGTAAACGCCGAATCCATGCAGATCAACGCCTCCCATGGGGTTGAGAATAATCGTGTCGGCATAGGAAGCCAGGTAGTATTTTTTCTGGGTGAAGAAATCTTCGGCAGCAATCACTTTTTTCCCGTGTTTCTTGAACTCGTTCAACTCGTTGCCGATGGTCTGCAGCTGATCGATTCCGGCCTTTCCCATGTTTTCCAGGTTGAGCACCAGACACGATATGCGGGGATCGATTGCGGCGGCGCGGATTGCGTCGACGACATCCTGGAGCAGGGTTTCTCTGGGGATATCCTTTAAGCCTATTGATTCGCTGAGCAACTCATTTATGGGGTCGGTAATGCGTTTTTCTTCGACGATGTTCCCCGAGATGGCCAGCACCAGGGCACTTCTGTCGCGCAGAACGGATTCCTTGGTGGTGGTGAAAAATGATGAGATTATGAGCAGGATACATGCCAGCAGCAGCAGGTTGAAAAGGGTACTGCGCAGTATGGAGAGCAGTCTGGCAAGAAAACGGAAAACAGCGAAAATCGCGCGAAAGAGACCTTTCATAGGAACGTATGACCTGCTGGGGAAAAAATTATTCGGAATCAAATATTTTGGAGTCCGATAATAATATCTGTCATCGACTGGGAAGTAAACAATCTATTGGCTGTATACAGCAAAAAACATATTCAAAAAAAACGGGGACGGATACTCCCTGACGAGCGAAAACGGGTTTGTAAAAAAGGAGAAAAGGCTGGTGAGAGCGGGCATTTTATATTATAGGGGAGAGAAATATCAGCCAAAATTATGGCGCCCGGCCTGTCTCTGCGGTCAATATGCAATTGGTGAATGATGGAAAATTCCACCCTGAAAGAAACAATTGGCAAGAGTTCGCTGTTTTACGGTTTACCTCCGGAACAGATTGATCTCATTGTCGGGATTATTGTCAGAAAACAGTATAACCGTGGAGAAACCATATTTTTTGAAGGTGATAAGGGCTCTGGGTTTTATATGGTGGACAGCGGCAAGGTCAAAATTTATAAAATGTCCTTTTCCGGAAAAGAACAGATTCTCCATATCTTCGGTCCTGGTGAGCCTTTTGGTGAAGTCCCCGTCTTCCACGGACAGCCCTTTCCTGCCACGGCGGAAGTGCTGGTGAAAAGCTCGTTGCTGTTCTTTCCCCGGGATAAATTTATCCAGCTTGTCCATGATATGCCTTCCATTGCCTTGAATATGCTGGCTGTGCTGTCCATGAGGCTCAGGCGTTTTGCCAGCCAGATCGAGAGCCTCTCGTTGAAGGAAGTCCCCGCAAGACTGGCGGGCTATCTCCTGTATCTTTCCGAGGAGCAGGGCGGTACGGATACTGTTGCGCTGGAGATCTCAAAGGGACAGCTGGCAAGTCTTCTGGGTACTATTCCTGAAACGCTTTCCAGGATCTTTGCGAAGATGAGCGAAGAAGGGCTTATTGTCGTGGAGGGCAGAAACATTCGGATCCTGGACCGTGAGAGTCTGGCTGATCGCTGAATGTCCCTTGCCGGACGGATTGATCGGTAGGTATCAGTAGAAGATCCTGTCGAAAAGCGAGGCCTTCGGTGCGTCGATGGGGCCGAAGGGATCGGCTCCTGCCGGTGTGACGCCGAACATGGCCATGACGTTGGCGTCCATGATAAGCCGGTAGTCGATGGATGAAATGATGCTGGAGGTTTCGGGGTTTATCAGTCGGGCCGAGATGTACATGGTCCTGCCCGTATGGGAGTATGTGCCGACCAGAATCGCCTGGGCGGACAGAGAGGGGTTGAGCAGCCTCAGATCCCGGGTCAGGATGGTTTCGCCCGCCTTCGGTTTGATCAGCAGCTCGTTTCTCATTTTGATCTCTTTAACGGTATAGCCGAGCTGGACAAGCCGTGATGCAATATGCTCCTGCAGGATCCTGCCGAACCGGGAGGCCTTGGTCAGATCGTTGTTGTCGACAAATGTGGTTATCAGTATCGGTTGATCAGGGTTCCTCGGCTGGAGAGGGGGAAGGGCGCTTTGCTCAAGTTTCTGCGTGAGTTCGTAGGACAGGGAGATGAGGTTTTCATCGGCGCCAAGCACGCCTTCCAGCCGCGTACCATTGAAATAGGAGCAGCCGGTGAGGAAAAACGGAATCAGGATCAGGGCTAATATTTGTGTTTTCATATGTCTCTAATGGGTTCGGGACGGACCTTTTGGGTCGGGGCGGATTGTTGCATCGGCCTTGCCTCCGGGCTTTACCGAGGAGAGGATGGCAGGGTGGAATTCGTCATCCGGATTTCTTTTGCCTTGCCGCTGCTTAATTGATACTGCCAAAAGTCTTCATCGTTAATATAGTAGATGCTGGAGGTTCGAAAGATGTACTTTCTGGCACTTACCATGGAAATAGTGATGATGATTTCGTAGTGTCCGGCCTGCACATAGGCCGTGTTGGCGATATCGATGGCGCCGGCCGTGGCGATGACCAGGAGCTGGGGCGGGGCATTGCGGAGGACCTCCACGCCGGTGGCCAGTACGGTGATCACACCGGGGGCCAGGGTACGGCTCCGGTTTGCCCGATGGTACACTGTCTGGACCTTATAGTTGACGGTTAAGGCTCCGTGTTCCGCCTGGGTGCTGGTGGGGACACCGTATTGCACCAGCCGGGTCACGAGCAGATCGTGGAATGCCTCCCCGAACTGGCTTGTTTCATTGGGCTTGCAGGGGGCGTCGTCCTTGCCGCAGGTGGTCTTTACATACACTGCAGTGTTGAGGAGGTTGTCTTTGATCAGCTCCTTATTGATCTGATCGGCGACATCCTGAGCCAGAACGTCCCAGTGATGGGCTGCCTGCATCTTGCTCTGGCTGCTGTATTCAAATCCTGCCGGTTCGGGGATCCGGCTGCAGCCGCAGAGCAGCGACAGGCCGATCAGAGAGTGTGTGACAAGACAAGTGAGTAGACGCATGTGTCGAATTCCTTGAGAAAATGATGGTGTCTGCACTCTGTATCGGTTGAAAATCCGCAAGCTGAAGGGAAAAGTTGCCTGAGAGTGTTCCGACATTCAATTTCGAGCTGAAATTCCTTCAGAGAGTCCTTGTCGATATATCCCGACGGGTCGTGCCGATAGGTGCGGGAAGAGGAGAAGCGATTGCTTCCCTGGAAATGAGTAATTCGACGTATCTGAGATTTTTTTGACTGTATTGGTTTGGACTCCCGCATTATGACTATCGATCTCCATGTGCATTCTGTTTTTTCCGATGGGTCGCAATCACCAACGGAACTTGTCGCCCTCGCCGCTGCAAGAGGCCTTACGGCGATCTCCATCACCGACCATGATACCATGGCGGGAACAGATGAGGCCCTGCAGGCAGGCCGTGCGCATGGAGTCGAGGTCTTGCCGGGACTTGAGATCAGCGCTCATCTCGGCCAGACCTACCTGCATATACTGGGCTATGGCATGCGACCGGATGATCCCGGCCTGGTGGCGGGCCTCAGCCAGCTGCAGGGCGCACGGGATGAGCGCAACCGGAAGATTGTCCAGAAGCTTGTAGAGATGGGCCACGCCGTCAGTCTCGAAGAGGTGCGGCGTTGCTCCCGTGTCGGTCAGACGGGGAGGCCGCACATCGCCAAGACCCTGATGGCCCGCGGTGTGGTGAAAAACATGCCGGAGGCCTTTGAAAAGTTTTTAAAAAAAGGCGCTCCTGCCTATGTTTCCCGCTTCGTCTATGATGCGGAAAATGCCATAGCCCTGATCAAACGGGCAGGCGGTCTTGCCGTGCTCGCCCATCCCATCCAGATTGACCCGAGTCTGGGAGGCCTGCCGGGGGTGCTGGCCGAGCTTGCCAGCCTGGGGCTTGACGGGGTCGAGCTCTACTATCCGACCCAGTCGGCACGCACCAGAAAAAAAATCAGGTCGCTGGCCGACAAATATCAGCTTCTCTATACGGGCGGAAGCGATTATCATGGAGACATCCGGCCCGGGACGCACCTGGCCGGAGGCAAGAACGTCTCCGTTCCTGCTGACCTGCTTGTTGACATACGCAAAAGGCTCAAAAAAATATAACGTTGAGAAAACCCGATATGAGCATGCATTCAATCCTGGTCGTTGATGACGAGCCGAATTATCTGATTGTCCTGTCCGAACTCCTCCGTGATGAAAATTTTGAGGTCTTCACCGCCCCTTCGGGAGAGGAAGGGCTTGCCCTTGTCAGTGAGGTCGATCTTGATCTGATCATCACCGACATGCAGATGCCGGGCATGGACGGGCTGCAGCTGCTTAAGGAGGTAAAAAAGAAAAACAACGATATTCCCATTATCATGATTACAGCCTTTGCCGAGGTGGAGAAGGCGGTGGTGGCCATGCAGGCCGGTGCCTTCAGCTATCTGGCCAAACCCTTCTCCAACGATGAGCTGATCGTCAATATCAACAAGGCGATCGGTCACTATGCCCTGGTCAAGGAGAATACCCGGCTGCGCAAGGAGATCCGGACCCGGAGTAATTTCTGCGGCATGGTCGGAAAAAACGTAAGGATGCTCCAGGTCTATGAGATGATAGAAAAGGTGGCACCCACGCCTGCCTCGGTGCTGATAACGGGTGAGAGCGGCACCGGCAAGGAACTGGTTGCCAAGGCGATTCACCTCAACAGTCCGCGTGAGTCGCACCCCTTTATAGCGGTGAACTGCGCTGCCCTTGCCGAAAATTTACTGGAGAGCGAGTTGTTCGGGCATGAGAAGGGTGCCTTCACCGGTGCCGTCGGCATGCGCAAGGGCAGGTTCGAACTGGCGGATCATGGCACGATATTTCTGGATGAGGTGGGGGAGATCCCGCTGCCTCTGCAGGCCAAACTGCTCAGGGTCCTGCAGGAAAAGAATTTTGAGCGGGTGGGGGGCAGCAAGACCCTGGACGTGGATGTGCGGATCATCAGCGCAACCAACAAGGACCTGAAGGAGGAAGTCCTCCTCGGGCGTTTTCGTGAAGATCTCTTTTACCGGCTCAATGTCATTCACATCTCGCTTCCGGCGCTCAGGGAGCGGATGGACGATATGCCGCTGATGGTGAATTTCTTTATCCAGAAATTTGCAGAGCGCCTCGGTAAAAAGGATCTGACCATCTCTCAGGAGGCCATCCGCCTGCTGATGACCCTGCCCTGGGAGGGAAATATCCGTGAACTGGAAAATACCATCGAGCGGGCCGCTATCCTTTGTGACAACGACTGTATCCAACCGGGTGATGTCCAGCCTGAATCCATGGATCTGGAAAATCAGGCCCCCTGGAGTCAGGATATGGATCTCAGTCAGCTGATCCCGGATTCGGTGGGCCTCAATGATGTCCTCTACGCCATTGAAGAGAAAATGCTGCGGCAGGCCCTGGATGAAACCGGGCATGTCCAGTCCCGGGCGGCGGAGAGGCTGGGCATCACCAAAAGCCTGCTCCAGTATAAGATGAAAAAGTACAGGATCAGAAAGAAGAAATAAGAATTATTCCTTGTGGTTATCCTGGATGCCCCAGCGGAGCTTGTTTCTCAGGATTGCGAAGTAGTCCTTATGCGGAGAGACGATGAGCTGAAGCGGATTTTCCGCCGGTCGAATCTCCAGGATGTCCTCCTTGCGCAGGCTCCAGCTGGCCTGCCCGTCGATGATGATGTTGGCCTGGCCTGTGAAATCCTGGGCGTCGAACCTGATGGTGATTGTCCTGTTGGCAGGCAGAAGGATGGGCCGCGAGCTGAGCATGAAGGGGCAGATGGGGGTCACCAGGATCGAGGAAAGCCCGGGATAGACAAGCGGTCCGCCGGCCGACAGATTGTAGGCCGTGGAGCCGGTGGGTGTTGAAATGATCAGCCCGTCGGCCTTGTAGGTGGTAATGAACTCCTCATCCGCCCAGGCTGAGAGACGAAGCACCCTGTCCAGAGAGTTCTTGTTGATCACCACGTCGTTCAGGGCATAACGGTATCCCTGGCTGACCCCGTTTTTAACCAGACCGGCCTTCAGCATCAGGCGGTTTTCTACAACCAGCGAGCCTGAGATGATCCGCTCCAGCGCCTCTTCCGTCTCATCCTTGGTCAGTTCGGTCAAAAATCCCAGATGCCCCAGATTGATGCCGATCACCGGTATAGAATACCGCGCAGCCTCGGCGGCGATATGCAGGAGTGTTCCGTCCCCGCCCAGGATGATCAGGATGTCCATATCCGGGGCGATATGGTTCAGACTGATGGCGATGCCCTTTCCCTTGAGCCATTGTCCCAGCAAATCGGCGTAGTTTGCAGCTGGCTGGTCGCCTTTCTTGGTGATAATGCCGGCGGTTCGGACCGAAAAGCCCGATGCGGTGCGAAACTGAAAGGGTTCGGTCTGCATTTATTTCCTGCCCAATTCCATTGACCGGTTGGTTGCGGCCTCGACGGCATCCATAATAGTGCCCCGGAACGCATTTTTTTCCAGGATGTGCAGACCGGCAATGGTGGTGCCGCCGGGGGAGGTTACCCTGGATCTGAGGACCGCCGGATGCTCCCTGCCTGCCTGCATCAGTTTTACCGAGCCCAGAACCGTCTGCACGGCCAGCGTCTCGGCTACATCCCTGGCCAGTCCGGTCTTGACCCCGGCATCGATCAGGGCCTCGATAAAGGTGAAGACGTAGGCCGGCCCCGAGCCGCTGAGCCCGGTCACCGCATCCAGATAACGCTCGTCCAGCACTACCGCCGTCCCCACCGCATTGAAGATGTCTGTTGCCCTCTGCAGATCGTCGGTGGTGACGTTGGTGTTGCAGCAGAGCGCCGATGCGGCCTCCAGAACCAGGGCGGGGGTATTGGGCATGACCCTGATGATGCGGAGGTCTTTTCTGTTCAGCAGGTCTTCATAGGCGGCTATTGGCAGGCCCGCGGCAATGGTGATGATCAGCTGGCTGTCCCTGGGGCTGGCTGTGGCAAGGACATCGGCCATGGCCTGGGGCTTGACGGCCAGGACAACGGTCCGGCAGCTTTGCCAGACGGCAGCGGACGAATTTGTGGTCTCGATACCGTAGCTTGTCTCGAGATCACTCCTGCGCTGGGCATGGGGCTCGGCCACAAGCAGGGCCTCTGCCGGACACAGCCCAGCCTTCAGCAGCCCTTTAACCAGGGCCTCGCCCATCTGGCCGCCGCCTATAAAACCAATGTCTTTCGTCATGATGCCCCTTCTCGATATTGTCTTGATTGAATTTGCGCCGGGGAGGAGAGCAATGAATAAATGGAAGGTCTCCGGATCATGCCGGCCGGCTGTAATAAATATATGGAAGCTCGTCATCCCGGTATGGAAAAACTGCAGCTTTTGGACGAGCTTGTATAGAAGCCTGCAGTCTACCATGAAATCGGCGGACAGTCCACAGCCCATGTCATGGTGAAGAGGGCCGAGTTTCGTCGTATCGCTGTATGTGTAAGCATCCTGATCCGGCATAATTTTGCAGGATAGGGGGGAATGGCGAGCCTGGTTCAGTTGACACCGGATGGAAAAAAGGCTATAGATTTTGTCCGATACGTTTCCTGGTGCGGTAGTGGACAAGAAGTCATCTGCTCTTTACGTGTGTTCAATTCCCCTATGATTCAGTCTGCAACGCCTGCCGTTTCAATTGTGGTTCCCACCCTGAATGAGGCGGAGAATATCTATCCGCTCCTGACCCGGATCTTC
>JARLHL010000024.1 GCA_031292275.1 Desulfocapsaceae bacterium | reverse complement strand
GCCGCAGATGCCGGGGAAGGGGTGTTCCTGCTTGAAAAGCTTCAGGGCCTGCTCATACCGGCCGTCGTTGATCAGGGCGATATAACCCTGGATGCTGACATGGGCAGGGCAGGTCGCCTTGCAGGGCGCCGTGCCCCGCTTGCTGATGCCGAAGGCGCCAGGAATAGCCTGGGGATACTGTTTGAAGATCGCCCCGCGCAGATCAATGTTTTCATTGTATTCATTGGGGAGAGAGACGGGACAGACCTTGGCGCATTCTCCGCAGCTGGTACATTTGAGCGGATCTACGTACCGGGGGTTTTTATGAATTTTAGCGGTGAAATTCCCGGGCTCACCTTCGAGTTCGAGAAGTTCAGAATTTGTCAGAAGCTCAATATTAAGATGACGGCCGACCTCGACCAGTTTAGGTGAGATTACTCACATCGCACAATCGTTGGTAGGGAAAGTCTTGTCCAGTTGCGACATGACCCCACCGATTGCAGAAGATTTTTCAACGAGATAGACATAATATCCAGATTCAGCCAGATCAAGCGATGCCTGCATGCCTGCAATACCTGCTCCCACAACCATAACTGACCCACTCTTCTTGTTCGTGACAGTTCCCATGGTAACTCCTTAGAAAAAGTGCTGATGGATTAGTAATTCGCATGCCTTCAGTAAATTCAGCTGCGCGCTATTATGAGCAATGGATAAAATGTTATTTTAAATAAAATGTCACCTCGTTAAAAATAAAAGAAATTGTTCTCTATATGGACCCGACAAAGGAAATGCTTAACACAATCAATAATAAAGTTCAAGATCAATGGCGATAAGGATAGAGACAAGTATCTCTCACTCATTTTGGGTCGGAATCCGGGCAATGGAAAGGTCTCACCAAGACCTCGGAACCAAAAGACATCTTAAAAGAATGGCTGATGTGATCTGGTGGTTTCAGGATGGAAGCCGAGATCAGATCCTTTTGGAAATGGCTCGGACCGACAGTACTCCATCACGGGCCGCCTCAAATATGAGCTCCATTTTGATTGATATACTAAAAAGGTTGGCGATAGAGGTTTCGTCGTACTGGGTAATGAAATGGAGACAGAGAAAGAATGCGGGCTGCTCGACATCCATCGAGCAGCCCTGGTGGGAGGTTTTTGGCAGATGAAACGGGTGCTGATTAAGAGACTGTTATTATTTGAATGTCCGTCGCAGGCATCAAATAATACGATTAATTAATATGTGTTATTTTTACGCTAAAGAAAACCCTCTGTCAAGAGAAAATTAGCTCTTCTTCCTCTCCCTTTACCGGGGATGGTGAGGGAGAGGAGGATGCCGGGATTTTTTTCTGGATTGATTACCCCAATGCCTGCGCCCCGGGTCGGGACAAGACCGGGGGGCAGAGAAAGGAAAACTAGCGCTGCATGCTGCTGAGTGCAGCGGCATAATCGGGTTCCTGGGCGATTTCAGGGACCAGCTCCGTGTATGTAACCTTCCCGTTTGCATCGATGATGACGACGGCCCTGGCCAGAAGCCCTGCAAGGGGGCCGTCTGTAATCGTCAGTCCGTAGTCAGCGCCAAAGGCTGGCGAACGAAAGATGGAAAGCGGGATGACGTTTTCCAAGCCCTCAACTTCGCAGAAACGTGAGTGGGCGAAGGGGAGATCCGCTGATATGCACAGGACAAGGGTGTTATCAAGGCTGCTGGCCGCCTCATTGAACCGGCGAACCGATGATGCACAGACCGGGGTGTCGATACTTGGAAAAATATTCAGCACCACAGTTTTTCCTCTCAATGTTTTAAGACTGCATTCGGACAGGTCTGATTTTGTCAGGGAGAACGAAGGGGCTGTCTGATTGATAACCGGCAGATTGCCGGAGGTGGAGAAGGGATTTCCTTTTAACGTGATACGGGCCATAGTTTTTACTCCAAAAGTTGGTTGTTTCAGTAGGGACCTTGACTCTTCAAGGCTTATTGATCCGGCATGAGTTGAACAGCTGATTTTTCAGCAATTATACACGGGACAGCTTTAATGCTGATAATCATTTTTACACAGAGTAATCATCATGGAAAGGAAAATCCTGCGTAAATGCAATTCCCCTGTTCCTGAAGGGAAATGAGCATTCCGCAGACTGCGAAAAAAGAGAAAATCAGCAAAGCTTTTCCTGAAAACTTTCTCCGCTAATAACTTTGCTTCCGGAGCTTTTTTGCTTGACGCAATAAAGCGAAATTGGTAAATACTTTTCCACCGTTGATTGCGGGCGGGTAGCTCAGCTGGGAGAGCATCGGCCTTACAAGCCGAGGGTCACAGGTTCGATCCCTGTTCCGCCTACCACAATCAAAGGTCATTCTTCGGGGTCGTAGTTCAGTTGGTTAGAATGCCGGCCTGTCACGCCGGAGGTCGCCGGTTCGAGCCCGGTCGGCCCCGCCAGTAAAATCAAGGGTTTAAGTCATTATGGCTTAAACCCTTTTTTTGTTTTTTTACCCTATTGCTGTCCCTTGGATGGCAAAAACATATGTAGCGCGTCGCAAGGTTTGAAACCATTTGACGCGAGGTTTGACACCAAGTTTGCAAGGTTAATAAGGCCGGGGCAGGGTATCAATTCTGCCCCGGCCTTTTCGTTTTTCAATACCCTTTAAACATAGTTTGAAATGAGCAGCTCGGTACGGACCTTCGCCCTGGATCCAGGAGCAGCACTCATGGAGTATTTCAGGGTGGTTTGTTCGATTGTGAAGGCGTTGAAGATGTCCCGGATTTCCGGGGTGTCGTTGATGGTCATCAGGAATTTGCCTTTGAGGTTTTGCAGCAGCTCTTTCAGATCGAGGAAGTCCTGCCGGGTGAAATCGTACTTGTAGCCGGGGATGTTCCAGTAGGGCGGATCCAGGAAGAAGAAGGAATGCGGCCTATCGTAGCGGGGGATCAGGTCGCGGAAGTCCTTGCACTCGATGACGGCATGGGCAAGCCTTCTCCAGGCTTCCTCAAGGGTGATCTCCAAAGAGAGCAGGTTGAGCCGGGGTTTTCCTGTGGTGC
>JARLHL010000023.1 GCA_031292275.1 Desulfocapsaceae bacterium | reverse complement strand
TCTCTCCGGCCTGGGAGGCAAACGGCAGGCAGAACACGGAGGCCACAACCAGACCGCGCCATAAACGGGTTTTATCTCCGATAGAGGTGTTTTGTGCGGTGTACGGTCTGGAGTGGATTGCCTTCAATCGGGTGGTGATGGGGTGTTGTCGAATCGAAGTTTTCATGAGGTGCTTTTCCTTATAGATCAAATGATATTGAATTGATGAGTAAAGTAGTTTGGAGGGCGGGCAAAGGCTGTAAAGCTGTGCCCAGGCGTTGAATATCGCGTGTATCGAAGTGTTGGCCCTATTGGCCTTGTCCCCGTGGGTACGCTCCGTTTTTTGCCCACCCTCCGGTATTTCATGCCTCTTCATGCCTGTCATATAAAATGCTTGGAAATTCCTAACATTATGATTTCTGCAGGTCAAGTGCATATGCAAAAAAAAACGATGCGGTAAGAATGCAATATCAAATTAAATTTAATTATTTAAAGATGTTGATTGAAAAGAAAAAATGCTCTCTTGCTGGAGTATGATCGGGCTTGCTTCGGAAGGAATTGCTCCTTTACTTCGAGTCGGATCGTTCCGAAAGGCGATAGGTCAGCTCGGGTGTGTCCAACGGCGTTTACCGGAGTCAAAACCTCTTTGTGTTTCCCCGATTATTGTAAAAAACCTGGAGGCAATCTCTGCCGATTTTTCCTAGTGCTATCTTGACAAGAAAAAAATGCCTCCTTATTGTTCGCACAAGTTTTGAGTATAAAAAACGATGCATTCATAAGGTGTTGAGGGAATAGGAGTCAATAAAAGGACAACTGTGTTCCATATGTGGAGGAAAAGTGAGCAGAGAAAGGAAAAAAGAGGAGATCAAAGAAACTGCAGTAAACGAGGATACTGCGGCTTCTCCTGTCCAGACCGAAGAGACCCGGCAGGACGGTGAACCCAAGGAGGAAGCCCCCCGCGATCTTGAAAAGGAGTTAGCCGAGGCCCAGCAGACCGTTGCGGACGGCCGGGACAAGCTGTTGCGGCTTGCGGCGGATTTTGAGAATTATAAGAAACGTATGGACCGAGAGCGTGCTTCGATGATGAAGTATGCCGGCGAACAGATACTAAAAGAGATGCTGCCGGCTGTCGATAATCTTGAGCGGGCGTTGAGCCATGGCCGGGGCGAGGGCGGGGACGCGGAGAAGAATCTTGGAGCCTTGGTTGAAGGGGTTCAGCTGACTCTGAAGAGTCTGCAGAGCAGTCTGGAGAAGTTCGAGGTGAAGCCCATTGACAGTATCGGCCAGCCCTTCGATCCGAACCGGCAGGATGCCATGACCATGGAGGCCAGTGATACGGTTCCCGCCAGTCATGTCATCAGCGAGTTCGAAAAGGGCTACTATTACAAAGACCGTCTGCTTCGGGCTGCAAAGGTTATAGTTTCTTCCGGAAAAGCAGAGTCTTAATACGGAAAATGGCGGAGATGCAGGGGAGAGAACTCTTGACAAATCGGGGAAGATGACAACTGTAAAGTGAGTCGACCGCCCGATGATAGGTTTCAGCTGAAATTACATGCATTCGGAAATAATAACCATCCGATTAATTGATATAAGGAGAGTAGGGATATGGGCAAAATCATTGGAATAGATCTTGGTACTACCAACTCATGCGTGGCAATCATGGAGGGTGGCGACCCGAAGGTGATAGCCAATATTGAAGGGAACAGGACAACGCCGTCGGTTGTGGCCTTCACCGACAGCAACGAAAGATTGGTGGGGCAGGTCGCAAAACGCCAGGCTGTCACCAATCCTGAGCGCACCCTTTATGCAATCAAGCGCCTGATCGGCAGGAAGTTCACCGATGCCGAGGTAAAGAAATCCATCAAGGTCAGCCCGTTCAAGATTGTTGAAGGCACAAGCGGCAGTGTTTCCGTTGAGGTTTCCGGCAAGGTATACACGCCGGCAGAGATCTCGGCCATGATCCTCACCAAGATGAAACAGACTGCAGAGGAGTATCTGGGTGAGGAGGTCACCGACGCCGTCGTCACCGTGCCGGCCTATTTCAATGATGCCCAGCGTCAGGCAACCAAGGATGCCGGCAAGATTGCAGGCCTGAACGTGCAGAGAATAATCAATGAGCCCACTGCCGCCTCTCTTGCCTACGGCCTTGACAAGAAAGGTGAAGAAAAAATTGCCGTTTTCGATCTCGGCGGCGGGACTTTCGATGTCTCGATCCTGGAGATCGGTGATGGTGTCTTCGAAGTCAAATCCACGAACGGCGATACCTTCCTCGGCGGTGAAGACTTCGATATGCGGATTGTCAACTGGCTGGCCGATGAGTTCAACCGCTCCCAGGGTATTGACCTGCGCAAAGATAAGATGGCGCTGCAGCGTCTGAAGGAAGAGGCGGAGAAGGCCAAGATGGAACTTTCCACGACCATGGAGACGGATATCAACCTCCCCTTCATCACCGCCGACGCCTCCGGTCCCAAACATCTCAATATAAAGTTGAGCCGAGCCAAGATGGAGAGTCTTGTCGATGACCTGATCGAGCGAACTACCGGCCCCTGCATGACGGCCCTGAAGGATGCGGGCCTGAAGGCCTCGGAGATCAATGAGGTCATCCTCGTCGGCGGCATGACCAGGATGCCCAAGGTCCAGGACAAGGTTCGCGCTATCTTCGGCAAGGAACCCCACAAGGGCGTGAATCCCGACGAGGTCGTAGCCGTTGGCGCTGCAATCCAGGGAGGCGTCCTGCAGGGTGATGTCAAGGATGTCCTGCTGCTGGACGTCACCCCCCTGTCTCTGGGAATCGAGACCCTGGGCGGTGTCATGACAAAATTGATCGAAAAGAATACCACGGTTCCGACCAAAAAGAGCCAGGTCTTCTCCACGGCCGCCGATAATCAGCCCGCAGTCTCCATCCATGTCCTTCAGGGAGAGCGGGAGATGGCCGGGGACAATAAGACCATCGGCCGTTTTGAACTCTCCTCCATTCCTCCTGCGCCGCGGGGTGTGCCGCAGATCGAGGTGGCTTTTGACCTTGATGCCAACGGCATCCTGCATGTGTCGGCCAAGGATCTGGGGACAGGCAAGGAACAGTCTATTAAAATTACCGCCTCATCCGGTCTGACCGAGGCGGAGATCGAGCGGATGACCAGGGACGCCGAACTGCATGCCGAAGAGGACAAAAAACGCAGGGAGCTGGTCGAGACCAGGAATCAGGCCGACGCCCTGGTCCATGCCACGGAAAAGAGCCTGAAGGATTTGCATGATAAGGTTGATGCCGAGACTAAAGCCAATGTGGAGAAGGAAATTGCCAATGTCAAAGAGGTCTTGAAGGGTGATGATCTTGAGGCGATCAAGGCGGCGGTCGAGGCCCTGACTGCGGCTTCCCATAAGCTGGCCGAGCTGATGTATGCCCAGGCCTCAAAGGAGACCCCTCCGGGTGGTGACCATACCGGTGGCGGGGCCAAGTCCGGGAAGAAGAAGGATGATGACGATGTCGTGGATGCTGATTTTGAGGAAGTGAAATAGCAGTCCGCAGGGGTACAAGGGATCCTTTCTCTTGTACGTTTCAACGGCAATACGACAACCGGGCTGTGGCGAGTGCGTACCTGGAGTTTCAAAGAGGATCCGCGCGACGCCACCGTTAATGTTTGCTTGAAAGTCGGGATAATAGCCTGCTGGGAGTAGGGAAAATATATTTTCCCTACTCCCTTTTTTTTTGGATTTACGGTATGGTGTCCGAGGAAAAAACGTTCCATTCGATATGCTTTTCAGAAACGCAGTTGCTGAGATGCCCCTGGGTATCTGCCTTGATCCGCTGACCTGAACAACCTTCAATCTCTACCTGTCTTAGAACAAGTACAATGAAAATATTATCTGGGATACAACCTTCCGGTCAGCTTCATATCGGAAATTATTTCGGCATGATGCAGACGATGATCAGCCATATGGAGAACTCCGAGCTCTATGTCTTTATTGTTGATCTCCATGCCCTAACCTCGGTACATGACCGGGAACGGCTCTCCCGAGGCACCCTGGAGGCGGCGGCCGACTTTCTGGCCCTGGGTCTCGACCCGGACAAGTGCATCTTCTGGGTCCAGTCCGATGTCCCCGAGGTCTGCGAGCTGACCTGGGTCTTATCCACCATTACGCCCATGGGACTGATCGAACGCTGTCATTCCTACAAGGATAAGGTTGCCAAGGGCATATCCGCCAGCCACGGGCTCTTCTCCTATCCGGTGCTGATGGCTGCCGACATCCTACTCTACCAGGCGAATCAGGTGCCGGTCGGCAAGGATCAAAAGCAGCATCTTGAGGTCGCCCGCGATCTGGCGCAGAAATTCAATGCTGAATTCGGCGAGACCTTCGTCGTGCCGGAACCGGCCATCAGCCAGGAGATGGCGGTGGTCCCTGGTCTGGACGGCCAGAAGATGTCCAAGTCCTACGGTAATACCATCCCGATTTTCCTGGAGGGAAAGCCACTGAAAAAACGGATCATGGCTATCGAGACCGATGCGACCCCGGTGGAGGAGCCGAAGGATCCCGACACCTGCAATCTGTATAATATTTTTAAACTCTTTGCGACACCTGAACGCCTGCAGGAGGTCAGGGATCTTTACGTGAAAGGGGGGGCAGCCTACGGCTATATCAAGCTCGAGCTCTTCGATCTGATCAGCGACCGGTTTGCAGCGGCCCGTAAGCGGAAGGCCGAGCTGCTGGCGGATCCGGCAATGCTGAGGGAGATCCTGAAGAAGGGGGCGGTCAAGGCCAGGGAGCAGGCGGCAGTCACCCTGGATTTGGTCCGTGATCGGGTCGGGCTGAAGTATTAGGACCCGGAACGATGTCTGGCGGGTTTTCCCGCCCCTTACATGATGATCGTTCTGGTCAACCTGTTTCGGGACAGAAGCATGACTGTGCTGAGAGAGAGGAGCAGGACAAGAATGACATAGCCGATTTGCCAGAGCCACGAATTGGTGAATCGGCTCAGGGGCCGCAGGAGATCCACGAAGATATGGTGGACGGCGTAGATCCCCAGGGTATATCTGCCCAAGCCGCTTAAAACCGCATTTCTGCAGAAGGCCCGGTTGGCAAGGGCCGCCACTGCGATCCCCACACCCATGCAAAAGGTCCCGATCACGTAGTCCTGATTGTAGGGATCCCTGCCGTACAGCCTCCAGAGGCTATAGACCTCCGCCAGATGCAGAAAAAAGCCAAGGAAGAAGAACATCATCCCCCGTGCAAACCAGCGGGGATGAGGCGTCAGGTCGGCAAGAAAGTATCCTGAAATAAAAAATATTGTGCTGAAAAAAGGGCCGTTTCGAGTGTCGAAAGCCCAATGCAGGCCCCAGGGGGTGTCCGAATAGCTTCTCGCCAGCAGGCCGGTCAGGTAGAGGATGATGGCGATTGCTGTCAGCGTCTTATGACGCCTCCTGGCCACCAGGGGCCAGCTGATGGCCAGGGCGCAGAGCAGGGCAGGCAGGAACCAGAGGTGGGATTTTGTCCCCTGCATCATCAGGTTGAGAGGGCTGTCGAGCAGGCTTGCGGCATTCAGACGGGCGGCCCGGATTACCGCCGAAACGCCGTATTCCGCCATGGCGCCTATATTGTAAGGAAGCATGTAGATGACAGACCAGCAGACAAAGATGAGAGCAATCCTTCGGGCCATGGGCGCCGAGATGGCCCGCACGGAGCCCCTGATCCGTACTCTCCTGCCCCAGAAATAGCCCGAAATTACGAAAAAAAAGGGTACTGCAAATCTGGCGAGCTGATTGATCACCATACCGGGATACTTCCAGTCAGCCGGGCTTTCAGGCAAGAGGCCGTGAAAGGGCTCCGTATGAATGGCGATCACGGCGATTATCGCCAGTAATTTGAAGACATCGACACTCTCAATCCGATTCAAGGTTGTACCTCTCTCCCCCTTTTTCTTTTGCGTCCCCTTTTCCAATCCTGGCCTATTACAGGATATTGTCTGAAATTGCGATGATCTTCAGGAGGCTGAAGGGAGAATCTGGTCCGTTGTTTGAGCAGGCGTCCACAAAAAGCCGAGATCCTGGCCCGTAAGGCTGCGGGCTAGCAGGGAGGAATGACTGCTGCCCTGCCGGCAATCATGCCGACTGCGGCCCTGATAATCCGATCGACAGGGGCGCGGCGGTAGGCCCAGCGGTCGTCAGGATCCGGTGGCTGTACCACCATGGGTGCGTTTGCTTCAAAGAGCAAGATCCGCCCCTGGGCATCCAGGCTGAAGTCTGCGCCGGCATAGTCGAGACCAAGGGCCTCACCTATGCCTCGAAGTGCCTGCATTGCCCGTTTTCCCAGGACCTCGGGCATGGCCGTAAGAAAGGCCTCTTCTTCGGTCCGGTGCTCGGAATTATCAGCCATCTCTGCAGTGACATGGTGAATCTTCCAGTGGCGGGAGATGGCCGCATGCAGGGGATAGATCCTGCCGTCTATAAACATGATCCGGTATTTGCGGATCTTGCCGTCGGCATCGCGGCCGTCCAGAAACTGCATGACCGTGATGTCCCGTCCCGGCAGGACGGCCAGGGCTGCAGTCAGCTCATCGCAATTTCCGACCCTGAAAAAATTACGGCCGTTATGAAAGCCCGGGGTCCGCAGCAGAAAGGGTAGGGCGATGCCCTGAGCGGCAAGACGCTCCAGGCTGCCCGGTGCTGACAAAATCTCCCGCGGTAGACAAAGGATTCCGGGCGTGATGACATCGGGTATCCGGCCCAGGCGACGGGCGTTGGCGATACGGCCTGTCTTCAGTACCGCCTCCGGGGGATTGAGGAGAGGAGCGGTGCTCAAGGCCGAAATTTTTCCCGCTATATCGAGTCCAGGCCCGCAAAGATCGGCATCACCGATGGCGTTGATGAGAAGTCGATGGGGAGGCAGTTGGCTGTTCAGGTCATAAAATTCGGTGTAGATCATACTGACCTGATAGACATGATCGTCAAGAAAGGGACTCAGGGGGGCATTTCCGCCCATGGCCGAGGCCAAAAGGAGCACAGGGATCGGCGGCCTGCGGCCTCGGTAGGGCCAGCTCTGGACGGCCCGGCCCTGGAACCCTAGGCGCCGGTGCCGCTCTGCTCCCTTCTCGTCTCCCTGCTCCAGGAGCAGAAATGCCAGCCCCTGATGGGCTTGGGCATGATCGGGGGCCGCCCGCAGGGCGATCTCATAGTGTTTGCGAGCCAGGTCTCCCTCACCGGCCTGCCTGAACGAATTGGCCAGATTCACATGTCCCATGGGATCATCGGGATGCTGCTTTGCCGCCTGGGCATAACAGGTGCGGGCTGCTGCCGTGAATCCGGTGGCATGCAGCAGTGCTCCGAGGTTGTTGAGGGCTCCGGAATGGCTGGGGGAGAGGGTCAGAAGCTCGAGATAGGCATCCTTTGCCTCCTCCGTCCGTCCAAGCTCCATGAGCAGCTGGGCCCGGACAAAACGGGCATCAATGGCGTGGGGCGCCGCCTTGAGTAGGGCCTCCGCCTCTTGCAAGGCAGCCTCATGGCGATGCCGCGGCTGCCAGTCTTCGAGGCCGGTATCAGATCCTTCTCCGGTCTTCATAGTGTCCTTGCCTTGATAATTTGTGGTCCGAGGAAATCGTGCACGGCTCAGCACGGCCGGATGTGCTTCGGGTTACTGATGCTGGATATGCCCGCAGGAAATACACTTTCTCCTGCGCATACACAGCATTTCGCCGCATTGCTGACAGGTCCATTTCCTGTTTTCTTCTGTCGAACCGGTCTGCTCCCTTATACGTATGATCATACCATCGGCTGCCTGACGATGGTCTTCCAATTCTGCGGCGCCGTTCGCCGCATATCATTCAAGTATATTTCATGGTGTTTCCCGGTCCTGCATTTTCCCTGTTTCTCTATGAACGCGTGCACCTTCTCGATTGTCGGTCCCTCGTCTGAGAAAGGCCCGATGTGCATTATCTGCGCAGCCTTTCCCTCGGAAAATGTCTCAAATCGCACCAGGGGCAGGGATGCAGGATTCTTCTGTCTTCCCACCTCTTGTTTTGCATCATTGACCATCAAGGGGGTAATGCATTCCGGCTGCATGATCATCAAGGTCCATTTCCAGGCCTCCTTGTTCGCTCCGTTGAATGCGGACATGTCATCGGCCCACCAGAGGGCTTCTAAGGGTAATACACCGTAATCAATTCCCATTCCTCCGTTTTTGACTGTAAACTTCAACGCATAGGAAAGCGCGAAAAGCGCTTCGACCGCATTGCCGAACGACTGCGAGGTGTTTGGATCTCCCTCGCCATCAATCATGAGAAACGTCATTGGCGGAACCATGACTGCTTCGACCGTTCTGGCAGAGGGGGCATAGAGGTGTTTAAACTGCTTTTTGTAGTCTATCTTTCCCATTATCATCTCCTGTGCAAAACTATTATGGATAATGACGGCTCTGGATCATCGGTGTGCTCGATTGGATCGATCAATGGCTCCATTCTAATAATATTTATGGCGCAGTGGAATACAAATCAGATTTAAAATGATTTGATCAGGCCAAGAAACGCAGGGGGGGCCTGCCGAGAACGCCGGCTTGTCTCATTTCCATATTGCTGACGAGAGGGTATGTATGCGGATTGATGTTTTATTGTTTGGCGAAATGGAGTTCTGAGAAAGGGTGAGGTCACCGATACAAAGAGAAGCGCGCATGGGGTGTCTGAGGACTTAAGCCCGGGAGAGCCTGGGGGGTGGGGGGCTGAACTGGTCCATATCGGGCTGCAATACAGAACAGGCTGTCCCGCAAATAAAAAAGCACGTACCCGCGATTTCGGGTACGTGCTGTGCGAACATTTATCTCTCTGATTTCCTAAAAATCAACCAGCTCCACATCGAAGACCATGGTGGCGTTGGGAGGGATGGGGCCGCGGCCGGAGGGGCCGTAGCCCAGGCTGGCCGGGATGATCAGAGTCCGTTTCTCACCCTTCTTCATGGACAGGAAAGCCTCATCCCAGCCTTTTATGACCCGGCCTTCGCCAACCGGAAAATCGATGGGCTGCCCCCGGTCGTAAGAGGAGTCAAATTTGGTGCCGTCCAACAGTTTGCCGGTATAGTGGGCCTTTACCATCTTCCCTTTGGTTGGTGTCTCCGTTCCGGTACCTTCCTGGACAACGACATACTGCAGACCCGAGGGGGTTGTGATGGCGTTGGGCCACTGCTGTTTGATATAGGCAGCGGTTTGATCTCTGGCAGCCTTCTCCTTGTCGCGGGCCCGATCCTCCATGGTGGCCAGAAGCGTATCAAACGCCTTCTGGTCGCTCTTGAAGGCCTCAGCCTCGGCGCCCACGCGGATGATGGAAACCGAAACGATCTTGTCGCCGCCCTTGATGGCATTGACAACCTCCTGTCCGCTCACTACATGGCCAAAGACCGTATGCTTGCCGTCCAGCCAAGGGGTGGCTACATGGGTGATGAAAAACTGGCTGCCGTTGGTGTTGGGGCCGGCGTTGGCCATGGAGAGGATGCCGGGACCCGTGTGTTTGAGCGTCGGGTCTATCTCATCGGGGAAGGTATAGCCCGGGCCTCCGGTGCCGGTTCCCAGCGGGCAGCCGCCCTGGATCATGAAATCGGGGATGACGCGATGGAATGTCAGGCCATCGTAAAATTTATGGCCCTGAGTCCCGGCGCCGCCGCCCAGATTTTTTGTTCCCTCTGCCAGACCGATGAAGTTGGCGACAGTCAGGGGGGTCTTTTTAAACTCGAGCATACAGAGGATCTCCCCCTTCTCTGTAGTGAATTTTGCGTATATGCCATCGTGAAGCTTTTGGTCAGCAGCCATTGTTATTTCTCCAAAAAAGATTGATATGGAAAATGCGATAACGAAAAAAGAGAGAATCCTGTTCATTGTCATTCCTCGTGCGGTAGGTGTCTATCCGGAAAATGCTTGATTACCCAAGAGGGGCGCAGTTGTCAATCAGAAAAGGCCTGGCTGGCGGTCGCGCTGCGCCGATTGCGTTGTGATACTGCATTGATTTCGTCCCATTTCATATTGACGGTGGCGGGTATTGCGGGTCTAATGTCGACCGTATGAAAATGAAGCGGGTTTTGCTGCAGATCGGAGCGGCCTGTCAGGAATAAAGGCAATTATTCCTCCGGGAGAGGAAATGCTGTACATCGTCTATCAAATCATGGTCGGCCTCTTGTTCTATGCCGCCTTTCCCCTTTTGCTGCTGCTGGTGCTGGCGACGGGAAAGTACAGGCAGGGACTGGACCAGCGGCTGGGCCTGTATGGGAGCCTGCGGCCCAGGCAACCGGACGAGGTCCGGGTCTGGCTGCATGCGGCCTCTGTCGGCGAGGTGCAGGCGGCAAGGGCGATAATTGATGCCATGCGCAAGGCCCTGCCGCAGGCGGGCTTTGTGCTGACCACCATGACCACCCATGGAAGGAAGATTGCAACGGAGCAACTCCCCGCCGATGTGTGCTGTCTGCTGGCGCCGCTAGATGTTCCGGTGGTGGTCGATCATGTCCTGTCCGCTGTCGATCCCGATGTCTATATCTGCCTGGAGACGGAACTCTGGCCCCTGCTCATCCATAAGGCCGCTGCCCGCGGGGTGAAGCTCATCCTGGTGAATGGTCGGATGTCGGAGAGATCTTTCCGGGGATATCTGAAGATCAGGTGTCTTATCGCCTCCGTGCTCGGAAAGTTTGCCCGGATTGCGGTGATCAGCGAGGCGGACCGCCGGCGCTATCTTTCCGTGGGTGCGAGTCCAGAGAGGCTGACGGTGGAAGGAAACGTCAAATACGATCTGGCCCTGCCCGATGATGCCGAAGTTATGGTCCAGCGCTATCGCTCGGTCCTGGGCTTGGCTGCCGGCCCGGAGGTCCTGATTGCAGGCTCAACCCATACCGGCGAGGAGGAGATGCTGGTGTCCCTGCATGCCCATCTTGCGCGCGAACGGGAGCTTCTTCTTATCCTTGCCCCCAGGCATCTGGAGCGGCTGCCTGCAATCATTGAGATGCTGCAGGCCCGCGGCCAGGCTTTTCACCGGTTCAGCCAGCTGCAGAGGGGCGAATGCCGGCAGCATTCGCTTGTCCTGCTGGATTCCCTGGGGGATCTGGCAGGCATCTACGCCGTCGGGACCTTCGTCTTTTGCGGCGGCAGCCTGGTTGCCAAAGGCGGGCATAACATGATGGAGGCCGCCATCTGGGGCAAGCCGGTCTTCTACGGTCCCAGCATCGGCGATTTCAGGGATGCGGCCGAACTGCTGGAATCGGCAGGGGCTGGTTTTCCGGTGGATTCGGTGACGGACCTGGAGAGGAGGATCAGGATGTTTAGGGAGAGGCCCGCGGAATACGGTGAGGCCTGCCTTCGGGCCGGTGAGGTTGCCGGAAGGCAGTTGGGGGCCGCCCGGCGGCAGGTGGAGATGATCTTGCACTGTCTGAAGACAGACGGAGCATGAGCCTGTATCGGCGGAAGGTCGTCCGCCGGCTCCCAAGAATGGCACGGGCCCAGGCCTTGTCCAAATCTTCTCAGGCCTGCGCCCCTTCCTGTTTGTACAGTCTCTTCTACCGGGTGAATATTCCCTTCCAGCTGCCGGAGATGAGACGGGTGATGGTCATCAGGATAAAAGGAATGGACAGGCCTGCTGGAGCCGCCAGATAGCGCGGCTGCCAGACCGGTTCGAACTTCGCCTTGTATTCGTAGAGCCCTTCAAAATTGTAGAGTTCCTCTCCCAGATCGAATATTGTGGTGCCGATCTTATGCCACAGGGGGGCGAGCGGATGCCGTTCAAGACCTGCAAGCGGCGCGACCCCCAGGGAGAACCATTGATAATTCTCCGCCTTGCTCCACAGCATCAGCTCGACAAAGAGGTATTCCATGATGCCGCTCGGACTCTCCGGATTGTAGCGCATGAGATCGATGGAAAGCTCTTCCTTCACTGTGTTTTTCCAGATATTGGCGAAGGCCATGATCCGGTCCTTCTCGTCAAAGGCAACGGCCACATCGGTGCGGCGGATGTATTCTTCTGTGAAGAAGCCTAAAGAAAACCCCTTTTCCCGGGTATTTTTACGGCTCAGCCACTGGTCTGAAATCTCCCGCAGCACAGCCATATTCTGCTCCACTTCCGGCCTCGAGAGGATGGCGAAGCGATAGCCTTTTTTACTGAACTTGTTGCGGGCCGAACGCTGGGAGGCGTATTTCCCTCCCTGGAGCGAGAATTTTCCCAGATCAACTCTGGCTTCCTCACCGATTTTCAGGAGCGAGAGCCCCAGATCAAGATAGTAAGGGAGGTATTTATCGCTGGCCTGGTAGAAGACAGCCTTGGCATTATAGCGATCGACCTGCTCGCGAAACTGCCAGAGGAGGCCCTCTATGGACTGCAGGTCGCCCAGAGGATCGCCCATCACAACCCAGTACCTGGGGGTGGCGGCAAACATCAGCAGGGCCTTTCTATCTTCACTCCAGCTCAGGTATTTGTCGCCCATCAGGGCCAGGAAACCGCGGGGGTCCGTGTTTCGGGCAATCAGGGAAGCTGCCTCTTCCAGCTCTTCGGGGCCGGGCTTCTGCAGGGTCCTCGGGCGGGCAACGGTCAGCAGATAGTAGAGCGCATAGGCCGTAGTCAGCACCGTTATCATCAGCAGGGCCCGCAGGAAACGGGGGGCGTCGGCCTTGTAGGAAAACTGCCACCAGAGGTCGTTTGCATACTGGACATGCTGGAAGGCAAAGAAGCCTATCCAGGTTGAACCAGCCAGAACGATAAGGATCATGGCAATCCAGGAGGGCGAAAAGGGCATGTCGAATAACGACGATTTCCTCCGGAAATAGCTTTTGGCCGGCAGCATCAGCAGCAGTACGACGATGAGGGCGGTCGCCTCCTGCCAGTCGAATCCCTTGAGTATTGAGGAAATAATCCCCACAGCCAGCAAGACGATGCTGCCGTACCAGGCCGCGTCGATGCGGAGCCTGATTCCCCTGGCCAGAAACAGGAGCAGGAGGCCTGTGAGGCTGCCCAGCAGGTGGGAGATCTCTACCACAGGCAAAGGAATCAGGTCGTAGAGCCAGTCCAGAGCCTCCGATTCCGAGGGTATGGCCCCGGAGACCAGAAGGGCGCCGCCCGAAAAGAGCAGCAGGAGGGAATAGATCTGGGGGATGATGACAGCCAGAAGACGCCTGAATGCCTTGCTGCCTTCCAGCAGGGCCCTGCGTCTGGAAAAGATCTCGTAGCCCAGAAGTCCGCCGCCGGCCAGGGTCAGGGGCAGGAAGAAATAGACGACCCTGAAGAGAAAGAGGGCGCTGATCAGCGACAGATGATGCTGATGGACCGGGTGGACAAGGGACATCAACCAGATGAAGGAACTTTCAAAAACGCCGATGCCGCCCGGCACTTGACTGACGATGCCCGAAAACTGTGCGACAACGAAGATCAGCAGAAACGACATATAGCTGATGTCGGCATGGCCCGCCATAAACATCCAGAGGATCAGGGATGCGAGGATGATGTCGATCACCGCTATCATGGTCTGCCCTAGGGTCATGCCTACGGAAGGGAGGCGGATTTCCATACCCTTGAGGGACAACGGTTTCTTCCAGAATAGGACCGCAAGCCAATATCCGCCCAGGCAAAGGGCGCAGAGTGCCGTCAGGCCGCTGAGGGTGTGCGGATTTTTCAACGGATGAAGCAGGAATTTGGGCAAAAGGAGGCTGCTGCCCAGTCCCAGGGTCAGGATGCCCAGGAAATAGGTGAGGGTCAGAAACAGCGAAATCTTGACGATATCCCAGCCCGGTATTCCCCAGGCCGAATAAAAGCGATAACGGACTGAACCGCCCGAGGCCCAAGCCTGCCCGGTATTATTGCTTATGGGGTAACTTATCAGGGAGGCGGCCAGGACCTTCGACAGCGGAATCTGCTTGTGTCCCGTATAGCGGATGGCTAAAAAGTCGTAGCCTGCCAGGACCAGATAATTGACCACGGTCAGGGCAATTGCTGCGACCAGAATGTGCGGAGGCACCTGCCTGATGGAGTGGAGGATATGGTGTATATTCCGGGTCTGCAGCTCTTTGTGTACCAGGACCAGGGCCAGCCCGAAGAGGAAGAAGGGGAGGAGCGGGGCGAGTTTCTGCAGAGATGTCAGGATTGACCCGTTTTTCATAATGGTGTTCCGTGATTGAGAATTATACCGGGAGAGCCGGGGGTCAGTTTCTGCCCGTCAGGCCGATCCGCTGGTACATATCGATGATGCGGGTGGCGAGTTTGGCGTAGTCCTGGTCGAAATGGTGGCCTCCTGGCAATTCCAGCAGGTGGGCTCCCGGAGTTGTCAGCCTGGCGCAGACAGAGTCGGCCTTCTCTTCCTGCCCGAAGATGCAGAGGATCTTATTTGCCGGAATGCGGTTCAGTTCCGGCATGATTGGCAGTCCGTCACCGCTTTTTCCGATCCAGCCGGAGACATGGATTTCAAAATCGGCGTTTTCTCCAAGGGCCAGGAGGACCAGCAGGGGCACGTTGTCCCGATCAGTCTCCGGAAGCAGATTGTAGACTGCGGGCAGGATATCGGCACCGAAGGAATAGCCGGCCAGGATGAATTTTTTTGCCTTCCAGGCCGTACGGTAATAGGCCATCATGGCGGAGAGTTCATTCGCGGTCTGGGCCGGCGTCTTTTTGCTCCAGAAGTCGCGGAGGGTGTCCACACCGACCACGGGATAGCCGCGTTCCGCCATCTGTCCGGCCACGGCCCGGTCCAAATCCCGCCAGCCTCCGTCTCCCGAATAGAAGATGGTCACCGTCTCGTTGTCGGTTTTTGCAGGTACTTCCACTACCGGCCAGGCGCTCTGCCGGCCGCTGCCCGTCCTTTTTTTGAGGGCAGCTATTTCATTGACCGCCACACTGTCCAGCGGGGTATCGTAGGGTTCGATAATGATCTGGGCGCCGGTGAGCCCGCGCACAAAGACGCCGGTATCCGGCGCCGGTTGATCTGTCCATGCCGCAAGCCAGGCTCCTTTGAGGGGCAGTGGCGGGGCCAGCAGACGCCGGCCCCCCTGATCCGGGACTGTGGTCAGCGGGGCGCAGAGGGTGAGACCGGCTGGAAGGTTCACTGTAAAGCCTATGGACAGATTGTCTGTTGCGCCCCCTGCATCCGTCAGGGCTGCGAGCAGGGGCAGCAGGCCCCCGGCTTCTATCCCCGCCAGGACCGAGTGATTGTCTTTTGCGGCTTTGGCCCAGTCTGACAGGATTCCAACGGGCTCCATGATGCGGTCGGCGTTCAGACAGCCTGCAGCCGTAAGGCTCTGCAGGGCGCGCCCGGTATCAATCACTGCCGCGGCGTCTCCGGCTTCGGCAAGGCGGTGCGCCAGCCTGTCGGCCGGGTATTTCTGGGTGTCGGCGTATACTACCGCCAGATTCTGAAAGCCGGGCAGTGGTCTGGCCAGGCGGATGGCGCCGTAACGATCACTGGTGATGATATCATCGACGATGGCCACCGGCAGATGCCAGTCAGCAGCATATCTGACCGCGAGCCCTGCTGCTGTCAGGCAGAGACCGAGCAGCATACGGCCGATATATTTTTTGAGAATATTCATAGTTAAAATAAGATTTCAGAGAGTACACAGGTCCGGAACAGCGCAAATCTGCGTCGGGATGATCGGAAAAGCAGTAATTCGGGGAAATCAGAATAACCGGCAGCCGCCGAACAGCTTTTTTGCATGATATCCTGTTTGGTCCTTCATGGCTATGTTTTTCGAGCCTTTTCGATGCAGCAGTGTCAAGAACCTTTTTTGCACCGAAGGTTGCGGGAGGTGGGGCAGTATGCCGTGTTCAGAGCCGGTCCGCCGTCTCCATACCCTGGGCAATGGCCCGTCTGGCATCCAGCTCCGCAGCCTTCAGAGCCCCGCCGATGAGATGGTAGCCCATACCCGAGGCGTCAAGCTCCCTGGCCAGGCCCAGCTCTGAAAGCTGGCCCGCGCAGACCACCACATCATCGACCTCCAGAAGCTGCTCCTGCCCGTTGTGGCGGATGAGCAGCCCTTCAGGGCTTACTGCCTGATATTCCACCCCGCTCAGCATCTTCACCCCGTTCTTCTTTAATGTCAGGCGGTGAATCCAGCCCGTGGTCTTGCCGAGGCCCGCCCCCGGCCGGGTCAGCTTGCGCTGAAGCAGGAAGATCTGTCGGGCCGGATGAGGGAGGCACGCCTCACCCAGTCCGCCATCGCCGCTATATTCCATGTCAACTCCCCAGTCCGCCATAAAGTCCTCAAGAGATTGCGGTCCCTGTCGGTGAAGCAGAAAGGTGGCAACATCGAACCCGATGCCCCCTGCACCGATGATCGCCACCCTGGCTCCCAGCTGCCGTTTTCCCGACAGAACTTCGCTGTAGAGGGAGACCGTGTCCCTCTCCGCACCCGGGAAATCGATTTTCCGCGGTCTGACGCCGGTGCTGATGACGATTTCGTCGAAATCCCGCAGGTCTGCTGGTCCGGGGGCGCTTTTCAACCGCAGATCAACTGCGTGCAGGAGGAGCTGATGCCGGTAGTACCGGAGGGTCTCTGCAAACTCCTCCTTGCCGGGGATCTGCCGGGCCAGGAGGAACTGGCCGCCAATCTCCGGGGATTGCTCGAAAAGAGTGACGGCGTGTCCTCTGGCGGCAGCAGTGGCTGCACAGGACAGGCCGGCAGGACCTGCGCCTACGACCGCCACTTTCTTTAGCCGTTTTGCCCTGGTGAAGGGGAGCAGGGTCTCCCGGCAGGCCCGGGGGTTGACCAGGCAGGTGGCCGGCTGCCTGGAGAAGATCTGATCGAGACAGGCCTGGTTGCATCCGATGCAGGTGTTGATCTCGGCGACCCGGCCGCTGGCGGTCTTTTCCACCCAGTCGGGATCTGCAAGAAAAGGCCTGGCCATGCTGACCATGTCGGCACAGCCATCGGCCAGCACCGATTCGGCTACCTCGGGCATATTGATGCGGTTGGTGGTTACCAGGGGAATGTTCACCTCGCCCATCAAGCGCTTTGTCACCCAGGCAAATCCGGCCCTGGGTACCATGGTGGCGATGGTGGGGACCCTGGCCTCGTGCCAGCCGATGCCGGTATTGATGATGGTGGCCCCTGCCTGTTCGACCGCCTTGCCGAGGCCTGCCACCTCCTCCCAGCTGCTGCCGTTCTTGACCAGGTCGAGCATGGAGAGCCGGTAGATGAGGATGAAGTCGGCCCCGGCAGCCTCGCGGACGCCCCGGACAATTTCCAGCGGGAATCTGATGCGGTTTTCAAAGGGCCCGCCCCACTGATCACGTCTGAGATTGGTCTTGCCTGCAACAAACTGGTTGATGAGGTAGCCTTCAGATCCCATGATCTCCACCCCGTCATAGCCGGCTTCCCGTGCCAGTTCAGAGCAGCGGATGAAATCTCGGATTGTTGAACTGATGCCCCGTTCAGTCAACTCTCTGGGGCGGAACCGATTGATGGGCGCCTTGATGGCGGAAGGTGCCACGCACAGGGGATGATAACCATACCGTCCGGTATGGAGAATCTGCATGCATATCCTGCCGCCTTCATCGTGGACCGCCTCGGTGATCAGCCGGTGTGCCCCGATCTGCGAGGGGCCTGCCAGCCTGAGTGAAAAGGGGGCCAGCCAGCCGGCCCGGTTCGGCGCCACTCCGCCGGTGACGATCAGCCCCACCCCGCCCCTGGCCCTGGCAGCGTAGAAGGCAGCCAGGCGGTGAAAGCCGTTTTTTTCCTCTTCCAGGCCGGTATGCATGGAGCCCATGAGGATACGGTTCTTCAACGTCACAAACCCCAGATCCAGGGATTGCAGCAAATGAGGATAGATATTATGGGAAGGAGGCATAGCGGGTCAGCTCCTCTGAAGGGTGTTTTTTTGTTGTTATCCTGCAAATCAGGCATCTATGCCAATAACAGAAAAACACCGACGGATCAAGCCCCTATCGGCACTCATCCGGATCTTCTTTTTCCCACTGCAGTCAAGAGGCGTCAAGACTGGCCTTTTTTTGTTGAGCGGAAATGGCTTTTCATGAAGGGGTTATTTCGTTATGCTTACTCTGCACGTCTCTCAGGCGCAGCGGTCTGGTCCTGACGGAACGAAGGGCTTTCAGTTTCCGTTGTCGCCGGCCAGTTTGGTCCATCCATGCTAATGGGGGACGGCTGGGCGATGATCAACCAGGCCTTTGGGGAAATCCATGGCTCAGAGTGGAAGATTTCTGTAACAATGCGGGGATTGGCTGTTTTGCCGGGCGACCGCCACGCTTCTGAGAGCGGCAGGCAGTGGAGGAAGCAAATATGGTTGAAAAGACGGTGAGATGTCCCTGGTGCGGCACTGATCCCCTTTATGTGGACTATCATGACAGGGAGTGGGGGGTGCCTGTCCGCGACGACGGGCGTCTGTTTGAGATGCTGATTCTGGAAGGCGCACAGGCGGGATTGAGCTGGCTTACCATTCTCAGAAAACGGGAGAATTATCGCAGGGCCTTCAAAGGCTTCGATATTAGGAAGGTGGCAGCCTTCAGCGACCGCGACTGCCAGCGCCTCCTGGCCGACCCCGGTATTGTCCGTAACCGCCTGAAGATCCAGTCGGCAGTCAAGAATGCCCGCTGCGTACTGGCTCTCCAGGAGGATTTCGGTTCACTGGCCTCATATCTGTGGGGTTTTGGAGACAGCCGTCCCCGGCAGAATTTTTTTGAGGACATGGCCCAGGTTCCAGCCCGCACTCCCGAATCCGATGCCATGAGCAGGGACTTGAAGAGACGCGGGTTCAATTTTGTCGGCTCCACCATCTGTTATGCCTTCATGCAGTCGGTAGGCATGGTCAACGACCATCTTCTGTCTTGCTACAGGCATGAAATAATAAAAAATATCCCTGTAGTAAACATGCTTCCCCGATGACTGTCAGGCTCCCTCTGCCGATCTGCTGCCGATCCCGCTTGTGCATTCTGCAGGCACGGCCGCAGGAAAATGAGGTGCGGGCCGTGCTGCAGGTGTATCAAGCCTCCTTCGATTCCATAAATGGAGCGTAGGAGGAAAGGGGACTCCTCTCTCCATGGTCTGTCAATGGATTAATGCCATGGTTTTTCTTGAAGAAATGTGAAAGCCGGGCAAAGCCGGGGACCATGTCTATGAAACCGCGTACCCCACCCCTTGCAGGTGCGGGGGCTCCGGCCAGGGCTGTGCGGAAGGCCAGCTGCCTGGCTGCCTGCCGGAATTCCTCAAGTGTTTGCAGATGGACTCCGGTAAGCGAAGCCACAATGGAGGGCATGGAGCAGGCAGGAAGCTCATGGCATTTCCAGCCGCCGGGCAGACGCATCATGAACTGGATGCCGCTGCGCTGGACCCGGTTTCCCATGCAGACCTTCTGGGGGATGTCTTCCGGGCGGATAGGCGGCCTTGAGAAGTCGATGACAGTTGCCGATTCAGGCATGCGCAGATGCAGGCTGCAGTCCATGAAGTCTTTGCCTCTCGGCAGCAGGTTGACCACGAAATCGACATGCTCCAGTTGCCGGTCAGCCTCATTTTCATCGGACAGTTTGATGTCGCCTTTCTTGGTGTAACGGACATCGACCATAGTGCTCCGGTAGCCGTCGGCGCTCAACTGCTCCATCAGCTGCTCTCCCAGTTCACCACCGCCAAGAATGGCAAGGCTTGACTGCCATGGCTTCATCCTGGCCTTATCCGAAAGATGGTTGACGGCGCTCTGGATGCTGAAGATATTGCCGAAGGTGCTGGTATAGAAGGGCGGGTTCATGGGGATGCCGTGACGTTTTTCGAATATCGGCCCTAATTGTCCGGCAAGTCCGATGGCCGTGGCGCCCGAGATTTTCTGGATCCAGAGCAGCCGTCTGATAATGGCCTCCACAGTGGGGCGGCTCTTCCCGCGCATCAGCTCGAGGGCAGGGTTGGGGATAGCCAGATAGATTCCCATGGGCCGCCATCCCTTCATGATCAGACCTGACGGAGTGGGACGTCCGGAGAGGAAATTGCGCAATATTTTGATATCAGGGCAAAAATCAAGGCATTCTGACTTATCGATAGGATATATCAAAAAAATGGTCTTGAATATCCCGGTTTTCCCGAAAATCCAGACAAACATCCAGATAGGCCAGCGAAATACAAGGGCAATAGCCATAAACAGTACCTGTCGTATATACCTTTTCATAATTTCCTCCTCTGTTGAAGTGTTCGATACCTGATGAAAGTCGCCTGATGTGGTGATGCGTTGGGCCATTTAGGTGATGCGTTGGGCCATTTATATGTATATCGTTATCTTGTTGGAGCTTGATTATAGATTTTTACATAAATCTGCATAAGCACCGTATGAGATCGGCCTGTTTCAGAAACAGCCGGGGTAAGATAAAAAAAGGCCGTCAGATACAGAAAACAGACGGCCTTTTTGCAATTATTTCATAAGCAATCCAGAGGTGGTCTAGCTTGAAAGTTCTTTGTTCATTACCGCTGCTATCCCTTCCAGCGTATAGGGTTTCTTGATATAATTTCGTACGCCAAGCTCCAGGGCTGTCTTGGTCCTTTCGGTTTCAGAATAGCCGCTGACAATGATAACTTTTTGGTTCGGCTTGATTTTTATGATATTCATGTAGGTGTCAAGACCATCCATCCCCGGTTCCATGATCATATCCAGCAGAACAAGATCGACGGAATGATTCTGAAGAAATTTCAGAGCTTCTTCACCGCCTGAGGCTGTCTCCACCCGGTAGCCCAGGGTCGTCAGGATGCTGGTTCCCAACAGCCGCTGCTCCAGGACGTCATCGACCAGCAGGATCGTTTCCTGTTTCCCCTGTTCTATGGTCTGTGGCCTGGGTTTCACCTGCGGTGCCGCCTCCTCATCGGGGACAGGAAGAAATACAGTGATGGTGGTGCCGGCTCCGGGAAAACTCGTTACATCCAGATAGCCGCCGTGATCCTTGATGGTTCCCCATACCACCGTCATACCCAATCCTGTACCGCTGCGGCCCATGATCTTGCTGGAGAAAAAGGGTTCGAAAATCTTATCCAGATTCTCCTCAGGGATTCCCATTCCCGTATCGCTGACCACCAGCGTTACGTAATTGCCGGGAACGGTGGTTTCGTATCCTTGGATAGTCGTATTCACATACCGGTTTTCCGTAGTGACGACGACAATGCCCTCCTTTTCCATTGCCTCAAAGCTATTGACGAGAAGATTCATGATCGCCTTTTCAAGGTGCAGGGGAGAACCGTTGATAGCGTGCAGGTTGGGGGCAAGATGCGTCTCAACGGTGACACCGGGATGAATCTTCAGCAGGGTGATAAACTCGGGACTTTGGAGATGAGCCGTGATGATGTCGTTGAGCTGGACCCTCTCGCTGATAGGGATGCCCCGGCGGGCCAGAGTGAGGAGGTCCTGAACGATAGCCGCTGCCCTGGTCCCGGCCCGGCGTATGTTTTGCAGCGGACCGTACATTTCATTTTCAGGAGAGAGCTTGAGCAGCAGCAGATCGGGATAGCTGACCACACCGGACAGGACATTGTTCAGGTCATGGGCAACACCGCCTGCCAGTCGGCCAAGGAGTTCCATTTTTTCCACCCTGAGCAGCTCGGCCTCCAGGTGGAGCTGCTCCTGCTGGGCCAGTTGACGTTCTTCAATTTCTACCCGCAGCTGTTGATTGGCCCTTTCCAGTTCCGTTGTCCTGAGCATGACCCGCAGTTCAAGCTGGTTTCTGGTCTCTTCCAGCTCTTTTTCCTTTGCCTGCAGCTTATCGATGGTTCCGGCCAGCAGCTGCTGTTTTTCAAGCATGGCGATTCGGGTATCAGATCTGCTTTTCTCCACCAGAAAGGCGAGGATGCAGACAAGGAGGTAGGAGGGGATGAAACGAATGGTAAAATCGCTGCTGTAGATATGCACGTTTCTGGAGTAGAGATTAAAAACGAGAAATCCTGTGCAAAAAAGATAGAGAAGGCCCGTGAGCCATAGTCCCTGCCGCAGGCCGAGGAGATACAGGGAAAAGAGTGGGAAGGTATAGAGCCACATGAAGGCTGTGGTATGGACCCCGCCGATGGAGAAGAGACAGCAGAAAAAGAACAGCACGCAGATCACACCCAGGCGGGAGGCCGTGGGCTCGTCCCCGGTTTTATGGAGATAGACAAGGAGCGCGAAGAGGAAGGCCGACATGATGAAATCGGCAATTCCCAGCAGCACGGCCTTCTGGGTCAGGGCGATAATCCCCATGAAGAAGAGGAGGGAAAAGGCCAAAATAAGAAAAATGGTCAACATCACTATTTTCCTTACCGTCTCGTTGTCCTGGCAGTTGCAGATTCCGCTGAATATCGATGTGCGCATTACTCTTCCTGAATTATTTCACAAGATCATGGCATGCAGGAAACATTCATCCTTCGACAGTCGGTCAGCGTGCATACGGTTCCTGGCCAGATACTATGCCTTATATCGGAACGGATCTGAAATTCTCTTAAGAATCAATGTCGTGCCTGTATCTTTCTTGTCTGTGGTTCCCTTGCAGGGAGGCGGTCCCTGGATCTTTTACTTCATGAAACCAGCATGCCCGGACCAGGCCGGCCGGCCACGACGGAACATGAAGGCTTATTGTTTCAGCAGGGCAGAACCGCTGCTCCTGAAGAGCTTTCGTCCAAACCCTTGTGCCGGGGTGAGGCGTTGCTTCTCCCGACAGTGCTGTCTCTTTTCCTTGTAATGGCTGCTACGCCGTTATAAAAAAAATGAATTCTGTACATGCCTGTACATGTTATATTCTTGTTCATCCACAATACTATCATAGTATTGATACTATAATGTCATATAATCCGATATTTCCCATCATTTTTTTTAAGCTCCTCGAAAAGAAAAAGAAGTAAGGTCATCAAGAATCTCTGCAATTTCCCCTGAGACGCCCGCATCTGGCTAAACTCCGCATGCTGATTGGAGGAAAGAGTGTATCGGATATACCCGGCCGGCAGAATGCCTGACGAGGGACGAAATATCTGTGCAGTCATCAAAGAGGAGAAAAATATTTTTTCGACTTGATTTTCCTTTACCGGTGAAATTCCCAAGTCGTAATGTTTAGCTTTACCAAAAGGAGAGCGAACCAGGGGGGGGCGTTTTCCCTTCTGAAGGGTGATTTCTTAAGGGAGCAGCTGTCCCGGCAATCTCCGGTTAGGACGTTGATGAGGCAAAAGATACTTATGCTAACAAATATACTTGCTCAAAAATAACAACCATTTTCGTGACTTCCATCTGAAAGGAACAAGATGGGAAGATGGTTGAGTTGTTTTTAATTCCAAAAAAGAGTAAAATGACGTATTCCTATAATAGTGTTTCTTCAGGGGGATGTGAAAAATTGTATTCAGGTGAGCATTGTGAAACGAATTCTTGTGATTGACGACGATATTATGACCCTCGAGGTTCTCAGAAAGATATTGGAGGCTGAAGGCTATCAGGTCATAACTGCCTTGGACGGTCAGAAAGGGATTGATGCCTATCATAGTGCTCCTATTGATCTGGTTATAACTGATCTGGTTATGCCGGTGATGGACGGATTGAGAACGATTATGGAGCTGAGGAAGGTAAATCAGCGCCTGCCCATTATCGCAATTTCGGCCGGCGGGACCATCGCAAAAGAGCGTTATCTCACTGCCGCTCAATATCTCGGAGATATTAGTGCAATCCCTAAGCCACTAAAAAGAAAGCAAATTGTTGATACTGTGAGAAAGTTGCTGCAGCGAGATAGTCCCCCGCCGGATGTCTTGGAAATATGAGCGGCATTCCGTATCCCGTCAGGCAAAGAAAACCTCTGCTGAATTCCGGGGCCAGAAAAGACCCGGCACCGCCCCCCGGTTGTTCAGATTTCATCATTCTCGAACCGTGACTGTGTTCCGGGAGCGGCTGCAAGCTGATGCGAACGCTTCTGGTCAAATCCGTATTCAACCAGCATCTTAAGATCTGCCCACATGGTCTCGCTGCCCATGATGGCAACGATGATTTCTTCGTTGCCCCTCTTGAACTTCCCGACATACGTCTGTCTGGCCGCATTTGTAAATCCGGTTTTGCCGCCTATGCTGCCCTGTACCTGCCACAAGGCCTTATTATGATTGCGCAGGGTTTTTCCTTCTGCCGTCTTGGCATTGGTCTGTTTCATCCTTGCCGCAAACGGCGGGTAGGACATGGCATGTCGGAAAATGATGGCTAGGTCGCGGGCTGTAGTCTGCTGCCCCTGGGCCGTCAGGCCGGTGGCCGTTTTGCATACGGTCCGGGTGGCTCCGCATTGACGGGCAAAGTTGGTCATTTTCAGGGCAAAAGACTGTTCCGACCCTGCAATCTTCTCTGCCAGTGCCACACTGGCATCGTTGGCCGAGGCAAGCAGGACCGCATTGATCAGGTCATTGGCGCTGTATTTTTTGTTGTCCTCCAAAAAGACTTTGGAGGGTTGCTGCTGCGCCGCCTTCGCGCTTACCGGGACCATCTCTCCATTCCGCAGGGTTTTCAGGGCAATCATCCCAGTCAAGACTTTGATGGTGCTTGCGGGTTGTCGTTGTACATCCGGCGCCCTGGCGTAAATCGTTTTTCCGGTGGCGGCATCTATGATAATGGCACTTCTGGCTGACAGCGCCCTGCTTCCTCCCGCCTTGTTGAGTGAGGCATTGGCGGGAGACTGGCTGAGCAGGATCAGGCAGCAGAAGAGCAGGGACAGAAAGCCGCGGCGGAAAAATCTGATGTGGTTCATGGCAGAAAAAAGGCCTTTTAAGATATCTTTAGGAAAACATATTCTGAATGCTGATTCTTATTATTATGCGCTGCCTTCATTGTCAAGGTATTTTGGCTGAATTTGCCGGGGATCTATTTTATGTGCATGTTATCAGATGATATTCCCTTTTAATTGACAAAAAAGCCCTTTTGTGTACAATCGCCCAGTGGCGGTGCTTTTTCGCAGTGCTGTAATTCCCGGAAGATGAGCCCGGTGCATTCGCGGGCTGCAGATGGTACACTCGTGAGGAGATTGTGGTATGGCAGAGACAGCTGAAGTGCGGATGACCTTGAATGCAATTATGGATTCAAGCTGCTCAAAATTTAGTGATCTTCCTGCGGTAGGTATGGCTATGGAAAAGGCGCTAACATATAAGGAATTCCATGATCGTGTCTTTGCGCTGGCCTCGCGGATGCACCGGGAGGGGATCAAAAAGGGCGACCATATAGCCATCCTGGCGGAAAATTCCCAGAATTGGGGGATGGCCTATTTCGCCATCATTCGCCTGGGTGCCGTTGCCGTGCCTGTCCTTCCGGATTTCCCTGAGGTGGATGTCCACTATGTTCTTAATGAGATGAAGGTGAAGGCCATCTTCATAACCCAGCGGCAGATAGAAAAGATTTATGAATTGAAAAACGTCCTGGCCGGTAAGATTATCACCCTGGACGATTATTCGGGAATAGAAGGCGTCGTCAAGGTGCAGCAGTTTTCCGAGTATTTACGCGGGGCGCTGACGACCATGCAGGATCAGCGGCAGCCTGTAGAGTTCGCCGAGGTTGCCGAAGACGATCTCGCCTCCATCCTCTATACATCCGGGACCTCGGGCTACTCCAAGGCAGTGATGCTGACCCACAAGAATCTGGCCTCCAATGCCTGTGCGGCCTCGAGCCTTGCCGCGATCAAGCCCGGCGATGTCTTTCTTTCGATCCTGCCCATGTCGCATACCTATGAGTTCACCTGCGGGTTCATTCTGCCGCTGATCAAGGGGTGCCGGATTGCCTATGCCGGGCAGACGCCGACGCCTGCCATCCTGCAGAAGCTCTGTCAGCATGAGAAACCCTTTGCCATCTTTGCCGTGCCGCTGGTCTTTGAGAAGATCTATAAGAAACGGATCCTGCCGCAGATTGAAAAAAGCTGGATGCTTTCCCTCGTCTGTCGGACCGGCATCGGCAGACGGCTGGTCTATCGGCGGATCGGCGCTAAACTCTTGGAATTTTTCGGCGGTAACCTGAAGCTCATGGGCATCGGCGGGGCCGCATTGAATCCTGAGGTCGAGAATTTTCTCCATCAGGCCGGATTTCCGTATCTGGTCGGCTACGGTCTGACAGAGGCTGCGCCCCTGCTCTCGGGGGGACCTGCTGGGGATGCCTCGATTGCCTGCGGTTCGGCCGGAAAAATCATTCCCGGGGTCCAGGTCCGGATCATTGATCCCGATCCGGCCACCGGGATAGGCGAGATCCTGGCCAGCGGTCCCAATATAACCCGAGGATACTATAACGATCCCGAGACTACCAGGGAGTCCCTGACTGCGGAAGGATGGCTCCATACTGGAGATCTCGGATTTATGGATGAACGAGGGAATCTCCATATCCGCGGCCGCTCAAAGAATGTGATTGTCATGGCCAGCGGAGAGAATGTCTATCCGGAGGGCATCGAACACAAAATGAATGCCTGCCACTGGGTGGTAGAGTCACTGATCATTGAGAATGGCGGCAAACTGGAAGCCTGGGTCTACCCAGATTACGAATTTATTGATGAGCAGACTGCAAATCAGCCGAGGAGCAGACGGCATGAATACCTGGCGGAACTGATGGAGACCATGCGCACCTCGATAAACGAACAGCTGTCGAAAACCTCTCGGATTTCCAAGGTCTATGAGCGCAGGGAGCCCTTCATCAAGACGGCCACGCATAAGATTAAGCGCTATCTCTACGATGACCATGCCAAGGTCTTGTAGCGCGAGAGGGGGCGTAGGCCTGGATTTTAGGGAAGGCCGGGCTTCTTTTTTCTCTTAAGGGGTGTATTGGGGGCACTGCGCATGAATATTAGAAAGATACTTGCTGATCAGCCTATTCGCTACAAGCTCTTCGTCAGCTATTTCGGCGGATTTATGATGGCTGTCCTGCTCGGCAGTTACATTATCTACTCCTTCATGCGTTCCACCATTGAGACCAACATTGAAAACGAGCTGAAGATCTCAACGACCACGATCCTGAACATGGTTCAGACTGCGGCTACGGTTTCGGTGAAGAATTATCTGCGGGCGGTTGTTGAAAAGAATAAGGAAATCGTCGAGTATTGCTATGGCCAGTATAAGGCCGGACTTATCAGCGAGGAGGAGGCCAAACGTCGAGCAGCCGATCTCCTGCTGTCTCAAAAGATCGGCCGCTCCGGTTATATCTACTGCATCGACAGCCAGGGCGTGCTGCGGGTCCACCCGAAGAAGGAACTGGTGGGGGTCAATATCTCCGAATACCCTTTCGCCCGGGAGCAGAAGAGCCGGAAAGACGGATATATCGAATACGAATGGAAAAACCCGGGAGAACTTGAGGAACGCTCCAAGGCCCTGCATATGACCTACTTCGAGCCCTGGGACTGGATTATATCGGCCTCCTCCTACCGAGATGAATTCAGCGAGCTGGTCAATGTGAACGATTTCCGGGATTCCATTCTGTCTCTGCGCTTCGGGAAAATGGGGTATTCCTATGTGATCAATCTCAAGGGTGAGCTGATCATCCATCCGCAGCTTGAGGGCAAGAATATTCTTGATGAAGCCGGCGTCGGCAGCAGAAAGTTCATTGCACGCATGTGTGAGGAGCGTAACGGCAAGATTATCTATCCCTGGCAGAATCCGGGCGATCCCTCCCCCAGGGAAAAGCTTGTCATCTTCAACTATATTCCCGAGTTGGGGTGGATTGTGGCCTCCAGCAGCTATCTGCAGGAATTTTATCAGCCGCTCAATACCTTCCGGGAGTTGATGCTGTTTGGGGTCTTTATGTCCCTCTTTATCTTTCTTCCGATCACCCTGCGGATAAGTACGTCCATCACCAATCCTCTAAAGGAGCTCAAGGACAAATTCGGTGTCGGCGCCACCGGGGATTTTTCGGTGCGCATGGCCTGGGAGGCCAAGGATGAGATCGGCAGCATGGCGATTTATTTCAACACCTTTATGGAGAAGCTGGAGGCCTACAGCACGGATCTGCAGAAGGAGATCCAGGAGCGTAAACAGGTCGAAGAGGCCTTGCGGGCCTCCGAAGAGATGTTCTCCAAGGCCTTTCGTTCGAGTCCCAACGGCATCGTCATTGCCGCCCTCAGCGACTTGCGTATTATCAACGTCAACGAGAGCCTCCTGGCTATGACGGGCTATACCAGTGAAGAGCTGATAAACCGGAAGCTTGCGGAGTTTAAGATCCTGCCCGACGGGGAGGAAATCCGCATCCTGCAGCAGGATCAGGAAAAAATAGGGATGCTGCACAGCATGCCTATTGAATTCGTGACCAAGTCGGGCATGGTGCGGACCGGCATCCTGTCGGCGGAGATCATCGAACTCTGGGGCGAGGCCTACCTCCTGGCCACCATCGAAGATGTGACCGAGGCCCAACGCCTGGAAAAAGAGATCATGGATATCAGTGAGAAGGAACGGCTGCGCATCGGTGAGGACCTGCATGATGATCTTTGTCCGCATCTTATCGGGATTGAGGTCCTGGGGCAGGTCCTGAAACGCAAACTCCAGGAAAAAAAGATCGATGAGGTGGTGCTGGCGGAAAAAATTCAGGGTCTGATCAGCGATGCCATCCAGAAGACCAGGAGCCTGGCCCGCGGTCTCTGCCCGGTCAATCTGGCCACCCATGGCTTAAAGTCCTCCATTGAAGATCTGGTGGATAACGTCAGCGATGTCTTCCAGGTATCCTGCCGGTTCGATTGCACCTGCCCCGTGTTCTTTCATGACAACGCGGTCGCCACCCAGCTCTACTACATCACCCATGAGGCGGTCCACAATGCGGTAAAGCATGGTCGTGTGAAAAATATTGTCGTCAGACTCTCCCGGGAAGACGGCAAATATCTGCTGACGGTCACCGACGACGGTTCCGGCATCAATACCTCTGAGAAATCCACAGGAATGGGGCTGCGGATTATGGGGCTCAGGGCCAAAAAGATTGGGGCCGAGTTCAGCATCGGCAGGAGTGCTGCCGGCGGCACAGCCATTATTGTCAATTTTCTAAAAAAAGATCCTTTTATGGAGCAAGTGGATGCCTGATACGAACGACCTGACCCGGATACTTCTGGTGGAAGATCATCCTGTCTTTATTGTTGGCTTAAAAGAACTCATAAACCAGGAGGCCGATCTCAAGGTCTGCGGCGAGGCCTCGGATGTGCCTTCGGCCTGGAAACAGCTTCAGGCCTTCAGGCCTGATATGGTCATTGTCGATATTACCTTGAAGGAGGGGAACGGCATCGATCTGGTCCGTGATATCAGCAAGCACGATCCTTCGCTGCCGGTCCTGGTCCTGTCCATGCATGAGGAGTCGCTGTACGCCGAAAGGGCACTTGCCGCCGGCGCTCGGGGATATATCATGAAGCAGGAGACCTCTACCTCCATCATCCAGGCCATCCGTTGTGTATTGGGAGGCGAAATCTATGCGGGCAAGAATCTGATGCGCGCCATTCTCGGCCGTTTCGCAAACCGATCCGAGACGCCGTCAATCTCTCCCATTGAAAAGCTCACTGATCGTGAGGTGGAGGTCCTGGAGGCCATCGGCCAGGGCTTGACCACCAAGCAGATTGCCGGCAAACTGCATCTCAGCATCAAGACTATTGGCACCTACCGTGAGCGCATCAAGGAAAAGCTCGGCCTGCAGAATGCCTTCGAGTTGATTCACCAGGCCGTCCGCTGGATCGAACAGAAGAGCGAAAAGCGATGAGGCCGGGGGGATGATACTTCTTCGCCCCCCCTCTCTTCATCTCTTCATCTCTTCGGCTCGGCGGAACCTTTCCGGTCCCTCCCCCCTCTCCAGTCCCAAACTGCATCTTTATAATTCTCTTACTCAAAACTCATAGAGCCTGAAAGCCGTCCAAATACGCGTATGCTATTCTGCAAGTCCGAAATGAGCGTGATGCCGGGGCTGCCCAGGGGGCTGTGTGACCGGACAGGCGTGTCTTAGTTGATAACCTAACTGAAAATATGCTAAATTATGTCAGTAATACAGATGCTCGGCCGTGAACTGCCGAAGACTGCAGCCGTCCTGCCCGCCATGGCCAGGAATAAGGAAAGGGAAGCCCTGGTCCAGGAACTCATCGACAGTAATCTTACCGCTCACTTCCAGCCCATCGTCAGCCTGGAGAAGGGCAGGATCTTTGCCTATGAGGCTCTCTGCAGAACTCTTACGCAAAACCCAATGGAGAGCATTGAGGACATCTTTGCGCAGGCCAAGATCTGCAATAAGATTCTTGAGCTCGACATGTGCTGCCGGAAAAACGGCATGGAGCTCTCTGCTGCCCAGGGGATCAGGGAAAAAGGGGTCTTTCTTTTTCTTAACATCTGCCCGACCAGTCTGCTCTGTCCCAATCATACTGCCGGGACAACGGGTGTTCTGGCAAATCAGCATGGACTGCCCAAGCAGAATATCATTCTTGAGATTACCGAGCAGGAGGCGGTTTCCAATTACACGCTTTTCAAGAAGGCCATAGATCATTACCGGAGCAAGGGGTTTCGGATTGCCATTGACGATTTTGGTGCCGGTTATGGCGGATTGAAGATGCTTTCTGTCCTCGAGCCTGATTTTGTCAAGATTGACCGGCATTTTTTTAAGGATACCGCCAAAAGTAATATCAACTACAATCTTATCGATTCCATTGCCACGGCCTGCCACCGGATCGGCATTGATGTCATAGCCGAAGGCATCGAGACTGAAAACGACCTCAAGATCTGCAGGGAGATTGGCATTAATCTGGGTCAGGGATACCTTCTTGCCCGGCCGGCAGCGCAGCTTATCAGCGAAACGCATGTGAAAATCCCGGTTCAGCACGGCGTCAGGGATTCAGGTACCGTCCTCTTCGACGAGGTGATCTGTATCGGCGATATCGCCACCTACATTGAGCCGCTCTCCTCAGCCGATCGTCCGCTGGAAGTATTGAACCGCTTTAACGACAATCCCGGCCTGCTCTGCCTTCCGGTGATGAAGGGCGGCCAGCTCTGCGGCCTGATAAGCCGGTGGCGTTTTATGGAGGATCAGATGGTCGGTCGGTTCGGTTACGGCCTGAGCCTCAACTACTACAAGAAGGTGGACGACTTCCTGGGGGAGGAACTCCTGCAGGTTCCCCACTATTCATCGGTGGAAGAGGTGGCCCGCAAGATCCATCTCAGGCCGCAGATCACCATCTATGATGACGTCTGCGTCAGCCGTAGCGGCAAGTATATCGGTACCGTCTCCGTTAGCGCCGTGCTGAACGCCGTCACCGAAAACAGCATGATGCTGGCGAGGGGGGCCAACCCGCTCACCGGTCTGCCGGGCAACGAATTTGTCCAGCGCCAGATCGCAAAGATGCTGTCGCAGTCCATCCACTTCGATGTCTGCTATATCGATCTGGACAGTTTCAAACCCTTCAATGACCGACACGGATTTGAAATGGGCGACCGGGTCATCAAGGCCGTCGCCGACATCATGCTAGAAGCCTTGAAAAAATGGGAGATAAACTCCATAGGCTTCGCCGGGCATATCGGCGGTGACGACTTTATCCTGATCACCCGCCCTAAGAATTCGATTTTAGTCTGTGAATATATCACGGATCAGTTTGTTAAAAGAATCAGTAGGTTTCATACGCATGAGGAGTGCGAACAGGGGTTCTATCTCAGTTGCGACCGTTTGGGAAACACGCGGAAATTCGATCTGCTGTCGCTGTCCATCGGCATTGTCAGTACGGAGATCCATCATATCAGCTCTTTTGCCGAGGTTTCATCCATTGCCAGCGATCTGAAAAAAAGAGCGAAGAATATCCCCGGTTCGGCCATTGTCCGCGACCGCCGGATAGCAGGCTCAGCTATGCAGGAACACAAGGCGCTGTCTTGAGGGCCTGAGATTCAGCTCTTCGCTGCTGAAGAGGGGGCTCTGCCTCACTGTCGTTGCCGAATAATGGTCGTCCGGTCAGGCGTTGGCCTGAAAAAACGGCAGAGTCGAAGGGCAAGAATAAAATTGATATCCTGATTTTTCGATGCACTCTTCCTGGCCCTGCTGCAGGTTCGGGAGCGGTTGTGCCGAAAGACAGCTCTCCCTGTGCCATCGTTTTCCCAAATCCGCCGCTCATAAACGCCAGCAGATCCGCTGGTGGGGTTGGGATCATGAAGTGGATGTGACGGGCTGCAGACAGTTTGCTGCAACACCAGCGGGAGCCTGGCCCGGACGGCCTCCGCATTTTTGAAGCTCGTTGAGAGTCTTATCGGCGCACGTGCTCCGTCCGCAATGCTGAAGGAGAATCTGCAGGCGCCGGGGGAAGACAAGAGGGGAGATTGTTGATGCGCTACGGAATCTACTTTATTCCCGGTCCCGGTCCGCTCCGGGATCTGGCCGCCAGTTGGCTGGGATACGACATCGTCAGGGGCATGACCGTCCGGCGGTCGGAGACCATGATGGAACTGCTCCCGAACCTGGATGCCCTGACCGACGCCCCCCGCCGTTACGGTCTCCATGCCACCTTGAAGGCACCATTCCGGCTGGCCCAGGGCAGTACGCCGATCCAGCTGCTGCAGGCGTTGGCGCACCTTTGCTACCGCCTGCAGCCCATGACCCTGTCGGGACTTGCTGTAATGGAGATGGATAATTTCTTCTGCCTGGTGCCCGTCGGCGACATGTCAGAGCTGAACTGTATGGCCGCAACTCTTGTCCGGGATCTGGATCGCTTCCGGGCGCCGCTGGATGACCGGGAGTTGCAGCGGAGAATGGCAGGGAACCTGAGCATGCAGGAACAGGCACATCTGAGACAGTGGGGCTATCCCTACGTGATGGAAAATTTCCGCTTTCACATCAGCCTGACCGGGCCTGTCGCCGACGCAGTTGAAAAGGAGGAGATCCGGAAACTGCTGCAGGTCTATCTCTCTCCGGCCTGCCAGCAACCCCTGCAGATCGATGCCCTCTGTCTGGTCCGGGAGCCCGAGGCGGGAGCTGCTTTTGAACTGGTTCAGCGTTTTGAATTCAGGGCCTGACCCATCAGCGGCAAACACTTCCCTTCTGGAAAAAGACGAGGTGATGATCAACCGTACTTCTGTATGTTGTTATGGCATGTTGTGCATTCTGCAATTCCGATGTCTCGACTCCTGGGAGACCGGATTGGAGAAATACTGCTCCGGCCTGGCTGGAGGAGCTTGGCCGGTCATGGGGGTTTGCCAAAGGGGCTTTCAGGTGCTGCGACCCTCAATCGGATTCCCGTACAGGGGGCGTGTGCCGAACCGTGTGCTCACGGCGTAGGCCACACCGACTGCCAGCATTATCGGGACGCTCAATTGGAATTGGCCGGTCATTTCCAATACCATTATAATAGCCATCAAAGGCGCCTGGGTTGCGGCAGCTAGGGCGGCCGCCATACCAATGACAGCCGCGGTCTCGGGAGTGCCGACCCACCCTGCGGGCAGACTGCTTAATAACATATCACCAAGCAGAAATCCGCTTGTTGCGCCAATGAAAAGCGTAGGTGTGAAGAGACCTCCCACTGCCCCTGAGCCAGCGCTGAAGAGAGTGGCCAGCAATTTTATCGTCAATACCAACGCCACCCACTGCATCAATGTCCCGCCATGCAGTATGTGCGATACCGTGCTGAAACCATTCCCCCACACCTCCGGCACCAGCGCCGACAGTCCTCCCGACAAAAACCCTCCCAGCATCAATCTGAGGGGCAAGCTGGAAATGCGGGCAAACACCAGGCGGCTGCGCTCTACGCCGTACAGCAGGCCTGTGCCGAGACCTCCGCAAAGCAAGCCCGTCAGTGCCGCAAATTCAAGGTTTCCCTGAGCAAGCCCGGCGACAGGGATCACGTAAATAGGCTCCGCCAGCCCTAAGCCGGTGATCAGAATGCTGGATGCCGCTACGGCAATGAGAACCGGAGCCACCGTATGCCGGGCAAGAAAGCCCAGAGCCAGCTCAAGCACAAACACCACTCCGGCCACCGGGGCATGATAGGCCGCGCCGATACCGGACGCAATTCCGCACACCATTAACGCCTTCCGCTCTGCGGACGGCAAGTTCAACAGGCGTCCCAATACCACTGACGCCCAGGCCGCGAGCTGAACCATCGGCCCTTCACGGCCCACCGACGCGCCGCTTGCAACTGAAATGAGGGAGGAGGCGCTGCGTGAAAGGGTGGTGCGGTCATTCAGCTCAGCTTCACCAAAGCGGGCTGCATCAATATAATCGATATGCCGTTCACCGCGGGGTCCCCTGGCGGACCATCTGATTCCCAGCCACAACAGTGTACCGGCGATCAAACCACCCATTGTGCCGACGAGGATGCGCATAAGCGGTGATAAGGTTAAGGCAGCCGCCACAAGCCCATTGGCATGGGTTGACGTCCTCCATTCCAGCAGCGCAATCGACAGGCGAAATCCTGTCGTGACCCCGGCCGATACGATCCCGGCAAGTGCAGCCCATGCCCAAAAAAGAAGTGTATGCGTGGATAAAAAGAAGCTTTTCGGAAGGGCACCTGCAGCTGTGCCGAGTCTCGCTCTAAGAATTCTGATAAATGATTTCACTGAGTTCTGCCTGCCGTTTCATCTGAACCAGCATGGCTGGACCAGACCGACCAGCCGCAATAAATGATGAAAGCTTCTCTCTTCGGTACGGCAAGAGTCCAGTTTCTGAGGAGCCTTCATTAAAACGCTCATTTATCAACCAAGTTCCATGTTGTGATATATCTGTCAATGTATATAAATACGTTATGCAGTGATGTCTTGAATTTTTAGTGACTGGAACAAAGTTTGATGCGTGCAGACAAGCTTGGACAATTTGTAAGCACTCTTTGCCACCACCGGTCAGCTCATCCATTTTGGATAAGGGCATAAAAAATGAAATTGCCGACACTGAATTTTCGCTGTGTAACGGTGTTTACTCCAATTTTGAGTATCTTCTTCCTGAGCCATTTCTTCTTGGCAGAGGCGCAGGGGCCTCCTCCGGAGACAGGGACTGTAATTCTGACGCATCCTCATAAAAAAACGACCAGCACAAAGGCCCTCTTTACTTTCTCATCGACAAAAACCGGAACATTTGAGTGCAAGATCGATTCCGGTTCATATGCTGATTGCAGATCTCCGGTACGGTATGGCGGGTTGTCGGCAGGCCCGCATACATTCTCTGTTGAATCACGGGATGCTTTTGGCTCAAAGGATCTGAAGCCAGCCGTTTATACCTGGACCGTTACTTCTGAACCAGACACCGGGACGACCCAGCTTTTGGAGGAAGACTATCTCCTGCTTATGCCATAGGGGAAAATGAGATATGTGAGTTTCTTGCCTCATGAGCCAGTGAATGGCTGTTGGACCAAGATCTGGCCTTCGGGACTGGTCAGAGGATATCAGGTTCGGCCGCCTGCAATTTTTTGGAAACTGCAGTGATGAAATCAGGTATTGGGCACAGGGGCGGGGCATTTCCCCCCGATAGTCGGGCTTGAATGATTTCTCCCGTATTATGGTTAAGAGGCCTCCGGTTACCGCTCACGCCCTTTTATCCACAACACTTTTTATGGAGTCTACAAGGGTATGGAAAAGCAAGGTTTTCTCCCTCTGTGACCGCTGTTGGAGATTGTTGAACATTTTCTCTCTCAGCCCTCGTGAAATCTCGATCTGCACTCCTTCTCCGCTGAGGCAGCGGTTGCAGATATTCGTCGGGTTTATCCCGCGCTGTCCCGGCTTGTCGCTGATAAAAGCCTTGAATCCTCTATCTTTCAAGGAGGATAGGATTTCCAGCCTGAGGTCCTGATTTTTACCGCCGACAAACACCCTCTTGTTTTCTTCCCGGCAACCGTGGATAGAAATTACGATAAATGCGTTTTGCGATATTTCCAGGGCTATGGGCTCATCAAACAGGTTGCTGCTGATGTGCAATATCGCATTTCCGCTTTGTTTCAACCCCTTAAAAGCGTAAAATTGATGATCGCTTCCGGCAACCGCATCGGCAATGTCGAGAGTGCCGGGCTCAATCCCTCCTCCGTGAGGGGCCATAATGGCCACTCTTGAGCGGATTTTCCGATAGACTATCGCAAAATCTTCACCCTCAATTTCATTTTGTTGCAGTTCCAGAAAACACGAATATTTATCCATGATTTTCAGCAGGATGTGTCTCCTGTTTCCACGCAGGGCATCCGTAAAAAGAAACCCGATACCCCGTTGAAGCCAGGAAGAATGGTTGGGTACGCTTTCGGATGTGCTGCCGGCATGGCAGAGAAAGGGGAGACCGTGTGTTCAACCTGCCGCCGGGAAATGAATAAGCGGGCTCAATGCGAACCTATCCACTCGGTGTGGCCGGAAGGCGGAACGCTGTCTATACCCGAAAATCCTGCCTGCATCAGGCTGTGAACCTGGGCGATTGAATTATACCCCGGGTTGTTTTTAATATGTTCCTTGCGATCGTTGCGAAGAGTCCCCCCACTGATGGTCGTCGGTTGCCAGGGTTTTAGCGGCTTCCCTTGCCGAATACGAGTACTTTTCGGAGGATTCAACACTCTTGACGAAATCCAGAAACTCTTTTCTGCTCGACTTTGCGGTTACGAATCCCATCAGGATCTCGATAAGGCCATGGTGCATGAAGAGCATCTCCTGGATATCTTTTTCTTCCATGTTCATATGTTCTCCTCGGCGGTCGACTTTCTGGCGTACATATTTGATATTATGGATTTAAAGTTGCATTCGTCGGGCCTTTTGCGGCGACTTTTTTATGCTGATAACGAATCTGCTCCCTCGTTTGATTGAGGTTGGATCCACCAAGCCCCGCGAGAGACAATGCATTAAAATACCGGAGTGTTGCTTTACTGCGAAATTTACGGACAGACGGTCAACATGGTCTTACTTCATCATACCCTGAAAACAAAAGATCAGGTAGGATATTGTGAGATGCCACTGGAGCTGTTAGAGCCTTTTCGATGAAACCGGCATAACCGGCTCGGCCTTTTTCATGCACTTACCCGTCCGGCGCTGTCCTTCACAACCGCATTTTTACGGCAGATAAAATACTGACTGAACCCTAATGGAATTGTAATCAATGTCCTGTACGTTTCAGTCTTATGGAACTACGAACGCTTCGGATTACAGAGTCAGAGGAAATTGAAGCCGGGGTAAGCGCCTTTACCCGGCATATGCGTCAGGGCGATCTGCATCCCTTTACCGGAGAAGATTCCAGCGTCGGGATGGAATTTGAACTGCAGGTCGCGATTCATGGCGATCGCAGGAATGTCGATCTGCCGCTCGCCATCTCCCAGTCGAGATTTTTCCGGAATATCATCAAGCGGGCCGCCCGCGGTGATCTCCCGGCCAAGGCCATTGCCTCCCTCCGGGAGTTCCTCTTTCGTAACGATACCGGTGTTTGGGAAAACAGCTGGGTCAGGTTGAAGGAGGATCGCCTGGGCGAGTCGGCCAAAAGGCTGCTCCAGCATGACCTGCTGGCCGACAAGAGCCGGCCGGACGGCCCGAAGCGCAGCGATTCCGAACGCTTTTTCTTTACTGCCAAAAACGAGCAATGGCTGCGTCTGCCGGTCAGCTATCTGTTGAAGCTGGCCCTGGCTGATGCCATTGACTCTTCATTGCCCATTGCCATACTGAAGACCGGCAGGGATCTCCTCGGACATTTCCTGAGCGACAATACCTCACCCGAGATCCTCTCCTTCACCATCCCGCGGGCCACGGACGGGGCCATCGGCAGGCTGGCCGCCAGGGAGACGGCCAGGACCTTTCTGCTCAGTCAGATCCTGGTTCAGTATGCCAATACCAAGTTGGGACTGTTAGAATCGGGACAAAAGTGTCTGCTCTACAATGCGCCGCATGCCCCCTATCGCCAGAAAAAACTCAATGAAATCGTACCGGACGGCTTCTATCGTCACCTCTTTATGAGCCCCTGCCTCTCCGGTTGGGACCGGGGGGAGGAGAAGCACAGGTATATGGAGGTCTGTCATCGTACACTCTCCCGCAGCCAGCTCAATACCATCAGCAAGTTGAAGGATGCGGGCATCATCACCAACAATCTGGTTATCCTGCCCAATACCTCCAATACCTGTCTGGCCAACAACGGCACCCATGTCTCGCTGGGGAGCAGCCTGCTGACGGGCCTTGCCGCAGGCGGCCAGGCGGGATTCAGCCCGGCCGTGGAAAAGCATGTGGGGGATTTGGTTATCAAGATCGTCGAACATTTTCTGCCGCTCTTCGTCAATACCTATACCGCTGCGCCGTACAGGCTGGATTTTGCAGACTTCCACCCGGAAAAGGTCCTGGGATTTCTGCCCCACGAGCTTGATTATACCCATCTGCGCATGCTTTGGCGACGGTGGAAAAAGAAGGCCGACCTGCGTTTTTTTGGGCATTCGTTCACCCCCTTCGGCCCCCGCGGGCTCGATCACCTCTTCGCCCGCTGCCTGGGTCTGCATGGCGATCTGGTCCCTGATTTTCGCCTCATCGATTATTTGGTGACCCTGCTGTCCACCGAGACCTGCCCGGCACTCAACGGCCGGCAGGACAACCATACCCGGCTCAAGGAGGAGCTGGCCGAGTTGGGGGTCTTCGACCGGCGGATGGCCATGTATCTTCTCTACCGGCAGCGGGAGTACAGCAGCATGGGCTATGCGGGATTCGAAGGCCGCAGCTATTCGCTCTTCCACAGCCTTCTGGACGATATGGCGGGCGCGGTGGATATGCAGAACCTGATCACGGCGCTGGCCTATCGCTACATCATCGAGGAGAAGGTGCGGCACGCGGATATACCGGACAGGCCTTCGGTCGAGAGTGAGCGGCGGCAGATCTTTTTCGCCGGCGCCATCGGTATCCCGACCTTTTTCGTCAAGGCCGATACGCCCAACCGGTTTTTGCGCAAGATCCTCAGCCATGTCAAAAGTCAGAGGAACAGTCGCCGGTATAAGGGCTATATCCGGGTCAAGATCCATGAGTACCAGCTGGCTCTGCTCGAGGTGATAGGCAGCGACGGCCGGAACCTGGTCGATTCCATGGGGCTGTCGGGTGCTCTTGACGATCTCAGATTCCGCCTGGCCCGGGGCGGCGGCACCAGGGCCCTGGACAAGCTGGTTCAGGGGGCGATGCAGGGAGGCAAATGCCGGAAGAGCCCTCTCCGGCTCCCGGCTGATACCTTCAACGGGATGACCGAACACTACTACCGTAACGAATTGAAGAGGCTGCATGCCCGGGAAGGGCTTGTGGTCCTGGCCGAGGACTGCGAGCGTCTGGAGAGAGGGGATGACCCCTGCCTCCGCCAGATCATGGCCGGGCACGACCGCTCGGCCGCCGTTTTTATCAGGGAGAAGGCAGAGAGCCTCCTTGATGAGACTGCATCCGTTCAGGACCTCCAGCAGTTGCTCCAGATCGGGCTTGCAATCATTCACCACGAGGTCAGGAAACACCGATGAACACGCGTGCCGCCACCATCCACCAGTATATTGACCGGCAGACCAGCCTGATTGTCACCGAGAGACTGATCGGCGACAGGACCGTCGCCTTTCTCTACAATAAGCTGCGGGAAAATGCCCCGGCCATGTTTCGGGCCCTGACTTCGGCCAGGATGTCCAGCCTGCTTGGCTTCTGCAATTACGACCTTCCCGGAAAACCCCGGCTTCAGAGCCGTAAGGCCTTTGAGGATCTAGGCATTAACTGGCGGGAGTGCCTCGAGCCTCTGGCATATTTTTCGACTATGCGCCGGATCTTCGAGCGCCAGATCAGGTATTGGGAATGCCGCCCCATGGATGACGACCCCGACATAGTGGTGGCACCTGCGGATGCGCGTCTGCTGCTGGGTTCCTTTTCCATGACCTCGGCCCTCTTCATCAAAGAAAAATTTTTCGACCTCTCTGAACTGCTGGGTTCAGGCAGCTGCTGGTCTCCGCGCTTTGCCGCCGGGGATTTTGCCGTCTGCCGCCTGACACCGGATAAATACCATTACAACCATCTGCCGGTCTCGGGCCGGGTGGCTGATATCTATGAGGTCGACGGACGCTATCACTCCTGCAATCCCTTGGCTTCTGTCTCGATTGCCTCTATCCATTCCAAGAACCGGCGGGTGATCACCATCATCGATACCGATGTGGAAGGCGGGTCGCAGGTCGGGCTGGTGGCCATGGTGGAGGTCGTCGCCCTGATGATAGGGGATATCAGACAGGCCTACAGCACCTGGAGGTACAGCAGTCCCGAACCCGTCCGCCCTGGACTCTTCCTGAGGAAGGGCTGCCCGAAGAGCCTCTATCGTCCCGGCAGCTCCACCGATGTCGTGATCTTTGAACCGGACAGGATCGAGTTCTGTCCCGATCTGGTGATGAATTCAAGGCGCAGCGGCGTGCACAGCCGGTTTACCGGGCTTACCTGCGGCCCGCTGGTTGAGACGGACATTAAGGTCCGTTCTCCGCTGGCGCGGCGGAAGGACGGGGGCGCAGGACTATGCGCTTCAGGCCGGTAATGCGGTTGCCGGATGCTCTGGGGACTGTCCTTGCACCGTTTGCTATTATGACGGAATAATAAATAAATTGAGAGGAACAGACATGTCGGATCTCTTCTTTCTTTTGGCCGCAGCCTGCCTGCTGGGCCTGTTTCTGGCCTGGGGATTCAGATATCTGCCGGGGGAGCGGTGGCAGATGCTGGCCGTAATCCCAAGAATAAAGGGCAGGGATGAGCAATGGCAGGGGCTGAATCTTACCTATTACGGCCTGTTTCTTGCTACCAGCCAGACCCTGGCCGTCGTCCTGCTGCTGATCCTGCTCGGAGCGGCAGGTGTATCGCTGGCAGGGACGCTTGCCGCCACTGCAATCATCCTCGCCGTCTGCATTCCTGCCTCCCGGATAGTCGCCATCATGGTGGAAAAGAAACGCCATACCTTCACGGTGGGCGGGGCCTCCTTTGTCGGCATCCTGCTGGCTCCCTGGTGCATTACGCTGGTAGCAACGGTCCTGAATGGATTTTTTACCTGCCGGCTGCCTATGATGCCGGTGCTCGCGGCCATGGCCGTCGCCTATACGCTGGGCGAGGGGCTGGGGCGCCTGGGCTGTATCAGCTTCGGCTGCTGTTACGGCAGGGCGCTGAAGGACTGCAGCCCACTGATGCAGCGGATCTTCACTCCGACGGCATTGATTTTTCATGGGCCGACCAAGAAGGCGATCTATGAGGGTGGGCTTGCTGGTGAGCCTCTGATCCCCATACAGGCCATAACCTGTGTTCTCTACTGCCTTACCGCTGTCGTCGGGAGTCTTCTCTTTCTGCGCGGCCATTTTGCTCCTGCCCTCTTTCTTGGGATCGGCATAAGCCAGATCTGGCGTATCGTCTCTGAGACAATGCGGGCCGATTTCCGGGGGTTTTCAACTATATCGGCCTACCAGAAAATGGGGGGGCTCTCTGTGCTCTACGTCCTCTGTCTCATAGTCTTTTTTCGTCAGACGCCTCAGGCCCTGCCGAGTATCGTCCAGGGCCTGGCCCTGCTGTGGCATCCAGGCCTCATACTCGGCCTGCAGGGCTTCTGGCTCTTGGCCTTCATGGTCTTCGGCCGCAGCACCGTCACCACCTCGACCGTCTCTTTCCAGCTCATCCAGGAACATCTCTAGCAGCCTCAGGCAAGGCGGCATTGCTGGCGTCCCCGGCAAATACGTTGTTGATTCAGTAACTCGAAGATGCCAGGAAATATCAATATATGCAGGAAATAGGCACCCTGACCGAAACCCTCTTTGCCGATACTCCAAAGGGTCTGCTCTACCATTATACGACCTTGAGCGGGCTGCTGGGGATCGTTCGCAGCCGGACGTTGTGGGCCAGCGACATCAGGTATATGAATGATTCGGCGGAGCTCAGGCATACTGCCGATCTGATCCGGCTGGAGGTCCAGGACCGCATTGCCGGAGGCCAGGGGAAGGCGGACTTGCTGGGGCAGTTCACCGACTGGATCTCACACCGGATCACCAACGGCCACATGCTCTTCGGCGCCTCCTTCAGGGCCCATGGCAATCTTCTCAGCCAGTGGCGGGGCTACAGCCCTCACGGAAAGGGCGTCAGCATTGGTTTTTCCGCCGAGTCTATCATGGAGTGTGCCCGCCGGCAGCATCTCCAGATCGGCAGATGCCTCTATGAACCGGCCAGGCAGCGCAGGCTGGTCAGCCAAGTCATTGACGCCGTAGAGGTCCTTGCGGAGCAGCAGATCGCCGGCGGGCCCTCCCGACAGCGGGTGTCGGCTATTTACCAGAAGGTGTTTGAGGCTATCGAGATCGATCTCCTGCGCATTGCTGCCATCCTGAAGCATCCCTCATTCCGGGAGGAAAAGGAGTGGCGCATCGTCTCGCCGGTCTTCACAGACGCCGCTCGCCTGCCGATCCTCTTCCGGGAGGCCAACGCGATGATTGTCCCCTATGTGGAGTTTGATCTCCGGTCTCATGCGGGCCAGTCGCTGCAGCTTGAGCACCTCTATCTCGGGCCGACGCAGAATTCAAATATTTCTTTGAATTCACTGAAGATGTTTCTGGCGCATAATGGAATCCTGCCATCACGGGGCATTGATTACTGCCGGATTCCCTACCGGCATGGCTGAGGGGATGGTGCCGGGGAGGGCCTCTGCCCACGATCGATTATCCTGCGGTTCTGCAAAATGGTGATGCGCCCGGTTTTGAAAACGGTTCATTCGTGACTACTATACGAAAGCAGCCTGGTATTTCTATTGCGTAAATCTCTGAAAATCAGGTATCTTGGCTGAATTTCCTTGCAATCTTCACCCGTAATACGGAAGAACCTGCTTCCGCAAGGCAATCAGTACGATCTGATCCGGGCACAAGGGTAAGCGTGATTATCCCTGACCTTCCAGTGTACCTGCAGGGCGCGGCGAGCCGATACCGACATAACGAAACCATCGGGGCGCTCCCTTGCTCCGATGATGCTCTTTTCCCATAACCGATTCGTCAAGTGGGGGAGACAGATTTATTTTTTTTTTTGCAGAGGGGGCAAAAAAATAAAATCTATCCCTTTTCCCGAAAGGGGATGCTGCCATTTTATGGGGCGTTTAAATTAATAAAAACATTAAGTAATACTCACAATAAACAAATATAAACCGGCAATTATGAAGGCCAACGGGCCAGGACCGGCAGTAGTGGTCCCTCTTGAAAGGATGAAGCCCTTGTGCATTGCAGAAAAGTTACTGCCGGAGACAAATATGGAACAGAGCGTCGTTCGTGCCTCATCTCGGTTTTCGTACCGTTCCAGACTGAAATTTCTTGGTCTTGGTTTCCTCATGCTCCTGTTTCCACCCCTGCCGGTCAGGATCTGGGGCGATCCGGATCCTGACCGCGATGCCCGGTCAGATCTGCAGGCTAAGGGACTTCTCGAAGAAGATGGAACAGACAAACAGAAGATCAGCTTTGTTCATGTCTCCGATATCCATGCCCGGTATAACCCTGACAGGGACGGGACCTTTCCGCTGGCACGGATCCGGGGATTCTATCGGCAGGTAAAGGAGGAAAATCCCTTCACCCTGTTGACCAATGCCGGCGACGATTACGAAAAGGGCTCCGTTGCCGAAGAACTCTCCCGGGGGCGGGCGACACGCGAGGTGGCGGCGGCAATGCGATACGATGTGCGAACGCTGGGCAACCATGATTTTGCCTGGGGCATAGATGAATTGCTGCGCTTCAGCCGGGATCCCTCTGCTGCGGTTGTAGTCTCAAATGCCGACCTCGATCCGTCTGCAGGGCAGTGCGCGGGCGGAACTGCCCCCGCTTGGACCGATTTTTCCATCATCACCCTGGGTCGGGTCAGGATTGGATTTTTTGGCCTTGTTTCAAGACCATGGGACGAAAGGAACATGCCGTATGATGGGCCGTACTACCCGGAGGTAAAGGGACTGAGGACAGACTTTGATTTTATCGGCCGGGCCCGCACTGTCATTGCCAGGCATCGGCATCAGGTGGATCTGCTGGTCCTGGTCAGCCATCTCGGGATAGAGGATGATAGCAGTCTGGCGGCCGGGACCAGAGGTATCGACCTGATTCTGGGCGGACACAGTCATACTGTCATGGAGGAGCCTCTGCGTGTAAATGGCACCACCATCATCCATGCCGGGGCCTTTGCCGAGACCATGGGCCGGTATGATATTGACTACGATGTTCGCAGCAAGGCCATCGTGGGCAGCAGTTTTCAGCTTGTTGTCAACCGGGGGGGGGATATCCCCGAAGATCAGGAAACCAGTGAGAAGATAGCTGAGATCCTGGACAAATATCAGCCGACGATGAGTGAAACCTTAGTCCATGTCGGTCAGGACCAGGACAGCCGCGCAATGGCCCTGATTGCCGCACAGGCGGTGGTGGCTGGCATGAAGATCGATGCGGCGCTGATCAGCCAGGATTCGGTGGGGGATCTGTGGCCCAGTGGATGGCTTACCCGGCAGGATATCCTCAATGGTTTCAGGGTAGAGCGGCAACCGGCGGGAACGCCGGGGCAGACCAGTCTCTACCTGCTGAACGTCAGGGGAGCGGACCTGCTGCATGCGGCCGCGGCCGCGGCTGATTTAGTCTATTACGGACCGAAAGCCATAAACCCCGGACTTCTCTACACTGTTGCAATGCAGAAAACCCAGGCCTTGCATCAGCAGGACAGCTTTGGCCGGTCCATAGGCCTCTCGACGCCCAGACCTGCAGGCGAGGTCTGGGAGACCGTTGTCGCTTATGCGCAGAGATGCCGAGCCGCAGGTTTGTCCCTTGATGATGGCAGCATAAATCGGCGGCACGATACCATGGTGGCCCTGGTGCAGAACGACAGCCACCGTCTCACGGCGGTGCCGTAAGGGTAAAAAAATCATGAGAATTCTGCGGAAACGAAGCCTCACGACCTGCCTCGGCGAAGATGAGGTGTCCCATGTCTGATTCAATGAAGATCTCTGCCTGCCCATCCCTGAACTTGTCCCGCTCCCCCTTCCTCTGCCAGTAAGGCAGAACCTTTTTGCGAAAATTCGTTCAGGCGAACAAAGAAGAGCGAGGCTTTTCGGCACGGATTATGGCCGCCTGCCAGCAGGTTGCAGGAATCCTCGGGACAGCGCTCTGGAGGGGGGCAGGGGTTATATCAGCCTGAAAAACATTGCCAGAGCCCCGAGGAGGGAGTGGGAAAGCGAGATGGCCCAGATGTTGGGACACCTGATGAAGAGAAGTCCCCATATCAGGCCGCTGACAAAGGTGATAAGCAACAAGGGCGGATAATTATAAATAATATGCAGAAAGCAGAAGGAGAGAGTGGATATCAGGAGGATCAATTTCTTGTCAAGTATCCGGATTCGTTTCATTTCTGCAAACAGAATCCCTCTGAAGACGATCTCCTGAGCAGGACCCAGAAAAAATATATAGATGCCATAGGTCCAAGGGAGATGGTGGGGATGGCCCGGCCTGGCGAACCCTGCCCGGTAGATGAGATACAATCCGGCTGCGCCGAAGATGCAGAAGAGGAGATTCCAGCGCAGTGAATGCCCGAGATTGTCCGTCCTGAATCCCAATTCGCGAAAACTGTAGCGCCTGAGAAAGCTGTAGGAGATAATGCCTGCCAGAATACAGAAGAGTGTATGGAATCGATATTGGAAAGGGATGATATCTGTCCAGATCAGGACCGCCGGTACATACAGGATAAAAAACAGGACGAAGAGAAATCTGAATATATCGGGCCGGTGGCAGGCGAGCCTTTCAGAACCGCGGTTGTAAAGGTCCCGAGCTTCACCTATTATCGGCAGAGAACTCAAGGCAATCTGTTTTGAGTCGGTCGGATTCATGCGGAAATTCCGAATCTTGTTTTTTTGTATTTTTCTATATCTGCAATTTAAAATCCCTTTCTAACACATTTCTAACGAAAAATAAACACCTCCATGCCGGAGGACGGAAAAACACGTATCTGCAATCCTGATCCAGGGGGTTCAGGCCTCGTGTCCCCCGTATTGCCGCCTCTCTGAAGGGGAAAGACTGCCCTGGACCGCCGCAAGGGGAGTTTTTTTTTTGGCAGCCTTGCGATATTTACCTGATATGATTCTGTTTCCTTTTCCATAAATTGAGAGCGTTTTAACTGTTCCTCAGTTGGAAAGAGGCGCCGCATTTGTCCATTTGCTGCCCGTTGTTTGGATGGTGGATGGAGTGAAAAAACTTGCTAATTCCTGGAATAAAGGATAGGATTTTGCTATTAATAGCAGACTTTCTTCCAGAAAATGAATCGGTTTTTTTTGCATGCCGTCAGAATTCGCTTATGTGATTTTGATATCCGTCCACCTTTAACACCATATTGAGATATGACTCCAACGATACGAAAGGTGCTTACCAGTAAATACCTGGTACTTTCAGTGGCGGCGATCCTGCTATACGCCCTAGTCGGTTTCATCATTGCTCCAAGGATCATCAGGTGGTATGCGCCAAAATACATACAGCAGGACCTTCACTGCCTGGCAGAGATCGACAGGGTTCGAATCAATCCCTTTTCCCTGAGTTTTGAAATTGACGGGTTCAGTCTGAAGCAGGCGGACGGAGCCCCGCTGGCTGCCTTTGAAAAATTCTTTGTCAAGCTGAAGCCGAGCAGTCTTTTTCATTGGGCTGTGGTCCTCAAGGAGATGGACCTTGTGCAGCCGGTGATCCATCTGGTGATTGAGGCCGACGGGGCTGTCAATTTTGAGAAACTTGTCCCCCCCGCGGCGCCACAGCCTGCACCAGCAAAGCCCGACGGGAAATTGTTTCCCTTCCATCTGCAAAAGGCCCTGATCCAGGGCGGGAAGATTATCCTTGTTGATAAGGGCCAGAGTACGCCTGCTGCATTCACCCTGCAGGGGCTTGACCTGAGCCTGCAGAATATCTCGACCATCAGGGACTATAACGCGGCATATCACCTTGCTGCCACGACAGAGGATGGGGCGTTGATCCAGTGGGATGGCTCTTTTTCGCTCCATACGCTCAGCTCAGAAGGGAGTCTGTCACTCAAGGGCGTAGAAGTTGCCGATATCTGGAATTTTGTCCGAGACAGAACCAACCTTGAGCAGCCTGCAGGGCAGATCGATCTCTCCCTTTCGTATCGCCTGCACGCCGCTGCCACCCCGGTGCAGTTGACGCTGGAAGGGGTTCACTTCTCGGGCGCAGGTCTGTCGCTGAAACTGCTTAATGGTGATAAATCACTGATAAAATTAAATAAAATAAGTATTGATGTGCCGCGATTCGATCTGGCAGGTCAGGAACTGCATGTGGGGACCGTACAGCTTGAGGAAGGTGCGGTGGATCTTCGGATTGATGATGCCGGAGACATCAATCTGGAAAAAATAGTTCGGGCCTCGGTGCCAGATACGGCCCACCAGCCGCCGCCACCGGCAGCAGGTCCCGGAACCGGCCCGCAGGATGCGGCCCACCAGCCGCCGCCACCGGCTGCTGCCGCAGTTCTTCCCTTCAAGGCGCAGGTGGATTCCATTGTATTGAAAAATATAGCCTTTGATCTGGATGATATAAGCAGAAAAAACGAAATCAGGGCAGTTGTTGCCGGCCTTGATCTTCATCTGCAGGCTGGTCTGGAAGTCGGTGCCGGTACAAATACAATGACGATTCGGAATATTGCAAGTGAAATAAAGGGAATAAGCCTTTCTTCTCCCTCTCTGGCCGGGGAACCGCTATTTGCCACCGAGAAACTGAGCATAGAAGGCGGTGACTGTGACCTGGCGGCCCGATCGATCACCTTCGACCGCATTGCCCTGAGCAAAGGGACTCTTGATGTCGGTCGGGATGCCGGAGGAGAGATTGCCTGGCAGCAGCTGTTTGAGCCAAAAGGTGCCGTCATGCCGGCCAAGGAGATGAAGCAGGCCAAGGGGACGAAGACGGCCGGGGAGATGAAATCGGGCTCGAAAGGAAAGACTGCCGGAAAACAGGCTCCCGATCCTGGAAGAGGCCCTGTTGCTAAGAAGACCAAAAGTCTAAAAAAGGCCCCGGTTGTCGAGCCGGCCCCTGGTGTACTTCAAGATCCGAACAGTAATGCAGCCCAAGGCGGCAAACCTGTCTCCGATACTGCTCCTGCCTGGAAGTTTTTGGTCAAGTCCTTTGAAATTGAAGACTTTAGCTCACGATTTACTGACTTGACGACGCATTCTGATAAGCCTCTGATCGGTTTGCAGGGCATCAATGTCAAGCTGACTGAGGTGGACGGTAAGTCGCCCATGGGATTCAGCATCGGATTGCAGATGGAACATGGCGGGACCGTGAAGGTCAACGGCACCGTCAATCCCCTTATCCCCTCCGTGGAGGCTGATATCAGTCTGGCAGGTGTCGTCCTCACCTCGCTGCAGCCCTATATCGATCCTTTTGTCACCTTGAAACTGCAGTCTGCCTCGGTTTCCGCCCAGGGAAACCTGCGCTATGGAATTCCCGGGGATCCGCAGGAGATGGCCTATCAGGGAAGCTTCAGTTTTGATAATCTCAATCTTGTCGATTCCGCTTCCAAAAAAACATACCTGCGGTGGGGTTCGATACAACTGCCCAAATTCAAGGCGACCTTGGCACCAAATACCCTTGAGGCCCAGGAGGTCAAAATATTAAAGCCGGTGGGCGAGTTGATCATCAGTGTGGACAGGAGCTTGAATTTCGACAAAGTCCTGAAAAAGAAAACAGATCAGGCTCGGCCCGTTGCCAGGACCGCTCTCGCATCTCCGGCGCCTGCCAAAGCGGTGGCCCCTGGAAAAACGGAACAAAAGGACCAGAAGGATGCCTTTGCCTATCATATCTCCAGGATCCTGGTGGAAGGCGGAGACTTAATATTTGCCGACCTCAGCCTGCGCCCCAGGTTTACCACCCGCATCCATGACCTTAAAGGGACAATCAGCGGCCTTGCATCGCTCAAGGATTCGGAGGCAAAGATTCTGCTGGACGGACATGTAGACCAGTTCGGGATGGCGAAGATCAATGGCACCCTGCGCCCCAACGAATTTAAACAGTACTCCGATATCGAGCTGGTATTCCGCAACATCGAGATGAAGAATATGTCTCCCTATTCGGGCAAATTTGCCGGTCGCCTAATTGAGTCCGGGAAGTTTTCAGCAGATCTCAAGTATACGATTAAAGAAGGGAAGATGATTGGAAATAATAAGATCATCATCGATAATTTTGTTCTGGGGCAACAGGTTGATGAGCCTGGAGCCGCCAACCTGCCGCTGGATCTGGCCATCGCGCTTCTGAAGGATTCCAATGGCAGAATAGATATCGGCCTTCCGGTGACCGGGGACCTGGACGATCCCCAGTTCAGCATCGGGCCGCTGATCTGGACCATGGTCACGAATCTGATCACCAAGGCGGTAACGGCGCCCTTTCACCTGCTGGGCAGCATGTTCGGCGGGGATACGGAGAAATTTGATGCGGTTGAATTCGATCCGGGAAGTGCCGAACTGCTTCCTCCTGAGAAGGAAAAGCTCCAGAAACTTGCCGAGGCCCTGAAGAACCGGCCGCAGCTTAAACTGGTCATTCAGGGGCGCTACAGCCCTGAGGTCGATGGCAGGGAGTTAAAGGATCTCGGCATACGCATGGCGGTTGCCGCCCGGCTTGGGACCAAACTCGGTCCCGGCAATAAGCCGGTGCCGCTGGATTTCACCGACTCCGGCACTCAAAGCGCCCTGGAAAAGCTGTACAAAGAACGTTTTGGAAGGGATGCAATGAATGATCTTGAGAAGGGGCTTAAGGAGGGAACGATAAAGCCGCTGGCCGCTGAATCTCCTGACGCAAAAGGTGCGGAGGCAGCCCCGGCCAAGGATGAAGGTCTGAAACTGTACAGGTTCATCCCGGGGGGAAAGAGTCCTCAGCAGAGTGTCGCCTGGGCGAAAGAGCTGAACAGCCGACTGGTTGACGGAGAGAAGATCCCCGATCAGACTTACCAGCAGTTGGCCCAGAGTCGGGCCCAGGCCATTGCCGCCAATCTGGAAGGAGAGGCCCAGGTGCCCAAGGATAAGGTGAGCAGCAAAGATCCCGAGGCCCTCTCCGGCGACGAGCATCCTTCCGCGTCACTGTCCCTGGATGTCCTGTAGAATGCTGCTCCTGATTCCTCGATAACCGCCAGCCAGGCCATGTCCTTGTCCGCCCGGCTGGCGGATCTCTGTTTAAAAATCCTTTCTTCCTCCGTAGTTGAGAAAATTCAACCCGAGAAGCCTCTTGACCAGGGTCACCAGAAACCCGTCCGGTGCCGATTGGTTCCTCTCTGCCGCTGCTTGCTGTTTTTTCTCTGCCATGTCCTTTCCTCCCTAAGTAAGAATATGAGAGCCTTGCGCTGGCCGGAGACTGTCTTCCTCGCCTGACGATATTGAGTATGTAGCAGACTAGGCTCTGGAAGAAAAGGAAATCCTGATCTTAAGGGCCAATCTCCCTGCGGGACCCTCTTCGGAGGCGACGACGATCAGCCCAGGGCGCGGTCCTCGGCCGAGACGAAGGTCCTATCGATGCTGCCATCGTTGAAGAGCAGGACGTGCAGCAGCCGGATATAGGCCAGCACGGCCAGGATTGCGGCAAAGGGAAAAAAATATCCCAGCGGGCAGAGAATAAGTACCGTCAGCCAGTGGAGGAGGATGACCTTCTGCGAGTGCAGCCGTATCGGAAAATCCCGGCGGCGGATGATGACCACCATGCCGCTCAGATTCCAGCCGTAAAGAGCTGTGAAGGCGTGCAGCCGCAGCAGCGGCAGGGTCTGCTGGGGATCATAACTCGGTGAAAAGGCCAGCAAAATATAGATGATGCCGGTTATGGAGGTGATGAGCAGAAACATGATGCCCGAGGTCAGGAAGGCCTTTTGCTGGAGGCCGATTCCGTGACGCCAGAAGAGATCCAGGATGAGCCCAACGGTCACAAACAGGAGGATAGCTACTCCAGCCTGGGGCAGAAAGAGATGGGCCAGGATGAAGAGAAAGAAGAGGATGACTCCGAGATTAATGATCCAGAACGCTGATTCCTGCAGGAATTTTGTAATCGGTGATACCTCCTTGTTCATCAGGGCGAAGATCACCGACATGCTGATCAGAGAAAGGGGAAATGAAAATCCGAGGAAAAAGGTATCCAGTTTCAGCTTATCCAGCAGTAGCCAGTGGGTATAGACGTTGTTGAGGACTACCAGAGACGACTGTATCAGGCCCAGCGACAGGCAGAGCAGCGCCGCCTGGTGAAACTTGCGGGAGACCGTCTCCCGTACTGAAAAGAGGCCTCTGGGGATACAGCTTCCGAAATGGGCGATCCGGACCCGCTCGACGATGATGGCCAGGAGCAGCGGCAGGACAAGAGTGAGAGCATACCACTGCATGAAGGCGCAGATGGAGAAGGCCAGCGACAGCGCCAGAAAAACACAGGCCTGCCGAGACAGATACGGACGGTCTTCGGTAAAATAGATGAGGGTGGTGCCGCCGCTGCACAGGTTGAAGAGGAAGATGTGCAGGCGTTCGAAATTCAGGACCTCGGGGGGGACAATATGATGCAGGAATCCGCAGGCCAGGGCCGTCCCCATTATCACAAGCAGTATGACCTTGAAATTCCGGCTCACTGATTCTTCCTCCTGATGTGCAATGCTAAAAATCCCGGCATAACTGACGGCGCAGCAGCCCTTCCATTGCCGGGTCTCGGAAATTGAAACCTGAGGCCGTAAGTTTTGCCACCGAGACATGGCAGCCCGAGAGCAGTATTTCCGTGGCCATCTGTCCATAGAGGGCTTTGAGGAACCATGCCGGCAGGGGCGGGAGAAGCGGACGGTGCAGCACCTTGGCCACCGTCTGCATCATCTCCCTGTTGGTCACGGGATAAGGAGCCGCGATGTTCACCGGCCCGCACAGGGACGGATTGACCAGGCAGTGCAGCATTGCCCCGATGGCGTCGTCCAGGCCGATCCAGCTTACATACTGCCTGCCCTCGCCAAAAGACCTGAAAAAGCCGCCGGGCGAGGCCCCGAGAAGCTGTTTCAGGGCACCTCCCCGCGGAGTCAGGACTATGCCGATGCGCATCAGCACTGTCCGGATTCCCGCCTCCCGGGCAGGATTCGCCGATTTTTCCCAGAGATTGCAGATATGGGAGATGAAATGGCTTCCTGCCGCTGCATCTTCCTCAAGTTCCTGTCTGCTGTTCTCCCCGTAGAAGCCGACGGCAGAGGCGCTGAGAAAGACTTTTGGCGGGACCGGCATTGCGGCAAGAGTATTGGCCAGCAGGGCAGTGCCCAAGACGCGGCTGTTGATTACTTTCTGCTTCTTTGCCGCTGACCAGCGGCCCAGGCCGATATACTCCCCGGCCAGATGGATTACCCCGTCCAGTTCAGGCAGGGCCCAGGCGTCGATGACCCCGCCCGCGGGGTCCCAGTAGATTTCATTGCTGTCCGGGGCAGGACGGCGGCGAACCAGGGTCCAGACCTGGTGTCCTCCGGTGCTCAGAAGGGGCAGCAGGGCGCGACCCAGAACGCCGCTTGCCCCCGTTACCAGAATACGCAGAGGGGTGCGGCTGCAGGAGGCGTGGAGAGCCAGATCCTCTCGGAGCAGGGCATGCCGGTAACGAAAAATCCTCTCCAGAAGTCGATGGATCCGGCCTTTCACCCATCCGGGGAGGAGGGCATGTCCCGGCAGGCTGAACTCTACGCGGTCTTCAAGCTGAGCGCCATCGGCGGTATCATTGAAATTGTGGGTATGGGTCCAGGAGGCGAAGGGACCCTTTTCCTGGATGTCGCGGAACATGACGCCCGGAATATCATCCACATGACTGGCTATCCATCGGTAGGGAAAAGGCCCCACGTGCAGCCGAATTTCCGCCCTGCCGCCGGGGGCGATGCCGCCTTGCCTGGATATCACGGAAGTCTTCTCCCAGGGCGGGATCAGGCGTTCCAGGGCACCGGGCCTGGCGTGCCAGTCGTAGAGATCTCGGGCCGAGCACGGAAAAGAGGACTGGAAGACAAAGGTATCGGATTTAGCCACAGAAAATCTCCCGCAGTGCTGGGCTCAGTTCCGGGAAGACAAAGCGATAGCCCATGTTTGACAGGGCTCTGGGGATGGCCCTTTGCCCTTGGAGCAGGGATCTGCCGAAATCACCAAGCAGGAGTTTCATCATCAGGGCCGGCGTCGGCATGATGGCCGGCCGGTGCAGGACTTCGCCCAAGGCCCGGGCAAAGTCCTTCTGGCGGACCAGGCCCGGGGCGGTGAAATTGTAGATTCCATGAAGGTCCGGCCGGCGCAGCAGGAAAAAGAAGGCCTGAATCAGATCTTCGACATGGAACCAGGGAAACCACTGCTGCCCGCTGCCGATGGGACCTCCGAGCCCCATCGCAAAGGGCCTCTTCATGGTGGCGATGGCCCCGCCGCCTGCCCCCAGAATGACGCCGAACCGCATGATCACCACCCTTGCCCCCCTGCGTCGGGCCCATCCCGCTTCCATCTCCCATTCCCGGCAGACCTCTGCCAGGAATCCGTTGCCGCAGTCAGAGGCCTCGTCCTTGTCGTGATCGCCGCCATCCCCGTAAAATCCTGCGGCTGAGGCACTGAAGAGAATGGTGTTGCCGGTCTCGGGCAGGGCCTCGATCAGATTTCTGGTAGTCAGGATCCTGCTGTCGCGAATCTGTTTTTTGTAGTCCGCCGTCCAGAGATGAAAAACCGAACGGCCGGCCAGATTGATCAGGACATCCTGCTCCCGCACCTTCTCCTGCCAGCTTCCGGGCATGGTGGTATCGGCCGCGAGGCGGGTCAGGCCGGGGTGGCCCTCCTTGGCCGGATAGTCATGGCTGGATGTGGTGGTCACCTGATGGCCTTCGGCCAACAGGCGCCTGGTCAGGGTCGAACCGATAAAACCGGTTCCTCCGGTGATCAGAAATTTCATGAGGTCATGGTCCTGACCAGCCTGCCGAACCCTCCCGGGATGGTTCCGGAGGAGAAGAAGGCGCGGCCATGCTTGAAATCGACAAACCAGTATCCGCCCGGTTTGCGCTGCGCGGCCACGAAGATAAAGGGCTGGTCCTTGGAAAAGCAGGGATGAAGGTGTAAGCCTTTGGCATTCTCGAGAGGTTCAAGCAGGGACATGGCCTCTTCCAGGGTCGGCAGACGCCAGTCGTTGAACCCTGCGAAATCTCGGGTGTTCAGGTCCTTGATCCGCTGCTGCATGGTGCGGATGGAGGTGATATCGATTCCGCCTCGCTGCCACATGAGCCCTGTCCTTTCATCAACCACCACCTGCGGTTCCTGGGTCCTGGCCAGCGCATTTTGAAATCCACGGCTCTGGTTATTGAGGAAGGTGTCGAAGAAGCCTTCCCGAGTGATGATCTCTACGGCCTGCTCCTCACTGATGATCGCGGGCTCCGACGGCAGTGTGCACACCTTGGAGGCAAATGGTTCCGTTCCAACCATCGGCAGATCCGGCCCCATGTCTTCGGCGTTTGTGTCGTCGACAATGGGGCGGACGAATGTATTGTCGCCACCATCGAGAACGGTCTCGATCAGCCATGTCTTTATGGCCTCGTCAATAGCAAAGCTTCTCTCCCGACGATGGCTGCTTCCCTGGCTGTTGACGCATCGGTTGACCATATCCGCCGGAGCCTCGATTTCGGCCAGCACCTTCGCGTGCTTGATGCCTCTTTCCATCAGGCAGACCTTGGGCTTTTTCCCCCAGGCATCGACAAAAAAGTAATAGATGCGCTCATCATTATTCCTGACCCGCTCGCGCCCCCCCCATGACTCATAGGTGCCGAAACTCAAATCCGGTGTCATCTCCCAGTCAATTGGGCTGATTGTCCTGTTGCCGACTTGTAATTTCTGATGCATATCAGTCTCCTTGAGTACGTCCATTGCATTTTTTTCTTTTTGGTTCGAAGTTCCTACGATACACTATACATGATTGATCCTGGTAGTTCCGCTCATTAATTTCTATAACTGATTGTAGTAATTATTATCAAATATGTCTAACCCAATAATGATACCTCCCCAAAAAAGAGGCCGGCCCTATCCTCTCGGGCCGACCGTAATGCCCGGAGGGATTAATTTTTCGCTCTTTTCCCGTCATGCGGAGGCGGTGACGCTGGTGATCGAACTTCCAGGCCCTTCTGCAGAGACCCAGAATTATAAAGAGATTGCTCTCTCCCCTGATACGAATAAGACCGGCGATATCTGGCATATCTTTCTCCAGACCGACCGGACTGACCTCCGTTACGGATACAGGCTTGAGGGTATATCCGGGAGAAAGGAGTCGGGCTTGGTCTTCGATGATCGGACAATCCTTATCGATCCTTATGCTCCAGCCCTGAGCTCACGGGTATGGGAGCAGGAGGCAGCCTACGGCAAGCGGCCATGTTGCATGATGGTCAGACATGATTTTAACTGGCAGGACGACCACCCGCTTAAGATCCCTCTGACAGAGACCATCATCTATGAACTGCATGTGCGGGGATTTACCCGGCATCCCACCTCGGGGGTCAGTGCTCCGGGCACCTACCTGGGCATAATCGAAAAGATTCCCTATCTTCAGGCACTGGGGGTGACGGCGGTGGAGCTGATGCCGGTGGCTGAATTCGACGAGAATGATACCATCTTCCGGGATCCGGAGACCGGCCGGCTGTTGCGGAATTTCTGGGGCTATAATCCGGTCTCCTTCTTTGCGCTGAAATCGGGTTATGCCAAAGCCAGTGAGGCCCCTGTCAATGAATTCAAGGCCATGGTCCTTGCCCTTCATCAGGCGGGGATCGAGGTCATCCTGGATATGGTCTACAATCATACCAGTGAGGGTGGCTATGAGGGGACCACCACCAGCTTCCGCGGTATCGACAACCCCATTTATTATCTTCTTGGCGAAGAGGGGCGCGACTATCTGAATTTTTCCGGCTGCGGCAATACCATGAACTGCAACCATCCTGTGGTGCGGGAACTGATCCGGAGTTCCTTGCGCTACTGGGTTATCGAGATGCACGTGGATGGCTTCCGATTTGATCTGGCCTCCATCCTTGGCAGGGATAAGAGGGGCAGGGTACTGCCGGATCCGCCGATGATTGAGATCATTGCCGAAGATCCGATCCTGCGCGATACGAAAATCATCGCCGAGGCCTGGGATGCCGCCGGCCTGTATCAGGTCGGCTCTTTTTCCAGCGATGCCCGCTGGGGTGAATGGAACGGCCGGTTCCGCGATGATGTCCGAAGCTTCATGGCGGGCCTCCCCGGCTCCGTCACCAGTCTGGCCACCAGACTTGCGGGGAGTTCGGATCTCTATCAGTCGGGTCTGCGTGGGCCCTGTAACTCTATCAATTTCCTGACCAGCCACGATGGCTTCACCCTCCGGGATCTTGTGAGCTTCAACGAGAAGCATAACCTGAGCAACGGGGAGGAAAACCGAGACGGAGATAATCACAACATCAGTTGGAACAGCGGCCGCGAGGGCCTGCAGGCCGGCAAAAAGATCACCATGCTGCGTTGTCGGCGGATCCGCAGCATGGCCGTTATCCTGCTGCTCTCCCAGGGAGTGCCGATGTTTGCGGCAGGGGATGAATTCGGCCGCAGCCAGATGGGCAATAATAACGCCTGGTGTCAGGATAGTCCCATCAGTTGGCTGGATTGGTCTCTGGCCGAAAAGAATGCAGATCTCTTCCGTTTTTTCAGGGAGTGCATTCAGTTAAGAAAAAGTCATACCCTTTTCCGGCGGGAGGGTTTTTTTTCTGAAAAATGGAGAACGGCGGATGGTGCCGAGATTCAGGAGATCGTCTGGCAGTCCTTGGAACCGGGGCGGCAGGACTGGTCTCCTGAATGCCGGACCCTGGGCTTTTTACTGGACGGCAGGGGCGCACGAGGGGAGAGGGAAGACGATTTCTTCATTATGCTCAACGGCAATCGGGATAAGGATGTGACCTTTACAGTCCCAACGGTCCCAACCGGCGGTTTAGGCCGATGCTGGTATAAAATTATCGATTCAGCCTCTCCGGCTCCGGCGGATTTTCTCTGTCTTGACGAGGCGCTGAAGGCGGGACCTGCTGCATCCAGGATCAAGGTTAAGTCCATGGCTGCCGTTGTCCTGAGGTCCTCTGGCCGATCTCTCTGATTGTCCGATGAAAAATCGGCAGGAGGGATTTCCGCGTATAGAGGCTTGGTATTGCAATAATTTTTATGATCGGATAGTATATAAGAGTATGTCTGCGGTAGACATTCCCAGAGAGAGCTTTCCATGTCTCTGGTGGCATGGACGTTGTGGTACGTGTTTTAACATCCCTCTTAGCTGAAGATATTCGGAATTATGACCAAGGGAACATTCCTCCTGATTGGAGACTCTTTTATTGCTGGCTATGACTGGCAGGCCAGGATGTCTTCCTTTAAGGTCTACACCTTCGGGATTGCTGATGAAAAGAGTCAGGATCTGCTTCTTCGTTTGCCTTCCGTTGAAAAGATGGTGGAATCCCCCGATATTATCTTAATTATGAGCGGGATCAGTAATGTGCTTGACGACGATTATGTCTTTATCCATATCCTGCGGAAGATTGTCATCCGTTTGAGCAATACCTATCCTGGCGCAGAAATCATTGTCAACAGTCTTCCCCCTATTAAGGCCCCGCTTCTTGTCAAAGACGCAATCCGGCACCTCAATACGGGTATTGAGTCGCTGTGTCAGGAGTCAGGCTGCTGTTTTCTGAATAATTTCACGCAATATACTGAAAGAAATATTGATATTTTTCTTATGGATGGGATCCATCTGACCGATGAAGCCTATGCCCTGTGGATCCGCTCCTTTCTTGAATATGTCTCCTTCCTGCTCGAAGAGGCAGACTGACGGCCAGGCTGCAGTCCTCGCAGGTTGAGCCTGTTGGATGTTGTGGGCCAGTCTCCGATGTTGCTTTCCCGTAAAGAGATGGTTAAACAGGATAGAGCTGGACGGGAGTCTGTGTACGATACGATTAAACGCCGCGACGCGCATGCGGCATATGTGGAGAATATTTTATGGGAAGAAACATTTTTCGTGCTGTCTGTGCCGCGTTTTACCTCCTCTGCCTTCAGCAACAGGTCTCTCTTGCCGCCACCGCGGCCCAGACCGATCCTGTGCCGATCGTTAAAGACGCTGTGCCGAATACCGGTTCTTTCGGCGATGCGGTAAAGGCCGAGGATCATGGGGGCCAGTCGGAGATGAGTCCGGCCAGGATCTCCGGGGGGAGTGCCGCCGCTGCAGCTCCCTTTACCGAAGTTAAGGTTGAAAAGGCTACCGGCGACAATGCCTATACCGTCCAGGAAATTTTTGCCAAAAATAAGGAACTGGCGGGCAAGGTCGTCCGGGTTCGAGGTAAAATCGTGAAATATAATCCGGGCATTATGGGAAAAAACTGGATCCATATTCAGGATGGCACAGGCGAACCACTGCACAGCACCCATGACCTGGTCGTTACCTCTGCAAGTGGGGGCACTGTCGGCGAAATCGTTACCGTTCAGGGAAAGCTGGCCGCTGACAAGGATTTTGGCGCAGGCTATACCTATACGGCCATCATTGAAGAGGGGACACTGGTTAAATAGATTGCAGGAAGGATTTGAGGGAGACTATGCGCTATGTGATCGTGGGGCCGGGGGCCCTGGGATGTCTGGTCGGGGCGAAACTCGCTCAGGGTGCCGCTGCTGCCGCCGGGGATGTCTGGATTCTCGACCATGATAGGGGGCGGGCAGAGCAGATCAGCCGGCAGGGGCTGGTTTATGAGAAATCCGGCCGGCAGCAGTCCTTGGCGGTTAAGGCCACTGCCGACCCCGGAGAAGTCGGCCGGGCCGATATCCTTTTCCTTTGCGTGAAGTCCGTAAGTGTCCAGTCTTCCCTGAAATTCTGCCGACCGCTGCTTCAGGCCCAGACCCTTCTGATCTTCATGCAGAACGGTATTGGGCATCTGGACTATCGGGATCAGTCTGGAAAGGCGGTTCCCGCTTTCGGTTGCACCAGCGAGGGTGCTACTTCTTTGGGACCTGGCCAGGTCCGCCATGCAGGTGACGGCCAGACCTTTCTCGGTTTTCTCGATCCTCCAGATAATGCCTCCCGGGCCCTGCTGGAGCAGACTGCGGCCTGTATGCAGGCTGGCGGCCTGAAGGTCTCGGTTTCCGAGGATATCCTGACCCGCCTCTGGGCCAAGCTTTTTGTCAACGTCGGAATCAATGCCCTGACCGTCATCCATGACTGCCGCAACGGCGATCTGCTGGACATCGCCGAGGTCAGACGGGAGATGAGAGCTGCTGTGGCTGAGGCCCAAGAGGTGGCGCTGGCCAAGGGAATCTCTATCATAAACGATCCCTATGAGACCACTGTCTCGGTATGCAGGGCAACCGCCTTGAATATCTCCTCCATGCGACAGGATGTTGTAAAAAAACGGCTGACTGAGATTGATGCCATTAACGGGGCCGTGGTCAGAGAGGCGACAAAATTGGGGATCAAAACCCCGGTCAACGAATCACTGGTCAGAAGGATAAAAGCGATTGAACGTACATACAGCTTGTGAGGAAAGCATGCAGTCGCACGCTCTCAAAATTGCCCCCGGCGAGATCGGGTTTGACTTCGACGGCGTGATTGCCGACATTGCTGAGGTCTTTTTGCGGATTGCTTGCGAGGAGCACGGATACTGCTCCTTTACCGCCGACGATATCACCAGCTTCCAGGTCGAGGAATGTCTGAATATGCCCTTCCCTTTGGTTGAGGGGATTTTCACTGACATCCTGCATGATTCGCTGGCCGCAGGCTTGAAGCCCATGCCCGGCATGGTCGAGGTGATAAAGACGATGACGAATCAGGCCGCCGTGACCATTATTACTGCCCGGCCGCAATGGCAGCCGGTAGCCGACTGGCTCGATAATTTCCTTCCGGCCCAGACCTGTGCCAGGATAAATCTGATTGCCATGGGTGATCATGACGGAAAACTCGATTATATCCGGCAGGAAGGCCTGCAGTATTTTGTCGATGACAGGACCCGGACCTGTGAAATCCTTTACGACGCCGATATTACCCCTGTGATCTTCTCCCAGCCGTGGAATAGAAACAGGCACAGCTTTCATGCCGTGGAAAACTGGCAAGAGATCCGCGCCATGGTCTGTCTTGCGGATTCAGGCTCAATCAAGAAATAGGAAAAGCGGTCTGCAGGGGAGCGGTCAGCAAAATGAATGCATTGCTCGGTTTGGGAGAACTTAAGGCTACTGCAGAGAGGTACAGGAGAACCCCGCCGCAGGATCGGCAATTGAAGAAATACGTATGCCGGAAATGATGCAGCGCGGATTGCCTCTTGTGAGGGGATCCCAACGGCGATCTGAAAGACTCTTGCACAAGATAAAAGGAATTGTTGTATGTTTTCCCATGCATATGATATAATATTCCTGTTCTGTGCGGGGATGCTCTCTGTTGTCTGAGAAAATGACTGCAAGACCACTGCGGGGGACAAACGGGGCATGCCGGGGGATTTTATATAAGCAACCAACTAGGATAGGCCATTTTGAATGGAACGGAAAACCGGGGAATGCTCCTGAGTTCCGGCGATTGGCCTGATCCTCATTGGTCTTCGGCATGGGCTGTTGAAAAACAAAATGACTTTCAGCCTTTTTCGGTTTTTGTGTGCCCCTCTTTTACTATGAATTTTTTCCAGTTCAAGGATTCATGAATGATTTTGAATCCGATTTCAACGAAACGGCTCGCTGCCATTTCTGCCGACCAATGCGGAGCCACAAGCAGCTTGTAGTGATGACCATTTCCTATTATTTGTGCATTATATGTACTCGCGTATTCGCTGAGATTCCGTGCTAGATAGGAAACCTTGAATCCCCCCTGCGAGACATCTTCGACAACTGCATCAAGAAGGAAATTGCCATCAGCGATACGGCAGGAAAAACGGTCCACCTTAAAACGATTATGCTCTCTTTCCAAATACAGGGACCCGATATCTTTTGTTTTTTTCTCCATGATTTTCAGTCTCAGGATAGAGTTACACTCCAAAAAGCCTCGTCAGAATCTGATAAGGTGTTTTCTGCCTCAAGGGAGGACCCGATTACCACGTTCTCCTAACCGGGTCTTAAAAGAATGGTAGCTGATTAACCCTGCATGCAATTCTTAATAAAATTTGTGATTACCGTGACGAATTGCCCCCCTAGTCCAATCACTGTGTTGTGCCCAAAATTTTTTTACCGGAAGCGGACATCCATGCCTACAGTAAAATTTTCCGCATATCTTGACCTTAGGTAATAACCTTCATTATTCAAAGGATTTCTATGAACAGGCAGGAAGAAGCTTTGAATGGGCGCGGATTGCTTTACTGCCGTTATCCTTAGACGCCTTATAATCGTATTATTCTATATTTGTTATTGATAATTGTTTAGCTTTTCATCACTGGTTATCATATTATCCATGATTTGGGAGATGACAAGTCTTTTAGAGCCGTTCAAGACCCTTTGTGAATTTTGTCAGGTTGAGTCGAAATCTCGCAACATTGAGCATGGTCTTGGTTTGACTCTCCATGCAGTAGGCAAATTTTTAACGAGAGATATATTTGAGAGAGATAAACTGGAGGCGAAAATGGAGAACAGAAAATATCCGCGATTAGTGATAAAAAACCTAAGTGTTGATGTATCTGATGGGATTGGATTTTCCTCGGGTGTTGTTTCTGATTTTTCCCGATTCGGTCTTTGTATGACCGGTCTGTCGAATAGATTGAATGGGAATGTGAGAAATATGACGGCTATTATTTCCGTCTTTGAGAAACATTTTAAATTAAATATTCAACCCCGATGGTCAGCCAAGGATCGCCTTTCCAAAACGATCGGAGCTGAAATTGTAAATGCGCCGTGGAATTGGACGGAATTTACGATTAATCTTGAACCATAAGCGCCTGCAAAATGGGTGCTTCGACTGATTGTCGCAGAGAACGGGTTGCTTTTGGTCGGTCTGCCTTGTCGGGGCAGGAACGATTTTCTGGAGGCTTTCCTCCTGATGTCGCAGGACGTAAATATTATCACTGCATTATATAAATAATCAGGTGATCCCCTGACCATGGGCGGGATTTCCGGTGGCGGAAGAGGGGACTCTCTTCTCAAGCCTTACCATCAGCAATGGCGATTTTACGGCAGAAGCCGGATGGAATTCTGATCGTAACTTTTCGTAACCGCCTGCATTTGTGTCTTATCCTTTGTCTCCATTAAACCGGAAAAAATTAAGTAATCGTTTTTTGTCCGGTGTCGTAAGTTTCAACTCATGCTGTTTGTATTCTAAATAACGTGCTGTTTTTATGTCGATAGTGTAGGCGCTCTCCTGGAGTTGTCTGTTCGTTTTTCTGGGTTTGCGGATTTGTGTTGTTTCCTTAAAACCGGAATGTTTTGGCTTTTGTCCGGAAAAAAATGTGCCGTGAGGTGGAAAGCATGACTCCACTTTGTCTCCTTATGGTTTAAATCCCCTGTATTATAAGGATATTAATCGGATTCTTCACCGTAAGAGAGCAACGGGCCTGATTTTTGCCTTAATTCGGTGCGATTGAGTCGTGTTGAAATCCGTATCGGGAGAAAGGGCGGCGGTATGGCGGGCACGTTTTGTTATGAAGAGAGGAAGAAGAAAGGATAGAACAGGAGATATATTGTCATGGCGGATCGTTGTTTATTTGCAGTGGTGCCAGATGCGCCAAATTGGGCGGGAAGCAACTGGTTACTGAGAAAACCGCCCTGAATGTTACTGACACCGGTGATGGGCGTGGTGTGCGTCGAATTCCTTCCTTTGGAATTGGCCTCTGAAAATAAACAGCCGTCATAAAAGTGTATAGGGAGGCTTTCCTGAAGCCGGACTTTTTCTATACCTGAGAGGGCTGTCATAGTTTGCAGAGGGTCTGGTCCGGTCCTGCTTGTTGTATAACCAGTATCGGAAAGATGGTCTCGACCGTGACGTCTGGAGGCCGAACGCCCGCTGTTTGTGGCTCGACATGTTGAGATTTGCCTCGATTAGGCTATTCGTCAGCGCCGCGATGGGTTGGCGATCTTTTCTCGTGTTCTCGGTTCTTACCGAATCGGATATATACGGATTCATCCACGACTGGGCAGCATGCAACCCGTTCGGCTTCGGACTGCAGCTGTGTCCCTGCGGAGGCGTTTTTGTTGCTGCCGTCCCGCCGTCTTTGGATAAAATTGTAGCCAGACCTGGCTAATTGCTCTAAAACGGGAAAAATCGGAGGTGTGTTCAGGTGTGTTTTGCGTTGACGGGAGGTCAGTTTCGCAGGTTTTTAAAAAGATGCAATTTATTACAATAGTAACCTTCTGATGGCACAGAAGAAAATTAAAGGGAGAGCATAAATGCCAGTGAATTCCCATCTTGCATCCTTAGCGAGCAGGCTTGTCCTTTCCGACGTTGAAATAGATGGAATTTCTGTCTCCATATCAACGCTATCGTCAAGACTTGGCGCCTATTTTGGTGATGATGCGAAAGGTAATTTTGTATTCGGATCATATCATCGAGGCACCATTCTGCCCCGGAAGGCTGATAGCAACGCTGACGTTGATTATATGATTGTTTTCAATTCCGATGACGGGCAGGAGAAACCGCAGGAGTATCTTGATCGGCTGAAAAATTTTGCCTGGAAAAATTATCTACCTTCTGAAAGAACGGAATCCGGTTCAGCGATAGTTTTGATGCTTAATCATACGAAATTCAAGCTTGTCCCGGCAATTTTTTTCGTTGGCTGCCAGATCCCTTCACCTTCATCGAGTTGGGGCGGGTGGATGTATACAGATCCTGTGGGCGACGGGCAAAAAATTCAGGAGAAGGATAAGGCCACGAACTATAAAATAAAACCCCTGGTTAGATTGATAAAATACTGGAATGCTTCACAGGGGCATCTGTTTACCTCTTTTTCCCTTGAACAGAATATTGTGAGCCGGAACTTCGATTCCTGTATAACTCTGAAGGATTATTTTTATGCCTTCTGGAGTGACTTTGCGTGTTCAATGTACACTGCCCAGTCTGTAAAAGATAAGGTTGAGCGAACCAGGGAACTTGCCCGGCAGGCCAAAAAATATGAAGATGACGACATGCCTGTTGCCGCTGAGTGTAAGATCAAAAAGATTGTCCCTGAGTTGTGGGATTAAGCATTATACCGAGAGAGGTGATGCGGAGGATGAGGGCTGCGTAGACGCCGGGTGTGTGCCGCTTTCAGGAGACTCCGACCGAGGGACGGAACAGCCTTGGCGGGATATTTGTCTGACAGCAGGGAGAATATTCCGGTATAACTCGGGGGGGGGGGACGGCTCAGGCACTACGATGATCAGGCTTACCAGGGCATAAGGCTCATCTTTTGCGGGGAGTGCCGCCTGCCCTGGTGAATTCCAATTGCCGGAGGCCCGCCACAATCCCGTCAGGCCTGTCTAGCCAGTTTTGCATTCATGGCCCTCAATCCGAGGGCAAAGCCCAGAGCCAGCAGACCGGCAAGCAGGACAGTAATCGGATTTGGGCCCAGGATCTCGAACCACTGGGTATAGAAATGGATGCTGCCGAATACCGCCGCAACGTTGATGACCCATCGCCGATTGGCCTTCCAGGCCCAGATTGAGACGGCGATCAGGGCGATGGCCCAGCCTATGGAAAAAAACCAGCTGGGGATCGTTGCCTGATCGGAGCCGTCTCCCCAAAGGGAGCCTATCCAGAAGCCGAGGTTGACGAGAAAAACCCCCGTCCTTGACGCGACGATAGCCAGGCCCTGGTAGGCTACGGGGAGTATTTTGGAGAGCTGATAGACGCCGACGCTGAAGAGGCTGAACACCAGAACGGTCAGGGCGGGTTGTTTAACGTTGAGGCTGTAGCTGGCGTGAAAATAGCCTGATCTGGCGCCCAGACAGGTGAAAAGGGCCAGCACGGAAAGCACGATAAGCAGCCGGCTTTGCGTCAAGACACCGGCACCGGCAAAGGCCGCCGCGACAAACAGAAACGAGCGGGTGCTGCCCTCATCGAGAGCGATGATCGTCCCGCCGAGCAGCAGGGCGCCTGCGATAATGCAGATGTTGGCGAGCAGCTGCCACTGCTCAAAGCGTGTATATGCCAGGGCGATGCCGCCTGCGAAGACGGCCATTCCCAAAACGAATGCTGTAATCAGGCTTGGCACTAGGGCCAGCGTCGCCCCGCTGACGGCTATGACGCCGAAGCCAACCAGAATATTAAAGGCCAAGGCCGATGTGCTCCTGGCCGCAAACCGGCTGAACTTGTCGTACTCGGCCTGGTTGATCTTTTTCGCCTCGAGAAGTTCGTCCAGATCAATTGTTATCTTCATGGGGTTTTTCCTTTTACGCATGCAGGCCGACATGGGCCGGCGGGGCGTTCGGCATGGCGGTATTGAATCGATTCCGGTTGTAGATCCTGGTGTTATCATGCTGCTGGGCAGAGACAGTTTGGTCCGTTTCCCCGCCTTGCAAGTTAGGCTTTACCATAGGAGGAACACAAACACAAGCAGTAATACGGATCCCGGCCAAGGCGGAAATTTGTATCCGTTTGAGTGCGCCTGTCTGTAGTAAACCGAGGTGTGATAGAAAGGTGTTATCAAAGAGGATTCCCCTCTTGACAGGAGTGAGGTTTTAGGTGAAGAATGGAGCAAGACTGCCGTAAGCTTCCCCCGATGCCAGGCCCAGGGCCAAGGGAAGGGTGGGCGGCGGAAGATGGCCCGGCTCACGCCGTGCCGCAGAGCGCAGGAAGAGAGGATACAATGAAATGCCCGCACTGTAATAAAGAGATCGTCCAGCATCGCAACCCGACTCCCACCGTCGATATCATCATCGATATCAATGGCCGGATTGTACTGATAAAACGCAAGAACCCGCCCTTCGGCTGGGCGCTGCCTGGCGGATTTGTCGACTATGGAGAATCCTTCGAGGACGCGGCCCTGCGGGAGGCCAAAGAAGAGACCGGGCTTGCGGTAAGCGGCCTGGAGCAGTTTCATACCTATTCGAACCCGGACCGGGATGCCCGGCAGCATACGGCTTCGACGGTCTTCACCGGCCGGGCCTGCGGAGTGCCGCAGGCAGGGGACGATGCGGGAGAGGCCGGACTCTTTTCCCGTGACAACCTGCCGGATCTGGCCTTCGATCACGCCCTGATCCTGGCCGATTATTTCTCCGGCAGATACGGACGGATCTCCTGAGTACTCAGGGCAGGAGCAGCCGCAGCAGCCAGAAGGTCAGAAGGCCCATGCCTATGGACCCGTAGAGCATCGCTCAGGGGAGGCAGTCGCCACCGAATTTTTTGGCGATGAAACCGAATGTCGCCAGTCCGACCGCCCCGGAGAGGATGACGATAAGAAGATCTGCCATCGCAGCTACCCTCGGATTTTTATCCCGGCCCTCTTCCTGAGACGAATGGATTCGGGCGTGACCTCGACTAGTTCCTCATCGTTGATATAGGCGATGCAGTCCTCGAGGGTCATATCTAAAGGCGGGACGAGAATAACGGCCTCATCGGAGCCCGAGGCCCGCATGTTGGTGAGCTTCTTGCCCTTGGCGGGGTTGACCACCAGGTCGACGGGACGGCTGTGTTCGCCGATGATCTGGCCCGGATAGAGCGGCGCGCCGGGATGGATAAAGAGCTTGCCGCGCTCCTGGAGATTGAACAGGGCGTAGGCGACCGCTGTACAGGTCTCTTTTACCACCAGCACGCCGTTCACCCTGCTGACAATATCGCCTGCGTAAGGGCCGTATTCACAGAACACGTAGTTCATCAGGCCCATCCCTTTCGTGTCGGTCATGAATTCGGAACGATAGCCCAAAAGCCCGCGGGTGGGGATTTTGAAGACCATCCGCATCATGCCGTTTTCGGTATTCATTTCCTCCATCTGGCCTTTGAGCCTGCCCAGCTTTTCGATGACGGCCCCCTGATACTTCTCGTCCACATCGACGGTCAATCGCTCATAGGGTTCCAGCATTTTGCCGTTTTCTTCGCGCATGATGACCTGGGGGCGGGTGACCTGCAGCTCGTAGCCCTCGCGGCGCATCTTCTCGATTAAGATGGACAGATGCAGCTCGCCGCGGCCGGAGACCTTGAATCCCACGGCGTCGGTGAGCGGCTGGAACTGCAGCGCCACGTCGGCCAGGGTCTCCCGGTTCAGGCGCTCTTCGATATGCCGGGAGGTGACGAATTTCCCCTCCTTGCCGGCGAAGGGCGAATCGTTGGGGATGAAGTTCATCGATATGGTCGGCGGGTCGATGGGGACCAGCGGCAGGGGGCGCGGATCGAGAGGGTCGGTAAAGGTGACGCCGACGGTGACATCGTCCATGCCGGCCACGGCCACGATCTCGCCGACCGAGGCCGATTCCACCGATTCCTTGCCGTCGCAGACAAAGCGGAAGAGCTTGGAAATCCGGACCGGGCGCACCGTGCCGTCCCTTCTGGCAACCACTACCGGCTGATTGATGGACATAGTGCCGTTGACTACCTTGCCGATCCCCAGGCGGCCCAGGTAGGGCGAATAGTCGATGGTGCCCACCTGCATCTGCAGGGGGGCGTCAGCCGAGCCTCTGGGGGCCGGAATATGGTCGACGATCTTTTGGGAGACGTGATCCATCCCCGCACTTTTGTTAACGATATCAGAAGGATCAAGTAGAGAGAAGCCGGCCTTGGCCGAGGTGTAGACAATGGGAAAATCCAGGACGTCGTCGGGGGCGTTCAGCTTGACGAAGAGGTCGAAAACCTGGTCGACGGCCCAGGCGCAGCGCGCCGCCGGCTTGTCGATCTTGTTGATGACGACGATTACCGGCAGGTGGTTCTCCAGGGCCTTTTTCAGGACGAAATAGGTCTGGGGCATGGGCCCTTCCTGGGCATCCACCAGAAGGAGGGCGCCGTCCGCCATGCGCAGGACCCGCTCCACCTGGCCGCCGAAGTCGGCATGGCCGGGGGTGTCGATGATGTTAATCCAATAATCCTTGTAGTTGTACGATCCGTTCTTGGCGGTGATGGTAATTCCCCGTTCCCTTTCCAGATCCATGGAATCCATCAGCCGTTCCGTCATCGTCTGATTGTCGCGGAACATCCCGGACTGCCTGAACAGCTGATCAACCAAGGTGGTTTTTCCATGATCGACATGGGCGATGATCGCCACATTACGAATTTTTTCCTGCTCCATTTTTTTCCCTGTGCGACGGCGGAAAGGCGGACATGAGAAGAGAGGTCCGGATAATCCTGCCGACATTTATATGAAAGTTTCCCAGAAGCAGCATCCTCGCCCTACTGAAATGAGGAACTTTCGTGTTTTGTTGAGGAATCTGGTCCAGCCATGCTGGTTAGAGTGCTGAAGATAAAAAAGCACTCGTACGATTACGAGTGCTTCCTGAATAGAGGAACCTTATAATATACACCATAATTCCAGACTATGCAAACTATTCTCGTCAGGGGGGAGGCGCTGAACAGAAGATTGGGGAAAATACGGCCGGTTTACAGTCCTGCCAGGGCCCTCATCCTGGCCTGGGCCGAGCGTCTCAGCACGCTGATGGAATCGTCCAGATAATCGTAGACCCGGGCCTCTTTGTCTTTTCCGGGCCGCATGATCCTGCCGATGACCTGCAGGAGCCGGCCTTCAAAGGTGATGGGGGTGGTCAGAAAGAGAGTGGAGAGCCCCGGGCAGTCGAAGCCCTCGCCGATGAGCTGGATGGTGGCCACCAGGACCTGCAGCCCGCCGTTCTGGACGGCCTCGACGATGGCGGTGCGTTGTTCCGGCGGGGTTTTGCCGGTGAGAAGGGCCACCGACACCCCCTGCTCTTTCAGTAGCCTGTCGAAAAGGGCGCAGTGGCCGATGCGGTCGGAGACAACCAGCACCGTGCCGCTGTCCTCCACGGCCCGATGGATATCGTCGACGATCATCCGGTTGCGTCCCTCATGCCGGGTCAGTGCCTTGAGCAGGGCCTGGTAATCGCCCCTGTAGGCATAAGAGAAGCCGGTTTCCTTTCTGATGAGTCGTGGTCTGACGATGGCGCCCGTGGCCTTGAGTTCGTCCTGGTCGACCTTGTGGATCCGGTCGCCCATAAAAATGTAGATGAGCTTTGTCAGCCCGTCGTCATTGCGAAAGGCCGTGGCCGACAGTCCCAGCAGAAAGTGGCAGTCGAAGTTCGACACCACATCGGTGAAGAGGGCAGCGGGGACCCGGTGGCATTCATCGACGATCAGATGGCCGAACTGCGGAACCAGTTCGCAGGTCCGTTTGCGGGCGCTGTTGACGATGGCCACCGTCACCGCTCCAATCCGGTTCTGGCCGTCTCCGATCAGGCCCGCCTCACAACCGAGGAACTCGGCTATTCTGTCCTGCCACTGATACAGGAGTTCCTTGGTGTGGACGATGATGAGGGCGGGCTGCCTGCGGCGGGCGATGAGGGCCAGGGCCATGATGGTCTTGCCGCTGCCGGTGCCCGCCTCCAGTACCCCGAAGGAGCGTTTGGCCACCAGGTCGACGGCCGTTTGCTGATAGGGACGCAGGGTCCCGGAAAAGGTGAGTCCGGTATCGGGCAGCAGGCGCCTTTTATCGATAATTTCCGGCGAGGCACCGGTCTGCTCGCGGCAGAGCAGGACAGCCTGGTTGGAAAATCCCCGCGGGAACTGCAGGCCGGCTGCGGTCTCCCGAAAATAGTAGAGCTTGGGCTTGAGAGTCTTGCCGATCCAGCGTCCATAACGTTTTGCGGCCGTATACTGGGGATTGTCGATGGTCAGCAGGCCTTTTAAGGCCGTGATCAGTGCCGGGGGCGCCCCGGCGAGGAGACAATCGGTGGTAACTGTGATGGTCGTCATTGTCACGCGTACCCTCTGCGGTCCGGCTGAAAAAACGACAGCCCTCCGATCATCGGACCTGAAGTGTTCCCGTGATGTCCAGGCCGGCTCTCCGGATATCCGGGAGACGCCTGCTTGTCGGGTTCGGAGGAAAGCTTCTTCGGGCAGACCTGAATCGCCGCCCTGTGGTGAAAAAACTCGGAAAAATTATTTATAAATAGTATAAAAATAAGCAGGTTCCGGATTGGCGGGCTGGTTCGTGCGCAAATGGTCTGTACTTTTGCCAATATGTGTATAGTATGCCTGTAACCGGCTTCAATGACAAGGACGAATTCAAGCTGATCTTCATTCAACCCATGTAAAGGATGGCATATTATGAGCAGGCGTGTTGCAGCTTTTCTCTTTTTTCTGGTCCTGATTGTACCGAGTCTGCTGGTTGCGGCTCCGGCCAAGGACAAGACCATATTCCTTAACCTGCCGGAATCGGTTCTGGCCCAGGCCATCGGGGAAATGGTGCCCCTGGAGATAGATCCTGCCTCGCCCGGCTTGCAGGGATCGATTATCATCAGCAGAATTGACGACCTGAAGATCACCGATCAGAATATTTTCTGCAAGCTGCGGCTGTCCGGGAAAAAGCTCCAGATCTTGACCGAGATAGCCGGTCACCAGATCAACCTGAAGGTGGGCGAGATCGAACTTAACTTCAACTGTGCGGCCAGGCTGCGTTATGACAGTGCCAGACAGACTCTGTATATCAAGCCAACCCTGAGCGACATATCCTCGCCCAAACCTTCCAATACCGATATCGGCGGGACCCTGCTGCCCATCCTCAACGAGCACGAGTTTCCGGTAACCCTGAGGGATCTTGAACCCCTGATTGCCGATACCACCGATAAGACCGTTGCCATTACTATGCATATAGCCGATATCCGGGCCGTGAACGGGGCCCTGCAGTTGAGCCTTGTCCCCCAGATTTCCTCGACCCGCCATGGGGCAGGGGGTAGATAACATACGGTTTCCCCTTTTTTCTGAGGGCTTGAGGTGCGCGGAATATCGGGATCTTTCGACCTTCGGCTCTGCCGCCCTTTTCAACGAACGGGGATATATTCTCGATTGCGATAATTTTTGGAGAGTACGACCTGCCAGACTTGGATATGTCTGGCCTGAAAACTTCCCATGAATGCAGAGAGGTAATAGGTCCACATTCGGAAAAACCGGTCGTCGTAATGCTGTTTGATGGTATTCCACTGGCCGGTAAAATTTTTGTACCAGGCCCTCAGCGTCCGTACATAATCGCCGCCCAGATTGTGCCAGTCTTCGAGGACAAACTTCCCCGCGCAGGCTGTGGGGATCTCCGTGGCCGAGGGGAGTGCGGAATTGGGAAAGATGTATTTGTTCACCCAGGCATCGGTGCTGCTCCTCTCCTGCGAGGTGCCGATGGTATGCAGTAGAAAGAGTCCGCCGTCGCAGAGATTTCTGTGGACAGTTTCCATATATTTCCTGTAGTTTTTTTCCCCCACATGCTCGAACATGCCGATGGAGATCACCCGATCGAATCGTTCGGCCACATCGCGGTAATCCTGAAAACGGATCTCCACTGGAAGGCCCGCGCATGCGCGCTGAGCCCAGGCGGCCTGTTGCCTGGAGATGGTAACCCCGACCACGCTGACCTTGTAGTTCTGGGCAGCATATTTGGCAAAGGCGCCGAAACCGCAGCCGATGTCCAGAACCCTCATGCCCGGTTCAAGCTTCAGCTTCCGGCATGAAAGTTCCAGTTTGGCCCGCTGGGCCTCAGCCAGGCTGCCTGCATCCTTCCAGTATCCGCAGGAGTAGTTCATCTCCGGATCGAGCATCTTTTGATACAGGTCCGGGGAGATGTCATAATGGACCTTGCCTACGACCAGTGATCCTTTCCGGTCCTGGAAGTTTACGAATCTGCCGAGAAGGGTCCGGAAGAGAAAACTTTTATTCCGCCTGACGCAGTTTTCCAGATTGGCGCTGATCAGCCGGGCAATGAACTGATCCACCTGCTCGCAATCCCACCAGCCGTCCATATAGGATTCGCCGAGCCCCAGCGAGCCCTGCCGCAGGAGGGCAGAATAGACCCGGTCATCCTTAACCTTGATATCCCAGGGATTGCTGCCGTTGACGGTTACGCCGGCGGTGGCAAGGAGTCGGGTCATCACCTCTTTGTCATGATGTATCCTTCGTTTTCTCGCATGCATGATTCTTACCCCCCTCTGATTTTCGAACTGGTGGTTGGGGGACTTAGTGCTGCTGCAGCGAAGCTGTATGACAGGTGCGGGTGCTGACAGCCATCGTCTGTGACAGCAAAGGCCCATGGATTGAGAATAGAATCTTTGAAAACGGTGAGGTGGCGCATACAGGCGGAAGATCAGGCGCGGTGAGAAAAACGAGAGGGCCAGGAGGAGCATTTGCGGAGCGGGGATCGGTTTTAAGGCATGGCCGTTGTTGTTCTCGCAGGGCGTTGCAGGATCAGCCGGGGGAGATACTGTAAGCAGCCGGGAAGAGCGCTGTTCTGATTATCCCTTACAAAGAGAATGTAATCCTGCTGCTTGAGGGCTGTCAAGCACGGAATTACCGATGAGGCTGAGATTTTTTTGACGGCGGCGGGGATGAAGTGCTAGAATGCACATTTCCGTATCAGCATGTCCACAACCTGAAAATTTCTTTCCGCAGATGTCCCCTATGTCTTTCTTCTTCCGCAGACCCGCCCGTCCGTGATACATTCCGATTCCCAACCTGGAGAGGGGGAGCAAACGGCGAAATCCGGTCTGGGCCGGCTGCTGGACCTTCTTACTCCCGTTTTCCGGCAGCACAGGCTCCGTATCCTGATCGGCTGCCTCTCGCTGCTCTCCGTTGACCTGCTGCAGCTTCTCATTCCCAGGGTCTTGAAACGGGGGGTGGACGGGCTGGCCGCCGGTACCTCCTCGGACCGCACGCTGCTGGAGCTTGCCGGGATCATTATCCTGGTCGCGGTCTGCGTCAATTGCCTGCGTTTTGTCTGGCGTCTGATGATCCTCGGTTTTTCCCGGATCATGGAGCAGGTCATCAGGGATAGGATCTTCGCCCATGTGCTGAAGATGGATGCGCTGTTTTTCGAGAAGCACACCACGGGCGACGTCATGGCTCATGTCAGCAATGACCTGTCGGCGGTCCAGATGGCCTGCGGTATGGGCCTGATTGCCGCCATGGACGCCTCCTTCATGAGTGTTGCGGCCATGGGCTTCATGTGCAATATCCATGTCTCGCTGACCCTGCTGGCCATCCTGCCCATGCCCCTTCTGGCCCTGTGCACCCGCATCCTGTCGGCAAAGCTCCATCATCGTTTTGCCACAGTCCAGGAACAGTTTTCGCTGATGACGGAGTTTACCCGCTCGACCCTGATTTCCGTCCGATTGATCAAGGCCTATACCATGGAGAAATTCAGGACCAGGGAGTTTGATGACCTGGGGAAAAAATATGTGCGCAGCAATCTGCGGGTGGCGGTGATCCAGGGGCTGATGTTCCCCATTGCGACCCTGACCGGCAATATCGGGATGCTCTTTGTCCTGATTTTCGGTGGACGTCTGGTGATCCAGGGCCAGATCAGCATGGGTGATTTCGTCGCCTTCATCTCCTACCTCTATATGCTGATCTGGCCGATGATGGCCATCGGCTGGGTTGCCAATCTGGTGCAGCGCGGCCTCACCTCGCTCAGGCGCATCCATGATCTCCTCGCCTCCCGTTCGGCCCTGCCGGAGATTACAGCTGCAACTGCGGCTGAGCCGGTTTTTTCGCTGCGTTCACTGACCTTTTCCTATCCCTCGTCGCCAGCCCCGGTCCTGTGCGGTATCAGCCTTGAGATCGGCCCCGGCATTCATGGCGTGGCCGGGCGCACCGGCAGCGGCAAGTCTTCTTTGTGCAAGGTTCTGGCCAGACTCTATCCGGTGGACGACGGCCGGGTCTTTTTCGGCGGCCATGATGTCAACTGCCTCTCCCTGGATTCGGTCCGGTCCTCCATGGGCTATGTGGGGCAGGAGCCCATCGTCTTTTCCGACACCATCAGCGCCAATATCAGTCTGGGCAGACCTGAGGCCGGCCGGGATGAAATTGAGGCCGCAGCGCGGCATGCCGCGATCCACGAGGATATTCTGACCCTGCCGGCCGGCTATGACACCATCATCGGCGAGCGGGGCGTCAAGCTCTCCGGCGGCCAGCGCCAGCGGCTGGCCCTGGCCCGGGCCCTGCTCTGCGACCGGCCTATCCTGCTGGTCGACGACGGTCTTTCGGCGGTGGATGTAGCCACCGAACATGAAATCTTTGCAGGTCTCCGGGGCCAGCTCCGGGAAAAGACCGTGGTGATAGTCTCCAACCGGGTCAAGCTCCTGTCCATGACCGACCGCGTTATTATCCTGGATGAAGGCAGGATCGCCAGTATCGGGACCCATGACCAGCTGGTGAGGGCAAACAGTTTTTACCGGGCCATGTATGAAAAGCAGATGCGAAAGGAAGATCTTCAGGGTAATTCATGAATGATTTCGGATATTCAGAGGAAGGTAAGATCGGGTCTGTCGGGGACATCCGTCTCTGGGGGCGCATTCTGGTCTTCTGTGCCCGTTACCGGCTGGCCCTGACCGGAGCGGTCGTCCTGTCGATGCTGGTGACGGGCGCCTCCCTGGTGCTGCCCACCCTGATGCAGACCGGGATCGACCGGTATATCGCCTCACCCTCCCTGGGATATCCGGAGAGGACAGCGGGTCTGCTGCGAATAGGGATCTGGTACGGCCTGCTTGTGGCCGGCATCTTTATCGCCTCCTTTTTACAGGTGGTCCTCCTTGAATGGATCGGCCAGTCGGTCATGCATCTGATCCGCCAGAAGATGTTCAGCCATACCCTGGAGCTGGATCTTCCCTATTTCAACGCCCATCCAACGGGCCGGCTGGTCACTCGTCTGACCAATGATATTTCCAATATGACCGAGATGTTCACCTCGGTCGTCGTCACCGTCTTCAACGATCTCCTGCAGATTGCGGGCATCATGGTGGTCCTTTTTACGTTGAACAGGAAGCTGGCCCTGCTGATGTCCGTCTTTGTGCCGCTAGCTGCCCTTCTCACCCTCCTTTTTGCCAACCTGGCCAGGGAGCAGTTCAGGGCCATCCGCAGCCAGCTGGCCAAACTGAACAGTTTCCTGCAGGAGGCGATCTCCGGGATGAGCATCCTCCAGCTCTTTGGCCGGCAGGAGAGGAGCCGGCATATCTTCGAGTCCATGAGCGGCGAGTATATGCGGCGGAACATGTCCCAGGTGCGGCTGTTCGGAGTCTTTATGCCCCTTACCGACCTCATGGGCTCGGCGGCGACAGCCCTGATCCTCTGGTATGGCGGCGGCGAGATAATCCGCCGCGAGCTGAGCCTGGGGGAGCTGGTGGCCTTTATCTCCTATATGCGCCTCTTCTTCCAGCCGCTACGGGAACTCTCCCAGAAATACTCCATCGTCCAGTCGGCCATGGCCTCGGCCGAGCGGATCTTCGAGCTGCTCGATACTCAAAGGGTCATTGCCCTGCCTGCGGCGCCTGTCGTTTTGCCGCAGGTCAGAGGCGAGCTCTGTTTTGACCGGGTCAATTTTTCCTATGACACGGCAAATCAGATCCTGCACGATATCAGCCTCCGGGTTCCGCCCGGAAGGACCTACGCCCTGGTGGGTACCACGGGATCGGGCAAGACTACCCTGGTCAACCTGCTCCTCAGATTCTATGCCCCCGGATCAGGGACCATCACCATCGACGGTGTCGATATCGCCGACCTTGAGCAGGAGGCCCTGCGGCAGGCTGTCGGCGTCATCCTCCAGGATGTCTTCCTCCTTCAGGACAGCCTGCTTGCCAATATCATCATGGATACCGGCAGTTCGAGGGAAAAGGTCGAGGAAATTATGAAAAAAACGGGGATGAGCCGGTTTGTGGAGAGGCTGCCCCACGGGCTGGATACCCTGATCGGCGAGGGCGGGCAGGAGTTGTCCTCCGGTGAGAAACAGCTGTTGGCCTTTGCCCGGGTGCTCTGCCGCAATCCCGCCATCCTGGTTCTGGACGAGGCCACTGCGGCCATCGACACCGAATCCGAAAATATCCTCGAGAGGGCCATCGCTGACAGCTTCCGGGATCGGACCTCGCTGGTTGTGGCCCACAGGCTGTCCACCATCCGCCGGGCCGACCGGATACTTGTCATGGAGAGCGGGCGCATAATCGAGCAGGGCACCCATGCGGATCTGCTGGCTGCAGGGGGGCATTATGCTGATCTCGTGGCCATTGACCTGTCGCAGGAGGGCTAATCCCCCTTGCCCCAGATGTCGTCCTTTTTCGGCTCAAATCTCATCACAAATTCCGTCCACTGCAAGGGGCTCAGTTCGATCTGGCAGCCGACGGTTTTCCTGAGGCCGGCCGCGGACTCCCAGCGGGGAAAAAGTTTGAGCTTGAAATGCCCGCCCCGACCATCGAGAATGATGGTGAGTTTCGGGACGTGAGCGTTTAATTTCTGCGGGACGTCGTCAAGCGATACGCCGAAACGGGATATGTCGTGCACGGTTCCCGAAAAGAAGCCTCTGCCATCAGAAATATCCGCCGCGATGCCCTTTACCTGCATGCGTCGATGTCCTCGTCTATTCATAACGGCCTCCACAGTATAACAGCCGAGTTCCCGTTCATCGCCCTGGCAGGCGATATGCTCATTTATATGAAACCCTATATGTACTATAGGGATGCTCTGGAAAATGGCAAAACAATTGCAGGGCCCGGCCCAGGTGGGAAGAGGCCCTGCCTTTCTGGTCTTCGTCTGCCTCCCTGCGTTTGTTGATTGCCTGGACGACGTAGGGGAAGAGATTATCGGTGATTATCTCATAGCCGCGGGCGTTGGGGTGGATGCCGTCGCTGTTGTTGAAGGCGGGATCTCCGGCAACGCCTTCCAGGAAGAAGGGCATGAAGACGGCCCCGTTTTCCCGGGCCACATCCTCATAGAGCTTGCGGAAGGACTCGGTGTAGCCGCCGCCCATATTGCCCACCATCCGCATCCCGGCAAGGACTGTGACGATTTTTTCTGCCTGCAGCCTGGCCATGATTTTTTCAATATTTGCCCGGGTCAGGTCCGGGTCGATGCCGCGCAGACCGTCATTGGCACCGGTCTCCAGGATAACGATGCCTGGTTTCTGGGTCAGGATCCAGCCTAATCGCGACAGGGTGCCGCTGCTGGTCTCGCCGCTCACCCCCGCATTGATGACACGGTAATGCAGGCCTGCCGCCTGCAGCCGTTTCTGCAGCAGGGCCGGGTAGCTGGCCTGCTCATCGACGCCAGCACCTGCGGTCAGACTGTCACCTACGGCGATGATCAGCCCATCCGCGGAATCAACCTCTTTTTTTGCTGCTTTTTCGGCGGGTTGCCGGCAGCCACCGGCAACGAAGAGCAGAATCAGAGCCAGGCCTGTCAGCATGACATGTCTCATATGAACCCTCATTATGGCTGGCAGGAGTGCAGCAGCCAGGCCTTATTCACCGGTCTGCTCCCGCAGGATCTGGGCAGGCCTCTGCCGGAGGATACCTGCCGAACTCAAAAGCCCTATGACGACGACCAGCAGGGGCGTCAGCACGATCAACAGGAAGCTGACAGACCAGTGGGGCAAGTAGCCGATGTTGAAGAGAAATCGGCAGAGTGCCCAGCTTCCCAGTTGCGCCAGCATCACAGCTATAAGCGAGCTGAAAAGGCCCAGCAGCAAGTGCTCGTAGATAAAGACCGACAGTACAAAACGGGAGTCGGCACCCAGGATTGTATAATACACCGCTTCCCGGACCCTTGCCAGCCTGGTCGCCAGGATAGAGCCGATTATGATCAAGGTGCCGGCCAGGATGGAGAAACCGGCGAAAAAATTGACGATGCCGGCCAGCCTGCGGGCAAGCTCTCCCAGTTCCGCCGCCGTCTGGGCCATATTGATGAAACTGATGTTCGGAAAGGCGCTGACGATTCTGTTCTCCATACCGGTGATCTCCTGAGGATCAATATGCAGGGCCGCAAAGGAGGTCTGGGGGGCATCGCGCAGAAATTCCTCGGGGAAGACGAAGTAGAAAAAGGGGTAGAGTCGGGATTTCGTCCTGGTCCTGATGCTGCTGATCTGTGCCTGCAGGGGCACACCCTGGATATTGAATTCCAATCTGTCGCCCAGATGCATATCCCCCATCTCCGCCACTGTATCCAGGACCGACACCTGCAGGGGGACGGCTCCCGACCTGTCCCTCCGGAAGAGGGAGCCGCCTTCACTGACCACCTCGTCCGCCAGCAGGTTGTTCCTGTATGTGAGGCTGAACTCCCGGGTCAGGCTGTCTCCCCGCTGCTGCGGCTGTTGCCGCTCCCTGACCGGCTGGCCGTTGATGGAGACAAGACGGGCCCTGACTACCGGAAAAAGCTGGGGAGCCTGGCCGGTCTTCCGGATGAAGGCCTGCCGCTGGTCCGGCTGAATATCAAGGAAAAAGAGATTGGGGGCCTCCGGCGGGTAGGATTCGACATAGGTGGCCTCCAGGTTGGTCCTGACCAGATAGATGGCCAGGAGTACCGACAGGGCACAGGCCAGGGTGACGATGATGGAGCCGGTGGCGTTGCCTGGCCGGAACAGGCTCTTATGGGCCTGGCGCAGTCCGAGAAAAGGGCTGCGGATCTTTGCGCTTGCGGCAAGCAGAGCCCTGGTCAACAGCCAGATGCAGGCGATCAGGGCAAGGGCCCCGGCGATGAAGTACAGGCCGATCCGCAGGTCCTGCAGCTGCCGGATGATCAGCAGGGCCAGCAGGAGCAGGCCTGCAGCCACCGTCGGATAGAAGAGCATCCCTCTGGTACCGCTCTGGTTCTCCTGTCTGAAGAGGGCTGCCGGTCTGATATGCCGCAGGCCCTGGAGAGGGAGGAAGGTGAAGAAAATCACGACCAGCAGCCCCAGCAGCAGTCCCTGACCGGCATCGGCCAGACGCAGGGCAGGTGTTATGCCGGCCGGCAGAAGGCCTGTGAACAGGACGGGCAGGAGGCGCTGGACCGCAGCACCCAGAGCCATGCCCGTAAGGCTGCCGATCAGGCCCAGGCCCAGGGTGAGGACGAAATAATGCCTGAAGAGAAAGCCGCCGGAGGCGCCCATGGCCTTGATGATGGCCAGGGTCGTCCTCTTCCCGCGCAAGAGGGCGGCCAGGGAGGTCTGCATGCCGATACCCGCCAGCAGCAGGGTGAAGATGGAGATCAGCGACAGAAAGAAAAACAGGTTGTCGAAGAAAACCTTCACTCCGGAACGGGCATTCAGGGCGGTGCTCACCTGTTCCTGTTCCGGCTGGGCCGATCGCAAAAGGCCTGCTGTTATGGCCTTGATATCCGCATCTCGGTCTCGGATCTTGAGCAGGATGCCGTAGTCGACACGGCTGCCTTTGCCGATGAGTTGCAGCCGGTCCAGATCCGCCTCGCTGATCAGGATCCTGGGGCCGAGGGCGAAGACCTCCACGGGCCGATCCGGCTCTCGGAGGATGATGTCGGCGATGGTCAGCACCGCGCTGCCGATATACACCTGGTCCCCCACCTGCAGGCCGAGCCGGTCCAGGACCTCCCGTTCCGCTACCACCCTGCCTGCGGTCAGGACCGTCTCCAGCGGCAGGCCCGACTGCAGTTCCACCCTGCCGTAGAGGGGATAGCCGGGACCCACGATCTTCAATCGGCTGAGCAGGCTGCGAACCCCTGCCATGGGCCGGATTACCGAGTAACACTCGTAGATCCTGGTGCCCCTGACCTGTCCGCTCTGTTCGAGACCGGCCACGGCCTGCATCAGGGCGGGGCCGAACGGGTAATGGGAGTGAAGGAGGAGGTCACCTCCCTGCAGACTGCGGGCATCGCCCAGCACCAGATTCTGAACGGTATCCCTGAAGCTGTTCAACGCCACCATGGAGAAGATCGACAGGGCGACACAGAGGACGAAGACCGTTGCCTGTTTTCTGGACTGGACCAGTTCCCGGAGCAGAAAACGCAGGTTCAGCATGACGATCCCGACCCGTTGCTGAGGCGGCCATCGCTGAGCCGGATGATTCTCTGGGCCCGTCCGGCGATGCCTGCGCTGTGGGTGGCGAGCACCAGAGTCGCGCCCTGTTCGCGATGGAGTTCGGCAAGAAGATCGACGATGGCATCGCTGTTTTTCGAGTCGAGATTGCCGGTGGGCTCATCGGCAAAGAGGATGCGGGGGCTGTTGATCAGCGCCCGGCAGATGGCTATCCGCTGCTTCTCGCCGCCGGAAAGCTGGTCGGGAAAGTGATGGCGGCGCTCCCAGAGGCCAACCCTGTGCAGCAGTGCAGAGGCCTTGTCCCGGGCTAGCCTGTCTCCTTTCAGTTCGGCTGGAAACATCACATTTTCCATGGCGTTGAGGGACGGCACCAGATGAAAGGCCTGAAAGACAAAGCCGATCTGCTCATTGCGGAGCCGGGCCAGGCTATCCTCATCCAGATCGGTGATATCTCGGCCTGCAAGGATCACGCGGCCTGAGGTCGGCCGGTCAAGACCGGAGAGCAGGGTCAGCAGGGTGGTCTTGCCGCTGCCGCTGTCCCCGGTGATCACGGCAAACTCTCCTTGGCCGATGGTGAGGGAGACGGCATCCAGGATCAGGATGGCGCTGTTGTTGATGGTATAGGTCTTGGCCAGTTTTCTGGCCTCGAGAATTGTCTCGGTCATAGGTCCATGTGGGAGAAGGGTTTGCTTGTCCATCAATAAAACGCTGGCACCGGCCTTCGGCCTTTGGCTGCCTTGCCGATTATCATAAACATCAAAGGGCCGATCAACAATATGTTCTTCTCGCCCCGTCGCGTGACAGGGACGGGGGGGGCAGATGACGCCGATTACAGATACGGCGGTCTTCGCTGGGGGTCTGAGGGGAGATCAGCGTGATTGAAGCGATTTCCGCCCTGCGCCATACCCCGTAAAGAATAGCCCATGGCCTTCAAGGGTGGAGAAAGTCGATGAACAGGGATCTCCCGCCCGGCTGAGCCAAGCGGGAGAAGGAACGGGTCAGAGAAGGGGGGAACCGGTGGCCAGGATCATCGCATAGCCGCCCTGGAGGTTCAGGGTGTCGGTGATTCCTCCGGCATCAAGGATTACCTGGGCCTCGTAGGACCGGGGACCGGTATCGCAGAGAAGCCCCAGGGGTGTCTGGCGCGGGAGCTCCGCAAGCCGGGCACGCAATTCCAGCAGGGGAATGTTCAGCCACCTGTCTTTATATTTATCGACAAAGGGTTTTGCTGTGGGCGCCTCGCGCACATCCAGGACCTGCATTTCCCCGGCCGCGAGCTTTTCGAGGAATTCCGCAGCACCGATTGGTCTGTTCCTGCCTGCAAGGATATTGTCGAGGACATTGCCGGCGTTATTGATGACGTCCATGGCGGAGGAAAAGGGCGGGGCATAGCCGGTTTCGAGGGTGCAGACATCCTCCACGTCCAGGCCGTGCCGGAGCATCACCGCTACCGCGTCGACACGGGCCTTGACCGCAGCACCGTTTTTTCCCGCCGCCTCGATGCCCAGGATCTTTCGGCTCCGGCGGTCGGCAATCAGGGTCATGAAAATGAGATTGGCGCTGGGATAAAAATGGGCGTGATCCGGTTGCGAGACCACGGCGAAGACAGGATCGAAACCGGCGGCCCGGGCCTGGCGGAAGGTCAGCCCGGCCTTGCTGATCCCGAGATCAAAGACCTTGAGGCAGAAAGCGCCGACGGTGCCGGTGAACAGGCTGCTGCCGCCGCTGATATTGTCGGCTATGATCCGCCCCTGGCGGTTGGCCAGGGAGCCCAGCGGCATGATCTGGTTCTCGCCGCTGATCAGATGGCGCAACTCGATGCAGTCCCCGCTGGCGTAGATGTCCGGGTCGCTGGTGCGCAGACGGCTGTCCACCAATATCCCGCCGGACCTCCCAACGGCCAGTCCCGCCGCTGAGGCGATCATGGAATTGGGCCTGATGCCGGTGGAGAGCACCACCAGATCGCAGGACAGGGTCTCGGACAGAGTCTCGACCAGCAGGCTTCCCGTATCCGGGGCCTCGCCGATGCGGATCACCCGCTCGGAGAGCATGACCTTGACGCCATGGTCCTCCATCTGCCGTTTGGCGATCCTGCCGATGGTCTTGCCGAGAGCCGCGGGCAGGACCTGGTCGGCTAGTTCGATGACGGTTGTTTCCACGCCCCAGAGGTCGGTCATGGCTTCGGCCAGCTCGATGCCTATGGCCCCGGCCCCGACGATCACCGCCCGTCCGACCTTGCCCTGCTTCAGAAGGTCTTTTACGGCCTGGGCGTCATGCAGGTTCGAGACGATCTTCACCCTCGGGAGATCGGCACCGGGAAAGGGCGGCCGCACCGGGGCCGATCCCGTGGCGATGACCAGCTTGTCGTAACTCAGGTGCTCCTCTTTTCCATCCTCAAGGTGTCTGATCTTCAGCCGCTTCCCTTTCCGGTCGATGGCCAGGGCCTCTACCCGGGTGAGCATGGCGATCCCCTTGCCGGTCCGGAAAAATTCGGGGTCTCTGATGGCATGGGAGGCCGTCGAGCAGAGATCCTCAATCTCGTTGACATCCCCTCCGACATAATAGGGAATTCCGCAGCCGCCATAGGAAATCATATCGTCCCGGTCGATGACGGTGATCTCGACATCAGGGTCCAGGCGCCGTAGACGACAGGCCACCTTGGGTCCCAGGGCCACTGCCCCGATGATGACTACTCTTTTCGGCATACTTCCTCCTCTCTCTTTCCCGCTACAGGGTTCCTCTTTCAATTTGCCATCATGGCTTGGCATACCACAATGTAATATGTGCAAAAGCACATTATGAATAGTATCTATACACATGAAATGAAGAAAGTTCAATATCTGTGAGCGGATCTGCAATACTGCCTGAATATCGGGCCTGAGGGGATGGAGAAAGGGTGCATCATATCCCTTCCGCCACCGGGAATTCCTGAATCGTGTTTATTACGTAAATGTCCGAAATAAGACTTGCCAGGCGACAGCGAAAGCTATTAACAGGATAGGGAAAATGCGCTGCGACGCGGTGTCTCGCCAGGTGGCTTTATTATGATCCACGGGCAAAAGAACGGCTTTGGCTGGGCGGGCTTCATCGCCCAGCATTTCGATTGGACGAACGGATGCATTGCCCTGCGCAATAAGATATGGACGCCCTCTGGGAACCGGTTGACGTCGGTGTTCCGATTGAAATCTGACCCATAACATTTCCTCTGCTGATGCGGGTTCAGAAAAAGGGTCTTTGCGCCTGCAGATCAATTTCCCGCTGCAACTAAGGGAAAGGCAGCCTTGATGGCCAGACAGTCGTAGGTGACCACTCCTCCCTGATAGGAAATCGCGTGGCGCCGCAGCACCCGCCATCCCCCGCTTTGGAAGATGCCATCGCCCTCGATCTTCTCCATCATCCCGGCGGCCGCGTTCAGATGTTCAGCCAACTCGGCATTCTGGGTCAGGACGATGGCCCTGGGCCCGGCTCCTGCCACAAGGGTGAGAGGCTCCATGATCAGATGAGAGAGATCCTGGGTGGGGAAGGTCGCCGCCGAAGAGACTGTCGGTTTGGCCTGCAGGCGGATCATCCTCGCCCGTGCGTCGGGGCCGACGTTCTCCTTGGTGGTGCCGATGAGATCAAGCAGAGAGTTCCGTACCTCATTGAGGTCCTTGGCCGTCCGGAACTTTTCCTGATCCGGGTAGGTCTCCAGGGCCTTGGCCAGGATGGAGACCTCCCGCAGAAAATGGTTACGCTGATTGGCCGGCACCAGATACATGACGATGATGGACACGGGCCTGCCGTCCGGGGCCCCATACTCAATGCCTGCGGGGCTCCATCCCACGACACTCATCAGATCCTCATCGAAGGTGATTCTGGCGTGCGGACAGGCCCAGCCGTTTCCCAGGGCGGTGATGGTGGTTTCCTCCCGCTTCAGGACGTGGTCGACGATATCGGTTCCGGCAGGCATCTCCGGAAAAGCCTCGATAATATGGGCGAGAAACTGCAGGGCGTGGCCCTTATCGTTTTCAGGAAGTTCGAAGAGCCGGCCTTCCTGCAGGGCATCCAAAAGGGTATCCATGATCAATCACCTCCAAAATGGTTAAAAAACCAGTTTTTCACGCCACAGGTCAGGACCGCGTAAGCAGCCATAAAGCCTCCGATCCAGAGCCAGTAAATGGCTGGCAGGGGAACCAGGCCCAGAAGGGAGGCAAAAGGCGAGTAGGGCAGCCAGGAACCGAAAACCATGACGCCCAGTGTCGTCACGGTCATCTGAAAGGAGGCCTGGCTGCCGAAAACCGGTATCTTTCTGGTCCTGATGATATGGACAATCAGGGTCTGGGTCAGCAATGACTCCACAAACCAGCCGGTCTGGAAAAGTTTTTCCGCCACCTCCCGCTGCACCGCACTTGCCGACGGGTCCAGAAAGATATTGCATTTGAAGAAAAACCACATCAGCGCAAAGGTGGCGTAGTCGAATATCGAGCTCATGGGCCCGACGAAGAACATGAAACGCTTGATATTTTCGATGTTCCATTTCAGGGGCTTCTGGATCAGCTCCTCATCGACATTATCGGTGGGGATCCCGGTCTGGGAAAAATCGTACAGGAGATTATTGGCCAGTACCTGCACCGGCTGCATGGGCAGGAAGGGCAAGAGGTAACTGGCCCCCACCACGCTGAACATATTGCCGAAGTTGGAGCTGGCGCCCATCCGGATATACTTGACGATATTGGCAAAAACTCGTCTGCCCTCCATGATGCCTTCTTCGAGGACCAAAAGGTTCTTTTCCAGCAGGACGATGTCCGCCGCCTCCTTGGCCACATCCACCGCCGAGTCCACGGAAATGCCGACATCCGCCGCCTTCAGGGCCGGGGCATCGTTGATCCCGTCGCCGATAAACCCGACCACATGCCCCTGGCGGCGCAGTTCTCTGACCACCTGTTCTTTCTGATCGGGAGAGAGTTTGACGAAGACATCGTTTTCCGACACCACCGCCGCAAATTCTTCCTGCTCCATCCGGGCGATCTCGCCGCCGGTGATAATCCGGTTCACCTGCAGGCCCACGTCATTACAGATTTTTTCCGTGACCAAGCCATTGTCGCCGGTCAGTACCTTGAGGCGGACACCGGCCGTAGTCAGCAGGGTCAGTGCCTCGGAGGCGGAGACCTTGGGCGGGTCAAAGAAAGCGATATAACCCAGAAGAATCAGTTTGCTTTCATCCTTGACGCTGAAGGAGGTCTGGGTCCGCGGAAATTCCCTATAGGCGATCCCCAGGACCCGGAAGCCGTCGCGGTTCAGCCTGTCGACTTCCTCGAAGAGGTCAGCGCGGAGCAGATCGATGAGGGGATAGACCTCCTCATCGATCTGATAATGGCTGCAGCAGCCGTAGATCTCTTCGACGGCGCCCTTGCAGACAAGGACGTGGTCCTCCTCGTAGTCCACGACCACCGACATCCGCCGCCGCTGAAAGTCAAAGGGCAGCTCGTCCACCAGCCGGCAGTGCTGCTCGACGGCCAGATCGGCAAATTCGAGTACCGCCCGATCGATAAGATTGCGCAGGCCGGTTTGGAAATAGCTGTTCAGGTAGGCATAGTTCAGGACCTCTTCGCTGGTATGGCCGGTGAGGTCCACATGCCGCTCAAGGACAACGCGGTCCTGGGTCAGCGTCCCGGTCTTGTCCGTGCAGAGGATATCGATGGCCCCGAAATTCTGGATCGAGGGCAGCCGCTTGACGATGACCTTTTTCTTGGCCATGGTCAGGGCCCCTTTGGCCAGGTTGACCGTGACGATCATCGGCAGCATCTCCGGGGTCAGGCCGACGGCAACCGACAGGCCGAAGATCAGGGCCTCCATCCAGTTGCCCTTGGTGATACCGACAATCATGAAGACGGCAAAGACCATGACGACCATGAAGCGAATCATCAGCCAGGTGAAGTCGCGGATGCCCTTGTCGAAACTGGTCTCCTCCCTGATCCCGGTCAGAGACTCGGAGATGGCCCCGAACAGGGTTCGGGTGCCGGTGTTCACCACCACACCCCGGGCGGTGCCGCTGTTGACGGAGGTCCCCAGGAAGCAGGCGTTGCCGAGTCCGAGAGCCGTATGCACCTCTGCCGTTGCGGTCCCGGCCGTCTTTTCCACCGGCATGGCCTCGCCGGTCAGGGCCGACTCGCCGACGAAGAAGTCTTTGGCGGAGATCAGGATGAGGTCGGCCGGGACGACGGAGCCGGCATAGAGCAGGACGATGTCGCCTGGAACCACCTTGGAGATCCTGATCTCACATTCTGCGCCATCCCGCAGGACCAGGGTCCGGGACTGGACCCGTTTGCCCAGGGCCTCAACGGCCATATTGGACTTGCGGTCGAGGACGGCTGCCAGGCCGACACTGAGAACGATCATGGCCCCGACAATACAGGCCGAGATCATGTCTCCGGTTATGGCTGACACCACCGCAATCACCAGCAATTGAACCACCAGCGGGCTTGAAAAGCGATGGGCCATGTCGGCAAAAAAGCTCAGATGCTTCAGATGGGACAGTTCGTTGAGCCCGTATTCGCCAAGACGGTGTTCCGCTTCTTCTGCGCTCAGCCCGCTGGCGGTAGAATCCAGGGCCTCCAGGGCCCTGGCCGGCGGCATCCGGCAGAGTTCGATCAACTGGCGCTCATGTTCTCGCAGGCCGCGGGAGGGCGCCGGCTGCATCTCTTGGTCCTTTGAAAATTTTTTCAGGATTTCTTTAATCATAAGACAACACTCCATCGGCTGCTCTGTTCATTGCCGGATGTTTCCGGCTTGGAAACCCTGTTTATGGCTCCAGCTGGTCCAGACAGAATGCGGCGATCAGGAATACAGAGGATCGGATTGCCGGCAGACGTGAGGGATTGCCCCGCCGACAGAAGAGTGGGTAAAAGGCCTTGAACCGGATGGAGCTCTGCCGGGAGATCCCTATCGATTCTCTGCAAGAATACGGCAGAGCAGTTTTTCGGAACGGTAAAAATAACGTCGCGGAAAAGAAACTTCCGGAGCAGGATCGGTACTGTCATGATTCACCTCGTGATCAGACCGCAGCGGCATGGATGCGGTCCGAGGTGAACAATCACTCGACTAAGACAAAGGACAGAGAGAAAGTCACCGCAACGGCCGCAATACTCCAGCACTGCGAGTCAGGTTCTTCTTGTTCGTTTTGGTTCAAGAGTTGAGCTGGGCTTGAACTGCTACTGCCATCAGGGCTGTTCACTTCTTTCCTCCGGTAAAATTATCCTAAAACAGGTGGGTGCAACCGCTGGGGAGGATACCCCAATCAAAGAGGTTTTACAAATGGAAATTGACCTCAATTACCCTCCTTGCTGTTAGTATTCCGTTAAACAAGCATGAATGGCCCCGGTGAGCCAGCCATAACGCAACAGGAAAGCCTGTCATTTCAGCATGGCAGGGTCGCCACTCAAACGAAATTTTTCTTTAAAGGCGTCCGGCAGGGGGCTGAGCGTGCAGTTTTTGGGCCCTGAGCCTTCCCTGGATATATTTGCCGAGGACCCGAACGGCCTGATCGGCGGATCTGAAGACCGGGCAGCCCTGCTGCTGGAAGGCGTCGGCCATATAGTCGTACAGCGGTCCGCTGTCTACCACCAGGACCAGAGGTTTGGCGGACCGGGCATTGATCCGGACGACGCGATTGATGATGGACTGATCGGCCGTAAAGGACTCGGTGGGCGCACATTCGTCTGGCAGGGTATGCAGGAGGGGGGTGAGCGGGACGATGGCGACGATGATGGCATCGACCCGGGGATCATCCAGCAGGGTTTGAATTACCTTCTCATAGACGTCCTCACCGGCCATGGGCGTGATATCGAGCGGATTCCTGATATCGGTAAGCTCCGATAATCCCGCCTCGGCCAGGATCGCTGCCAGGGCCCTCTGCGTTGTCGGCCCAAGGTGGGCCATCGCTACGCTGTAGTCCTCGCCCAGGATATTGTCGGCAATCCCCACTGCTTCATAGCCGGCATTGCTGACCGCCCCCAGGCGATTGCCTGCAATATTCTTGTCGTGCAGGGCGCAGGAGAGTCGCAGCAGGCCTTCAAATACTGTGAAGTTTTCGGCCACCATGGCACCTGCCTGGCTGATGCACGACTCGCAGACCAGATAGTTGCCGGCAATGGAGGCGGTATGTCCGGCCAGGGCAGTCTTTCCCGCCGGTGTTCGGCCTGCCTTGTAGAGGATGATTTCCTTGCCGGCAGGGATGGCCTGGCGGACTGCCCTGGCGAATTCCAGCCCATCCAGGTCCGTGAAGCCCTCGACATAAAAGGCGATGGTCTGTATCTCCGGCAGCCCGTTGAAAAAACGCAGGAAGTCTGAGGCAGTCAGGTCGATCTGGTTGCCGATGGAGACGGCATAGGCAGGATCGAGAAAGGACAGCTTGCTCATCCGGGTGATCATGTAGGCGCCGCTCTGGCTAACCAGGGCGCTGCGGCGGCTGTGCCTGCCGCGATTCTTGGGCAGCTTGCTGTCCGGGATAAACATTGAGTCGTATCGTCCGGGATGGGACAGGACTCCCAGGCTGTTTGCACCCAGAAAGACCGCCGCCGTCTCCTGGTTGTCGCGGGCCTCGGCAATCCGCCTGCAGATATCGATGCGGACCTGCTCCTGCCCCTTTTTTTCCCCCAGGCCTCCAGGGATCAGGATACTGCTCCAGGCCAGGTCGTGATTGATAATATCATCAATCATCCCGGGGATATAGGTTGCGCTTACCGCCAGGATGAGCAGGTCGACCTTCCGGCCCATGGCCCGGAGCCCGGGGACGGTGGCGATCCCGTCAATGACGGCAGGTGTGGGATGAATCACCCTCAGGGCTGCGGGTTCGAAACCGTTTTTCAGAATATTTTCAAGGATGATCCTGCCGATGTTGGTCTCCCCGGACGAGACGCCGGCAATGCCTATGGTGGCGGGATGGAGGAGGCGGTCAATAGCCTCGATGGGCCGGGAAGGAGCCGGCTTTTGCCCGGCCGGAGAAAGACGGCACAAGCCGTCAAGGGGCACCATCCGGTGGTTGGAAAAGGCAAAGGGGTTGATCTCCAGCTCATCGATGATGACATCCCCGTGACCTGAGCCGACGGCATAGGCGTTTCCTACCTCGATCATGGCCGAAAAACAGTCGAGGAGCTGGACATCAGTAACAATCCGCTTGCCGCCGCGGGTCAGGCCGGCCAGTTTTTTATACGAGATGGTATGGCGAAACAGAGAAAAAAAAGTCTCGCCGTCCACCATGGCCGTCGAGGCCAGGGCCAGGGCCTGTCCTTTTCTGAATTGTCGGGCGTAGAGTTCGGTGTCGGTGCCGCCAAGACCTGCACTCAGGATCATGCCGAACTCCCTGGTCCTGCGGAGGCTGACCAGGAGTTCGTTGCCAAACTGTTCAGAATCAGGATGGATATACTGGCAGAGAACCACGCCCCGAATGTCGGCTGTTATGGCTTCAACCAGGGCTTCCCCCCGCAGATGATCGAAGCCGCCTGAGGCCTGCCTGGGCCTTTCTTCAATGCGTGCGGCCAATTTTTCAGGGACCTCCCGGTAGATCTGCCGGGTCACGGCCAGGACCTCCTCGCAGGTCTTGGCTGCGATGCGGACCCCGCCTATATCGCTCTTGTGCAGGATGGAGGGCGAGACGACCTTGACGACGATCCTGTCGCCCGGAATGGCGGCAAGGGCTGCGGCGAGCCCGGCCTGGTCGGGAGGTGCATCCCGTTGCAGCAGCGAAAACAGCGGCGGGGTCTCGGATCCCATCGCCTTGATGAGATCATAGACCTCGTATTCGAAGAGAGAGAGACGGTTGTCCGCCGCCGCCCTGATGAAGAGCTGCTGAATTGCTGCATGATCGACATGGGGGGGCATGGGGCGTCTCTCGTTAAAATTGTCGGAAGGTCTGCGGATACCGTATTTTCGCCGGAAACAGCCTCATCTGGCAACAGAAATTCGACGATTTCATCTGCACTGACTGGAACGGCAGGAGAAGGACCGGGGCGATGAGACAGAGACAATTCTCATGTCATCTTAAAAAACATGGGACAACAGATCTTATAAGTCGGTGGCGATCTCTCCCTTGGCGTTATCGACGACCACAGGGGTCTCAAAGTAGGTCAGTGTCGGCTGGGCGCCGTATTTGTCGAGGATGAATTGCCGCCAGCTCTCCGTATACAATTTCTCCGCCTCCTGGCGCGAGTTCCATATATAAACCCCGCCAGCCGTCCCGCCGTCCTCGGAGAGGATGTAGTATTTTCGGATCAGGCCTTTAATTTCGGTGTATTTGGGGGCAGTGCCGGAGAAGATCTCCCGGGCCTCCTTGCGGGAAATCGGATGCGGAAGCCTGAACTGTACAAGTGCTGTTATCATAATGATTCTCCTGCAATAAATATGTAATTTCGAATAGATGCGCTAAAGATCTCTGCCTTTTGGTCAAGCTGGGGTCCACGGTTCAGGCCCCGTCCGCCCGCCGGCATCAAGAGGAAGGGGCCGTGTCAGGGATTGCTTACCATAAAGGGCCGATTCGGGGCAAGGGCATTGTGGCGAAATACATGCCGACCGGGGATATCCCTATTTTCTCCGTTGATCTCTGCAACTCAGGCATTATCTTAGCCGAGAAGGCTGTACTTCGGTCGGACCGCCTAAGGCCGGGCCGCAAGGCTTTGCTTCTTCATCACGATCATGGCTGCAGTCGCCAGCTTGGCCTGTGGACGCTGCATGCAGGCTGATGAAGAAATTACAACCTGCCTTCTCTGCGTTTCCGGGAACGGTGTCTATCCCATGTTGGCCAGAGCGTTGACGTCGGCCGTATTCTCACCTGAATGTCCCCCTCCGGGGAGGAAAACCATTACCTGACTAAAAAGGAAAAATGTATCATGAATGTCCTTGAAGCCTTGAAGGCGCGCAAATCGACACGGGCCTTTCTCGATAAGCCGGTTGCCAGAGAATGCATTGTCAGGATCCTTGAGGTGGCGCGCCATGCCCCTTCGGGCGGCAATGCCCAACCCTGGCAGGTCGCGGTGGTCAGCGGCGAAAAAAAAGAGGCGCTGGCCAGGGCGACGGAGGCCGCCTTCAGACAGGATGGGGTCAGCGGCATGGACTATAATTACTATCCGCTGGAATGGCAGGAACCCTATAAGGGACGGCGCATCGCCTGCGGCATCCAGCTCTATGAATCCCTGCATATCGGTCGGAAGGACAAGGCCAGGCGATTGGAGCAATGGGTGGCCAATTATCGGGCCTTCGATGCCCCGGTCGTCCTGTTCTTTTTTCTTGATAACTCGTTGGAGAAGGGCTCCTATCTCGATTTCGGCATGTTTTTGCAGTCGGTCATGCTGGCGGCCGTGGAAGAGGGCCTGGCCACCTGCCCTCAGGCCGCTCTCGGCCAATTTGCCCCTCTGGTGAAGGAGGCCCTGGGATATGGTCCCGGGACCGTCCTTCTCTGCGGCATGGCTCTGGGGTACGAGGATAAAGACGCTGCCGTCAACTCGTACCGGACGCCCCGAGAAGAGGTCGAAAGTTTTACGCGCTTCTTCTCATAAAGCGATCACCCGTCAAAAGACACTTCCCCGGGGGCCGACTGCCGGGACACACAGGAGCAAGAGATGTTCACCGTTGCCGATATTCGCAATATTGCAATCCAGATTGAAAAAAACGGCGAAGAGGCCTATCTGCATGCCTGCTCGGAGGCCAAGAACGACGATGTCGCCCGGATCCTGGCCCGGATGGCCGAGGAGGAGAGGGCGCATGCCCAGTGGTTTGGGCGGATCACCTCCAGCAGGCCCTTGACGGATGAAGAGCAGAAGATAGAGTCCATGGGTGCATCCCTGCTCACGGATATGATCGAGGGTAATACCTTTCTCCTGGACGGGAAGGAACTGGCAGGGATGAGGACAGTGGCGGAGGTCTTGGGCAGGGCCCGGACATTTGAAGAGGATACAGTCGTCTTCTATGAGTTTCTGCTGGGCTTATTGGACAATGCGGAGGCCGTCGAGCAGCTGCAAAGAATCATTGAAGAGGAACGCAACCATATCCGTCAGCTGGCAGGCATTGAGGACCGAAGCTGCCGCCCGCCCTGTCTGCATCGGCCGTAAAGACGTGCCTCTTCTGCAATTGCTGGGGCAGGCTGCAGTGGAGCTGGACGCCTGCATGAAAAATGGCTATGCATTTTCCGGTCCTGCCGGGTGGGATTTTTTTGCGGGAAGTCTATCGCCAATAGGTATAAGAGTATGGGATTAAATAAAAAAACGATTTGTTTGACTATCCAGTGCGGGGATCTGCCATGAAAAAAATTCTTCTCCTGCTCATCGTTGCGGCTGCCGCGGGCTACGGCCTGTTAAGCTATCACTTTATCCTGTTTGACAAAAATCTGAAAATCATCAAGAAGACCGGGGTCCGGTACGAGGATACCTTCGTCGATGCACGGGGCGCGAAGAAAATGGAGCTTCTCCTGAAGCCGGACCTGATTGCTGCAGGTATCCAGGATGTCGTCGGTCAGATCGATGGCGCGGTCAGCGGTCATAAGGATAAATAGAGTCCGGTCCTGTGGCGCTGAGGACAGCCGGCAAGTGCTCTCCTGCCGATTTTTCCGCCGGCGGACTCTATCTCTTTTATCCATGCCGTATCTTGAGAAGCAGAACGCATAATGAGAGTGTGAGACTGATACAATTGGATAAGATTAACGGAATATCATTGAGCACAAGTCCGTATATCAGCCAAAGCAGCAATCCCGTGGTGAGGATGCCGTACATCAGGAGGGAAACGTCCTTGGTCCTTTTCGATCGCAGTATCTTAATCACCTGAGGCAGGAATGAACAGGTGGTACATATTGCAGCCACGAATCCGATAAGGGTGGTCCCGTCAATTTTCATGATTTCCTGCATACTGAAATTATTGAAGGATGCGACAGCCTGATGTGCATAAACTGGTCAGGTGAGGGTGAGCAGCTGTTCTCTGGCGAAGGTCTACGAAGCCGCCGTCCGCACCACGGGGAGTTCCTGCCATCTGGTGGTGTAGGCAGGAGACTTCTGGGACTGCTGTGCCGACCAGGCTGTATGGGTCGTTTTCGCCATGCCGTATTGGATGGTGTGACGGCCCCATTTGCCGTTTATCCTGTCCAGTCCGGCCATCAGCGACCTGTCGTCTTTGGCTGCGGGCTGGAAAAGATCAAGCTGTTTGTACCCCTTGACGATGCCGGAAAGCATGATGCCGGCCTTTCGGTATTTGTACTCCGGCCGGTACAGTGATCTCAGACACTGCAAGGCTGCGCTTATGAGCGCAGGGGTCGAGGCGGTGGGCCGGGGCAGGGCGATTGTCTGATTGTTGGAGTAGCAGTGCTGCGCAAAAGGGCCGGTCGTAATAAATACAGTAATGGTTCCGGCTTCAACCCCCTGTTTGCGAAGTTTTTCAGTTGCCGTTGAGGTGTAGCTGATGAGAGCCTCTCTGAGGCTGCCGAGGTCGGTTACCGCCTGTCCGAAGGATCGTGATGTGACGATGGACTGTGGGCAGACCGGGGCGTTTTGCAAGGCTATGCACGGGATATCGTTCAATTCCATAACGGTTCGTGCGCCAACGACCGTCATGCTCTTGCGTATCCAGGTCTCATCGGATCGTTTGAGATCCAGGGCTGTAAAAATACCACGTATATTCAGCTTTTCCGCAGAGCGCCTGCCGATACCCCAGACATCCCCGACCGCTGTCTGGCGCAGGATGTTGTCTGTCTGGCTGTTGCCGACAAGATCAAAGACGCCCCGGCATCGCGGATCCTTTTTGGCGACGCCGTTGGCAATCTTCGCCAGGGTTTTGGTGTTGGCAATGCCGACTGAGATCGGGATACCCACATGTTTCTGCACTCTATCCCTGAGCGTTGCCGCATATCCGCCCCTGTCCCAGAGCGTATTGACAGGCAGAGATAAAAAGGCCTCGTCGATGGAATACACCTCAACGTTTGCCTCCATCTGCCGCAGGACATCCATGACACGGCAGGAAAGATCCCCGTACAAGGCATAGTTTGATGAAAATACATGGACATTATGCCGGGCGATCAGGTGTCTGTATTGAAACAGGGGAGCCCCCATCGGAATCCCCAGCGATTTTGCCTCGTTTGATCGGGCAATAATACAGCCGTCATTGTTGGAGAGAACGACAACCGGCCTGCCGTTCAGGCCTGGCCGAAAGAGCCGCTCGCAGGAAACGAAAAAATTATTACAGTCGACGAGGGCAAAAACTTTCTTCATCGCAGGAACCGGTTAAAATTGATGAATGACGCTGGTGACAACTCCCCAGGCAGTAAAGTCAGTATCTTCGGTGATTTCGACGGGTTGGTAGTCAGGGTTCGCGGCAACCAGCCGGCATGCGGTGCGGCTGCGCAAAAATGTTTTCACCGTCAGGTCGCCATTGACGATGGCGATGATGATTTTTCCGTTCGTCGGCTCCAGGGATCTGTCGACAACCAGGATGTCCCCGTGATTGATGCCAGCGTCCCGCATGGAATCCCCGGCAACCCGTACAAAAAAAGTGGCGGCCGGATTCTGGATAAGCAGCTCATTCAGGTCAAGACTGCGGTCGATATGGTCGTCGGCCGGTGAGGGGAAACCGGCAGAAACCCCGCAGACAAAGAGCGGGCATGTGACCGGTGTCTTCTGCTCGACGGCAGCAATCTCGTCTATTGTGGGATCTGTTCTCATGGGGGGCAAATTATCAAATAGTTCGGTATGGCAGACGCCCAGTTACTCAAGGCCTGTCTTTTTTTTTAGATACGCTATTTCCTCTGTCAGTTTCTTCCTTTCTTTGTCTGTAATATCGGGATCCTGTAATCGTCGAAGCAGGCCCATAAGCATCATTTCCTCCCGGTATTCGTTGCAGGTATAGGCAGAGGGTGATGCGGATGTATCGTGGGTCATGGATGGAAGACTTTCGATGTGATAATTTTGTAAGGGCTTGTTTTAAAAGACAAGCCCGGAGCATGAGCAGCCTTTGCGCCTTGGGTTTGCTGACTGTTTTATCCGACTGGCGTTTTTATGGTCCGGCTATCCGGTGAGCATACCGCATTGCCGGCGGCGAGGAAACCGATTTTCGAAGTGTCGAATCAGAAATATACCATCAGCGGTACGGAGGCCGGGGTGACGGACGGCCCATTTAAATCTGCTTTGACAGAGGCTGGCGCAGGCAGAAAAACCTTGCCTATTGGAGTGTTTTCAGGGTAATTAGATCGGTCACAAGGTAAAGCGTAGCCCTTCTTGGAGTCCTTGTCCTTGCCGGAAAAATTTCGGGAAATATACACTATCAATATGTTAATTGTTTGAGAATACGTCGGAATAATTTCAGGAGCAATTGTGGTGAAAATCAGCGATGAATCAATGTGGCTGTCCGGGAACGAAGCCATCGCCCTTGGGGCCTTCGAGGCGGGAGTCAGGGTCGCCTCCGGCTATCCGGGTACACCGTCCACCGAGATACTGGAAAATCTCTGCCGCTATGACGGAGTCTATACGGAATGGGCTCCGAACGAGAAGGTCGGCCTGGAGGTTGCCATCGGCGCCTCGTTCGCAGGGGTCAGGGCCCTTGCGACCATGAAGCACGTGGGGCTGAACGTTGCCGCCGATCCGCTCTTCACCGCCTCCTATACCGGCGGGCGCGGAGGACTGGTGGTGGTCACGGCCGACGATCCGGAGATGCATTCCTCGCAGAACGAGCAGGACAACCGGAATTATGCCTTTGCCGCCAAGGTGCCGATGCTGGAGCCTTCGGATCCCGCCGAGGCCAAAGAGTTTCTGAAGCTTGCCTTTGCCCTCAGCGAGGAGTTGGACACGCCTGTCCTCTTCCGGATTACCACCCGCGTCTCCCATGTGAAAGGCGTGGTGAAAAAAGGAAAAATGGAGGCCTCGTCCGCGGCCGCTGGCATTGAAAAGGTCCCCGGAAAATTCGTGATGCTGCCGGCTTTGGCCCGCAAGCGGCGGGTGGCGGTGGAGCAGCGGATGCTGAAGTGCCGCGATATGGCCGAAATCTTGCCTTGCAACCGGGTGGAAAAGGGGAGTTCTAACCGCGGTTTCATCACCTCGGGCGTCTCCTATCTCTATGTGAAAGAGGCCTTTCCCGATGCCGCCGTCCTGAAGCTCGGCATGTGCTGGCCGCTGCCGGAGGCGAAGATCCGCGCTTTTGCCGCCTCGGTGGAAGAGCTGTATATCGTTGAAGAACTCGACCCCTTTCTGGAACTGCATATTAAGGCCATGGGCATTGCCTGCCACGGCAAGGATCTGATACCCAACCAGGGGGAGCTGAACACCGCCATTATCCGCTCGGCCATCGATCCGTCGCAGACGCCCGATCTGTTCCCCGCAGTCGATCTGCCGCCCAGGCCGCCGAATATGTGTCCCGGCTGTCCGCACCGCGGCATTTTCTTTAATCTGGCCAAGATGAAGGTCTTCATCTCCGGGGACATCGGTTGCTATACCCTGGGCTTTCTGCCGCCGCTGTCGGCTTTAGACTCCACAGTCTGCATGGGGGCCTCGGTGCCCATCGCCCACGGCATGGCCAAGGCCCTGGGAGAGGGTGCGCATGATAAGATCGTCGCCGTCATCGGTGACTCCACCTTCATGCATTCGGGCATCACCGGTCTGATCAACACCGTCTATAATAATTCGGCCTCCACCCTGATCATCCTGGATAACCGGATCACGGCCATGACCGGCCAGCAGCAGAATCCGGCCTCGGGCTGCAACATCAAAGGGGATCCTGCCTTCGCCATTGATATCGAAGCCCTGTGCCGGGCCGTCGGCGTCAGGCACGTCTTCGTAGTCAACCCCCATAAGGTGCCGGAGACCAGGAAGGTGCTGGAGGAGGCTATCGCCCTGACCGAGCCGTCGGTGGTCATCTCGCGGGCTCCCTGCGTGCTGCTGCCGGAGATGAAGGTCAGAAAGACCGTGACCTTCTATACGCAGCAGGACAACTGCGTCGGCTGCATGTCCTGTATCCGTCTGGGCTGTCCCGCCATCAGCTGGACGGCCTTTGCCGAGGGCGAGGCTGAGGCCAGGGGGTATAAAAAGTCCCAGAAAGGCATTTCCAGGATCGACGAGATCCTCTGCAATGCCTGCGGCCAGTGTGCATCACTCTGCAAATTCCATGCGATTACCCAGGAGGGGGAGTAATGAGAACAACAGGAAATATCCTCTTCTCGGGGGTTGGCGGCCAAGGCATCCTGCTGGCCAGTGAGATCACCGCCTACAGTCTGCTTGCAGCAGGCTTTGATGCCAAAAAGAGCGAGGTGCACGGGATGGCCCAGCGTGGCGGTTCGGTGACCGCCCAGCTCCGTTACGGGGACAGGGTCTACTCACCGCTGATCGAGCCGGGCCGGGCCGATATCCAGGTGGCCTTTGAGATGATGGAGGCGGTGCGCTATCTGCCCTATCTGCATAAGGACAGCAAGGTCATCGTCAACACCCAGAGGATCCTGCCGCCTTCGGTTGCCACCGGCAAGACGGCCTATCCCGAGGAGGTGCTGGACAAGCTGACCGGGCAGGGGATTGAGGTGGTCTGCGTCGATGCCTTTGAGCTGGCCCGCAAGGTGGGAGAGGTGCGGACGGCCAACATGGTGATGGTGGGAGCCCTGTCGGTGTTCCTGCCCATAGATCCCGCCGTTTATGAACAGGTGATCGGGGCGCGGGTCCCGGCGAAATTCCGCGAGGTGAACCTTCTTGCCTTTGCGGAGGGGCGAAAGGCAAGTTCATAGTAAATTCGGGAGCGGCTATGGCGACATTGTTCTGGGAAGAAGAGATTGAGACCCTGCCTCGGGTGGGGCTCGAGTCGATTCAGTTGAGAAGGTTGAGAAATCTCGTGGCCCGGGTCTATATGACCGTGGCTCCCTATCGGCGGAAGATGGAGGCTGCGGGGGTCAGGCCCGAGGATATCCGGACCCTGGCGGACCTGCGCAGGCTCCCCTTTACGGTCAAGGATGACCTGCGCGATAACTATCCCTTCGGCCTGTTTACGGTGCCCATGGAGGAGATCGTCCGGGTCCACGCCTCGTCGGGGACCACCGGCAAATCCACCGTGGTCGGCTATACCCAGAAGGATATCGAGACCTGGGCCAACGTGATGGCCAGGGCCCTGACCTGCGCGGGCGCCCATAAGGGGGACATCGTCCACAACGCCTATGGCTACGGCCTTTTTACCGGCGGCCTGGGGGCCCACTATGGAGTGGAGCGCCTGGGGGCCACGGTGATCCCCGTCTCCGGCGGCAATACCAAGCGGCAGATCACCATCATGAAGGACTTCGGCTCCACCGTCCTGCTGTCCACCCCTTCCTACGCGTTGAATCTGGCTGAGGCCATGGGCGCCGTCGGGGTTGATCCCCATTCGTTGTCGCTTCGGGTCGGAGTCTTCGGGGCCGAGCCCTGGAGTGAGAACATGCGCGAGGAGGTGGAACGCAAGCTGAACCTGAAGGCGGTGGATATCTACGGTCTGTCGGAAGTCATGGGCCCCGGCGTTGCTATGGAATGCCTGTCGGCTGAAAAGGGCATGCATGTCTTTGAGGATCATTTCCTGCCCGAGATCATCGATCCGGACACTGGCGAGGTCCTGCCCCCGGGAGAGAAGGGAGAGCTGGTCTTCACTACGCTGACCAAAGAGGCGTTTCCTATTATCCGCTACCGGACCAAGGATATTTCCCGGTTGATCTATGAGCCCTGCAGCTGCGGCAGGACCTTGGTGCGGATGGAGAAGGTGACCGGCCGTACCGATGATATGCTGATCATCCGCGGCGTCAATGTCTTCCCGTCCCAGGTGGAGCATGTGCTGATGGGCATTGAAGGCGTTGAGCCCCATTATCAGATCGTGGTTGAGCGTGAGGGTAATCTGGACACCATGACCGTTCAGGTCGAGGTGAGCGAGATTATTTTTTCTGACGAAATCAGGGTGTTGGAGAACCTGAGCCGGAAAATCCAGGTGGAGATTAAAGATCTGCTGGGGGTCACCTGCAAGGTGAAGCTGGTTGAGCCGAAGACGATCCAGCGTAGCGAGGGCAAAGCCCAGCGGGTCATTGATAAACGAAAGATGTAAGCACCCCGATTTGGGGCTTCTGGCATGACTGCAGGCGCAGATGCCGGTCTGATTTTGGGAGAATGAACATGCGTGTAGAGCAGATTGCGGTATTTTTGGAAAACAAATCGGGGCGGTTGGCGGAAATAACCTCTATCCTTGCCGAAAATGATATTAATATACGGGCCTTGTCTGTGGCCGACACTGCGGATTTCGGAATCCTCCGTCTCATCGTCGATAAGGTGGAGAAGGCCAAAACGGCCCTGAAGCAGAACGGCTTCACCGTCGGCAAGACCACCGTCATCGCCGTCGAGGTGCCGGACAGGACCGGAGGGCTGGCGGGGGTCCTGAAGGTGGTTGAAAACGCCGGGCTCAATGTCGAGTATATGTACGCTTTTGTAAACAAGACAGGCGAGGATGCGGTGCTGATCTTCCGTTTCGACGAGATTGACAAGGCCATTGAGGTCCTGCGCGATAACGGCTTCACGATCCTGACCGGGGAACAGCTCTGCGCTCTCTAGGGCGTACAGAGCCGATTCGCACCATATTTGAGGGGAGACTATGAAAAATCCAGGAATGAAACTATGGCTTGTGGCGATCCTCTGTCTCTTGGCCGTGCCGGCCGTTTGGGCAAAGGATGATATTCCCGTCGGGGCCGTGCTGGCTGTCACCGGACCCGCCTCCTTTCTTGGCGGTCCGGAGGCCAGGAGCCTGGAGATGCTGGTGGACGAACTGAACGCCAAGGGCGGGGTCGACGGGGCCAAGATCCGCCTGATCATCAAGGACACCGGGAGCAGCCCCGAGAAGGCCGTCTCCTTTGCCAAGCAGCTTATCGAGGAAAATCACGTTATAGCGTTGCTTGGACCGTCCACCTCCGGTGAGACCATGGCCCTGAAGAAGATTGCCGAGGAGAGTAGGACTCCCTTGCTCTCCTGCGCCTCGGCTGAAGTGATCGTCGATCCTCTGGCCTCCTATGTCTTCAAGGTCCCGCAGAATGATTCCTTTGCCGCCGAGATGATCTTCCAGGAGATGAACAGGCAGAGGATTGTCCGGGTGGCCCTGCTGTCCGACAATACCGGCTTCGGTCAGGCCGGAAAGGAGCAGGTGGAAAAGATCGCGCCGAAGTACGGTATCGAGATCGTTGATAACGAGGTCTACGATAAGAGCGCCACCGACCTGTCGGCCATCATTGCCAAGATCAAGGCCGATCCCAAGGTCCAGGCCGTGATCAACTGGTCCATCGTACCTGCCCAGGCCATTGTCGCCAAGAATATGCGTCAGGCCGGCTGGGACGTCCCTCTCTTCCAGAGCCATGGCTTTGCCAATATCAAGTATGCAGAGGCGGGCGGAGCGGCCTCCAACGGCATCATCTTTCCGGCCGGCCGTCTGCTGATTGCCGATCTGTTGCCTGAAGGCCATCCCCAGAAGGCCCTGCTGACCAAATATGTCCATGACTACGAGGCAAAGTATAAGGAGAACGCCTCCACCTTCGGAGGGCATGGCGTCGATGTCTTCAACATCCTGGTTGCCGCCCTTAAGGCCGTGGGGCCGAATAAGGAAAAGATTCCCGGCGCCATTGAGCAGCTGAAGAATTTCCCCGGGACCGGCGGAGTCTACAATTTTTCGCCGACGGATCATAACGGGCTGGGCATTGACGCCTTCGAGATGATGACGGTCAAGGACGGCAAATTCGTTCCCTATACAAGGTAAGAAACCGGATGCTTCCCGGGCCGGGACGGCCTCCCGGCCCTATTTTCTGTGAACAGGCCGCGAGGCTGTCGTTTTTCATCCCTTCCCCCATGCGCCAATGACACGTCTTTCAGTTCCATGACCATCGAGCTCTTCATCCAGTATCTGTTTGCCGGGATTACCTATGGCAGCATCTATGCCATTGTCGCCATCGGCTTCAATATTATTTACAACACCACCGGGATAATAAATTTTGCCCAAGGGGAATTTGTCATGCTGGGGGGCATGATCTCTATTTCGCTGCTGGATTTCATGCCGCTTGCCTGCGCGATCATCCTGGCGGTTGCCATTACTATGGTCATCGGCGCCTTCATCGAGATTGTCTTCATCCGCTGGCTTGCCGCTCCAAGCGTGCTGAGGATGATCATCATCACCATCGGCATCTCCATACTTATCAGAGAGGCGGCCCTGTACATCTGGGGCGAGGGGGTCCGCTCCCTGCCGTACTTCACCGGCTCTGCCATTACTGCCGTGGGCATCTTTGGTGCTCGGATCAGCCCCCAGGTGCTCTGGGTTGTCGGTGCCTGCGGGCTGACGGTGCTGGCGCTGAGCTTCTTCTTTAAAGCCACCCCGGTGGGACGGGAGATGCGGGCCTGCGCCGCAAACCGGAAGGCCGCCATCCTCTGTGGCATCAATACCGGCAATATGGTGACATTCTCTTTCGTGCTGAGCGCAGGAATAGGCGCCCTGGCCGGCTGCATGATGTCGCCGATCACCTATACCCAATACGACAGCGGCACAGCCCTGGCCATCAAGGGATTCACCGTGGCCATTCTGGGCGGGCTGGGCAATGTGGGCGGGGCTGTGGCGGCGGGGCTGCTGCTGGGGGTTGTTGAGGCCTTTTCGGTCTCCGTGGTGCCGCTGGCCTTTCAGGATGTGATCTCCATCGCCATCTTGCTGATAATCCTCTTCATCAGGCCCAACGGCCTGTTCGCCTCGAAAGAGGCGGCCGGTCTGAGGGCCTTCTAGCGATGCGCCGCCTCCTCTTTCTGATACCGCTGGTCCTGGCGATTGCGGCCGTGCATCTGCTCTGCGCCTGGACGGGTACCCTCTACTATCTGACTCAGATGACCATGTCGGCCTACTATTCGCTGCTTGTTATCGGCCTCTGCGTGGTGATGGGCTATGCGGGGCAGATTTCGCTGGGGCATGCCGGCTTTTTTGCCATCGGCGGTTATCTGGCCGCGGCCTTCACCACCAGGAATCTGGCGGGCCTGCAGGATGCCCTGCCGGTCAGGATGCTCGATGCCGCAGGCCTTCTGGTCTCGGGGAGAGATGTCTACGGCGGGGCCCAGCTGGTGGTGACTCCCTGGGCCGCCTGTGTTGCGGCAGTCCTGGCTGCAGCACTGATCGCACTGCTTATCGGCATCCCGGTACTGAAGCTCAAAGGCCATTATCTGGCCATGGCTACCCTGGGCTTCGGGATCATAATCTATAAGATCGCACTGGCCGTCCCCTACTTCGGCGGGGCGGACGGCATTTCCGAGGTGCCGCCTTTTAACCTGCTGCCGGGGCTTGCCATCACCGGCGGTTCGGCCAATCGGATTGCCAATTACTACATCGCCTGGACGCTGGTGCTCCTGGGGGTGACCCTGCTCTGGAATCTGATCCATTCCCGGGTCGGCCGGGCCCTGCGGGCCATCCACGGTTCGGAGAGGGCGGCGGACTCCATCGGGGTGGACACTGCCCGCTACAAGCTCTACACCTTCATGCTCTCCGCTGTCTTTGCCGCCCTGGCCGGGGTCTTTCTGACTCACTACAACGGGGGGATTGGTCCTTCGGAGGCGGGGGTGATGAAATCGGTCCGTTATGTGGCCATCGTCGCGGTAGGAGGCATGGCCCATATTTGGGGGGCGCTGGTCATGGGCACCCTGCTGAATTTCCTGTCGCTGAGAGGGGTCTTCGGTACCTATGACGACGCCGTCTTCGGGGCCATCCTGATCCTGATCATGCTCTTTGCTCCGGAGGGCATCCTGCAGACCGGGATCATGGACAGGCTGCGCAGGCTGGTGTCGCGCCGGGAGGAGGACTGAACATGGCCCTGCTTGAGGTGGACAGTCTTCGACGCTGCTTCGGCGGGCTGGTGGCGGTAAAGGATGTCTCCTTCGCCGTGGAAAAGGGAGTGATCAAGGCGGTGATCGGGCCCAATGGGGCCGGCAAGACTACGCTCTTCAACCTGATCTCACGGGCCCTTGCCCCCACTGCGGGCCGGGTCCGTTTCGACGGCTGCGATCTTCAGGGGAAAAAACCGCATCAGGTTGCCTCCATGGGGATGGCCCGGACCTTTCAGAATATCGAGATGTTTTCAGGGATGACCGCGCTTGAAAACGTGATGGTGGGCTGTCATGTCCGCAGCAGGGCGGGCTTTCTGGCCTCGATGTTTGCCCTACCCTGGACCCGGCCCGAGGAGAGGAAAATCCGTGAGAGATCGCTTGCTCTCCTCGACCTGTTGGGATTGGCTGACCTGGCGGATAAGGAAGCCGCGGGCCTGGCCTTCGGTCAGCAGCGGGCGGTGGAATTCGCCCGGGCCCTGGCTATGGAGCCGACCCTGCTGCTGCTGGACGAACCGGCCGCCGGCTTGAATATCTATGAGACCGCCGAGGTCGGACGGCTGATCACCAGGATCCGTGACCTGGGCGTCACCATTCTCTTGGTCGAGCACGATATGTCGCTGGTCATGGAGATATCCGATGAGATCGTCGTCCTCAGCTTCGGCCAGGTCATCGCCCAAGGTCCGCCCCAGGCGATCCAGCAGGACCCGGACGTGGTCAGGATCTATCTGGGGGAATAGAGATTCATGCTGAGAATACGGAATCTGGAGGCGGGCTACGGAAAGTTGAAGGTGTTGAAAAACATCTCCATGCATGTGGATCCGGGTGAGATCGTCACCATCATCGGCGCCAATGGCGCCGGCAAGACCACGCTGCTGTCGGTCATAGCCGGACTGCTGAAGGCCGGAAAGGGCGAAATTACCTTCAAGGGACAGGATCTGCGGAGCCTGCCCGCATCCCGTATCCCGCGTCTGGGCTGCGTGATGGTCCCCGAAGGACGACAGGTCTTCTCTCCCATGACGGTGGAGGAAAATCTGCTCCTGGGCGGACATGTTGTCAGGAGCCAGGGCAGCCGGGTCCTGCAGGGGCTTCTCGACTACCAGTACGATCTCTTTCCCATCCTCAAGGAGCGCAGGGGGCAGCTGGCCGGCACCCTGTCGGGGGGGGAGCAGCAGATGCTGGCCATAGCCCGGGCGTTAATGTCCAGGCCGTCGCTGGTGATGATGGACGAGCCCTCGACCGGCCTTGCCCCGCTTATTATCAAGGGGATCTTTGCAGTCATCGTCCGTCTGCGTCAGGAGGGCAAGACCGTGCTTCTGATCGAGCAGAACGCCAAGGCGGCGCTGGGGATCGCTGACCGGGGCTATGTGCTGGAGACGGGAAAGGTGATCATTCAGGGGCCGTCCCAGGATCTGCTGCAGAACCGGGATGTGCAGAGGGCCTATCTGGGACGGGAAAAAATTGAGGCCTGAGACCCGCATGCTTGGAATTCATGGCCCCGGGACATTTTTTAGACTACACTGCGAAGGGCAGAAGGATGAGGGCGGCAATAGCGTCTCTTCCTTATCTCCCGGTGCACAATCAGGAAGGTGCCTCACAGCTTCAAACCGGCATGGCTGGACACGGATCGCGCCAGCCACAACACAATATGAAAGTCTGTCTCTTGAGAAGTCTCAGGCTGCAAACGACACTTTTATAGAAACTCTATTATTTCCTACTGAAAATTATGCTTTGGGAACCTGAAAAAGAATGTATGTCCAGAGAGGATCTGGAACAGCTGCAATTGGAGAGGCTGCAGTCCACCCTGTACCGGGTCGGGACCCATGTGCCGTTCTACCGAAAAAAATTCAATGAGCTGAAGATTGATTTCGACTCTTTCAATTCTCTTGCCGATCTGCGGAGACTGCCTTTCACAATGAAGCAGGACCTGCGCGACAACTATCCGTATGGCCTTTTTGCGGTGCCGCTTCGGGATATTGTCCGGGTCCACTCTTCCTCGGGCACCACCGGCATGGCCACGGTGGTGGGCTATACCCGCAATGATATCAAAAACTGGTCCGATCTCGTGGCCCGCATCCTCTGCGGCGCTGGGGTCACCGCCGATGACGTGATCCAGATCGCCTTCGGATACGGCCTCTTCACCGGCGGCTTCGGCCTCCATTACGGGGCCGAACGCCTGGGTGCCTCTGTTATTCCTATCTCCTCGGGCAATACCAAACGCCAGATCCAGATCATGCAGGACTTCAAGACCACCGCGTTGGTCTGCACCCCCTCTTATGCCCTGAAGATGGCCGATGTGATGATGGATATGGGGATCAACCCCCACGGACTGTCCCTGCGCTACGGCGTTTTCGGCGCCGAGCCGTGGTCGGAGGCCATGCGCGCCGAAATCAACGAGCGGCTCGGGATCAGGGCCTCGGATAATTACGGTCTCTCCGAGGTCATGGGACCGGGTGTGGCCGGGGAGTGTCAGGAGTGCAACGGCCTGCATATCAATGAAGATCACTTTCTGGTCGAGGTTCTGGATCCCAAAACGCTGGAGCCGGTGGCGCCGGGCGAGATCGGGGAACTGGTCATCACCACCCTGACCAAGGAGGCCTTCCCGGTCATCCGCTACCGGACCCGCGATCTGACCCGGATCCTGCCGGGGCCCTGTCCCTGCGGGCGGACCTTTGCCCGCATGAGCCGGATCATGGGCCGTACCGACGACATGCTGATCATCAAGGGCGTCAACGTCTTTCCGACCCAGATTGAGGCGGTCCTGTTCGATATTGAAGGGACCGAGCCCCATTACCGGATCATTGTCGAGCGTGAGAACAATGAGGACAGGGTCACTGTGATGGTGGAGGTGGTCGAGTCCATCTTCTTTGATGAGATGAAAAAGCAGAAGGCCCTGATTGAAACCATCAAGCGCCGGCTTGCCTCGGAACTGGGGATCCACGTCGAGATCAAGCTGGTGGAGGAGAAGACCCTGGATCGTTTCGACGGAAAGGGCAGCAGGGTGCTTGACAAACGGAGGCTGTAACCAGCATAGCTGGACCAGATTCTTTAACGAAACATGAAAGTTTCTCATTTGAGTACGGCGAGGACGCTGCTTCTGGGAGACTTTCATATAGAGGCGATCTTAAATCTCGTGGGACAGAATTGAATTCTGTCCCCGGCTGACTCATAAAAGGAATTTTCCCATGCGTAGCGACAACCGTGCCCCGAACAGTCTTCGTCCCGTCTCCATCGTCCGGGACTTTCAGCCCCAGGCGGATGCCTCCATTCTGATCAAGATGGGCAACACCCACGTGGCCTGCGGCGTCTCGGTGGAAGAGACGGTTCCTTCTTTTCTCAAGGGCAGCGGCCAGGGCTGGATCACCGCCGAATACGGCATGCTGCCCTGCGCCACCTCCAGCCGCAGCCGCCGCGAGTCGGTATCCGGCAGATCGGGCCGGACCTATGAGATTCAGCGTCTGATCGGCCGCAGCCTCAGGATGATGGTGGATCTGGCGGCCATCGGCGAGAGGACCCTGCGGATCGACTGCGATGTCCTCAATGCCGACGGCGGCACCCGCACCGCATCCATCACCGGGGCCGCCCTGGCGGTTCGCAATGCTCTGGGCCGCCTGGTCGTTGACGGAAAACTGGAGAAGATGCCCGTCATTATGCCTGTTGCCGCCATCTCGGCGGGGATGGTGGACGGGGTACCGATGCTTGACCTGGACTACGGCGAGGATTCGCGGGCTGAGGTGGACGCCAATTTTGTGATGGCCGGGGATGGCCGCTGGATCGAGATCCAGTCCACTGCCGAGGGCGAGCCCTTCAGCAATGAATCCTTTCTTGTCCTGTCCGGGCTTGCCAGCCAGGGGATCCAGAAGCTGTTCGATCTCTGGTAAAGGGGAGGCTGGACATGCGCCGGAGGCAATCCGCGATCACTGATCAAATGACCGTCCGCAGGCTCCTTGTCCGCTGCCGGGTGGGCAGGCTGGCAAGCACTGGCCGGGACGGCTATCCCTATATTACGCCGGTGAATTACGTCTTCTTTCAGGATGCGATTTATTTCCATTGCGCCCGCCAGGGGGAGAAGCTGGATAATATCCTGGCGGACAGCAGGGTCTGCTTCGAGATCGATATCCCCCTGGCCTATCTCGATCTGGCCTTCGATCCGGTCAGACCTCCCTGTCAGGTTCATCAGTTTTATCACTGCATCATCATCCGCGGCAGGGCTGAGATCGTCGAAGACCTCACTGAAAAGGTGGCGGCTTTAAATGCGCTGATGGCCGTTCACGAAGGGCAGCCGGATTTTGCCGCCATCACCGCCGATGCGCAGGCGGTCGGTCTGTGCGCGGTTATAGCGGTCAGAATCGAGAGGCTCAGCTGCAAGAGCGATCTTGCCCAGAAGAAGAGCCCTGAGGAGAGGCGGCGGATTGCCGACTACCTGCGCGAACGCGGACTGCCCGGTGATGAAGAGGCTGCCCGGCTGCTGGAAAGCTGATTGACTTTTCCGCCTCAATGGAAAAAACCTGTCTCAGGGCACAGAAACTGCGTATCATCCTGCCTTCTGCCACCAGTTTTCCGTTGGGTGGGGTGTTTGATAATTAAAGTTGCATTCATGTATCCAGAACGACTATAATAAGGTAGAGGCAAAACTGAGATGGAACCGTCCGGGAAGTGACTGCCGGGGGTCCTGTTCCCCATTCAATCGTCCTTCCCCGCCTGCGTAAAGCATCCCTGCGGCTCTTGTGGCCGGAAATGCGGAAAATATCTGTGCATTATCCCAAGGCAATCGACAAACTGCCTTGAACAAACCCGTACACCTGTCATTTGCCGTCTTTCCGCTCATTTCAATGAAAGGAGAGTCCGCCATGAAAGATCAGGGAGCACCTCCCGAAGCCAGCGTCCAAGTATCTTCGAAATCTGTTGAAGACCGCCGCCTGCGCCTGGTGAATCGAACCATGCAGCTCTACAGGAACGAGGCCCATGCCCTGATCGAGACCCTGCATGCCGTTCAGGAATCCTTCGGTTATCTTGAGGAAGACGTCCTGAAATACGTGGCCCGGACCCTGCGTGTCCCCCTCAGCAGGGTTTACGCGGTGGCCACTTTCTATCATTCCTTCTCTCTGAAGCCGCCGGGAGAGCATACCTGCGTGATCTGCATGGGCACGGCCTGCTATATCGGCGGTTCGGGGGCGATCCTCGACGCTCTCCGGGAGGGGGAGGGGATTGTCTCCGGCGAAACCACCTCGGACGGCAAGGTCTCCCTGCTGGTGGCTCGCTGTCTGGGGTCCTGCGGGCTGGCCCCGGCCGGTGTCTTCGACGGTGAGGTGACCGGCAAGCTGGATTCGGAGCACGTCCTTGAACGCATAGGGAGGTGGCGGGGCCATGAACATTGAAGATTTGCATCAGATTGCCAGGATTGAAAAATCGAAACAGGAGGGCTTTCAGCACCAGATCCATGTCTGCGTCGCAGCAGGCTGTCTGTCCTGCGGCAGCGGCCAGCTGAAGGAGGCCCTGGAAAAGGAGATCGCCAGGCGGGGGCTCGATACCTGGTGCAGGGTCAAAGGTGTCGGCTGTTTGGGGCTCTGCACGGCAGGCCCTTTGCTCTCCCTGGAGACTGCCGGCATATTTTATCAGGGGGTGAAGGTCTCCGATGTCTCTGACATCCTCGAAGCCCTGGGCGGCGCTCCCGTCGAACGCCTGATATGCCCCGTCAATTCGGCCTTTTTCCGGCGGCAGGTCCGGATTGTCCTGGAAAACTGCGGCCGGATAGACCCGGAGCGCATCGAGGAGTACATGGCAGAGTCCGGCTACGGGGGACTCGCCCTTGCCGTCAGCCAGATGAGTCCGACGGAGGTGATCGAAGAGGTCAGCAGGAGCGGTTTGCGGGGAAGAGGCGGGGCCGGATTCCCCACGGGACTGAAATGGACCAGTGTCGCAAAGGCCTCCGGTCTGACAAAATTCGTCATCTGCAATGCCGATGAAGGCGACCCCGGGGCCTTCATGGATCGTTCGGTCCTGGAGAGTGATCCGCATCGGGTGATCGAGGGCATGGCCATCGCCGGTTATGCCACCGGGGCCAGCCAGGGATATATTTACGTCCGGGCCGAGTATCCCCTGGCCGTCAAAAGGGTCAGGCTGGCCCTCTTTCAGGCGGAACGCATGGGGGTGTTGGGAAACAATATCTTCAATACCTCCTTCAGCTTCAATATTAAAGTCCGCCTGGGGGCGGGGGCCTTTGTCTGCGGTGAAGAGACTGCCCTCATCGCCTCCATCGAAGGCCGGATGGGACGGCCCCGGCCCCGGCCGCCATTCCCGGCGGAGTTCGGTCTCTGGGAGCATCCCACCCTCATCAACAATGTCGAGACCTTTGCCAACGTCCCTCCTCTCATCCGCAAAGGAGGCCGGTGGTTTGCGGGCCTGGGCACGGAAAAGAGTAAGGGCACCAAGGTCTTCGCGCTGGCCGGAAAAATCATGAACACCGGGCTGATCGAGGTGCCCATGGGAACCTCGCTGCGTGATATCGTCTTCGATATCGGCGGCGGTATTCCCCGGGGAAAGGAGTTTAAGGCCGTACAGACCGGGGGACCTTCCGGTGGCTGTATTCCCGGACAGTTTCTGGATATGCCTGTTGATTACGACTCGCTGGCCAAGGTGGGCTCCATTATGGGCTCGGGCGGCATGATCGTCATGGATGAGTCCTCGTGCATGGTGGATGTGGCCAGATTCTTCATGGAGTTCTGCATGTCCGAATCCTGCGGCAAGTGTGCGCCCTGCCGCGTCGGAACGCGGCAGATATACGACATCTTGTGCAGGATAACCGGCAACCTCTCGGGTCCTGATGACCTGGCCATGTTAGAGGACCTTTGCGATCTGATGAAGAGCACCAGCCTCTGCGGTTTGGGGCAGAGCGCCCCCAATCCGGTGCTGACGACCCTCCGGTATTTCCGCGATGACTATCTGTCCCACATCCATGATAAACGGTGTCTGGCCGGGGCCTGCAAGGCCGCAAGGGAGGTTGCATGAAGATCCATCCCCGCAAAAATGTCCGTTCCGACCTGAATCCTTCCCGTCTGCTGACCTTCAGGATCGATGAGCGCGTCGTCAGTGCCCACGAGGATGAATCCATCCTGAGTGTGGCCCGGCAGAACGGGATATCTATCCCAACCCTCTGCCATCTGGACGGGCTGTCCGAACGGGGGGCCTGCAGGCTGTGCATCGTCGAGGTCAAAGGTGTGGCCAGGCTGCTGCCCTCCTGTGTTACTTTTCCCCGGCAGGATATGGAAATTATTACCGCCTCGGAGAGGGTGGTCAGCTATCGCAAGAAGATCCTTGAGCTGCTCTTCACCGAGCGCAATCACGTCTGCGCAGTCTGCGTCTCCAACGGGCACTGCGAGCTGCAGAACCTGGCGGTGGAACTTGGCATCTCCCATGTCCGCTACCCCTATCTCTATCCCCGTCTGGCCGTCGATGCCTCTCACAGCCGGTTTTCTGTCGATCATAACCGGTGTGTGCTCTGCCTCAGATGCGTGCGGGTCTGTGACGAGATCGAAGGGGCGCATACCTGGGATATCATGGGCCGCGGCATCACCTCCCGGGTGATCACCGATCTCAATCAGCCCTGGGGGAGCTCGGAGACCTGTACGGGATGCGGAAAATGCGTCCAGGTCTGCCCGACCGGGGCCTTGTCGGAGAAGGGAAAATCGGTGGCGGAGATGATCAAGCGCCGCCAGTTTTTGCCGTATCTGCAGATGATGAGAGGGAGGCAGGATGAATCATGGCCAAAATAACGCTTGCAACGATCTGGCTGGACAGCTGCTCCGGCTGTCATATGTCGTTCCTGGACATCGACGAGTTTCTGATCGATCTTGCGGGCCAGGTGGAGATTCTCTTCAGTCCGCTGGTGGACACCAAATCCTTCCCCGATCATGTGGACGTGAGCCTGGTCGAGGGTGCGGTCGGCAGCGAATCCGACAGGGAAAAGGTCCTGACCATCCGGGATCGAAGCGGAATCCTGGTCTCCTTCGGGGATTGCGCGGTCACCGCCAATGTGCCGGGGATGCGCAACAGGTATCCGGTGGCGGATGTCTTGGCCAGGGCCTATGCGGAGAACGCCTGCCCGGCTGCGGCGATAAGCCGGGACACCCTTTTTTTCCAGGAGGTGCCCGCACTCTGCCCCCAGGCCAGGCCTGTGCACGAGTTCGTCCCGGTGGACATCTTTCTGACCGGCTGTCCACCGCCGCCGGAAGCGATTCTCTATCTCTTCTCCGAACTTCTGGCCGGCCGGCGTCCGAACATGAACGGCCGGACCAGGTTCGGGGCATGAGAGCGACGAGACCGCTCATTTTTATGGAGGAGCAGCAATGGCTGAGACCATCACCATAGAACCGATCACAAGGATTGAAGGCCATGGGAAGATCACCATCATCCTCGATGATGACGGCCAGGTCAGCGATGCCCGCTTTCACGTGACCCAGTTCCGGGGCTTTGAGAAGCTCTGCGAGGGCAGACCCTATTATGAGATGCCTGCCATCACCGAGAGGATCTGCGGCATCTGTCCGGTCAGCCACGCCCTGGCCTCGGGCAAGGCCTGCGACGCCATTCTGGGCGTCCATCCCCCTGAGGCCGCAAGCCTGCTCAGGCGGTTGCTCAACTGCGGGGAATTCATCCAGTCGCATGCGCTGAGCTTCTTCTACCTTTCATCGCCGGATTTGTTCCTGGGGATGGACGCCGATCCCGCGAAACGAAATATTACCGGTATCATAGAGGCCTATCCCGAGATGGCGCGGGACGGAATCCGGCTGAGGAAGATCGGGCAGCAGATTATCGAGATGATCAGCGGCAAGCGCATCCATGCCTCCTGGGTGGTCCCCGGTGGCGTCAATGCTCCTTTGGATGCCGGGCATCGCCAGACGATGCTGCAGATGATCCCCGAGGCCCTGGAGATCATTATCCGGACCCTGGCCCTGTTTAAAAAGACCCTGGACCAGCATCGGGAAGAGATCCGGACCTTTGCCAATTTCCCGACTTATTTCATGGGGATGGTCGATGAGGAGGGCAATCTCGAACATGTCAGCGGCAGGCTCCGGATCATCGACGCCAAAGGGCATATCGTTGCCGATGCCATCGATCCGGCAGACTACCGGGAGTATATTGCCGAGGCCGTCGAGCCTTGGTCTTATCTGAAGTTTCCCTATTATAAACCCCTGGGTTTCCCCGCCGGGATCTATCGGGTGGGTCCCGCCGCCCGGCTGAATGTCTGCAATGGATGCGGTACGGCGCTGGCCGATCAGGAATGGGCGGAATTCAGGGAGATTGAGAGGGGGCCGCTCATGAGTTCCTTTTTCAATCATTATGCCCGGCTGATTGAGATACTGTTCTGTATCGAGACCATGCAGGGCCTGCTGGCCGAACCTGCCATCCTTGCTGCCCGGGTCAGGGCCGTTGCCCAGCCCAATTTCCCCGAAGGCGTCGGTTGTGTCGAGGCCCCTCGAGGGACGCTGATCCATCATTACCGCGTCGATGAAGACGGCCTGATGACCTGGGCCAACCTGATCGTTGCCACGGGACATAACACCATGGCCATGAGCCGGGGGGTGCTGCAGGTCGCCAAACGCTTTATTACCGGTGCGAAGATTACCGAGGGGGCCTTGAATCGGGTGGAGGCCCTCATCCGGGCCTTCGACCCCTGCCTGAGTTGTTCAACCCATGCCCTTGGCCAGGCACCCTTCACCATCCGTTTTATGAAGACCGACGGCACCATACTTGGCGAGACCTAATAAAATTACAATCCCCGCCGCCCGGGGCTGCTAAGGGGAGGGAACCGGCGCTAGTCGCTTAAGGGGGGAGCGGCGCTGACCTGGAGGGCCAGTTCCTTGGGGGGGTAACTGATATGGGCGAAGAGGAAGCCTTCCAGATCCTGGCAGCGGACGAAATTCTTCCTGATCAGCGCGTGATAGACTTCGTTGTTGTTGCCGTAACGCTCAATGATATAGCCGAGCCTGATGTCCAGGGAGACGATCTGGTCGTGCAGGACCCTCTTGTCGGCGTAGTAGACGATGTCTTTGGCCGAAAAGATCCCCTGTCTGTAGCGTTCCACCGGAAAGTCGGCCAGGATCACATGCTCGCGGACGATCTCGCCGATCTCCGGATAGCCCAGATCGGCGCAGATGGCGCTGCCGACCTGCGAGTGGTCGCAGTTGGTCCTGATGCACTGGGTCTTGGCGATATCATGGAGCAGGGCCCCGGAGACGACCAGATGCCTGGAGGGCAGCATTCCGGCCGCCGGGCGCAGAGAGTCCAGCAGGGCCTGGGCGGTGCGTGCAACCATGATGGAGTGCTCCCGGATATTCTCCAGCATCGCAAAATCATCCATCAGAGACAGGCAGCGGGCTATGGAAGGAGGTTCATGCATTGTCACTATCCGATTCAGTTGCCTGCGGGACTCATCTGCCGCTCAGTTCATGGACGGCATCCACGGCGCATTTTGCCTGATCGGGCGGAGTGAACTGGTGGATGCCGTGCCCCAGGTTGAAGATATAACCGTGGGCGTCGGCGGCGGCGTCCAGCAGGCGCTTGATCCGGGCCCGGAGTTCGGGGGCGGGCAGCAGCAGGGCAAAGGGGTCGAGATTGCCCTGGATCGCCCTGGGGCCGACGCGCCTGATGGCCTCTCGGATGTTGATCCTCCAGTCGATGCCAAGGACGTCCGCCCCGGAAAGAACCGCCAGATCCAGGAGCGTGGCGCCGTTATTGGCAAAATAGATAAGGGGCAGTTTCGTGTCCTTGAGGCCCGCGATGATCCGCTGCACGTAGGGCAGGGCGAATTCTTCGAAGTCGCACGGGGCCAGAATTCCCGCCCAGGAATCGAAAATCTGCAGGGCCTGGGCGCCGGCCCTGGCCTGGGCTTGCAGGTAGGCCAGGGTGCAGAGGGTGATCTTCTCCATCAGCCCGTGAAAGAGTCCCGGCTGGGTGAACATCATCTTTTTGGTCTCCCAGAAGGTCTTGGAGGAACCGCCTTCGATCAGGTAGGTGGCGCAGGTGAAGGGGGCCCCGGCAAAGCCGATGAGCGGCACCTTGAGTTCCCGGCGCAGGAGACGGATGGTCTCCATGACAAAACCCATGCTTGCCTCGGGATCGGGAACAATGAGTCGGTCCAGGCCTGCCTGATCTCGAATGGTCTGATGAAAGACTGGACCCCGACCCTCGTTGAATTCCAGCCCCGCCCCCATGGCCTCCATGGGGATCAGGATATCGGAGAAGAGGATGGCCGCATCCATATTCAGGCGGTTGACGGGTTGCAGCGTCACCTCGACACAGAGATCGGGCGTCTTGCACAGATCGAGAAAGGAGATGCCGCCTCTGACCTTTTGATACTCGGGCAGGTAGCGTCCCGCCTGGCGCATCATCCAGACAGGCGTATACTCCGTCTTTTCACCACGACATGCTTGCAGAAAGGTTGTATTCATTGAAGACCATTGATCGCAAGGGGGAATGATTGGACCGCGCCGCACCCTCAGCAGCCTCAGGACTTGTGCGGGCGGATGGGCACATGGCTGCAAAAGGGCTCCTGGGCCAGGTAGTCGCCGGTCATCGCATAGGCCCTGGCCCGGCAGCCGCCGCAGACCTGCAGGTATTCGCATCGGCCACAGTTTCCTTTATACCCTTTGAAGTCCCGGAGTTCCATGAACAATTTTGAATTCTCCCAGATGTCCTTGAAAGAAGAAGAAAAAATATTGCCGGCTGCTTTGGGGAAATAACTGCAGGGCAGCACATCGCCATCGACGTTGATCAGACAGATCAGCTGGCCGGCGAGACAGCCCTTGGAGCCGCCGGTTGAAAATTGCAGATTGCGCCGTTTGAATGAACTTCCCTCCTCTTTTGCCCTCTGCCGGACGATCCGGTAGTAATGGGGGGCGCAGGTCGGCCGCATCAGGATCTCCGTCTCCTCCTTTTCCTGGGCGTAGTGCCAGTCGAGGATCTCATCGTAGAGTCTCTCCGGGATCAACTCTTCCATGATCTCCTCTCCCCGGCCGGTTGGGACGATCATGAACATGTACCAGGCAGTGGCACCCAGACCTTTGACCAGTTGGAAGATCGCGGGAATCTCATCCTTGTTTCTGGAGGTGAAGGACGAGTTGATCAGAAAAGGGATTTTGTGTTTTCGAAAAAGGCTGATGGCCTTCATCGTCCCCTCGAAGGCCCCGGCCTGATTGCGGAAATCATCGTGAGTCGCGGCGCAGGCCCCGTCGAGGCTGAGGGACACCATCCTGATGCCGGCCTCTTTTATCTGTCCGCAGATAGCCTCGGTGACCAGGGTGCCGTTGGTAGCCAGGCACATGCGCAGGCCCTTGCCGCTGCCGTAACGGGCGATGTCGAAGACATCCCCCCGCAGCAGGGGCTCGCCTCCGGACAGCACGATGACAGGACTGGCGTACGAGGCGACGTCGTCAAGAATCGCCCTCGCCAGGTCAAAGGTGAAGTCGGGATGGTCCTGCACCGTCAGCTCGGAGGAGGACCTGCAGTGCACGCATTTCAGGTTGCAGCGGCGGGTTATCTCCCAGGCCAGCCATTTTGCTTCAAATTCCATGGTTGCTCCAGTGATGAAAGAAGGCATACGGTGTTGTCTGCAGCTTGTACGATAAGACAGTATCCTGCTCGAATCAATTGCCGATCTGACTCCAGTTGATCAGGATTATCACCTCTTCGGCACGGCGAGGGTATTGGTTATGAGGAAAACCCCATATTGAAAGACGAATAACTGTGCGTCTCTTTCTCCGAAGTTCTCAAAACTCCGGGGCAAAAAAGAGGAGCGGGGGGAGGCGGCGTCAAGCCATGAGGAAGAGTTGCCCGGAATGGTTTTTTTCCGGGCAAGGACTGCATCAGACAATGGCCTTCGGCACGCAGATATCTGTTTCTTCGGTTGCAATCCTGCCGCAGGTCTGGCAGGAGAATTTCATTGCAGTCAGTTTTTCTTTGCAGACATGATTGATGCTGACATCGTCCGCCCCGCAGTAGGAACAGGAAATTTTTTCTGTGGTCGGGTTGCAGAGATGGCCGGGGTCATCGGCGACCGCGCCACAGTTTTTGCATGTATGTGCCATATGAAATCTCCTATGAAATAGAGGGGATGATTCTTTTTGCCTTAAGGATGAACGCTGTTGCCTCCGCCTGTGGAAAAGCTGAAACGGTTCTTCTTCACTGAGGCCGGCGGAGATGATTCTCCGGTGCGGAGCCGGGGGCTCCTGAGAGGAAACTAAGAAGCGCCGGGGCCCTTGTCAATATGGGATTCCTGCCTCTTTCTCCCGGTATCTCCGGCCGCAGAGCCTATAAAAGAATGATTTTGGACTGCCGAAGATATAAGCGTAACTATTTTATTGCGATAAGAAAGAGGATTGGGTACACTCCCGCAAAGTTGAGTGGTTTGTTGATTCGGATGGTTCTCCCTCTTTGCTCCTTTGATAGATATCTTTCAATGCCCGATTTTGTTCAGTTTCGTTGATCAGCGCTGGAAGATAAGGGGTTTATTTCTGACGATCATCCGGGTTGTTCTGCTTTGCAGTCAACAGAGAAGGCATTGGGAATAAAACCATGGACGGGCAGATTTCCCGGACTGAATAATTGGATTGCGGGCTCTTCTGCAGGGTGGGTGAGTCCCATATTTGATGAGATCGGAGAAAATCACAGCTGTACTCCGGAGCCCCATGTACCGTTGTTTGTAAGAGTCGCGACCGATCGTGGTCGGCGCCGGCGTTCTTATACTGATTCATCTCTCTTGGAAAACCGGCGGTGGCACACTGGACTCGTGGGTGTTTTGGGTGGAAATTCCGGTCCGGGCAACTTCCGGACTGTTAACCGGGCTGTTGGTGTAGGAAGGCTCCCCGGTATTTTAAAAATGGTCCTTTGGGGACCACGTGCAAAGGAGTAGTAGAAATGGCTGAAGGAACGGTAAAATGGTTTAATGATTCTAAGGGCTTTGGATTTATTGAGCAGGATGGGGGCAAAGATGTTTTCGTCCATTATTCCGCCATTCAGGGTGACGGGTTCAAATCTTTGAAGGAAGGGGAAAGAGTTCGTTTTGAGGTTGTGGATGGCGCCAAAGGCCCGGCTGCCGAAAAAGTTGTCAAAATTTAATTTTTGACAGACCGCCAGGCTCCTTCGTCAGGAGATCAGTGGCACCAGTTATCAGCCCCCTGTCGACCCACGCCGGTTTGGCAGGGGGATTATATTTTTGTGTAAAAAGCGACTATGCATATAGCCGCTTTTTTTGTCTTAACCTGTTGTCCCTCCGGTTTGCCTGGGAAAATGGGTTTTTTCTTTTGTGCGCAGTGCCTGTAAGAATTAACGTCGGCCTTTGGCTGACAATCCCCTGGCATGTTCCGTCAGATCCCGGGGAGCAGATGCAATTTTCCGAGGTAGCCTTACGTGAATAAACGGGACATGAAGGAGAGTACCCACGTGAAAAAATGGGAAATAGACGATGCCGCTGAATTGTACGGGATCAACCACTGGGGTGCTGATTATTTCACTATCAACGAGGGCGGGGACGTCGTCGTCACTCCTTTTGGACGAAATAACGGACCGGGAATAAGCCTGTATGCCATCGCCCGGGAGGTGGAGGAGAGGGGGATGTCCATGCCTGTCCTCCTGCGGGTGGAAAACATCCTCGGCTCCCAGATCAAGCTGCTGCACGAAACCTTCCGCAAGGTGATCCGCGAGACCGCCTATACCGGTGAATACAAAGGGGTCTATCCGATCAAGGTGAACCAGCAGGAGCAGGTTCTCGAGGCGGTTTCAGAGTTTGGCCGGGAGTTTAATCACGGGCTTGAGGCCGGCAGCAAGTCTGAGCTGATCGCCGCCATTTCCATGCTCAACAACCGCAACGCCTGCCTGATCTGCAACGGCTATAAGGATGAAGAATTCATCGACCTGGGGCTATATGCCATCAAAATGGGCTTTCAGTGCTTCTTCGTGGTAGAGGTTCCGGGTGAAATCGATCTGATCATCGAACGGGCGAAATACCTGGGCGTCAAACCCCATCTGGGACTGCGCATAAAACTGTCTACCCAGGCCGAGGGCCACTGGACGGAGTCCGGCGGCGATGCCAGCGTCTTTGGCCTGAACATGAGCCATGTCGTCGATGTCCTCGACCGCCTGAAGGAAGAGGACATGCTGGACTGCCTGCAGCTGCTCCATTACCATATTGGCTCCCAGATCCCCAATATCCGCGACATCCGGGCTGGTGCCATGGAGGCCTGCCGGATCTACGAAGAACTGGTCAGAGAAGGCGCCAATATGTCGTATATCGATCTGGGCGGCGGTCTCGCCGTAGATTACGACGGCTCTCAGACCAATTACTCTTCCAGTCGGAATTACAGCATCGAAGAGTACTGTTACGATATCGTTGAGTCAATTATCACAGTGCTGGGGAAAAACAAGATTCCGCATCCCACTATCATAACCGAATCGGGTCGGGCCATCGTCGCCTACTACTCGGTGCTGCTCTTCAATATTCTGGATGTGTCCTCCCATGTGCCGCCGCCGATCCCCAAGGATATTCCGCCCTCCTCAAACGGCCTGGTGGAGAATCTGCTCAGCACCTATGACATGGTCTCGCCCAAGGATATCCAGGAGTGCTGCAACGATGCCCTTTACTACCGCAACCAGGCCCGTCAGCTCTTCAAACACGGCCAGATAAACATCCGTGAGCGGGCCCTGGCTGAGAACCTGGTTCGGCATATCCTGATCAAGATCTCCGAGGTCGGCGCCCAGTTCGATCATATTCCAAAAGATGTTTCAGAGATAACCAAGCTGCTCTACGATGTCTACTACGGGAACTTCAGTCTTTTTCAATCGCTGCCGGATGTCTGGGCCATCGATCAGATCTTTCCGATCATGCCGATCCACCGTCTTAAGGAAAGGCCGGTCCATCCGGCGATCATCTCCGATATCACCTGCGACTGTGATGGCAAGATCGACTCCTTTCCCGATTATTCCCATGAGAAAAAGTCTCTGATGCTGCACGACCTCAAGGATGATGAGGAGTATTACCTGGGGGTCTTTCTGGTCGGGGCCTATCAGGAGACCCTGGGGGATCTGCATAATCTCTTCGGCGACACCAATGTGGTGTCCATCCATGCCCAGGAGGACGGATCCTACCAGTTTATCCGCGAGCTGGAGGGGGATTCGGTTTCTGATGTCCTGGCCTATGTGGAATATGATGTCCGTTCCATCAAGAACAAGATCAAGCAGCTGGCCGAGGACTCCATCCAGAAGGGTTTTATCACCGCCAAGGAACGGAAATCCATCCTCCACAGTTTTGATGAAGGATTGCGCGGTTACACCTATTTTGAGAAAGAGTGACAACGCCTCAAAACAGCATGGCTGGACCATACTTGCCAGCCGCAACGAACCATGAAAACACGTCATTTTAACAAGGCAATGCCCGCTGTTGCCGGGGAGTTTTCATATAAAGGCCTATTAACAACTGGAGAAAACCTATGTCTCGGGTATTGATTATCGGTGCAGGCGGTGTCGGCAACGTGGTAGTGAAAAAATGTGCGCAGCATCCGGATGTCTTCCAGGAAATCTGTCTGGCCAGCCGGACCAAGGCCAAGTGCGATGCCATTGCCGCCGATATTAAAAGGCTGTACGGCATCAGCATTGTCACCGCACAGGTGGATGCGGATCAGGTCCAGGAGCTGGCGGCCCTGCTTGTGGAGTACAAGCCCGACCTGGTGGTCAACGTGGCTTTACCCTATCAGGATCTGACCATCATGGACGCCTGCCTTATCGCGGGGGTCAATTACCTTGATACCGCCAATTATGAGCCTAAGGATCAGGCCCATTTCGAGTACAGCTGGCAGTGGGCCTATCAGGAGCGTTTTAGGGAAAAGGGCCTGATGGCGGTCCTCGGCTGCGGTTTTGACCCCGGCGTCACCAATGTCTTCTGCGCCTATGCCCAGAAGCACCTCTACGACTCGATTACGACCATCGACATCCTCGACTGCAACGCAGGCGATCACGGCCACCCCTTTGCCACCAATTTCAACCCCGAAATCAATATCCGGGAGGTGACCCAGACCGTCAGGCACTGGCAGCATGGGCAGTGGCTTGAGACCCCGGCCATCCTGAATGACGGCTGTGTCCATTTTACCTTCGACTATCCGGTGGCGGGGCCCAAGGAAAGCTACCTGCTCTACCATGAGGAGATGGAGTCGTTGGTCCGGCATATCCGGGGCCTTGAACGCATCCGCTTCTGGATGACCTTTTCCCCGGCCTATATCACCCATCTGCAGGTCCTGGAGAATGTCGGGATGACCAGGATCGATCCGGTGGACTTCGAGGGACGGCAGATCGTGCCGCTGCAGTTTTTAAAGGCGCTGCTCCCGGATCCGGGCTCGCTGGGCGAGAACTATACCGGCAAAGCGGTGATCGGCTGCGTTTTCGACGGCTTCAAAGAGGGAAAACAGACCCGGAAATATATCTATAATGTCTGCGATCATGCCGAGGCCTACCGCGAGGTACAGGCCCAGGCCGTCTCCTACACAACCGGTGTCCCCGCAATGATCGGGGCGATGATGATGCTGAAAGGTATCTGGAGGGGGGAGGGCGTCTTCAATGTGGAGCAGCTCGACCCCGATGCCTTCATGGAGGCCCTGAACGCCTGCGGTCTCCCCTGGCAGGTAGTGGATTTCAACGGCCGGCTGCCGGAATAGATGGATGCCGGACACCAAAGGGCGCTGGCCGATTTCCCGTCCCGGATTACCTCCCGGGTCGAGACCCCCTGCTATCTGATCAGCCAGGATGTGATTGAGCGGAACTGCGCCCTGCTCGACACGGTACAGCAGCGTACCGGGGCCAGGATTTTGCTGGCCATGAAGGCCTTCGCCCTGCCGGCCCTTTTTCCGTCGATCAGCAGGACCCTGCACGGGGTCTGCGCCAGCGGGCCCATCGAGGCCCGGATGGGGCGGGAGGACTTCCGACGGGAGGTGCACACCTACGCTCCCGCCTACACAGACGGGCAGATGGAGCGGGTTATCCGGTACTCCGATCACATTGTCTTCAATTCCGTCGGTCAGTGGCACAGGCACCGACGGCAGATAGCCGCTGCGGGCAGGCCCATCGATGTCGGCCTGCGGGTCAATCCTGGCCATTCGGAGGTGGAGCGCGATATCTATAACCCCTGCCTGCCGGGTTCGCGTTTTGGCCTGGCTGCCGAAGACCTTGCAGAAATGGATCTGACCGGCATCAGCGGCCTGCATTTCCATGCCCTCTGTGAGCAGAATGCCGATGTGCTGGCGAGGGTTCTGGCAAGTTTTGAAGAGCTCTTCGGGCAGTATATCCCTGCTCTGCGCTGGGTGAATTTCGGAGGCGGCCATCATATCACCCGAGAGGACTACGATGTCGGCCTGCTTTGCTCGCTGATTAGCAATTTCAGAAAGAAATACAGCAACATCCAGGTGTATCTTGAACCGGGAGAGGCCGTGGTCCTGAATGGCGGCGTGTTTGTCACCCAGGTCCTGGATATCATCGACAAGGGGGTGAAGATCGCCCTTGTCGATTCATCGGCAGAGACCCATCTGCCCGATGTGATGGCCATGCCCTATCGCCCGGAGATCATCGGAGCGGCCCTGCCGGGTGTGCTGCCCTGCACCTACAGGCTGGGGGGGATCTCCTGCCTTGCGGGCGATGTGATCGGTGACTACTCCTTTGCGCAGCCGCTGGCGCCGGGCGATCGGCTGGTCCTTCTGGATATGGCTTTGTATTCCTTTGTGAAAAATACCACCTTTAACGGAGTTGAACTCCCGTCGCTCATCAGCTTCAGGCAAAGCACGGACGAGATTTCAGTGATTCGGCGTTTCGGTTACGAAGACTATAAAGCCAGGTTGTCGTAAATATTCAGAATTTTCAGGACATATGTCAGGCCTCCTCCCTCCCATGCCCGTCCGGCCTGCATCCTTTTTTCCGGTGTGCAAAAAAAATTAGGCTGCTTGCATATTGATAAGAACATCGTTATGTTATCAATCTGTGAAAAGAGAGGAATTCAAGCCTGCTCTTGCTTAATTTTTTCTCGATGCCGTCAAAAGAAAGGAGAACGGCGGCAGGAAGAAATCAATATGCCAAAAAAACAGAGGTTTTGTTCGGGAGGATAGCGGGATGCGAGTGCTGAAGCTCATGGGTGTGATGCTGGTGCTGGGCCTCTTGGTCCAAGGCTCTGCACTGGGGTTCGAGGATGACGAACAGCCGGGAATGGGGGGCGAGACGCCACCGCGTTTGAGTTTTGCAGATGGCCAGGTTTCGTTCTGGAGACCGGGCTCCCCTGACTGGATTGAAGCGCAGGTGAATATGCCGCTTGCCACCGGTGATCAGCTCTATGTCGGGGAGTCCGGAAATCTAGAGGTGCAGACTGACGGCGGATCCTTTGTCCGGGCCGGGAGAAACTCCCAGATAGGTCTTGGAAATCTCGATCAGAACTATACTCAGTTCAGGGTGACTGCAGGTGCCGTTTCTTTGGATATCCGGTCTCTTGATTCCGGAAAGACGGTGGAGGTGGATGCGCCCAATGCCGCTTTTATTATCGATAGGGTCGGATATTACCGGCTTGATGTAAACGGTGAGCGGACGTCCTTTACTGTGCACCGATCCGGGCACGCCACGGTAGCGCCCGCTGATGGAGAGACCTTCGGTATCGGCTCCGGCGAACGGATTGTCCTTGACGGTACAACCGACCCGCAGGTGGGTTCTTATCGGGAGTCGGATCTGGATCGATGGGATCAGTGGTGTCTTTCTCGCACCGACGACCTTCTTGACTCGCAAAGTGGCCGCTATGTCTCCCGCGGTGTATACGGGCTCAACGACCTGGACAGGGCCGGAGTGTGGCAGGATACAACGGCCTACGGGGCTGTCTGGATGCCGACGGATGTGCCCGAAGGCTGGGCCCCGTACAGCAACGGTTCATGGATCATGGACCCGGTTTACGGGTGGACCTGGGTGGATGCCGCCCCCTGGGGGTGGGCCCCGTATCACTATGGCCGCTGGATTTCGTTGGATGGGCGCTGGTTCTGGGCCCCTGGTCCGCCTCTGCCGAGACCTCTCTATGCGCCTGCCCTGGTTGCCTTTTTCGGCAATCAGGGGGGCGGCTCCGGAGCCGTCATCGGCTGGGTTCCTTTGGGCTGGGGAGAACCCCTGGTGCCCTGGTGGGGGCCGGAACGGTTTCGCCGCCCATGGTGGGGCGGTTGGGGCGGCCCCCGGGGCAGGGAAGTCGAGTCGGGAAGGTATCAAAACCTGGCGGTTGGCAATGGTATGATGGTGGTGAGCGAAAAACGGTTCGGACGGGGACACCTCGAGCTTATGCGATCCGATGGCAGGGGAGGGGACCTGCGGCCGATCCAGGCTGATCGCCTTGCCCCCGGTGTGGTCGGCCGCGGCCTGCCTGTGGGCAACAGGGGGATCCGGCCGTCCGATGCCCTCATGCAGCGTCCGGTGGTTGAATCCAGGCCTGTTCGTCTCAATGGGACTGGAAACACAGGAAGGGAACAGGCTCCAGGTATCAGAGGGCATGTCCCGGTCACCTACAGCGTTCCTCCCGCACCCCGTCAGCTGAAAACGGATACGGACCGGAATTATCAGCCGGTTCCTCAGGGAGGCAGTCCGGTTCTGCGATCGGAGGAGATGCGGAGGCCGCAGAACCAGGAAAGAGCTGTTGCCCCTGGGCCGGTTCCTCAAGGAGGCAATCCGGTGCTGCGATCGGAGGAGATGCGGAGGCCGCAGAACCAGGAAAGAGCTGTTGC
>JARLHL010000022.1 GCA_031292275.1 Desulfocapsaceae bacterium | reverse complement strand
CCAGCACTCAGGTTTGGTTTCTGCCTGATGCTTCATGTCGGTAACGAAGCTTGGCCACGGGCCACTCTCCAATTGATCCAACAAGGGCGTTTCATGCTTTGCCATGATTTCCTCCTTTGAATTACTATTTAAACTTCAACCATTACCTAACTTATAAACTTATCACATGATTCCGTCTCTAAACTACAGGCCGGACATGATTGTGCATCCGCCCAAACCACAAGAGAACTATGAATAAGCTGCAGCTATATTGCTGACAGCCTTACCATATTTAACCAGAATGAAGAGATACTGCAGATCCGTTCTGATCCGAGTCGCGTCAGCTTTTCTCAAGATTACCCATAAACACAGGCATCAACCAGCCCCCGAATGAATAACCATTCAGCGCGTGAGAATATCCGTGAACATCTTTTTTGTCAACAAAAAACGGAATATAGCTTATGCACATAATACTCGCCACCGACCATCTATTTTCGCCCCTCAGGCCCTCCGCCAACTGCTTTGAGGACAGCAGCCTCAAGAGAGCGCGATTTCGGTTCTTGCTCGTTGATATTTTTGAGAAAACGCCCAGCCAAAACCTTTCCCAGCTGCACCCCTTCCTGATCGAATGAGTTTATATTCCACAGAAACCCCTGAAAGACGATTTTGGCCTCATAAAGTGCCAGAAGTGCTCCCATGCTGGCAGGAGTAAGGCGATCGCCCAGGAGGATCGAATTGGGCCGATTTCCTGAAAACTCGCGGTTCGGGTTAGGATTTTTTTGGCCGACCGCCATGGCCACAGACTGGGCAAGAAGGTTAGCGAGAAGCTTCTGCTGCGAACTCGTTCCCTCTATCTCCAGATCCTCACCGTACTGGCTTTTGCGAAAACCGATAAATTCAACTGGCACCAATTCGGTTCCCTGGTGCAGAAGCTGATAAAAGGCATGCTGTCCGTTGGTACCCGGCTCCCCCCAGAGCACTGGCCCGGTTTTGCAGGCGACCGGCGTTCCATACCGGGTTACCGACTTCCCATTGCTCTCCATATCGCACTGTTGCAGGTGGGCGGGAAACCGGAGCAGCGCCTGGCTGTAGGGGAGCACTGCCAGTGTGGGCGCTCCCAGGAAATTATGGTTCCAGACCCCCAGCATAGCCAGCAGAAGAGGGAGATTTTCCCGCAGACGGAAATTTTCCGCTCCGCAGTCCATTGCGGCTGCCCCCCGCAAAAAATCAAGAATCTGATCGATTCCCAGGCAAAAGCCCAGCATCACCGCTCCGACCATGGATGTGGTGCTATATCGCCCCCCGATATAATCAAACATATGGAAGGAGCGGAGATATCGTTCGGGATTGTCCATAGGGCTGCCCTTTCCCGTGACGGCCAGACATTGCTTGCCGGGCTCGAGCCCTGCTTCGATCAGGGCCTGACGAACAAGGCTCTCATTGGCCAGGGTCTCAAGTGTCGTCCCGCTCTTGGATACCACATTGACCAGAGTCCGACGAAGATCGACTTTTTTCAAGACGGCAGCCGCATCATCGGGATCGACATTGGAAATAAAATGGACGGCCCGGCCTTCGCGCGCATAGGGGCGCAGGGCCTCAAAAACCGAGCGCGGCCCGAGATCAGAGCCACCGATCCCGATATGGATCATCGTGGTGAAGTCTTCTCCCTGAGCATTACGGATAGTTCCGTCCTCCAACTCATGAAGGAAGGTCCTGAGCTTTTCAATCTCCTCTCTGGCCTGGGCCGCCGCCTTCGGCTCCGCCGGCGAATCCGTAAACAGATCCCTGCAGGCCGTATGCAAAACCTGCCGGTTTTCTGAATCAAAACCCTCGATGCGGTTCATCACCGCCCCCCGGCGCATGGCGGCGAACTGTCCGACCAGCCCGCATTCGTCAGCCAGATCCTGCAGGACGGCCAGGACCTGATCATCCACCCGCTGGCCCGCGTAAAATAATGAGAAGAAATCGCTTCTGCAAATATAGCTGTTCAGCCTGCCGTCTCGCAAAAGGGCATCGGCCACGGTAAGATCATACGGCTTCCGGGCAAGCTCCTGCAGCCTGCGATACGCCCTGGTCTTCTGCCAGTCCTTCCAGTCGCTTTTCATATTCATCCTTGCTGTACGGGAGAAAAATCTCGACAAGGCAACCTTGAAGAATTGCCCCTTTATATACTGAAAATCTTTTCTCAGCAAATCATCCTGAACCGCAAAAATATTTTATTCATGGCCCAGCCAAGAGGGAATTTCCCTATCTAAGGAAGCCAGGTATCGGGTTGGCGCGGCCATGTGCGCCCGGAATCCCCGAGCCGCGCCGCTCCCTCCCTGGCCAGTTCTTTCAATGCATCGATGACGGCTGCATAGTCGGAACTTCCATAGACCGCCGATCCCGCCACAAAAATATTTACTCCGGCCTCAGCCGCAGCGCCGATGGTCTTCGGGCTGATGCCGCCATCCATTTCAACGCCGATTGCCAGCCCCAGGGTATCAATCCGGCGCTTCAATTCCCTCGCCTTCCACAGACTCGATGGGATGAACGACTGGCCACCAAAGCCCGGGTTGACGCTCATCAACATCACAAGGTCCACCTCAGGAAGGATATAATCGAGGGTGGCAAGGGAGGTGGCGGGGTTGAGGACGACCCCCGCCTTCTTGCCCTTCTCTTTAATATGGGCGATGGTCCGGTGCAGATGGGTACAGGCCTCAACATGGACGGTAATCCAGTCGGCTCCCGCATCGGCAAAGGAATCTATATAACGATCGGGGTCGGTGATCATCAGATGGACATCAAGGATCTTATCTGTGGATTTTCTGGCAGCGGCGACCACCAAAGGCCCGATGGTGATATTGGGGACGAAATGACCATCCATAACATCGATATGAATGACTTCCGCACCGGCCCGTCCGACCGCACCAATCTCCGCGGCCAGACGGGAGAAGTCGGCAGAAAGAATAGAAGGAGCAATGTATATTGACTGCATGTGTTCACCCTTTGAGAGTAAAAACAGCCCGCCTTGCTGCATGACGGACATACAATGAGGAAAAGACCTTAACGGATGCGCCGGATTTCATCCCCGGGGAGCATCTCCACAAAACCGTCCAGTTCGAGAAAGAGAAGAATTTCGCTTACCCGCCCTGCGGACAGACCAGACCGGACAATCAGCTCATCCCTTGAGCAGGAAACGGAGTCGATGCAGTTCAATACCTTGAGGGCATCGGGCTCGGCCGGTTGGAGGGCATCTGTCCCGCCGTCTGCCGCATGGCCTCTATCTGCAGGGCAGACTAGCCTCAGTTCATCAAGGACGTCATCTGCAGTCAGCACCAGGCTTGCCCCCTGCTTCAACAGCCAGTGCGTCCCCTCACTCTTAACCGAGTCCACCTGACCGGGCACCGCAAAGACATCTCTGCCTTCATCAAGAGCAAACTGGGCGGTGATCAGCGAGCCCGACTTCCGGGCAGCCTCAACCACCACAATCCCCCGGCTCATACCGGCTATTATACGGTTTCTCGCTGGAAAACGGAAGCCGTCAGGAGGGGTGGAAAGAGGATATTCGGTCACCAGAAGACCTTCCTCCCGGATTCTGGCAAATGTCCTTGAATTCTGAGTCGGGTAGACAACATCCAGGCCACAGCCCAGGACAGCAATAGTGCTGCCAGCAACCGAAAGAGCGCCACGGTGCGCCTCCGCGTCGACTCCCATTGCCAGACCCGAAACGATGGTCACGGAGGCCTCGGCAAGACGGGCCGACAGAGAAAATGCCACCCGGCGGCCATAACTGCTTGCAGCCCTGGCTCCGACCATTCCCAGGCAGCAGCCGCAGAGATGTTCCTTCCGACCATAGACATAGAGGACTGGAGGCGGATCGTTTATTTGCCGCAGCAGTTCTGGATAGAATGCATCCCCGTGGATAATGGCCTGGCCTCCGAACCGATGCAGTCGAAGAAGTTCCTGCTCCCCTTTCATATACAGGGAATCAACCTGGCCAAGGCCTCCCACTTGCCCGGCCCTAATCCCCGGAGTGCGCAGCAATTCCTCACGCGAGGCAGACAAAACCTTGTCGGGACCATCAAAATGATCGACAAGCCGCCAGTAACCGGCCACACCCAATCCGGGGGCCAGCATCAGACTCACCCAATCAAGGATTTCAGCCATAGTGACACCGTCGTAAAGAACAAGAAAGGGCGTCTGTTCGAATCAGGGAAAAAAGAGGGATACCGACTTCACCCTTGGTTTCAACAAGCCAGCGGCTGGTCAGGCAGCGATCGCACCGATGCCGGGGACCGTGGACAGTATCAAAAATGCGCAGCAGGGAGTTGAGGACCTACCTGTCAATCATGAATACCCGCAGTTCCTCAATTCTCGAGGGGTGTTTCAATTTCTGAATGGCCTGCGCCTCAATCTGCCGTATGCGCTCCCTGGTCACGGCAAAACACCTCCCCACTTCTTCCAGGGTATGGTCGCAATCCAGATTGATGCCGTACCGCATTCTCAGGACCTTGGCCTCTCGCGGCGAAAGTGAGGACATAACCTGATTCAGGCACTCACGCAGACTCTCGACCATGGACGCCTCATGTGGCCCAATCCTCCCGGCATCTTCAATAAAATCACCAAGGAAAGTTTCCCCGTCATCTCCAACTGGGGTATCAAGGGAAATCGCGTCCTTTGCAATCTTCAGCGCAAGCTTGACTTTGCTTACCTCGGTTCCCAGGTGGTTGGCCATCTCCTCGGGTGTCGGCTCACGATGCTCTTCAATGAGGAAATCTTTAGAGACCCGGAGCAGGCGATTAATGGTTTCTATCATATGGACGGGAAGCCGAATGGTTCTGCCCTGATCGGCAATTCCCCGGGTAATGGACTGTCTGATCCACCAGGTGGCATAGGTACTGAACTTGTAGCCCCGGTGATAGTCAAATTTTTCCACAGCCTTCATCAGGCCGATATTCCCTTCCTGGATCAGATCAGAAAACTGCAGCCCACGGTTGACGAACTTTTTCGACACCGATATCACCAGCCGCAGATTTGCCCGGACCAGGGACTCCTTGGCGTGTTTGACCATGTCCCTCCCGGTCTCGATCTCCTGCAGGATCTCCTTTAAGGTCTGCTGGTCGATGGCGGCTTCATCCTGCAGTTGCCGGTTGACCTTATGCTCGATGATCAGGGGCTTGAATTCCTTGTCTCCGCCATTTACAGCCAGGGTATACTCCTGCATTACATCGACCAGAATCTGGCGGAACCGTTGCGAGAGTTCCTCAAGCCCGGAGGCCACGGTATTGACGCAGCTGGCACAGAGCATCTTATCCTGGAAGAGACGGGCAATGTCCTTGCCTGCGGCTGTGATCTTCTGATAGACCGGATCGGCTTCGGCAGAGCCATCTTCCTGGGAGAATAACTCCTTGCGCAGGGCCTCACGCGAGGCATCCAGCTGCAAGGCTTTTTCAACCCGCCCCAGAAAGTCGGCATGCTCCTCTTTAATCACCTCCGTCATACCGTCGGGGATGCCCATGATCACGTCATAGATCTTCCGTCTTCCCTCCTTCAGCTCCGTAGCAATCTCTCTGATGGCAGGCATGGCCAGGGGGGTTGACAGCACGGCGTCCTGCACCCTGCGCTTACCCTCCTCCATCATTTTCGCCAGCTTCAGTTCCTCATCGTGACTGAGCAGGGTGAGAGCCCCCATCTCCCGAAGATAGATATTCATGGGATCAACAGAGTGCTTGCTCTGTTTGTCAGTGGTCCTCGCCGGCCGCCTGCGGTCTATCTTTCGGCGATCGCTGAAGACGTTGCTGCGGCGATCAACCATCTGCACAGCCCCTCTCTCATGGTGCTCTTCAGCATCTTCCGAGGCGAAGGGATCAAAGCCGATGAATCCTGCCAAATCGTCAATTGAGGAGTCATCATCAATCGGATACAACTCATCACCGCCTATCGATTCGCTATAGTCCGGTCCATCGTGCTTCTTTACGGCCATGATATCCCCTATGATCATTTTGTCTGACTTTGTATACATCAGGAAGCGCAAAGCATATCCATTGACGGCATCTCCAGCCGATTTTGAATATATACTATATCAAAAAATTTTTATTATTCAATAACCTCTTGAAAAATTTAGCGGAAAATCAAATTTTCCTGATTAATGGAAACCTCAGTCCACAATCCGCCGCATATCTCTTTCCACCTGCTGTTTCTGCTGCAGCAGATCCTCAAGGATTCCGGGATCGCGGCAATACTCCATATCATTAATTTTATTAAGTAAATCTGCAGACAACCGTTTCAGCTTCTCTGCCCTCAGCCATTCTATCACTTCAATCATCTCCTCTTCCAGCCCGTCTCCATCCAGGCTGTGGGGCTCCAATGACGACGCCTTGAGCAGAATTTCGGCGACAAAATCCCTTTCGGCTCCGACAGGCAGGACCATCAAAAGATCCTCCGGTTGCACCTCACCCCCCTTATCCAGGAGGGCTTTAATCTGTAAAAACAGAATTTCACCGATTCCGCCGGCGAGATATTCCCGGATCCCTCCCGCCTCAAGCCGCGGCAGTGCTGCAGGATACATGACCAGGAGGCCCGCCAGACGTTTCTGAGCCGGGGTCAGGACAATCGCCTTTTTCGGAGCGGCCGGAGCAGCGACAACCGCCGGGGCCATGCTGCCTTCCAGGGACAGGGAGAGCTGCTCCTGCGGGATCCCCAGTTTTTCGGCAAAGTGAGAGATCATGACCGTACGCTGCAGGGGCGATTCCGCCGCCTTGACCAGAGGACGCAGCTCTTCAACGATCCTGCTCTTACCGGTCAGCGTCAGCCCGTGGGTCTTGACCAGCTGGCTGAAAACGAACTCGGCCAGGGGCTCGGACCTATCGAGAAGGGCAGCCAACCCCCCCCCGCCCTTCTCCCTGATAAAGGTGTCGGGATCGTGGCCCGACGGCAAGAGAGCGACCCTGGCCTCCATCTGCTCGGCCAGAAACAGGGGGACGGCCCTGACTGCGGCCTTCATCCCGGCAGCGTCACCATCAAACAGGAGCACGGCGGTATCCGCCAGCTGTTTCAGCGTCCGGATCTGAGCCCGGGTGAGCGCAGTCCCCAGCGGCGCCGCCACATTCTCACAACCTCCCGCCACCAGGGAAATCATGTCGAAGTTGCCTTCAACAAGAACCGCCCGTCCCCGTTGCCGGATGGCCTCCTTCTGTTGAAAAAGACCCAGCAGCAGTCTGCTCTTGTTGAACACCTGGCTCTCCGGGGAATTCATATACTTGGGCTGCCCGTCGCCAAGTATCCGGCCACCGAATCCGGCTATGCCGCCATCGCCGTCATAGATGGGAAACATTACCCTGTCGCGGAAACGGTCATATTCACCACCGCGCTCCTTTTTAACCAGAAGGCCCGCCTCAATTGCCGCCGCCCTCTGCTCCCCCTTCAGCTGCCTGCCGAGAAAGTCCCAGCCCGACCCAGGCGCATAACCAATATTAAATCTTTCCTGAATCGCAGGCGAGATTTCCCGCTTACGCAGATAGGCACGGGCGGAGGCAGCCTCCGAGGAGTCGAGCAGACACCGCCGATACAGTGCCGCGACCTTTTCATTGACCAGATAGATGAGCCTGCGCAGCTGCTTTTTTTTCTGTTCTTCCGGAGAAACGGATCGTTCAGGAAGCTCAATCTGGCAGCGACGGGCCAGCTCTTTTACGGCCCCCTGAAAATCCAGATTGTAATACTTCATCATAAAGGAGAAAACATCACCGGATTCGCCGCAGCCAAAACAGTAATAAAACTGCTGCCCTGAATGCACCGAAAAGGAGGGTGTTTTTTCTCCATGAAAAGGGCAGAGGCCCAGCAGACGGACGCCGCTGCGCTTCAAATCAATACACTCACCGATAATTTGAACAATATCGGATCGCTCCTTTATAAGCGCCGTAATATCTTCCCGCGTTTCCGGCATCATTCCATAGACCTTGCAAAAAGAAAGATGATAGTCTTGACCAAACACACTATAATAGGCATCCGGTCAGCCTGCCAGCGAAATTGCTCTCTGCCCCTTTCCGCGCGCCCCGGGGCTGACACCCACCACCGCCAGAGGAATGGTATGGAAGATCTGAGCACTATGCTGACCTTTGAAATCAAGAAGGAAATCGCGGACCGTTATTTCGGCTTCCGCAAGATCATTGAGGAGGACACACAACTCTTCAGACAAAACATCATCGCCTTATCCCTTGATCTGGAAAACAGTATCGGTTTCGATCTGGTGCGGATCTACACCCTCCTCCAGGAGGACGATCTCATCCACTCTTTTTTCCAGATTAGCGGACTCTGCGAACGGTTTTTCTTCGACTCTTATATCAACAAATCCGCCGCAATCCGTAAACGTCTCTTTACCGGCCAGAAGCTCCGCGGCTTCACCAGGCGTTCCCGCTTCATCAATATGTGCCTCGATACCTATTCGCTCCTCCACGACCATATCCTCGACTATAGGACTGCCCTATGCAGACTCACCGATGACCATGACACACTCCGGGAGGAGATCAATCTCTTCTACCGGAAAAATGACATCAGCGGGATCATGCAGTTTCTGCGCGGCCTGGGTTTCGAGGAGGATTCCGCCGGCCTCGCCGGACCGCTGCAGACGGGTGTAAGGTGCTGCCTCGATGACAAGCTGCGCCTGAGCCCTCCGGATCCGGTTGCGGAACTCCTCCCCGCCATCCCGGCCATCCCGCCTTTAAAGGATGTGCGCAAGGTGCTGAAAGACGTGGTTCTGGTTGCCTGGTCACGCCAGCCCGGTCGTGATCTACGCAGTATCTGACCTGCTTCTTGACAACTCTTTTACTCTTCTTAGTATTATAAGGACTGTTTTTTAGGCATCTTCGGACTTCCACGTCCTGTATGCATAACGCCTCAATCGGAGAACAGATATGCTGAAAACTGCCGTGCTGATGGCGGGCCTGACAGCCCTCCTCATGCTTGCAGGACAGGCCCTGGGCGGTCATGGCGGGATGATGATCGCGCTGATGATGGCCCTGGGAATGAATTTCTTTACCTACTGGTTCAGCGATTCCATAGCGCTGTCCATGGGCGGCGCCCGGGAGGTGCAGACCCAGGAGGCCCCCGATCTCCATCGGCTGGTCGGTGGTCTTGCAGCCCGGGCCGGTCTGCCTAAGCCAAGAGTCTGCATCGTCGAGCAACAGACCCCGAATGCCTTCGCCACAGGCCGCGACCCTGAGCATGCGGCCGTCGCAGTGACCACGGGCCTGATGCGGCTCCTGAACCAGGAAGAGTTGGCCGGGGTCCTGGCCCATGAACTCGGCCATATCAAAAACCGTGATATCCTGACCAGTTCCATCGCCGCAACCATGGCCGGAGCCATCAGCTCGCTTGCCACCATGGCCCAGTGGTCGCTGATCTTCGGCGGCGGACGTTCAGACGAAGACAGCAGCGGCGGTCTGGCCGGAAGCCTGCTGATGATGCTGATCGCGCCGCTGGCCGCCACGCTCATTCAGCTGGCTATCTCCCGCGGCCGCGAATATCAGGCAGATGCCACCGGGGCGGCGATCTGCGGCAATCCGCATTCTCTGGCCAGCGCCCTGCAGCGGCTGGAAAGCGCCAACAGGCAGTTGCCCATGGACGTCAACCCGGCGACCGCCCAGATGTATATCGTCAATCCCCTGAGCGCAGGCCAGATCGCCAATCTCTTCTCAACGCATCCGCCCATCCAGGAGCGAATCAGAAGACTGATGTCGGCCTCAAGATAGGCAGACGGCCCCCGGCAGAAATCTACGCGGCCATGCCGGTGCAGATGGCCTTAAAGGCAAGCCGGGATCAGCCGGCCGCCATCTCCCTGCAGACCGCAGCGAATGAGCTGGCCTCCAGGCTCGCAGCACCTACGAACAGCCCGGAGATCCCGGAGATGCCGGCATACCTGACGGCATTGCCGGGATCTATTGAACCGCCGTAAACGATGGGTCTTGCAGGATGGATCCGGGAAATTAGCGCTGCCGCCTGGGCCACTTCCTGTACCGACTGGGGAATCCTGGTACTCAGCGCATCGACCGGACCGTAGGCGATGATCATCCTGTCGCAGTCGATGTCGGTCAGCGCCGTGAGTTGTGACATCGCGTAAGGCTGATCCACACAGACAATGGGGATGAGGCCGGCATCGGCGGTCTCGCTGACCTTGTTGGCAACATCCTGGGACGTCTCATGGAAATAGCGTCTGCGGTCGGAATGCCCGACAATGACATAATCAGCCAGTCCCTTGACCATATCAGCTGCTACGGCCCCGGTGTAGGCGCCTTTGGGAAATGGGGAGATATCCTGGACTGCAAGCGAAACCCCATCGAGACCAAGCCGCCTGACGTAGGCAGAGACCCCCTCGAGACAGAGAAAGGTGGGAGCCAGAATTACAGCCGTATCGGCAACCGGCCGATAGAGGCCGGCAAATTCGTCAAACCAGCTCCGGGCCTCTGCAAGCGTCTTGTGGCATTTCCAATTCCCGATCACGAACCGTTTCATCTCTCCCCCTCCCTGTAAGGTTATCGCTCATGCCCCGTGCCGATTGCAGAAGCGATCAGCTCCCGGACTTCCGCCATCTGCAGCAGACCGATCCGGCACCGCTTGGCCCTGGACTGCTGGCCGCTGACGACGGTAATCTCCCGTTTGGCAATTCCCAGCAAATCGGCCAGAAAAGCCACAACTTCTTTATTCGCCTTTCCGTCTACGGGCGGAGCAGTAATCGCAATTTTTAAGGCATCGCCGTAGATGCCGCAGACAGCAGCCCGCGAGGCCCTGGGCTGCACGTGAATACTGAGATACAGGATGCCGTCCTGCTCGGTCAGATACGGCACATCCAGAGAAGATACATCTAATCTTGCCTTCGGAGAATCAATGCGTTTACGAATCTTCATCCTCGGGTTCCGGCGCAGAACCGGTCTGCAGAGCCTCAGGCAGCTCAAGCTCCATATTGAATTTTTCCAGCTCAGCGAGGTCTACACTTCCGTCTTCGGCAATCACCACGCTCTGAAAGAGCTCAGAACCGTCATCCTCATCGCCCGGGACAATATCAAAGACATCCAGGTTTTCCAGACACAGCACCAGCACCTTCTTCAAATCGTCCCTGACCTGGTTCCTCTTCATCTTGAGACGCTCTATCTCCCGCGGATACCGGGCCATCTCCTCCTGAGTCTCCTGACGGAGCTTCTCGGCATCTTCCCTTGCCTGAGCCAGAAGCTTGGCCGCCTCCTCTTCACTTCTGTTTTTCATATCCTGACTGAACTTCTGCCCGGCCAGCAGGGTCTCTTTGAAATCGATCTCTGATTTCTGCTGCTCGCCCCACTGCATTTCCATGGATGCCACCTTGGCGGTCATGAGCTCTTTTTCCTTTCTCTCCCCCTCCAGCAGCTCTGCCGTAGATCGCAGGAGACTCTCCTTTTCCTTGCCCTCCCATTCCAGATTGGCAATCTGAGACTTCAGATCCTCAATCTCCTTGAGAAGCGAGGTATTCCTGACATTTCCGCTTGCAACATCCTCTGTTGCCTTATCGTATTTTCTCTGCAGAGTGGTCATGTCCCCTTCAATTCTCATCCGAAGGGTAATCTGCTCCTCCTTCTCTTCGAGCAGGCCGTCGATATATTCGGTCTGCTGCCTCGTCTGTTCCAGCATCTCAAAAAATTCATCTGCTATCAACTCCAGATAGGCCTTGACCTCAATTACATCATAGCCTCTTAATTTAACTTTAAATTCCTGGTCTTTAATAGCCTGCGGAGTGATGGCCATACGGGATCTCCATTCAACAAAAAGGTTAGCGATTTATATCGTAAGCGGATAACTGTATCTCTACATCGCCAGGTGTCTCAAGGTGGGCACCAGGAAACTCTGAAGGAAAATAATACAAAGTATGACTACAACCGGCGAAAAATCGACCCCGCCTACGCTTATGGGCAGGATGCGCCTGATACGGCTCAAAACCGGTTCGGTGGCCTCATGCAGAAAGCGGACCACCGGATTGTAGGGATCGGCACTGACCCATGAGACCACGGCCCGGCCGATGATGATCCACATATAGGCGCTCAGCAGGAAATCGATCAGCTGGGCCACGGCCAGGATAAAATTATTGGCGATAAACATTCTCTACTCCTCGGTGTATTTCTTAGGAAACCTTGCTCCCGGCCGCAACCCGCTCATTGACAGCGGCAAGGAAGAGGCGCTGTTTGCCGTCTACCTCCGTTTTGGCTGCCAGCAGCATCCCCTGGGACTCGATCCCCATCAGCCTGGCCGGTCTGAGATTGGCAACCATCAGTACCCGGCGTCCCACCATCTCCTCAGGACTGTAGAATTCGGCCAGACCCGCCACGACAGTGCGCTCCTCCGGGACCTTGACCGTCAGCTTCAACAGCTTTTCCGACTTGGCGATCCTCTCGGCGGCGACAACCACGGCCACCCGCAAATCCACCGCCTGAAATTGCTCGAAGGTTATCAGGCCATCCTCCTCCCTCTGGCCCTTCTGCACCGCCGGTTTTTTAGCCGCCACCTCCTCCGGCTTGATCTTCTCGATCCTCGGAAAGAGGACCTCGATCTTCTGGAGTTTAATCCCCGGAGGCGTCAACCCCCAGACCCCGCCCTGCTCCAGACTGGCAACCCGCGGGTCACCTGCGGCAAAGCCCAGCCCCGCCACCATTTTTTCGGCCGTCTGCGGCATTACCGGTGACAACACCAGGGTCAGCAGGCGCAGGCATTCCGCCAGATTGTAGAGGACGGTATGGAGGCGGTCGGTTTTGCCGGGATCAGCGGCCAGCGCCCAGGGCTCGTTCCTGACGATATACTTATTGGCATGACTGACGAACTCCCATACCGACTGCAGACCGAGATGAAACTGAAAATTGGAGAAAGTCTCCCGATAGCGGGAAAGCATGACGGAGGCCACCAGCTGCAACTCCTCGTCCGCCGGGACCAGCGGCCCCGACCGCGGCACAAGCCCTCCGGTATACTTCATCAGCATGGCCGTGGAACGGCTGAAAAGATTGCCCAGATCATTGGCCAGATCCGAATTCTTCCGAGCTATAATGGTATCGTGGCCGAAACTCGCATCCAGGCCGAAAGACATCTCCCGCAGGGTGAAATAGCGGATCGTATCAGAACCGTATTCCGCCACCAAGTCCCCCGGCCTAACCACATTGCCGATACTTTTGGACATCTTTGTCTCGTCAACATTCCAGTAGCCATGGACATGCAGTCGGGTGAAGAGGGGAAGGCCGATGGCCATCAGCATGGTCGGCCAGTAGATCGCATGGGGTTTCAGGATATCCTTGGCGATCAGGTGTTCTGCCACCGGCCAGTACCTGGTGTAATCTTCACCGTCCGGATACCCTATGCCGGTCAGGTAGTTGATCAGCGCGTCGAACCAGACATAGGTGACAAAGGACTCATCGAAGGGCAGTCTGATTCCCCAGGTGAGCCTGGAGGTCGGCCGGGAGATGCAGAGATCCTCCAGGGGTTCCTGTAAAAAGGAGAGGACCTCGTTTCGGTATCTCTCGGGAGTGATGAATTCCGGATGAGTATGGATATAATCGATCAGCTGCTGCTGGTATTTGGACATCCGAAAGAAATAATTCTGTTCAGTGATCTCTCTGGGCGGGACCTGATGGTCCGGACAGTTGCCGTTGACCAGCTCTTTTTCCGTCAGAAAGCGTTCACACCCCTTGCAGTAGAGACCGGAATATTCGTCGAAATAAATATCCCCCTGATCATAGACCTTCTGGAGGATATCCTGAACCGTCTTGATATGATCCCTGTCGGTGGTCCTGATGAAGGTATCGGGGAAGATCTGCAGCTGCGGCCAGGTGTCTCTAAAGAGAGCGCTTATCCTGTCCACATAGGCCTTGGGGCCGATACCCTCCCTGCCGGCGGCCTCTGCGATCTTGTCGCCATGTTCATCGGTACCGGTCTGAAAACGAACGTTGTTACCGCACAGACGGCAAAAACGGCTGTATGTATCGGCAACGATGGTTGTATAGGCATGTCCCAGATGGGGCTCGGCATTCACGTAGTAGATCGGTGTGGTGATATAGGTATTCATGGAATTTTTGGACAATGCCTCTGCTATTCTTGCTCTTTCGGAAGACGATCTCATTCCTCTTCCGATTTTTTTCGTTTAACCGGCTTCTCAATCTTCAATTGCTCACAACCCTGCCACTCGCCTTTGGCCAGTGATCGCTCTTCACCGGCCTGATTACCGGCGACGATGGATTCCTGGAGGGGATTCTGCCGTTTAACCTGCAGGAGTTCATCACCAATCTTAATGAATCCACCCGGTTTCGGCATCCCTTTTCTTTGCCTGCGATAGGTATCGTACTCATAAGTGAGGCAGCAGAGCAGACGGTTGCAGACCCCGGAGATCTTGGAAGGATTCAGGGGAAGGTCCTGTTCTTTGGCCATCTTGATGGAGACTGACTCGAACTTCTTCATAAACAGCGAGCAGCAGAGCTCCCGACCGCAGGTTCCTATTCCGCCCAGCATCTTGGTCTCATGCCGAACGCCGACCTGGCGCATCTCCACCCGGGTCCGGAACTCCTGGACCAGATCCTTGACCAGTTCCCGAAAATCCACCCGGTTATCGGCGGTGAAAAAAAAGATCATCTTGCTGCCGTTAAAAAACCGCTCCACCCTGACCAGACTCATATCCAGGCTGTGTTTTTTTATCAACCCGGCACAGACCGTGAAGGCATAGTCCTCCTGAGCGGCAAGATTTTCAAATTTCAGGGCCTCCTCTGCGCTGGCCCGCTTGCTGATCACCCAGGTTGCCCGTCTCCTGCACCCGCTCTCCTGGCAGGAAGGTGCGCCGCAGATAACAATGGCCGGTTCGAGGCCATGATCAGTCCTGGCCAGTACGATCTCGTGCCTGACCAGACCTACAATCGGCGAGACGGCGGTGAACTCCTGACCTTCCCGACGGAAACGGATCCGGTAGAACACCAGATCCCCCTCGATCCCTTCGAGATTCACCTCCCCGTCCGGACCAAAACCAGAGGCCAGCCCGGCATCGCTGTCCCTATCAGCCAAGGCCTCTGGTCCTTTATGCTCAGTATTTCCACTCTTAACCATAAAAACTTCTATCCTTGTTTCCTTTCCGCCTCCTGCAGACGAAAGAGAAGAATCTCGCAAACCAGGGTACGGTTGCAATTCCGCGCCAACTCCTGCTCGGCCCTGTCGATGGCCTGCAGCTTTTTAAAAAAACATTCCGGATTTCGCCGGGCCGCCCCCACGACACCCGCCGGCGTATCCTGTTCCGGCCCGACGACAGCCATCAGCCCGTCACGGATCCAGATCCTCAGCAAACCCAGGAAGGGGATCAGATTTTCCTTCAGCCCGGCCATGAGCTCCGCCATCTGCAGCAGCCCGCCGACCCAACCGTCGCCTGCGGCAGCGGTCTCCCGAATCGCCGCAACGGTCTTCTCCTCCATATCCACCATCTCGGTCTTATTGAAGAGCAGAGCCCGTCCCGGGCTACCCTCTGAGAGCCGGGCCAGCAGGCAGGCCGTTTTTTCGTCTATGCCCTCTTTCATAAGGATACTCACCGTATCGTCAAGATGTAAGGGGAAAAAAGGCACCGTCTGACACCGGGAGGAGAGGGTCGGCAAGATCGTTTTGGAGGACTCCACCGTCAGGATCAGCAGGTTGTTCTCCGGGGGTTCCTCCAGGGTCTTGAGCAGGCTGTTGGCGGCCTCCCGCCGCAGGGTATGAATGTCCTCCAGGAGCACAACCCGCATTGCCGATTCATAGGGGGGGTAGGACAGGGTCTTTATCAGCTCCCTGATCCTGTCGATCTTGATACTCCCCTGATCCGGACCGATAACGATGAAATCCGGATGATTCCCCGAATGAAATTTTCTGCAGGAAGGACACATCCCGCAGGCCGCACCGCCCAAGGCCCGGCCGCAGTTCAGATTAGCCGCCATCCTCCCGGCAAACAGACGTTTGCCGACTCCATCGGGTCCCCGGAAGAGATACGCATGGGGAATTCTTCCCGCAGCTAGCGCCCGGCCGAGAAACATCTTTGCCTTGTCCTGACCCAGCAGACCGGTGAAGCCCGGCTCCGCAGCCTCCACCACACCAGCCGTCCTCGAATCTCCCATGGCCGCCACCCCCCTAAAACAGTGACTGCTGCTTGGATGGCACCGGCAGCGGAGCCGGCTCGTCCTTCTCCTCCTCGAGGCGGCTCAAATAGAGATACCGCTCCAACGGACGCTGATAGTCGCTCCAGGAAAAGCCCTGTTCGGTGATCTTGCGGCGCAGCTGCTCCATCAGGTTCATCTTGGCGTCCATATCGTCTATCTGGCTGAGCAGAAAGGCCTCGACGGTCATGGGCACAGCAGGCGAACCGAACTCCTGCCGGCCATGATGACTGAGGATCAGATGCTGGATCTGGATCAGAGTCTCCGGTGGAAAGTCACGGATACCCGCGGCCTCGGACGCCACCATCTCGCTGCCGATGACCAGATGGCCCTTCAACCTCCCCTCCGGGGTATATTCGATGAGTCCCATCTCCGCCTCCAGTTCCTTCAGCTTGCCGATATCGTGGAGCAGGGCGCCGGCCAGGAGCAGGGAGCGATCCACCCCGGAATAGTGACCGGCCAGAAAATCGGCCAGCCGGGCCATGGACAGGCAGTGCTCCAACAGTCCGCCCACATAGGCATGATGGATACCCTTGGCGGCAGGGGCCGACTGAAAGGCCACCCACAGATCCCCTTTATTAAAAAACCGCCCCAGCAGCTTCTTGATGAAGGGATTCTGCACTGACCGGACGATAAGCTGCAGGGCTTCGGCCATCTCGGCCACATTTTTCGTGCTGGCCGCAACGAAGTCCGCAGGGTCCACCTCCTCGGGTTCAAGGCGTTCCGCGGTGTCCACCTTCAACTGCAGCTTGTCCCGATAGGACTGCACCTGGCCGCTCAGTCGGATAAAGCCACCGGCCTGGCATTTTTCCGCCATCGCCTGGGCGTTGTCCCAAACAGGTCCGCTTATTTCGCCGCTGCGGTCGGCCACGGTGAGGATCAGGTAGGGTTTTCCAGCCTTTGTCTCGGCGAGCCGGGCTGACTTCACTAAAAAAAGATCATCGAAGCGATCACCATCCTTCAGCTGGTCAATGAAGCTCTTTTTCTGCATTCCTGTGAACTCCGGGAAACGTTTCTTCTAGACGTTGAACCGAAAGAGTATGGTGTCGCCGTCGGCAACTACGTATTCCTTGCCCTCAGAGCGCATCAGCCCCTTTTCCTTGGCGCCGCTCTCACCGCCGCAGGCGACATAATCCGCATAGGAGATCACCTCCGCCCTGATGAAACCCTTCTCGAAATCGGTGTGGATCTTCCCCGCAGCCCCCGGGGCCTTCGTCCCCTTGGTGATAGTCCAGGCCTTGGTCTCCTTCTCGCCGACGGTAAAATAGGTCTGTAGGCCAAGCAGTTCATAGCCCGCCTTGATCAGGCGGTTCAACCCTGGTTCTTCCATGCCCATCTCGGCCAGGAATTCCTGCTGTTCTTCCCTGTCCAGGCGGCTCAGCTCCTGCTCGATGCTGCCCGCAATGATCACGACCCTGTCGCCGTCTGCCGCAGCCGCCGCCTCCAGCCTGCGCACAAATTCGTTGCCGCCGGGCAGATCTTCCTCGGTGACATTGGCGACATAGAGCACAGGCTTGGCCGTGAGCAGACAGAGTTCTTTCAAGAGGTTTTCCTCAAGCTCGCTCTCGACCGCAACCTTGCGCGCCGGTTTTCCTTCGTTCAGGATGGCCTGGAGCCGCTCCAGGAAGGCAGCCTGTGCCTTAAAGGTCTTGTCCCCTGATTTGGCCTGATTGAGGGTCTTCTTCAGACGATTCTCAACGGTATCGAGATCAGCCAGGATCAGCTCCATGGTCACGATCTCCCGGTCCCGATCCGGATCAATGCCGCCGTCCACATGGACGATATTCTCGTCCTCAAAGCAGCGGATCACATGGACAATGGCATCGACCTGACGGATATGACCGAGAAACTGGTTGCCCAACCCCTCACCCCGGCTGGCTCCCTTGACCAGACCGGCGATATCGACAAACTCCATCTGGGTGGCCACTTTCTTTTTGGTAGCCACCATCTCCGCCAGTTTATCCAGGCGCGCATCGGGCACCGGGACCATACCGACATTTGGTTCAATAGTGCAGAAAGGATAATTTTCGGCATCAATCCCGGCCGCCGTCAATGCATTAAAAATAGTCGATTTTCCAACATTGGGCAGACCGACGATACCACAGCGAAAACCCATAAGGCCAGCTCCTTACATATTCAAACGGAGGGCGTCTTTCCCCCGCGCCGATCAGACACCGGCAAAACAGGCAGCAAGACCGCCATCCCATTCTCTCTTGCAGACAAATATTACAGAACGGAGTATTATACCCATCAGTCCTGGAAAACGCCCATGTTTTTCAAAAATGTCCCTTCCCCAAGAATTCTTTTTATCCCGAAACGATGCCGGACACTCTCCAGATCACAGACTGCACCATCCTGCCCGAGGCCGGCGCCCCCCTGATAAGCCCCGGCTTCCTGGAAATTACAGACAACACGATCCGGACCCTGGGGCCCATGGAGCAGCGGCCGGCTCCTGGAACAGCCACCGTCATCAAAGCCCCCGGCCAGTTGCTGATGCCGGGTCTGATCAACAGCCATAACCACTGCGCCATGACCCTCTTCCGCGGGCTGGCCGACGACCTTGACCTGATGACCTGGCTCAACCGACACATTTTTCCCGCCGAGGCCGCCAGCGTCAATCCGGAGATGGTCTACTGGTGCACCAGGCTGGCCGCCGCCGAAATGCTGCTTGCAGGTACAACCACCGTCGCCGACGGCTATTTTCATGCAGATTCCGCGGCCAGGGCCTGCCGTGACGCCGGGATCAGGGCTGTGGCGGCTCAGGGGGTCATCGACTTCCCGGCGCCCGGCGTCCCCGACCCCAGCCGGAATATCGAGATGCTGGAGAGATTCATCGACTTCTGGCTGGGGCAGGATCCGCTCGTCACGCCTGCGGTCTTCGCCCATTCGCCCTATACCTGTTCGCCTGCCACCCTGCTCCGGGCCAAGGAAACTGCCGACCGGCACCGATTGCGTTTCTTCATCCATCTAGCCGAGGCCCGGGGAGAGGCTGGCATGCTCATCGACGCCCGCGGGACAAGCCCGGTCAAACACCTTCAGACCCTGGGGCTGCTGGATGCCGCCGCTGTCTGCGTCCACAGCATCTGGCTCGACGATGCGGATCTGGACATCCTGGCGGCCACGGGCGCCCAGGTGGTGAGCTGCCCGCAGAGCAACCTGAAGCTGGCCTCAGGGACTGCCAGGGTCTCTGCGATGCTCGACCGCGGCATCCGGGTAGGCCTGGGGACCGACGGCTGCGCCAGCAACAACAGCCTGGACATGTTCAGGGAGATGGACATGCTGGCCAAGATTCAGAAGCTGAAGGATCATGACGCCACCAGCCTGCCGGCCCGGCAGGCCCTGGCCTGCGCCACCACGGACGGCGCCCGCCTGCTTGGCCTCCCGCAGACCGGCAGGCTGGTGGCGGGAGGCCTGGCTGACATGGTTCTCATCGACCTGCAGGCCCCGCACCTGACGCCCTTTTACAACCAGGATCTCCTGGTCTATGCGGCCAGGGGCAGCGATGTCCGCACCGTCATCGTCGACGGCAGGATCGTGGTCCGGGACCGGAAGGTCCTGGCCTTTGACCTGGAAGAGACCCTGGCGGCGGTGGAGAGGCTGGCCGCCGGACTCAGGGCCGCTTGAAATAAGCCCGATTGCAAAGAGGAGACCCCACGATGTCCATTAAGGCCATAGCCCTTGAATTATACCGGGCCCAACAAAAGGTCGGCCGGCTCGAAAAAGAGCTGGATTTGGCAGCACCAGGAGAGAAGGACCGCATACAGGCCGAACTGCAGGCAGCCGCGGTCGAGATGAAGATGATGCGCCGGATGCTGGACGGCGCCAAGGTCGAAAGCCCCTTCGCTCCTTCCCGCCATCGCACAAAATAAATCAGGCGGCGATGAGGGCCTTCGTCCCCGCCCAATAATCCCTCTTTACAAGAGCCGGGCGGCACAGGTATGATGGCAGTTTTTCGTTTCCGGCCACAACGTAAACGGCCGCAGAGGTCGTCCCTCAAAGCCAGGGACGAAGAAGGACGAGAAAGGAGAGAGCGACCTGGAATTTCTTTTTTCTCCCCTCTATTCTTGAAATGTATCAACCGCCCTCACAAGCGCCCAGGCAGGAGCAGAACGATAATGGAAAGGCAAATGATCATATCCGTCATGTCCAAGGACAGGCCCGGCATCATCGCCGACGTGACGGGGGCAATCTTTGAACTCGATGGAGACCTTGCCGACCTTAACCAGTCGGTATTATGCGGCTATCTGACTATGATCCTGATTGCCACCTTCAAGAACACCATCACCCCCGAAGATGTCATAGCCAAGCTTTCCCACACCAAATCGGATATCAAATTCGATGCGATCGTCAAGGTGATGGATACGCCCATTGAGATGATGCAGGCCCAGCTGCCGGAAAAGACCTACATCCTGACCGCCCAGGGCAAAAATCAACACGGCCTGGTTTACGGGATCAGCTCCTTCTGCTACCAGCGCAATATCAATATAATGGACCTGGCGACCACCCTTGCCGACGATCAGTACACGATGATCCTCCAGCTCGATCTCAGCAGCATTGCCTCCATCAAGGAGGTCCGCGACGACCTGGACGCCTACGCAAAGAAGACAGGGCTGCGGGTCGTGCTGCAGCATAACGACATCTTCAGGGTAACCAACGAGATATCGATGAAGTAGGTGCTTTCCGGGCCGGAAGACAGACCCTACCATGAACCAGCATGGCTGGGACCGTGCCGGCCGGCCACAACGAAATATGAAAGCTTGTCACTCTCCGGCAGCATGACAAGACCACGCTCACACACGTTTTCATATAAACACGCAGAGGAAGACAGCCGATGTTACGCTCAGACCAGATTCTCGCCACCGTCGAGATGATTCAGAAGGAAAATCTTGATGTCCGCACCGTCACCATGGGAATCAGCCTCCTGGACTGCCGGGGCCGGGATATCGACGAGACCTGCAGCCGGATCGAACAGAAGATCGCCCGCCTGGCCGGTGAATTTGTTTCGACCTGCGATCTGGTCAGCAGGAGGCTGGGGATTCCCATCGTCAACAAGCGGATCTCAATCACCCCCATCGCCCTGGTCGGCGCGGGCTTTGAACGGGGCGACTTCGTCCAGCTGGCCATCAGCCTGGACCGGGTCGCAGGCCAGGTCGGGGTCGACATTTTGGGCGGTTTTTCGGCCCAGGTGGAAAAGGGCATGACGACGACCGACCGGGAGTATATCGCCTCGATTCCGGAGGCCCTGGCGGCAACCGAGAGGGTCTGCGCCTCCATCAATATCGGCAGCAGCCAGAAGGGCATCAATATGGACGCCCTGGACATGGTGGGCCGGACGGTGAAAGAACTGGCGGAGATGACCCGCGACCAGGGCGGCTTCGGAGCGGCGAAATTCGTCGTCTTCTGCAACCAGCCTGGCGACAACCCCTTCATGGCCGGCGCCATCCACGGTGTCGAGGAGGCGGAGGCTGTCCTCAATGTCGGCGTCTCGGGCCCCGGCGTCATAGCCCGGGCCCTGGAGCGCCTCATCGCCACCGCCGGAGCTGAGAATCTGCGCCTGGACGACCTGGCCGAAGAGATCAAACAGACCACCTTCCGGGTCACCCGCTGCGGTGAGCTGGTGGGCCGCCAGGTCTCCAAGGCCCTGGGGATCGAATTCGGTGTTGTCGATCTCTCCCTGGCCCCCACCCCCACCATCGGCGACTCGGTGGGCGAGATCCTGCAGATCCTGGGGGTCGATGCGATCGGCGCCCCCGGTTCCACCGCCATCTTGGCCATGCTTAATGATGCGGTGAAGAAGGGCGGGCTCTTTGCCAGCAAGACTGTAGGGGGACTCAGCGGCGCCTTCATCCCGGTGATGGAGGACGCACTGCTGGCCGAGGCCGTGGGCAGGGACGAGCTCTGCCTGGAAAAGCTGGAAGCCATGACCTGCGTCTGCTCGGTGGGACTGGATATGGTGGCGATCCCCGGCTCGGTGGATGCCGAGACCATCTCGGCCATCATCGCCGACGAGATGGCCCTGGGGATGATCAACAACAAGACTACCGCCGCCCGTCTGATTCCGGTGCCGGGCAAAGAGGCGGGAGATCATGTCAGCTTCGGCGGTCTCTTCGGCGCCAGCCCCATCATGCCGGTTCGCAATGTCGGAAAATCCAGCCGCTTTATCGCCTGGGGAGGGAGGATGCCCGCGCCCATCCACAGCTTCAAGAACTGATATGCTGACCATCGTCGTCCCCTGCTATAACGAAGCAAACCGCCTGGCTCCTGAGGTCTTTGTCGACTTTATCAGGCAGAACCCGGGCATCGACTTTCTCTTTGTCAACGACGGCAGCACCGACACCACTAAAGAGGTGATCGCCGCAATGACCAGGCAGGCCGAGAGCCGGATCGGCCTGCTGCACATCCCGGTCAACGGTGGCAAGGCAGAGGCGGTCCGCAGAGGCATCCTGCAGGCGCTGGCCAATCCGGCCCCCGAGTATGTCGGCTACTGGGACGCCGATCTGGCCACCCCGCTTGCGGCCATCCACGACCTGCTGGCTGCAGCCCAGGCGGCACCTGCCCGTCAGTTCATCTGCGGAGCCAGGGTGCGTCGAATGGGGGCCTTCATTCGGCGGCAATGGCTGCGTCACTATTTCGGCAGGCTTATCGCCACCGCCGCCAGCACCATCCTGGAACTGCCCTTCTACGACACCCAGTGCGGCGCCAAGCTCATCGACCGGGACCTGGCGGCCCGGATCTTCATGCAGCCCTTTATCTCCCCCTGGCTCTTCGATCTGGAACTCATTGCCAGGATTATCGGCAATCTCGGCCGCAGACAGGCATATGAAGCCATCTACGAGGTGCCGCTCGCTGCCTGGACGGACGTGGGCGAGTCCAAGGTCAGGCTCTCCTACCTGCCGCGGATCCCTTATGAACTCCTGCGCATCCGCCGAACCTACCGAGTCTTCCTCCGAATCCCCTAAACCTGCGCGTATCCAAGCCTCCCATCGGTTTTCCGCCCCAGACCGCCTTCGCAATCTCTTTCTTCCGACTGCATATATTCCGGAAATCTGTCCCTCTTTTCATTTGACCTGCCCCTTCTGCAGTGCATACAATGCAATCAGGGGAGCAGGACAGACAGCGCCGGATGCCCGGGCGGACCCCTCCGACAGCAGTGCAGGATCTGGTAAGAAAATCGGTAACTGAGGAGGCATGGCATGGAAAATTCCTCCCTGGAACGGAATATCATCAACCGCGGCAAGGATTTTTTCGCAAGCATCAAGGGGGAAGCTCCGTCCCTCTTCAACAAGGGCTGGTGGATGGGCCGGGTCATGGAGTGGGCCATGAACAGCGAGAGCTTCAAGGTCCAGCTCTTCCGCTTTGTCGATGTGCTGCCCTATCTCAGCACCCGGGAATCTCTGGCCCGCCATATTGAGGAGTATTTCGCCACCGACGATCAGGATGTCCCCAAGGCCATGAAATGGGGGGCCAGCAAAGCCGGGATCATAGGCAAACTCACCGGCGGGATCCTGCATTTGACCATCAGGTCCAATCTCGAGGCCATGGCCAGGCAGTTCATCATCGGCGAGAACATTAAAGAGGCGCTGAAGACCATCAAGCAAATGCGCCGGGACGGCTTCGCCTTTACGATCGACATTCTGGGCGAGGCCACGGTCAGCGAGCAGGAGGCCGCGGCCTCCATGGACATGTATTTACAACTCCTGACCGCCCTGCAGGAGAACAGGGGTAAGTGGGCGGCGATGGGCGGCAGCCTGGACTGGGGTTATGCCCCTCAGATCAATGTCTCCGTCAAACCCTCCGCCCTCTTCTCCCGGATCGATCCGGTGGATTTCGAGGGCTCGGTGGGGGGCGTGGAACAGCGTCTGGCGGTCATCTACCGCAAGGTCATCGAGGTGGGCGGCTTTCTCCATATCGACATGGAGCACCACCACTTCAAGGATATCACCCTGGAGGTCTACAAGCGGCTGCGGGCAAGCAGGGAGTTCAGGCACTATCCGCATTTCGGCGTTGTTCTGCAGTCATACCTGCGCACGACCGACGCCGACCTGCACGACATGCTTCAGTGGTCCAGGGAAAACAGTCTTCCCATTGCCCTCCGTCTGGTCAAGGGGGCCTACTGGGACTACGAGACGGTCACAGCCAGGCAAAACGGCTGGGAGATCCCGGTCTATACCTGCAAGGCCGAAAGCGACGCAGCCTTTGAACGGCATTCCCGCCTGATCCTGGAAAATCACGACACCTGCTACTTTGCCTGCGGTTCACACAATATCCGCTCCATCTCCGCCGTCATGGAAATGGCCCGGGAGCTGCGGGTCCCGGAAGATCGCTATGAGTTCCAGGTCCTCTACGGCATGGCCGAGCCGGTGCGCAAAGGGCTGCTGCATGTGGCCGGCCGAGTCCGCCTCTACGCCCCATACGGCAATCTCCTGCCAGGCATGGCCTATCTGGTCCGGAGGCTGCTCGAGAACACCGCCAACGAATCCTTCCTCCGCCAGTCCTTCGGCCAGGAAACGGAGGTGGAGCGGCTGATGGAAAACCCGCTCACAACCCTGGAACGGGCCTATCTGGAGGGGACCGCCCCGGCAGACGAAAAAAGCCGACCTGAACGCTTTCAGAACGAACCCGTGGCTGATTTTTCCAGGACAGAGGTCCGTCAGGCCTTCGGCCAGGCAATCGCTCGGGTCCGGCAGGAACTGGGCCGCATCTATCCGCTCAGTATCGGCGGCAAGGACGTCAGGACCGAGGACCTCCTCCCCTCGGTCAATCCGGCGGCACCCGACGAGATCATCGGTCAAGTCTGCCAGGCCTCTGGCCGGGAGATCGATCTGGCCATCCAGGCGGCTCGGACAGCAATGCCTGCCTGGGCCGCCTTCACGGCAGCGGAGCGGGCCCGCTTTCTCTTCAGGGCCGCAGATCTGGCCCGCAAGAGGGTCTTTACTCTTGCAGCCTGGCAGGTCTTAGAGGTCGGGAAGCAATGGGCCCAGGCCCAGGCAGATGTAGCCGAGGCCATCGACTTTCTTGAATATTACGGCCGGGAAGCCATGCGTCTCAGCGCCCCTCAGCGGATGGGGCAGGCCCCGGGCGAATTAAACCATCTGCTCTACCGGCCCAGAGGAATCACCGCGGTTATCGCCCCCTGGAACTTCCCGCTGGCCATCAGCTGCGGAATGAGCGCCGCGGCCCTGGCTGCCGGCAACCCGGTCCTCTTCAAGCCCGCCGGCCCGTCCTCTGTTGTCGGCCACGGCCTGGCAAGACTCTTTGAGGAGGCAGGGCTGCCCGCCGGCGTCTTCAACTACGTGCCGGGGCGCGGGAAGGAGATCGGGGATACGCTGGTCGAGCATCCCGATGTGGCCATCATAGCCTTCACCGGCTCCATGGAGGTAGGCTGTCATATCCTCAACCGGGCCGCTGCCTGCAGGCCCGGTCAGCCCCAGATCAAACGGGTGATTGCCGAGATGGGCGGAAAGAACGCAATCATCATCGACGATGACGCCGATCTGGATGAAGCAGTCCGACAAGTCATCGCCTCGGCCTTCGCTTTCCAGGGACAGAAATGCTCGGCCTGTTCCAGAGTCATTGTCGTCGCCCCTATCTACGACCGGTTCATCGATCGTCTGATCCAGGCTGCAGACTCGCTGGCCATTGGACCCGCCGAGGACCCCGCCCATTTCCTGGGACCGGTCATCGACGGACAGGCCAGGGACCGGATCATGGAATATGTGAGACTGGCGAAGGAAGAGGGACGGATTCTGCTCTGCCGCGAAGTGCCGGATAAGGGATATTATGTGCCGCTGACCATTGTGGAGGGCATCACCCCTGAGCACCGTCTGGCCCAGGAGGAGATCTTCGGCCCGGTACTGGCGGTAATGAAGGTGGGAGATATCAACCAGGCCCTGGACTGGGCCAACAGCACCCGCTTCGGACTCACCGGGGCGATCTTCTCAAGGAGTCCCAGTCATCTGGAGAAGGCCAGAAAGGCCTTCAATGTGGGAAACCTCTACCTGAACCGGGGCTGTACCGGCGCCCTGGTGGAACGGCAGCCCTTCGGCGGTTTCAAAATGTCTGGAATAGGCTCCAAGGCAGGGGGGCCGGATTACCTGCTGCAGTTCATGGAACCGCGGCTCATCTGCGAGAACACCATGCGTCGGGGATTCGCGCCGGCAGAGGCAGACGCCTAAGAAATGGGAAAAGCGGAGGGGCGGAGTCGGGAACGATTGCAGGAATGGCCAGCCGGAGCCCGTCAGTTATCCCAGCCGAAGGCACCGATAAGGTTGACGAAACGGACGCTCTCGAGAAAATCGATCCCGGTCTCCCCGCCTCTTCTGGTCACAAGCTGCAGCCTCTGCAGCTCCTGGTCGCCCACGGGCATGATCAGCCTGCCGCCGTCCGCCAGCTGGCCAATGAGGGGTGCGGGAATTATGGGACCGCCGGCGGTGACGACAATGGCGTCGTAGGGCCCGTTTTCCGGCCAGCCGAGCGTGCCGTCATCCAGCTTGGCAACGATATTGTAGTAGCGAAGCTGATCAAAGATCCTGCGGGCCGAGGCGAGCAGGGAATGTATCCGCTCAACGGTATAGACCTTTTCACAGATCCTGGACAGGACTGCGGCCTGGTAGCCCGATCCAGTCCCGATTTCCAGGACCTTCTCAGTACCGGTAAGATTCAGGGCCTGGGTCATATAGGCGACGATGAAAGGCTGCGAGATGGTCTGTCCGGCGGCGATGGGGAGGGGATAATCGCCATAAGCCCTCCCCCGCATGGCGTCATCGACGAAGAGATGCCGCGGCACCTCCCGCATGGCCTGTAAGGTATATTCGTTATCAATACCGCGCGGCAGCAGCTGTTCCCTGATCATCCGCTCACGGATTGTTGCATAGACGTCAGTCACGCTCTACTCTTTTTTATCCTGCCATCGATAATCCTTACTCCAGTCGAACTCATCCTTATCATATGAGCTGTAGCGGCAGTCGGTAACAAGATCACCTTTAAAGGTAATGACAATCATTTTATATCCGCTGGGGCTGAAGGTCTTGCCCACAAGGGGAGCCATTTGCAAAATAGACTTATCCTCTTCAAAATAGACCCATTGGGCCGTATCTGCAGAGACCATGCGTTCAGAGTCCGGCTCCCCCAGATAGGTCAGGACTTCGTTCCGGCTGGACTTTCCGATGACGATCAAACTGGCATCAGAGGCCAGATGCCGGACTGGATATCTGGTACATCCTGAAAGCACGAATATGACCAACAGCATGATACCGCTCAGGCGACGCAATGAGGGCATACCCTTCTCCCTGTAAAATGAACAAAAAAATCAAAATAACACACCTGCTCTATAGCCTGTGCCCCTCAATTTTTCAACTTTTATATGAAAGTCACGACCAGGAAACGCCAGGCGGCCACAGATAAGAAGGAAAAAATCTGCGGCCGCGGCAACCGATCCGGGCAATTGCATACGGTAGAAACGGCCCTACTCTCTGACTGCCCGGCTCAGGATCCTGTAATTTCTCTCGACCATCCCCAGGGTGTCGACGAGCAGCCCCGCCTGAATCATTGCGTTATCAAAAATCTGTTCGGACACCTCTTTGGCAAAGGACTCGTCGGTCTTGATCAGCTGGGAGAGCTGGACGATCAGGGGACTGGCCAGATTGATTTCCAGATTCTTTTTGCTGCCTTCATGGACAAGTCCCTTTTCCATCCTGCTGGCGGAAAGCACCCTCTCCATAGTCGAGGTCATATAACCGTCGGGATTGACGATCATGGCGGGTGAGTCAACCAGACGTTTGGATTCGACCACATCCGCAACCTTACCGGAAAGGGCTGTTTTCAGCCAGGCAATCAGGCCTTCTTTAGCATCCTTGTCAAGTATGGAATCCTTGCCGCCACCATCGGCTGCCGCTTCGCCCTCCTGCTCGCTGCCCTTGGGAATGGCCAGATCGGCCCGATCCGCCGAAACCAGTTTCTTACCGTCAAATTCGCCCAGGTGGCTGAGGACAAAGTCGTCGATGGGTTCCATGGTGTACAGGATTTCGATATCGTTCTTCCGAAACATCTCGGTATACGGACCAGCCTCGATGGCCGCCCGGCTGGGTCCGTTGATATAGTAGATCTGCTCCTGATCCGGACGCATGCGCAGGACATAATCGGCCAGCGCGATGGGCTTGCCCGCCTCGGACTTGGAGGACTCGAACCGCACCAGCCGGCCCAGCTCCTTCTGGAACTCGTAGTCGGAGGTGACCCCCTCCTTCAGGTAGATCCCGAAGGTCTTCCAGAATCCCAGATAGGCCTCGGAATCCTTTGCCGCCTCCTCATCCAGATGCTTAAGAAGGCGTTTGGTGATCACCTTACGGAGCTTGGCCACCAGAGAGTTATCCTGCAGGGACTGCCGGGAGATATTGAGCGGCAGGTCCTCACTGTCGACAACGCCCTTCAGAAAACGCAGCCATTCCGGAAGGATATTCTTTGAATGCTGATCAATCAGAATCCTCTGGCAGTAGAGGTTGACTCCCGGATCAACCCGTCCGAAGCCCATGACCTCAAAGTTTTCCCTGGGTACGAAGAGCAGCGCGTTGATGGCTAAAGGGGCATCGGCTGAAAAGTGCAGCCGATAGAGCGGTTCATCAATGGCATTGCCGACAAATTTATAAAATTCAGTATAATCGTTTTCGGTGATCTCACTCTTGTTTCTGGTCCAGATGGCCTGAACTGTATTGACCGTCTCTCCGGCCAGCTTGATGGGAAAGGAGACGAAGGCCGAGTATTGCTTGATAATTGATTCCACCTTCCACTTGACGGCATAATCATGGGCGTCTTCCTTGAGATCCACGATAATTTTGGTTCCGCGGCGCAGGCCTGGCTCTTCCTTGATGGTGAAGGAACCCGAACCGTCCGATTCCCATTCGTGTCCCTCGCTGCCGTCCCAGGAGCGACTCTGCACCCTGACTTTCGAGGCGGCCATAAAGGCGGCGTAGAAACCTACACCGAATTGACCGATGAGATTGACATCCTTTTTCGCCGCCTCGGCCAGTTCGAGGAGAAAGGTATTGGAACCTGAATGGGCGATTGTCCCCAGATTGGCCTCAAGTTCCGACTGAGTCATGCCGATACCGGTATCGGTGATGGTCAGGCTGTGCTCTTTTTCATCGAGATCAACGGTAATTTCCAGAGGCAGGTGCGAGTCGAATCCCGCCTCGGCGGTGAGGCTGTGATGTCTGAATTTTTCCAGTGCATCAGCGGCATTGGAAATCAGTTCCCGAATAAAGACATCCCGTTCGGTATAGAGGGAATGGATAACGATATCCAGCAGTTTTTTGGTTTCGGCTTTGAATTCATAGGTCGCTGTTTTCATGGTTCACCTCACGTAAGTGCATCATTATCGAGATAGGATTCCGGACAGTTATCCTTTCCATTGATTTTTTCAAGAAAGTCGGCGAAAATGTTAAGCATATATCGCCCCCTGTCAAGCCCGGCCGTCGGGATCGCCCAGCATATTTGCTAAACATGGAGAAACAGTTGAGAATTGTTGTATTTGGGGATATACACATGTCTCCTGGAGGAATTCGGAACATCCCCGATGCCGAGACCGCCGACCTGATCATCCTCAATGGGGATCTGACCAATTTCGGCACCAGAAAGGATGCGAAAAAAGTTCTTGATGCTATCTTTGCCGTCAACCTGAGCGTGCTTGCCCAGATCGGTAATCTCGACAACTTCGAGATCAATGATTACCTGGATGAGATAAACCTGAATCTCAATGGAAAGGCCCGGCTTTTTAAAGGGGCAGTATGCCTGCTGGGCATCGGCGGATCAAATAGGACACCGTTCAAAACACCTTCGGAATTTTCCGAAGAGCAGCTCGCGGATCTGGGCGAGCAGGCGTATCGCCAGGGCGTGGAATGCATAGCGCAGGCCGCCCACATGGCCAACATCCCTATACCCATGATCCTGATCGCCCATACACCACCTTTTGGGACCCGGCTCGATATGCTCACGGACGGCCGCCATGTGGGCTCTACGGCAATCAGGGCCTTCATTGAGAAATACCAGCCTGACCTCTGCATAACAGGGCACATCCACGAAGGGAAGGGCATTGACGCCATCGGCCGTACAAAAATTATCAACCCCGGCATGTTCCGCCAGGGCGGCTGGGTGGATATCCATATCAATACATCATACATAGAAGCAGAACTGCGATGAGAGATACACTGATTATAGGGGCCGGACTTTCCGGTCTGACTGTTGCACAGACACTGCGGGTCAGATGTTACGGACATAGATTTCTGCTGCTTGAAAAAGCAGGGAAGGCAGGCGGAGCGATCCGAAGCCACGCCGAAGACGGCTTCATCGCCGAAGCCGGCCCCCACGGCTTTCTCGACAACTGCCGGGAAAGTCAAGACCTCTTGTCCAGTATCGGCCTAGACTCCGAATGCATTCATGCCCCGTTAAGCCGTTTTTCCCGTTACGTCTATCTGCAGGGAGCCCTTCGTCAAATCCCGCAGACCCCTCTTGCTCTCCTCACCACTACGCTCATGCCCTGGAAAGAAAAATTTCGGGTCCTGGCTGACCTGTGGAAAAAACCGCTGGAGGGAGAGCCGACGGTGGCCCAGTGGGCATCCTACCATTTCGGCCCCGCCCTCCTTCCCTTTGTAGATGCAGCCCTGACCGGCACCTACGCCGGGGATATGGACAGACTGGCGATCGGCGCTGTCATGCCGGGCCTGAGACAACAGGAACAGCTGCACGGCTCCATCATCCGGGCGATCCTGGCCGCTCAGAGAAACCGAACCGGTCCCAGACGGTTGTCACTGCCCGCCATGACCAGCTTCAAAGCAGGGATGCAGAGCCTGCCTGACCGCCTTGTCGATTTCCTTCCCGAAACGGATCTTCTGCTGAACTGCGGGGTTACCTCGATTGACAAAACCGAGTACGGTTGGCAGGTCGAATCGAGCCAGGGGAGTTTCCAGGCCGCCAACCTGGTCCTCGCCCTGCCCGTTAATGCATCACTGGCCCTCCTGAAGAATTTCGACATTCCCGCTCAGGAAATTCCGGAGGCATGGATTGCCACCGTGGTGCTGGCCTTCGCCAAAGAGGTCCGGCTGCCGCCGGGTTTCGGCTATCTGGCCCCGGAGAGCGAGGGGCGGTTTTCTCTGGGCGCACTTTTTTCCTCGAACATGTTTCCGGGCAGGGCCCCGGCCGGCTGCACCCTGATCGAGGTGCTGGTGGGAGGAAGACGTCACCCGGAGCGGGTCGATCTCAACGACGGGACCCTCATCCAGAATGCCCTGCAGGACATCAAGGGCATCCTGGGCATCGCTCAGGACCCCATTCATGCACGAGTCCTGCGGAACAACGGCGGGATCCCGCAGCCGGAACAGGGCTATGCCGAACTCCTGGCCTGGCGAAACCAGACCATGGGCAGCAATCCGGGACTGTTTATCTGCGGCTTCGGCTGGGACGGGATCGGCATAAACCATATGATCAAGGCCGCCGACGGAATAGCGGAAAGGATCATGGGGCGGCATCCCGAACAGGATGCATCCATCAAGGGTGTTTATTTTTAGCCAGAAAACACCTTTTTAAGGTGAGGCTTCATCAGCCCTCATACCTTAAAAAACCACGCAGGAAAGGTGGCTCTATAATTTTTCGATCTTACTGCTCAGGAGCCGCACCTGTTCATCTACAGAAGTATTGCGAAGGGTCAGGTTGGTCACCACCTTGATGGAGTGCAGGACTGTAGCGTGGTCCCGATGAAAGGCCTTGCCGATATCGATGAGGGATTCCTGAGTGTGTTTCCGACAGAGATACATGGCCACCTGGCGGGGAAAGGACAGGGATTTTTTTCGGGAGCGAGACTGCATCTCCTGGATACTTACCCGAAACTGCCTGCCGACGAATTCACTTATGATCTCCGCAGTCACGGCCTTTGGCTCCCCCACTACTGCCCGCACAACCTCTTTAACCAAAGCCAGGGTAACAGAACGAGCCGTGAGTTTTGTCTTGGCCCGGATGGCGATGATGGCGGACTCAATCCGGCGAACATCCCCTTTTATGTGTTGGGCAAGATAGATAACCAACTCCTCCGGAAGCTGCAGATGGTAATAGTTGAGCTTGTTCTGGACGATCCTCTGCCGGGTGGTCAGGTCAGGGGCCTGGATGGTCGTTACCAGTCCCGAAGCCATTCGTGAACAAAATTCACCATCAATCCCCTCAAGATCGCGAGGAGCCCGGTTTGCGGTGAAGATCACCCGCTTCCCCGACTTGATCAGGGAATCAAGAATTTCGTTCAACTCCTCCTGCGTCTTCTTCTTCCCGGTCAGGGAATGGACATCTTCAACAAGGAGTATATCACAGTGTTCATTATATTTCTTTTTAAACCCGTCCATGGCGTCAGCCTTTATGCCTCGTACCATCTCGGAGGAAAACTGCTGAGCCGTCAGATAATGAAGACGAGTCAGGGGTGACACTGCAACAATGTGATGGGCAATGGCCTGGGTAAGATGACTCTTCCCCAACCCGGTTGAACTGTTGATAAAGAGGCAGGGCCCGATGGAGTCGTCTGCTTCGGATATGGACCTGCAGGCAGATTGCGCCAGGATATTACTCTCGCCCACCATGAATTCGGCAAAGGTATAGCGCGGATGCAGCGAGCGCACGCAGGAACCTCCTGCTGGCATGTGGGGAAGTCGCAACTGTTCGCCCTTTATGGGGGCGAGAAGAAGTCTGCTGTCCTGCTCGCAAAGGACCACCATTCTCTGCGAGGGATCGACCTCATTCATCTTTTGCTGAATAATCTGAAGATAATTCTGAGCGATATATGCACTGAAAAAACGATCCGGACCAGCCAGTCTGATCCTGTCATCTCCAACCTGCACACAGGCAAGCGGCTCAATCCAGAGCGAGTAGATTGAGTTGCCGAGTTCTTCCTGCAGAATCTCCTTCGCCTTATCCCAAACCATCAATTCTCACCAGAAAATAGATTATTCACCGATCTTGAGCAAGAATGGCCAACACTACAGTATTTTTAATTCGCTGTCTAAAAGGGAGTGCGTGATCTGTAATCCGATGGAATACCTTCCCGGGGACGACAGAAATGCGCTGAAGAAGCGGCACGCTTATGCATCGATAAACCTTATTTCTCTCTTTTCGTCAAAGACCATTTTCGGAAATTTTCAGCAAAGTCCCATGATTTTGCGCAGGCAGCCACAGATACAGGCGCAGCCTGGCTTTCCATAGGCTAACTTCTGCAAACCCTAATTTTACTGACTTAACAGAAATCTTATTTTTATCAAATCGTTTTCGAATGTTACAAAAATATTCTAAAAGTTATCAACAATTTCTCTATATTATTAAATAATAAAAAACTCAATATTATTCCATTTTTCTTTGAATATCTTAATTTACCATCGAAAGTGCTGCAGGGATATTGGCCAATCAAAGATTTTGCTGTTTTTTTGATATTTTTATTCTACCGCGAGCCAGCCCCGGCAACCCGGGCCATGGTAAGGACCCTGACCTCTGCCGCCCCGGCCTGCATCAGGATCCCCGCACATTCCTTCACGGTCGTACCGGTAGTGAATATATCATCAACCAGACAGATGCTCAGCCCTCTTATGCCGGCAGTTCTTGCAACCAAGAAGGCATCCCTGAGATTTTTTCTTCTTTCCCGGCCGCCGAGACCTGTCTGCGGAGGGGTGTTCCTGGTCCTGAGAAGACAGTCCGACCTTATTTTCCCAGACTCTGCCGGGAAAAAGACATGGGCCAGAACCAGCGATTGATTCATCCCCCTGCTCTGCAGGCGGCGGGGATGCAGGGGAACAGGCAAAATCAGGTCGCAGCACGAAAACAAGGAGAAGTCAAAAGAAATGCACATAGCTGATAGGGTGGATAAAACCGTCTTGTCAGCCCTGAATTTTAAGCGATGCAGGAGGATGTCGACAGGTGGAAAGTAGAGTGCAACGGACCGGGCCATGGCAAAGGGCTGCGGCTGGCGCAGACAAGGGCCGCAGAGGTGATCTTCGCCACTCCTGAAAACCGTACCGCAACGGATACAGAGTGGGGATTGCGGATACCTGACCTTCTCCATGCAGGAATCGCAGAGGCAGCGGTCTCCCAGAACTGACGCGCCACAGAAAGCACAGACAGAAGGAAAGAGGAGATCAAGCAACGGCCTGAGAAAAATCCCCTCCTGCATACTGTTCCTCTCAAGGAGTTGAAAGGGAGAAGCCCCCCAAGCATTCCTGGCGCTTGAGTGGTCATCAACCGAATAAAGGAAAATTTCCAGAAATAATACCTTTACACCTGCACGGTACGCTCCCCTCGTGTTCACAAACAGGCCGGCTGCAGGTTGCCATATCTTTTTATTCTCCGTACGTTTGTGTCCTTTGCATTTTTACACAAACATGGCATAATGCGCACGCTTTTAGCGTGAGAAGAGGGCGATCCTCCTCTCATAAATTGAGTTTTTATATGAAAGCTCGTTAGGTGCTGGGCTCTTGTCATGCCTCAGTGAGAAGCTCTCATAATTTATTATAGACGGCCAGTCCGGTCCTGCAATACTGGCTGGTGGGATATTTCCTTGATGTAAGGAACTGAAAACCACAGCAGTCCAGGGGCTTAGATTTTCATCCATTGGGGGAGTTGCTCCTATTCACTGGTTGTAATGTAGGTTCAGAGTATTGACATCCGGTTTTACCATCGGCTTTTTTAAATCATTACCAGATAGGGTTAAGCATATGGTTTTATTATGGAAACGAGGAACAGCAGCCTCCAGGCAGCGCATCAACCTTCCCCGCATGGTATGTGTCCTTCTCTTTGCCCTCCACCTGCCTTTTTTGGTCACGCAGGCCAAGGCCGCTGATCACAATACTGTTTTTTTCCCTCTGAAAATAAACAGTCCGACAAATATGGCTGAGCTTGCAAAAACTGCCGATGCAGGTTTGACCCAGGCATGTCAGACATACAATCTGACCATGCTGGACAGGGCTGCTGCGGCAAAAATGGTTGACTATAACGGGACCTGGCCTCCGTCGGCGAAAGAGCTGCAGCGTGTCGCCGCCACGACCGGTATGGGCACTGTCGCTGTCGGGACGCTCACCGCCATCGGCAGCCAGATCAGTATTGACGTCAAGGTCTTCAACCCATTGACAACTGTCCAGTATTACACCAGGCAGGCCAATTCCATGGCAGACGTCCCCGATTCACTCAAGGCCATTGCTCGTGATATCGCCGGTTCTTCGACCGGAGATACAATCATCTCCTCCATCACTCCTGAAGGAAACAAGAATATCGACTCCGGCGCCATCCTGCGCCGCATTAAAAGCAAGGTGGGCGACGTCTACAATCCGTCTATACTGCAGGAAGACTTGAAATCCATCTACCAGATGGGATTCTTCGAAGATGTGCAGATCGATGTCAGGGACGGTGCCAAAGGCAAGGACATCATCTTCAGAACTGTGGAAAAACCTATAATCAGCTCAATTACCTATTCAGGAATCTCGGCCCTTGATGAAAAGGATGTCAAAGAGGCCGCCAACATCAAGGAGCAGACCATCCTGAATCTCTCGAAGATCAACAGCACGGTGGAAAGCATCAGGACTTTTTACAAATCGAAGGGCTATTACAACACCACCATAACTCCAAAAATCACCTATCCTGCTGCCAGTAACGCCGAGGTTGTCTTTGCCATCAACGAGGGCAAAAAAATCTATATCAAGGAGATCAGGTTCCGCGGCAACGCCTCATTCAAGAACAGTGAGCTTGAAGATGTGATGAAGACCAGTACCAAGTGGATGTTTTCCTGGCTCACTGAGGCCGGTGTCCTCGATATGGATCAGCTCAAGCATGACTCGGACAGCATCGTGGCTTTTTATGCGAACAACGGTTTCCTGGATGCGAAAATCAGTGATCCGATCATAACTCAGGATGCCGACTACCTCTATGTCACCTTTGATGTTGACGAGGGTCAGCGCTATTCTGTCGGCACCATTGATTTTCAGGGTGATCTAATAACCGACAAGCAGACGCTCATCGATCTGATGAGTGTTCGTAATGAAAAATACCTGAGCAGAAAAGCCCTGCGGGACGATATCCTGAAGATCCAGGATCTCTATGGCGAGAGCGGATTCGCCTTTGTCGATGTTCGTCCCGATCTGAGAAAATCAGAAGACGGCAAACGTTTTGACATCGTGCTGAACATCAAAAAGGGAGATCTGGTCTACATAAACAGGATCACTATTAAAGGCAACAGCCGAACAAGGGATAATGTTATCCGCCGTGAGCTCAAAGTCTCCGAAGGCGGGGTCTTCGACTCCAAGGCGCTGCGGACGAGCTCGGAGAAACTACAACGACTTGATTTTTTTGAAGATGTTTCCCTTATTCCCCAGCCGACCGGCGATCCTGCAAAAATGAACGTGGATATTGATGTCAAAGAGAAGAGCACCGGCAGGTTCAGCGTCGGTGTGGGATACAGCTCCGTGGATCAGGTTGTGCTGATGGGCCAGATCTCTGAAGACAACTTCATGGGACTCGGCGACAAGCTGGCCTTTACGGCCAGCACCGGCAGCACCAACAAGCAGATGGATCTCTCCTTCACCAATCCTCATGTCAACGATTCCGCCCTGTCGTCACGCACGGATCTCTTTAACATCGAGCAGGAGTATACGAGCTACACCACCAACACCAAAGGCGGTTCACAGTCCTTCGGTTATCCCATCTGGGGGGACTGGCGAGGGATCGCCGGGTACAAGTTTACCGACACCCACCTGAGCAATGTGGCAGCAAACGCCCCCTACCTCATCATCGAATCAGAAAACATCCACACAACAAGCCAGGTGTCCTACAGTATCAGGAAAGACTTGCGTGACAAGGTATTCAACACCACCAAGGGCTCAAACAACGCCATCACGGTTTCTTATGCGGGCGGTCCTTTCGGGGGCGACTCCCAGTTTACCAAACTGGAAGGCGACACCTCATGGTATTTTCCCGTTCTCTACGGAACCGTCTTCCATATCCGGGGGTCGGCCGGTGAGGCCTGGGCCAATACTCCGAACGGATTGCCTGTTTTCGAGAGATATTTTCTCGGCGGCATCAACACCATCCGCGGGTTTAAATTTGCCACAGTCAGCCCCAAGGACCTTGCAACCGGCGATTATATCGGTGGCAACAAGATGTGGTTTACCAATACCGAATTCCTCTTTCCGCTCGCCCCTTCCCAGGGCGTGCAGGGTGTAGCCTTTTATGACATGGGCAGGGTTTTCAATGACGACGAAAAATGGTCGCTGAACGGTATAAGGAAATCCGCCGGTCTCGGTATTAACTGGTATTCCCCTCTGGGGCCTCTGCGCCTTGAGTGCGGTATCAATCTGGATCCTCAGACCGGTGAGGAACGGGTTGTATGGGATTTCACCATGGGTGGCTCCTTCTAACCTCCCTCTTTTCTGAATTCTCCATGCCGGTTACGCCAGTCGTAACCGGCTCTTTTTTTTCTATGCCGTTTACACTCTCTCAACACCTCCTGCAGCCCGGTTCGATCATCAAGGCTGCAGGTCTGCGCGGCAGCAGTCCGGCCTTGGTCAGTGCCCTGGCCGCAGGACCGTGCTGTTGTATTTTGCCCGATGAACATCAGGTCTCTCTGTTTGAGCAGGACCTGCAGCTGTTCACCGACTCCCGCATTCTGATCTACCCGGGCTACGAGATTCCACCCTATACCCCGCTTTCTCCTGACCAGCAGACCACGGCGGCCAGACTCGCCACTCTCTACAGCCTCCTTGAGCATGATCCCCCCTTCTTTCTGATCACCTCCGCTGAGGCCCTCATGCGCAGGGTGATGCCCGGCAGGATTCTCCGAGGGACAGCCGAGCTGATCCTTGCAGGCGAAGACTGCGACCCGGGACAACTGGTGACGAGCCTGGTCAGAAACGGCTATGAAAAAGTGGCCATGGTCCATAGGATTGGAGATTTCTCCGTTCGCGGAGGCATCGTCGACATTTTCCCTCCTCCCTTCCCCCTGGATGACGGATCCCTGCAGGAAGGGCCTGTTCGCCTGGATTTCTTTGGCGACACCATTGATTCATTGCGGGTATTTAACCCAATAACGCAGCGTTCTGAAAAAGAAATCGGAGAGATAACCATCCTGCCGGTCACCGATATTCTCTTTCCCGATCCCGAGTCCCCCGCCTGCAGACTCGTCCTTAAAACTCTGCGGGCTACGGCTGAATCCCACGGCTGGGGCAGGTCTCAGACAGAGCAGATCGCCGACCACATCATTAATGCCCGCAAATTTCCGGGGATGGAGTTTTACCTCCCGCTCTTTTACCCGGGAGGCGAGGCGGACTCGCAATCGGTCTTTGATTTTCTCCCCCAGGACACCCGGATGGTCATAGTGGATCCCGAGGCCTGCCGGCAGACCGTTCAGCTTGTCTCAGAACGGATAGATGCAAATTTCCTTGCTGCGAAAGAGACCTCGGCGACTGCCCTGCCTCCGGCCCGCCTCTTTTTAGACGAAGCCCAGATTCAGCGGCACATTTCATCCTATAGCCGGATTGCCTGCACGGATTTCAGCGAGGAGCCGGGTGAGACCGTCACCATTGCCTCGACCGATCATCGGCTGTTGAAACAGGAGGTCAGCCTGCAGCGACGCAAACGCGGTCTGGTCGCTCCTCTGGTAGATCAGATCCTGGTTTGGCAGAAGCAGGGCGACAGGGTGATCCTCTGTTGCAGATCAAGCAGGCATACCAGGAATCTTGCCGAACTCCTGGAGAGACACGGCCTGTCCATATCTCTTTTGGACACCCCGCTTGCCCAGCAGTTGGAAAACCTGGCGGCAAGCACGCTGTTTCTCTGTACTCACAGTCTGCAGGAAGGCTTCAGCCTTCCCCAGCACCGTCTTCACCTCATCTCCGAGAGCGAACTCTTCGGCGAAATGCGCTTAGGCGGCCATAAAAAGGGACAGGCTCAAAAAGGAGCCCCCGTCCGCGTGGCCGAGCTCAACCATGGGGATGTGGTCGTCCACCGTGATCATGGCCTGGGATACTATCAGGGACTCACTGCCCTGGAATTTCAGGGTATACGCAACGACTTCATGCTTATTGAGTATCGGGACGGTGACCGCCTCTATCTGCCCGTTGACCGGCTCAGCCTGGTCAGCCGCTACGAGGGCCTCTCCGACACGGAACCCAGGATCGACAGGCTCGGCAGCCAGTCCTGGAAGACAGTCAAGGAGAAAGTCAAGGCTGAGGTCTGGAAAGTGGCCCAGGAACTCCTTGAGATCTACGCCAGACGCGAGGTTCGGGAAGGCAGACGTTTTTCACCACCTGCGGAACTCTATCATGAACTGGAGGAATCCTTCCCCTATGACGAGACTCCCGGGCAGGACAAGGCCATCACCGATGTCATCGCTGATCTGATCTCAGACAGGCCTATGGATCGTCTGGTCTGCGGCGATGTGGGCTACGGCAAGACAGAGGTGGCCATCCGGGCCGCCTTCAAGGTGGTCGAGGACGGTTTTCAGGTCGCAATCCTTGTCCCGACCACGGTGCTGGCCGAGCAGCATGCCCACACCTTCACAGAGAGACTGCAGGGCTTTCCGGTGACCGTCGAATGCATTAACCGGTTCCGGAGCACAACTACCCAGAAACGTATCGTCAAGGATCTTGCCGCAGGCAAGATCGATATCATCATCGGTACTCATCGCCTGCTCTCCAAGGATGTGGTCTATAAAAACCTGGGGCTGCTCATTGTCGACGAGGAACACCGTTTCGGCGTAGGACACAAGGAGAAAATCAAGCAGATTAAGGCCGAAGTGGACATCCTGACCCTGACGGCGACGCCTATTCCGCGCACCTTGCAGATGTCCCTGCTGGGAATCCGCGACCTCTCCGTCATCTCCAGCCCGCCGGAGAACAGACGGCCGGTCAAGACCTTTGTGGCCCGCTACGATGAGCTGGTCATCAAGGAGGCGATAATGAAGGAGATGCGGCGCAATGGTCAGGTGTTTATCGTCCATAACCGTGTGCGGTCCATCCATCGCATGGCGGCCATTGTCCAGAAGCTGGTCCCGGCTGCCCGGGTGGGCGTGGCACATGGCCAGATGGAGGGCAAGGAGCTCGAGGCGATCATGGTCTCCTTTGTCGATAAGGAGATCGACGTCCTGATCTGCACCACCATTATTGAATCGGGCCTGGACATCCCTGCCGCCAACACCATCATCATCAACAAGGCCGACATGCTCGGGCTGGCGGAAATCTATCAGCTGCGCGGCCGTGTAGGACGTTCCGACGTCCAGTCCTACGCCTATCTCCTGGTACCTTCTGTAGACGACCTGAGCAAAGACTCCAAAGAACGCCTGCGGGCCCTGATGGATTATAATGAACTGGGCGGCGGCTTCAAGCTGGCCATGAGCGACCTGCAGATCCGCGGGGGCGGAAACCTGCTCGGAGTCTCTCAAAGCGGGCACATCGCCGCCATCGGGTATGATCTTTATCTCGATCTGCTGCAGAAGACCGTGGCCGACATGAAAGCCAGGATCAGTACAGGCATTGAACAATATGGCGGCGATGACCTGGACCCGGAAATCAATCTCCAGATCTCCGCTTATATTCCGGAAACTTACATTGCCGATATCAATCAACGGTATTTGGCCTATAGACGCATCTCAGCACTGTCGGCGGCAGACGAACCCCAGCATGCGGACCTCAAAGATGAAATAACCGACCGTTACGGCAGACTGCCCGCAGAAACCGACACCCTTTTTCAGGTGATGGCCTTGAAGAAGGACCTCATCGCCCTGAGGATCTCTAAGCTCGAGAAGGGCAAAGACACCCTTGTCTTTACCTTCCAGGATAATACACCGGCCAGCCCGGAAAGGATCCTGGCCTACCTGCAGGGTGCCGGGGGAGCGGCGCGCCTCACTCCCGATGGGAAACTTATAGTCCAGGCCAAACTCGATTCCATCGAGGCAATCTTCACCACCGCCCGTAAAACTTTAACTTCCTTACTATCATAATGAATACCGCATCCCCTCCGGAGCTGCCCGCCTTTTCCTGGACCGACATCGATACCATCCTGCTCGATATGGACGGCACCCTGCTCGATAAATATTTTGACGACTACTTCTGGGAAGAATATGTCCCGAAGGTCTTTGCGGAGAAGAACAATCTTTCTGCTGAAGAGGCCCACAAATCTCTGCTGGCCCGCTACGAGCGGGTGGAAAGTACCCTGCAGTGGACGGACCTCGACTACTGGTCGGACCAGCTGCAACTGGATATCCCCGAGTTGAAATGCAGGATTGACCACCTGATCCAGGTTCATCCCTATGTAATCGATTTTCTGAAATTTCTGAAATCTATCGGCAAAAATGTCCATCTGGTCACCAACGCCCACTCCAAGACCCTGGAGATAAAGATGAGAAAGACTGAACTGGGCCCCTGGTTTTCCAGAATCATTTGTTCCGAAGAGGTAGGCGAGGCTAAAGAGCATCCAATATTTTGGGATCGTCTTGAAAAGATACTTGGGTTTGCACGGGAACGAACACTTCTGGCCGACGATACCCTCAAAGTCCTGCGATCGGCACAACAGTACGGCATCCAGCACCTGATCCACGTGGCACGCTCAAGCTCTCGGCTCCCAGTTGTTTTTTCACACGAATTTCCATCTATTACCTATTTTAAAGAGTTAATGTTTTAAGACGGTTTCTCTTTGGCCGGGCCAGATCCGGCTTGCAGGCACAGCACGATGCGCCATTGGGGTATCCCAGCCCTGCTCATCAGGAAAAATCTTTTGCGTTCTCACCCCTGATGCAGTAAAAATAAGAAAATACTCGTTTATGCGTTTCTTTATCCCAATCAGGTTTACCATGTTAAAATATTCACTGCGTGCTTTCTGTATAGTTTGGGTCTTGTTACTGGCCGGATGCGGATCCAAGCCTCCCGCCTATCAGGGCCTCCACTTCCCTCCCACCAAGACTGCGGCGGTGACCTTTCAGGAAAATGATGTTCCTGCGCAATGCAGGGCTTTTGCCCATGTCATCGTCCGCACACCAACGGGTGCCAGCGGGGCGCGGATCGGCCAGGGAATCACCGATTTCGCCAAAGAGAAGGGAGCGGATCTCATCCTCGTCGGCCAGAGCCGCAGACTCAAGGGAAGCGGTGAGCATGATTTCCTGTTCACTTCCTATGGGCCCCAACAGGAATACCTCTTCAACAAAGGCTGGCTCGGCTGGAAATTCGGCATAGAGAACTGGGAAAAGAGCGGGGGAGTCACAGGTTTTGGCTACAACAACTGGTCAGACTCCACGGTCTACGATTTCAGCCAGAAAATTCAGATCGTCTTGCTTCGATGTGAACCGGAGCACCTGTAAGCCTGGTCTGATGCACCGTTTATCCCGGAGCCGGTCTGCTCATCCATGAGACCTGTCTGGCTCCGGTTCTTTGTTGTATTTTCCTAATGCACCATCACCCTGCAAGGATTTTTGAACCACTCCCCTCCAAGTTATTGCCCTGCCTACAGAAAATTTCCTCGTTTTTTTGATTGCCGCTAATGCATTTACAACGGAACATGATTACACTGACTAATAGCAGAAACATGTTTCTCACCAAAATTATGGAATATTTCCTCTGTCACTTTCGAGAGGCTTAATTTTTTCCATTCTGCTAACACTATTTTTCATCATACATTACAGGGTATTATTTCTGATCCCAACGAACGTGAGAGTCAAAGGAATGTTTTTTTGCTTGACAAAGAAAAGACGTTCTCATAAAACACTCAAGATAAGAATGGTAACAATGTTCTTTAGCGCTATGTTTCTTACGGGTGTTGTTTTTTTTAAATATGTATTTTCAGTTAGTTATAGAACATAACAAACCATAACGAAATTCCGCCACATTAAGGAGAGGGGGTTTCAGTACACTGGTCGATAGCGAGTGCATCACTTTGCAAATGGGTATTTAGTCTACAAAAATTCGTCAATCTGTCTTGTCCGGGAGGATGTACAACGGTAACAACGTTAATGGAAATCCCTTGAAGGTTTATAGGCTTTACAGTATACATCTTTGCCAGGGATCCCCTAAACAAGGTGGATGGGACAAGTGGTTTAAATATCAGACCAAATGAGGACAAGCTATGACTAATTTTGATGCTGTATTTACCCGAAGTGTTGAAAAACCCGAAGAATTCTGGGCCGAAGCTGCCAAAGGTGTAGACTGGTACAAGGAATGCGACAAGGTCCTTGACTCGTCGAATCCTCCTTTTTATCGCTGGTTTTCAGGCGGGAAGATGAATACCTGCTACAACGCCGTTGATCGTCATGTTAAGAACGGTCGCGGTGAACAGACTGCAATAATTTATGACAGTCCCGTCACTGACACCGTAGCGAAGATCTCATACAACGAACTGCTGCAAAGGGTCTCCGTCTTTGCCGGAGCATTGCAAAGCCAAGGTCTGAAAAAAGGCGACACTGCTATCATCTATATGCCTATGATCCCGGAGGCTGCGGTGGCCATGCTGGCCTGCGCCAGGATTGGAGCTATACATTCAGTGGTATTCGGTGGGTTTGCCGCCAATGAGCTGGCAGTGCGCATTGATCACGCCCAGCCCAAGCTCATTATCACGGCATCAGGCGCAGTTGAAGGCAAGAAGATTCTCTCCTACAAACCTCTTATCGACAAGGCCATAGAACTCTCGACGCATAAGCCCGAGAAATGCATTCTTTTTCAGCGGGATATCGTCAAGGCGGAGATGAAGGCCGGTTTCGATCTGGACTGGAAAGAACTTGTCGGCATAAGCAAACCTGTCGACTGCGTCGAGCTTGAGGCCACCGACCCTCTCTACATACTTTACACCTCCGGTACAACGGGAATGCCCAAAGGGGTCTTACGCGACAATGGCGGGCATGCGGTGGCCCTGCATTGGAGCATGAAGGCCATTTATAATATAGATGCGGGCGATGTCTGGTGGTCGGCATCCGATGTGGGCTGGGTGGTTGGACATTCATATATTGTCTATGCCCCACTGATCAAAGGTGCCACCACGGTATTTTATGAAGGGAAGCCTGTCGGCACACCGGATGCCGGTGCCTTCTGGCGGGTAATTTCCCAGCACGGGGTCAAGAGTCTGTTTACAGCTCCCACGGCCTTCCGTGCCATCAAAAAGGAAGACCCCAGTGGTACTTTTTTTAAAAAATACCAGATCCCAAAATTCGAATGTCTGTATCTTGCAGGCGAGCGGCTGGACCCCGACACCTATCATTGGGCAACCAATCTGCTCGGAGTTCCGGTCATAGACCACTGGTGGCAGACCGAGACCGGTTGGGCCATTGCCGCTAACTGTCGCGGTATCGAGCAGCTGCCCATCAAACCGGGTTCACCCACCAGACCGTGTCCGGGCTATAACCTCAAGGTCGTTGACAATGAAGGCTTTGAGCTGCCGGCAGAACGGGAAGGGAATATCGTCGTCAAGCTCCCCCTCCCTCCTGGCAATCTTGTGACGCTCTGGCGGAATGACGAACGTTTTGTTAAGGCTTATATGTCTACTTTTCCAGGATATTATGAGACCAGCGATGGCGGCTATGTAGATAAAGATGGCTATGTTTATGTCATGGGCCGAGTTGATGATGTTATCAATGTCGCAGGCCACCGCCTTTCAACCGGGGCCATGGAAGAGATTATCTCCAATCATCCTGATGTGGCTGAGTGTGCCGTGCTCGGCACCAATGATACACTGAAGGGCGAGGTTCCATTGGGGCTTTTCGTCCTCAAGGCCGGAGTAAACAGAGATCCTGATGTCATCAGAAAGGAACTGGTGCAGATGGTCAGGGATCAGTTGGGAGCCGTGGCCTGCTTTAAGGAGGCTTCCAATGTAGTCAGGCTGCCGAAGACCCGCTCGGGAAAGATCCTCAGAGGGACGATGCGCGCTATTGCTAACGGCAAGGAATTCAGGGTTCCGTCTACAATTGACGATCCTGTTATTATAGATGAAATCACCACGCTTTTCCATGGGATGGGTTTCCCAAAGAAATAGGATAATTCAAAGGTCAGTCGTCATATAGAGGCTGGCTCAACAATCAACACTCTCGGGGAGGCCTGGGCCAACACCTCGGCCTCCCGCAACAGGAATGATTTATGAAGATCCATGAATACCAGGCTAAGTCGTTGTTTCGTCAATACAACGTCCCGGTGCCAAACGGCAGTGTCAGCACAAATTCAGCGGAAGCGGCAAAGATCGCAGAACAACTTGGTTTACCTGTAGCCGTCAAGGCTCAGGTGCATGCAGGTGGTCGCGGTAAAGGTGGCGGTGTACGTGTCGCTAAAACACCCAAAGAGGTGGTAGAGGCAGCAGAGGCCATTCTCGGTATGTCCCTTGTCACCAAACAGACCGGTGCAGTCGGCAAAAAGGTCAACAAGGTCCTTGTTGAACAGGGCGTCAATATTAAAAATGAACTGTATCTCTCCATCATTCCGGACCGGGAAACGGCGACCATTACTATCGTTGCCAGCCAGGACGGAGGTATGAACATCGAGGAAGTGGCCGAGGCCACTCCTGAGAGAATTATCAAGGTTTCTGTTAATCCGGTTACAGGCATCAAGGGATATCATCTCAATCAGGTTGCCTTCGGACTGGAGCTTGAACCTGCTCTGAGAAAGCCTTTTTCAGCGCTTCTCAAAAATCTCTACGCTCTGTTCGTAGATTATGATTGCTCGATGGTGGAAATCAACCCCCTGATCATCACAGGTGACAACGGGGTTATGGCGCTGGATGCCAAGATGGACATCGACTCAAATGCGCTTTTCCGTCATCCTGATGTTGTCCAGATGCATGATCCGGATGAGGATGATCCTAAAGAGGCCGAGGCTGCTAAATTCAGCCTCAACTATATCAATCTGGACGGTAACGTTGGCAACATGGTCAACGGGGCTGGTCTGGCAATGGCCACCATGGACATCATCAAACAGGCCGGCGCATCTCCTGCCAACTTCCTCGACGTAGGCGGTGGCGCCAATGCAGAGATGGTGGAGAATGGATTCCGCATTATCTTGAGCGACCCCAATGTCAAAGGAATTCTGATCAACATCTTTGGTGGAATTCTCCGTTGTGATGTCCTGGCAAGTGGTGTGGTTCAGGCAGCCAAGAAGGTCAAACTTTCCGTTCCGGTCGTTGTCAGAATGGAAGGCACCAATGTCGATGAAGGCCGCAGGATTCTCGCTGAGTCCGGCCTTAAACTCATCGGTGCCGCCGATCTTGCCGACGCTGCGAAGAAGGTTGCGGAACTTGTATCCTGAAACAATCCTCCCCACTCGACGTAACGATGGAAGAGCATTGTCACCATCTTTTCAGAAAGCTGAAGAATTATTACCACCTACTATGTGAAGGAATAAAATGAGTATCCTAATCAATAAAAACACGCGTGTCCTCGTTCAGGGCATCACAGGTCAGGAAGGGCAGTTCCATACCCGTCAGTGTATAGAGTACGGGACCAATGTGGTTGCAGGTGTTACTCCCGGTAAGGGCGGGCAGTCCATGGATTCTGTGCCGGTTTACAATACCGTCAGGCAGGCCGCCGAGCAGACTGGCGCCAATGCCTCCATGATTCTTGTACCTCCTCCTTTCGCCGCAGATGCAATCCTTGAGGCTATCGACGCCGGCATTGATCTCATTGTCTGTATTACCGAAGGTGTACCGGTTATGGACATGCTGAAAATCAAGAATTATCTGGCAGGCAAGAAGACCAGACTGATCGGACCGAACTGTCCCGGTATCATCACTCCGGGTGAATGCAAGATCGGCATCATGCCTGGCCGTATCCATAAGCCGGGCGGACCGGTAGGCGTTGTCTCCCGCTCCGGCACGCTGACCTACGAGGTCGTCCATCAGCTCACAGCGCTGGGCATGGGCCAGACCACCTGCATCGGTATCGGCGGCGACCCTGTTAACGGAACAGGGTTTCTTGACTGCCTTGAGCGTTTCAATGCTGACCCCGAGACCGAGGCCGTTGTCATGGTCGGTGAAATCGGCGGAAATGCAGAAGAGAAAGCCTCAGCCTGGATCAAAGCAAACATGAAGAAACCGGTTGTCGGTTTTATCGCAGGTATCACTGCACCTCCAGGACGGCGGATGGGTCATGCCGGCGCCATTGTGTCCGGTGGTCAGGGAACAGCTGAAGCAAAAATTGCGGCCATGGAGGAAAGTGGTATCCACGTTTGTAAAGACCTCGGCAGCCTTGGCAAACTCTGCAAGAAGGTTTTTGTTTAAAGTATCCGGCTTTTCAGTAGTGCATTCTTTCGTTTACGGTCCGGCTGTCAGGGCGGACCGTAAACTGCATTCGATCCCTTTTGAGGGCGTGCTCAAAAGGGATCATCTTGTATCACATGACATGACAAATCCTCCACTTTAATGGGCAGGTTATCTGTGGAGGCCGGTTTAAAGAGGAACGTCGGACACCGGATTTAGCATATTCGTGGTCTTGTAACCGTGAATCATTGCAGTTGATTTTTGCCTGGAAAGTCAGCGTACCACCCTGCTCAAAAACATGAACCAGGCAATCAAAATATGAAATTTTAGTACTGGACCATTGGTTCTCTGGATTTGGGAATTGCATTGGGACTCACGCCTCTGATCCTGCAAGCGTGATGCGTTGAGCCCAATTGGATTGTATATTTTACCGTTTAGTAAGCTGCTGATTAGAGCGTTGAAAGTTTTTAGGGTCCCCGCGCCATGTTTCATGGGGACCTGATTAATCCCGATCTGGATTGAGGTTGTGTGAAACTTCAGGGCTTTGCCTGAAATGGAGAAGCCGTATGATCTTCGTTGCATATCCACATCGGGCATAAGGGAAAATGGAGAGGACCTTTCTTTAGCTGATTGGTTTTTTGAATTTTCATAGAATTCTGTACCAAGGAGACCGCATGAACTCAAAGGAACATCTGGACAAACTGGCGAAGCGTAAAGCCGAAGCTCAACTGGGCGGAGGTCAAAAGAGAATCGACAAACAGCATTCCCTGGGCCGTATGACCGCCAGGGAACGTATCGAAACGCTCCTCGACCCAGGGACGTTTGAAGAGTTTGATATGTTCAAGATCCACCGCTGCCGTGAATTCGGCATGGGGGACACCATATTTCCCGGTGATGGAGTTGTCACCGGTTACGGCACTGTGGACGGCCGTCTTGTCTACGTCTACGCCCAGGATTTTACCGTACTTGGAGGATCACTCTCTGAGACACTGTCAGAGAAGATCTGCAAGGTGATGGATCTGGCAATGAAAAACGGAGCACCGGTAATCGGCCTCAACGATTCAGGCGGTGCACGTATTCAGGAAGGTATCGAGAGCCTTGCTGGCTATACCGAGATTTTCCAGCGCAACGTCATGTCATCGGGGGTGGTGCCGCAGATTTCTGCAATCTTCGGTCCCTGCGCCGGCGGAGCGGTTTATTCTCCGGCTCTTACCGATTACATCATCATGGTCAAAAATAATTCCTACATGTTTCTGACCGGACCCAAGGTTGTCAAATCCGTCATGTATGAAGATGTCACGGTTGAGCAGCTGGGCGGCGCCGACATGCATTCCAGCAGAAGCGGCGTCTGCGATTATGCTGCCGAATCTGAGGTCGATGCGATCAATTATGTCAAGAGACTGCTGAGCTTTGTACCCCAGAACAACATGGAGAGCCCGCCCCCGGTTCCCTGTGAAGATCCGGCTAACCGCAACGGAGCTGCCTTAAACGAGATCATTCCTGAGAATCCGAATGCTGCCTACGATATGAAGAAGGTTATCATGGAGACCGTTGACAACAACGATTTCTTTGAAGTCAAGGCAGATTTTGCACCGAACATCATCGTTGGTTTTGCCCGCTACAACGGGGTCAGCGTCGGTATTGTTGCCAATCAACCGGCAAATCTTTCCGGCGTACTCGATATCGATTCTTCTATCAAGGGTGCGCGCTTCGTCCGTTTCTGCGATTGCTTCAATATCCCGGTGATCACCTTTGTCGATGTTCCCGGATTTATGCCCGGAACCGTGCAGGAATACGGCGGCGTTATTCGTAACGGCGCCAAGATGCTCTACGCCTATGCGGAAGCCACTATTCCGAAAATCACCATCATTACCAGAAAGGCATACGGCGGGGCATACTGCGTTATGTCCTCCAAGCATCTGCGCGGGGATATTAACTACTCCTGGCCGACCGGTGAAATCGCCGTTATGGGCGCCAAGGGTGCTGCGGAAGTCCTCTATGCCCGACAGGCAAAATCTGCTGAAAACCCGGCCCAGTTCCTGGCCAGCAAGGAAAAGGAATATCACGATCTCGTTGCAAATCCCTACGTCGCTGCACAGCGTGGGTATATAGACGATATCATTGAACCTGCAGCTACCCGATTCAAGATCATCAAGGCCCTGAAGACCCTGGAGAATAAACGTGATACCAACCCTATGAAAAAACATGGGAATATCCCGTTATAATCCTGACGGACAGGAAGGAGCCCCCACATCCTGCCCGTCAGGCCTCGAGCTCTGAGGCCTGACGGGAATAATGCAGTCGTGATGTGATTTATATTAACCCAAGGGTAAACCCCTTTAAGCACAATAGCGAAGGAGATAGCAATGACGGTTAAAATCTTCATTAAACGTGATGTCCAGGATAAGAATTTTGCTGAACTGACTGCACTTCTTAAGAGTCTGCGTGCTCTGACGCTGAACCAGCCGGGATATATCTCAGGGGAGACCCTGCAGAGAATCGACAAAACCAATGAGAGCATGGTCATCAGCACCTGGCGTTCCGTTGGTGACTGGAACAATTGGGTTAACAACCCAAGGAGACTCGAATTACAGACAAAAATTGATCAGCTTCTCGGCACTGAAACCGATTATGCTGTTTACGAGTAAGGCTATTTCTTTCAAGTTGCTTCTGTTTCTCTGAAAGAATATCAAGAGACTGCGGTGACTCCTTCAGACCAGTCCTGAATCGGGCCGGGATTGAAAGGAGCAGCCGCCTGACTGTAAGCTTTACAGGAGTCAGTACGTTCTTGAAGAAATAGAAATGCCTTCCGAGTTGAAAGGAAGGCATCTTTTTGAAGTGAATAAACAATAACCAGCTGCATGGATAGGTGATCTCATGGCAGGAAAAGAAAAAAAAATGGCCGCTGCTCTGGCCGCAGTGAACGCCTATATTCAAGAGGAAGAAGCAATCGCTGCAGCACAGATGGCGATGACTGTGGCTCCCACTAACCCCGGGACGCAATTTACAGCCTGGGGAATGAGTGGTCGCCACGATATGATGAGCTTGCGTAGACTAATCCAGATGAGAGCGTTTGATCGCCTCCGATAGATTTTAAAGTTTAACGAATAGGTAAGGAGATAGAAAATGAGTGACCAAGTCAAGATGACTGCTTTGAAGTATGGTAGTGACCGCCCGAAAGCCAAAAATCCTGTAAAAATCATGGACCTGTCTTTACGTGACGGCCATCAGTCCCTGTTTGCGACCCGTGGTCGTACAGAGGACATGATCCCGGTTGCCGAGATGATGGACGAGATCGGCTTCTGGGCCATAGAGACATGGGGCGGCGCCACATTTGATACCATGCACCGCTTTTTGAACGAAGACCCATGGGAGCGCCTGCGCACCCTGAAACGCTATATCAAGAAGACTCCATTCTCAATGCTGCTGAGGGCGCAGAATCTCGTAGGCTACAGGAATTATGCCGATGATCTGGCATTGGCCTTCGTCGAGCGTTCCGCTGAAAACGGCATGGACGTTTTCCGGACCTTCGACGCACTGAACGATTACCGGAATTTTGAGACGGTTGTCAAACAGATCAAAAAATGTAAAAAGCACTTCCAGGGCTGTATCTGCTACACCCTGACCGAGCCCCGTCTGGGTGGTGAAGTCTATAATCTGGACTACTATATCAAGAAAGCCAAAGACCTGGAGTCTATGGGCGCCGATTCTATCTGTATTAAGGATATGGCCGGTCTCATTGCCCCCTACGATGCCTATGCCCTGGTCAAGGCCCTTAAGGAGGCCGTGAAGGCCCCCATTCATCTGCACAGCCATTTCACCTCAGGTATGTCTCCAATGAGTCATCTCAAGGCCATTGAGGCCGGTGTTGACATCATCGATACCTGTATGACCCCCTATGCCTATCGTACTTCCCATGCTGCCCTGGAACCATTGGTCATGGCCCTTCTCGGCACCAACCGCGATACCGGCTTCGATATCAAGAAGCTGGCAGCAGTCAACGAGATCCTCGAGAAGGAGGTTATGCCCAAATACAAGCACCTTCTTGATGACTCCAAGGTCTCCATCATTGACATCAACGTTCTGCTGCATCAGACCCCCGGCGGCATGCTCTCCAACCTGGTTAATCAGCTGCGAGAGATGGATGCGCTCGATAAGATTGGTGAGGTCTATAAGGAACTTCCCAGGGTCCGTAAGGATCTCGGCCAGATCCCGCTTGTCACCCCGACCAGTCAGATCGTCGGTGTCCAGACAGTCAATAACGTCCTTCACGACACCCCTGATGAACGCTACAAGATGATTACCGGCCAGGTCAAGGATCTGTGCTACGGCCTCTATGGCAAGACTGCAGTGCCCATTGACCCCGAGGTGCAGAAGAAGGCCCTCAAGGGATATTCCCGCGGTGAAAAACCCATCACCTGCCGTCCGGCAGAGGTTCTTGCGCCCGAGCTTGAGAAGGCCAAGGCTGATATCGGCGATCTGGCTGTCGACATCGACGATCTGGTGCTCTACGCCATCTATCCGGTTACCGGCAAGAAATTCCTGGAGTGGAAGTACGGCAAGACCGAGGTACCTGACAGTGTAAAACCCATCACCCTGGAAGAAGTTAAGAAGAATGACGAGATCATCAAGAAGGCCAAGGCTGGTCTTCTCGTTGAAAAGAAGACCACTGCTCCCGGCAAGACGGACAGGGTCAGGACCTTCAATGTGTTTGTCGACAACGAGTTCTTCAGTGTTGACGTTGACCCGATCGGTGATGCTCCGGTTATGGTTGCTGCACCTCGAGCAGCTGCTCCTGTCGCAGCCGCCGCGCCCGCTGCTGCCCCGGCGGCAGCGGCACCTGCTGCTGCCCCTGCCGCCGCACCTGCCGCCCATACCGGTCCCGGCACGGTTTTGATGGCACCAATGCCTGGTATGATCGTTAAATACGAAAAGAATGTTGGTGACAAGGTCAACAAAGGCGACACCATCGTGATCCTTGAGGCAATGAAGATGGAGAATGCGCTGCCCTCCCCATGCGCAGGCACCATCCTTGCCATTGACTTCAAGAGCGGTGATAACGTAGCCAAGGGCGCTGCCCTCTGCGTTATCGGCTAAGCACTACAGTTGATACACCCGAAAAGAAAAGGGTATCCAGAAGTCTCAAACTTTCGGATACCCTTTTTTATTTTGCTGCAAACAGGTAAGACAATTAAAGCACAATTCCTCAGGGAGCGTGCCTGGGGAAACAAGACATCACAGGGGAGTTTATTCCATCTTTTTCAGAAAGGAAAGGAGTTGTCCCGCTGCAGCGGTCGGCGAGATCCTGTCCAATTCGACCTCATTTCTAAGCCGGGGCAGCACATCCTTGACCTGGGGATCATTGTAAAACCAGGTCCGCAGACCTTCATCCAGCAGAAAGGACATCCAGTCCAGTGCCTGGGTCTTCCTTTTTTCGGCAAATTCCTGGCTGGCGGTGAATATGGATCGGTGTTCTAGAATGGTCTCCCATATCTTATCAATCCCCGTCCGGTCCAGAGAGCTGCAGGTCAACACCGGCGGCGACCAGTTTGAACTGGCCGGCATCAGCAGATGCAATGCGGCCTGGTACTCCTTTTGGGCCATCTGGGCCCGCATAACGTTATCGCCGTCAGCCTTGTTGATGACGATGGCATCGGCCACTTCAAGCACGCCTTTTTTTATACCCTGAAGCTCATCTCCGGCGCCGGCGATCATCAGGACCAAAAAGAAGTCGACCATAGAGGCTACGGTAGTTTCCGATTGACCAACACCCACCGTCTCGATGATAACGACGTCAAAACCGGCAGCCTCGCAGGCCAGCATGGTTTCCCGGGTCTTCCTGGCCACTCCGCCCAGCGTACCACCGGATGGCGAAGGTCTGATAAAGGCCTTTTCATTGATGGCAAGCTGCTCCATCCGGGTCTTATCACCAAGGATGGATCCGCCGCTGCGGGTAGAGCTGGGGTCGATGGCAAGCACTGCCACCCTATGCCCCAGTTCAGTCAACATGGTCCCGAAGCTCTCGATATAGGTACTTTTTCCTGCTCCGGGGACACCGGTTATGCCGATACGGATGGACTTGCCGGTAGAGGGAAGAATCTTATCAATTATCTCTCTGGCCATTTCCTGATGTGCCGGCAGAGTGCTTTCAATCAGCGTAATCGTACGGGCCAGAATCAAGCGGTTGTGATCGAGAACGCCTTGAACAAAATATTGAGGATCTTTAAACATTGCCAATGACCTTCGGTTTCAAGGACCAGTTTTGCATCTCCTGTATCCTTTAGGATAAATAAAAAAAGGGTCCAACAACCGAGCTTTGCAACACGTCGTCGGACCCTTTCGTCTTTTTCGATGGGACCAAAACAGCCTGAATTATGATTACCTCAAATCCGTCCCAGGCACCAAACTCCCTTCTCGCATCTCACGAAAAGAGCAGAATTTTGCCCGGGACTCACAGTAATCAATACCTCCTACCGAAGATATTTTTCTTCAATCAGCGTAAGGGTCTTATCTGCAGAATCAGTGATCGGGGTGCCGGGACCGAAAACAGCCTTCACGCCCCTCTCATACAGATAGTCATAATCTCCAGGAGGAATAACACCACCCGCTACAACCATGATATCGCCGCCGCCGAGCTTTTTCAACTCTTCAATCAGCGCCGGAACCAGGGCTTTATGACCTGCAGCAAGACTTGAAGCACCAACGACATGGACATCATTTTCAATGGCCATTTTGGCAGCTTCTTCAGGAGTCTGGAACATCGGGCTGATGTCGATATCAAATCCGAGATCGGCATAGGCACTGGCGACGACTTTTATGCCGCGGTCATGCCCATCCTGTCCCATCTTGGTAACCAGCATCCTGGGGCGACGCCCCTGCTTCGCCATGAAGTTTTCGGTACGTTTTTTAAGAGAATTAATTACATCTGAGTTGCCAGTGAATTCCGAAGCATATGCACCGGAAATACACCTAGTGGTTGCAACAAAACGTCCGAAGACCTTCTCCATCGCATCAGAAATTTCACCGATGGTGGCCCGGGCACGAACTGCAGGCAGAGCGGCCTCAAGAAGGTTGCCGCCGTTCTCAGCAGCCTTGGTCAGGTCGGCAAGGGCCTTCTCAACCGTTGCCTTATCACGGGTGGCCTTGATCTGATTAATTCTGTCAACTTGCTCATCACGCACGGATGAAGGAACCTCCCGGACATCGAAGTCGATCTTCTCATTGGGCAGTTTGTATTTATTGACGCCGACGATGACGTCCTTGCCCTGGTCAATGCGGGCCTGCTTTCTGGCAGCCGACTCTTCAATACGCATCTTCGGCATACCGGACTCAATGGCTTTAGCCATACCGCCAAGCCCTTCAATCTCATCGATAATCTTCTGCGCCTCGTTGATGATGCTGTTGGTCAGGGATTCGATGTAATACGAGCCGCCCAGCGGATCGACGACGTGACAGACCTGGGATTCTTCCTGAATGATGATCTGGGTGTTCCGGGCAATACGGGCGGAGAAATCCGTCGGCAGGCCGATGGCCTCATCGAAGGAGTTGGTATGCAGCGACTGGGTACCGCCAAGGACTGCTGACAGGGCCTCCAGCGTGGTGCGGATGACGTTATTGTAGGGATCCTGCTCAGTCAGGGACCAGCCGGAGGTCTGGCAGTGGGTCCTGAGCATGGAGGATTTGACATCCTTGGGGTTGAACTGGGCCATCAGCCGGTGCCAGAGGAAACGAGCGGCACGCAGCATCGCAATGTCCATGAAGAAGTTCATGCCGATGCCGAAGAAGAAGGACAGGCGGGGAGCGAAGGTGTCAACATCCATGCCGCTCTTCAATGCTGCCTTAACATATTCTACGCCGTCAGCCAGGGTAAAGGCGGTCTGCAGGACGCTGTTGGCGCCTGCCTCCATGATATGATAGCCGCTGATGCTGATGGTATTGTACTTCGGCATCTCCTTGGAGCAGTAAGCCATGATGTCGGAGATGATCCGCATGGAAGGAGTCGGCGGATAGATATAGGTATTCCTGGTCAGGTACTCTTTTAAAATATCGTTCTGGATAGTCCCTGTGAGCTGGGCATGGCTGACACCCTGCTCCTCGGCGGCGACAATGTAGCCGGCCAGGATCGGGATAACTGCGCCGTTCATGGTCATGGAAACGGACATCTCATTGAGCGGAATGCCGTCAAAGAGGATCTTCATGTCCTCCACGGAATCGATGGCAACACCGGCCTTGCCGATATCACCGGCAACACGGGGATGATCGGAATCATAACCGCGATGGGTAGCAAGGTCGAAGGCAACGGACAGACCTTTCTGGCCGGCTGCCAGTGCCTTCTTGTAAAAGGCATTGGACTCTTTGGCAGTGGAGAATCCGGCATACTGGCGGATGGTCCAAGGCCTTCCCGAGTACATGGTGGCCATGGGCCCGCGGACGTACGGGGCCATGCCGGGGAGAGTATTTACACACTCCATTCCCTCGAGGTCCTCTGCGGTATAGAGGGCCTTGACGTTAATGCCCTCCGGAGTCATCCAATCCAGGGTATCGACGGATTTCCCCTTCATCTGCTTGCTTGCTATCTGTTCCCATTTTGCTTTGTTCGGATGTTGTGACATATACAGCTCCTTACCTATGGCTAATACCCATTAATGGAATTAAAGTAAAACTTATGATCTCTCGCACAATTCAACAAGCACACCACCGGTTGCCTTGGGATGCAAAAAGGCGATTTTAGCCCCGCCTGCACCAATTCTCGGCTTCTGATCGATGAGTTGAATGCCTTTTCCTTTCAACTCTTCAAGGGCTTCTTCAATATTCTCCACCCTGAATGCGATATGCTGAAATCCCTGACCTTTTTTTTCTATGAATTTTGCAACAGGGCCATCAGGCGACGTCGATTCGAGCAATTCGACCTCACTCTCACCAACCGGGAAAAATGCAGTGGTAACCTTCTGTTCGGTCACTGTCTCGGCACCTTCAAAATGCAGTCCCAGTGTCTCTGTCCAGAAATTCTTACCATCCTCGATACTGTTGACGGCAATCCCTAAATGGTCGATTTTCAGAATCTTCATGCTGTGCCTCCGGAAATTTTATTATGCTTTATCTACAAGTTATTCCACTTTTCAATATTCACATATCAACTCTGTTGTAATGAGATGCCTTTTGGGGATTCGCCATCCCCCGCCAGACCATCTCAAACATGGCATTTGCCCGCTCGACCAGACCTTCCTTCTGTCCCCGCAGAATCCACATGAAAAAACTGCGCTGGACAAAACCCATCAAAAAATCCAGTAGAGTACCTGCGCTGACCTCAGGGTTCAAAATCCCTTCTTCCTGCCCCTGCTTGAGAACGCTGATCATCAGATTCATCATTCGCGGCTGAGCAAAGGTCTCATCCGCCATCCACGTCTTCATTGGAAGGGTCATGAAGACAATTCGACCGAGACCAGGATGGCGTTCATAGTAATCAAGCTGAAGCCAGAAGACCTTTCTGAGTTTTTCCTTCAGGTCCTCAATTCCCTGGAGATGATCGACTATACGATCCGTCAACTTACCCATCCAGACATCGACAAAGGCAAAGACTAACCGTTCCTTGCTGCCGTAATGCTTGTAGATGGTTGTAAAACTGACCCCCGCCTTATCTGCGATATCCCGTATGCTCGCCTTATGAAAGTCATAATTGGAAAAGACCTCCAGAACTGCCCGTTCCAAACGGCCATGGATGTCTTGATTCAATTCAGTTAACATTGTTACTGTTTGTCCTTTTTTAAAAAATTAACCAGCCGGCGTCAAAATAAAAACAACTGTATATTTACAAGACCTTACAAACAATCAATCTCAGTTGTGAGATATTTTTTTCGCCGTAAAGATAGAACTGCATTTTAACTCTTGTACAAACATAATCTACTGGAAAAACAGAATAAAAAAAGCACACAGAACAATGCAATATAAAGGCGAAGAACATTGTTATCGCGTCTGTTTTATGCAAAGGATTTTTGTTTGTCAAGGAAAAAAGCTTTTCCCTTCCTGCAGCAACCGGCTTGTCCCGGCTTCAAGCGCCTGCCAAAACCGTATATCCCATCTTGCCCACAACTTTCAATTCTGGTATTGTTACCAAACTCTTACTACGAGTGTAAAACTCCGCTGTCCCAGGTCGGAAAGAAATCCCGTCCGTGCCGGCAGGAATCCGGCAGACACCGCATTATCCTCTCCACTCCATGGAGCCCACAATGGACACAGGCAACACGCATGCCATCTTCCGCATTGGCGACATAGAATTGACATGGCTGCAAGGAGGTTTTTTTCATCTTGACGGCGGGACCATGTTCGGACCGGTACCCAAAAGCCTCTGGCAGAAGCGGTACAAGGCCGACGAAAATAATCTGATCCCCATGTGCAATGATCCTATACTGGTTCGTACCGCCGGCCTGAATATTCTCATCGATACCGGTCTCGGCAATAAACTTGATGAAAAGCAGCGGTCCATCTTCAAGGTCACCTCCCCCTGGGATCTCCCGGCCCAGCTTGCAGCTCACGGGCTCGGACGAGACGACATCGACCTGGTCATTCTCACCCATTGTGATTTCGACCATGCCGGCGGTATCCTGATGCTGAACGAGAATGGCAGCAAGGAAATCACTTTTCCAAAGGCAGCCCACATCATCAATCAGCAGGAGTGGGAGGACGTACAGAATCCGAACAGCCGGGCAAAATCAACCTATCTCACGGAAAATTTTGATCTTTTGCAAACATCAGGCCAGCTCGAGCTCGTAGACGGCGACCGGTCAGTCTGCCCGGGAATCACGATCCTCCATTCCGGCGGTCATACCCGCGGGCATCAGATCGTTGAAATCCAATCCCAGGGCAAGACCGCCGTCCATCTGGGCGACCTCTGCCCTACCCATGCCCATTTCAATCCCCTCTGGGTCATGGCATATGACAATTTCCCTCTGGAGGTCATCGCCCGCAAGGAAGACTATTGTACCAAATATCAAAAAATGGACAGCTGGTTTCTGCTCTATCACGACCCCTTCGTCCGGGCCTGCACACTCAGCCCCGAAGGCAGACCGGCGCAAACCTGGTGAAGGTTTGCGGGCAGCCGTTTTTCCCCGCCGTCGCAGCTGACGCCCCCTGTGCTACAAATGTCGCCCCCATAATAATCTTTTCCTGGACGAATGCACTTAATTTTCCATCATTTACCCCAGATCACCCAACCAGGAAGCGTTTCTGGCCGTTTTTCGACCAGTCCTGATGATGCGAGTATTTCAAATAGGGAATAATGACGGTATTCTTGTTTCCACCAGTGCCGTCATATCTGACAGACACCACCGGGACTCCGGTCTTCTGCTCGATGACTGCCTTCATCGCTTCGGTAATCAACGAGGCGCAGCAGAGCGCCGGGCTGGTCTGGACAAAAAGAGCCACGTCGGGATGATACTTCCTGATATAATGAATTTTCAAGATATTATCCATTGACTCCCCTGTATTTTCAACGGAAATGCCGTACTCTGCCAGGATCTTTCCGGGAGACTCGTCATATTCATACTCCGGTTCGTCGAGGATCCGACCGAATATTCGGGCATACCGTTTTTCCAGCTGGGTCATGGTGGCCAGGATGGTCCTGTGCGACAGCACATCGAAAAATTTCCCTTCGTTGAACCACTTGCGGAAATAGGAACGGGCGATCATTTTAGCATACTCGCTGTAGGGCGTCGTAATCACCTCACCGCCGTTTTCCTCGATAAAACGGATCACATCCTGATTCATCACCTCGTTATCACGGACATAGAGATCTCCGAAGAGGGCGACCTTGGGCCTGGGCTCCCACTCGGTCTCAATCCACTCAAAACGGGAAATCATTTCGGAAAGCGCGCTTTCCTTGGTACGTTTGCCGGCAAAGGCCTCGGTCAGGAGTTTAATGCCCTGGTTGAGAACACGGTCCGTCAGGCCCTTCTCCCGTTCATAGGGACGTATCCCGCAGGCAACCTTTCTCAGCATCCCGCCGAACATATAGGCAAAGTAAGCGTTTATCGCCGCCCAGATGGAGATATCGATAAACGACAGCTCGCCGCAGAAGACCCCTGCCGCCTCCATGCCGCCGCCCCTCTCCTGCAGGAGAGTCTTTATATGATGGGGATAGAGCCTGATATTGCAGGCAATGCTGGATTTGTTCAGCCAGAGTACCGTCCGGGCAGGATCAAGCCCTTTCTCCTCAATGCAGCTCATATAGCCTTCGGCAATGGCATTCAGGGGAATGCATTGACCGGAGTTGGTTTTCAAACCCCGCCGGATGGAAGCCGCCGTCTCCTCTATCAGATGAACGTCATATCCCTCCCTCCGCAGGGTCGCTGCCAGCAGGCTGCAGGTGATCCTGTCCCAGTTCGGAAAGACTACGGTCCCTCGGTCAAGCCCCTTTTCCAATTGAGGATTGATCGAACCGTAGCGTGCAGTTTTCCGGACCTGCCGGTTTGCCGCATGATTTTTAAATGAACGGATGGCCGCCTCAATCCTGGTCTCATAGCCGACGCTGGAGTCGTGCTCGTCCAGCTCCAGGATCAGGTAGGGTTTGTTGTGGGCCTCCATGATCGACTTGAAATACTCGACGGCAAAGGAATCCGGGGAGCATTTGAAAGAGGTGATATAGACCGGATAGGCCCCCTTTTCCCCGGCAATGATCTCCGAGGCCTCGATGATCCTCGCCGCATGCTCCCAGTGCAGCTCATTGAGCAGCGGGCCGACACGTTCCACCTTGTCCCTCTCGTAGGAGAGCATATCCTGGTAATAGGTGTCGATGCCCAGGCCGTTGAAGATCTGGGGAATCCCGCAGTTCATTGTCGGCGCCAAAACCGTATACGGCCTTCCCAGAAAGACAATGCGGATATCGGAGGCCTGGTTCTTTTTTGCACTGTAGAGCTCTCTCAGTCTTTGCCGCCTGGCCGCATCAAAATTCAGCGCCTGATCAAAGGCTGAGGATATCTCCAGAAAGTTGATGCGCCTCCTGGTCACGCCCTTGAGCATCCGATAGAGGGCCATACGGGTGTGGAAGGAGGTGTACAGATATTTGATCACCGGGGTCAGGAACCTCTGCTGCTGTCCCGGGTGAGCGGTGGACACCAGCGAAGGCAGGAACTGCGTATAATAGCAATACTGGCGGCGGACCTCCTTGGCCTTATTTTCGAGATAATAAGGAATGAAGACATAGTCAGCCCGCTCAAGAAGGTAATGGGCGTGGCCGTGCATGGCGGAAACCGGGGCGCAGAATTCGGCCTGACTGAGGCTTTTCCCCTTCTTCAGGCCCTCGGCATAATCCTCGCTGCTCCAGGTATTGATACCCAGCAGATCAAAAAATCTTCTCCAGAGATCAAGATCATCGACCATATGCGCTGCCGCAGGCAGACCGATCGTGATCTCATCCGGATGATGCGGGGCCTTGCGGGCCGTCCTTCGCTCCCGGAGCAGATCAAAGGCGTTCGAAGGCCTCTTGACATAGGCTTTGGTCTCATAATCCCGGCCGCAGAGGAATCCGTAAGCCACCTTTTCTCCCAGGATATCCGCCACCGATATCCGGCAGTGATTGGTGCAGAGTTCACAGACCTCGGTTGCAATCGGAATATCGCTCCTGCAGAGCTGAAGCCCCCGAAACGCCGTCCGGTTGCCGGAATTCTCGTCCTTAAGGATTAAAGCCGTCCCCAGCGCCCCGGTGAGATGGCAGAATTTCGAGACCAGCAGGGGTTTCTGCAGACGCTGTTCAAAGGCTGCAATCAGGGCCCTGTTCTTTGCCGTCGCTCCCTGAAAGAAGATGACCCGGCCGATGTTCTTCTCCGTCGCAACCTTTCTCAGGTAGTTTTCCCGGACCGAATGCAGGGCCGAGGCCAGGACTTCATTGATCCCGTACCCCTCGCTGAGATGATGGTTCATGTCCCGCTCCATGAACACCGTGCAGCGGTCGCTGGCCATGGGGGCCCGGACATTTTCGGTCCTGACCGAATATTCATCCACCGGGCAGCCGAATTTTGCCGCCTGCTCTTCGATGAATGAACCGGTCCCGGCAGCGCAGACGTTGTTCATGGTCGACGACGTAACCCGACCATTTTTGAGGGTGGTAAACTTGGCATCCTGGCCGCCGATCTCGATGATGGTATCGACATCGGGATTCAACTCGCAGGCCGCCCGGGCATGGGCGGTTATCTCGTCGATCACCCCATCGGCGCCGATGATCCGGCCAACAAATTTCCGGCCTGAACCGGTGGTTCCGCATCTGACTATCCTGAAGTCCGCCCCGCGCCCGGCCGCGATATCCTCAATGGCCCTGAAAATCTGCTGCACAGCCACAAGGGGCCTGCCTGCCGTCCGGGTATAGAGCCCCGCCAGGACCTCCCCGCTCTCCTCCATCAGGACAGCCTTGCTGCTGGTCGAACCGATATCAATGCCCAGATACAGCGCAACCTGTTCGCCAGGGCCAATGTCGCGGTAGATATCAACCTCCACCGGATTGCCCGCCTCTCCGGCGAATTCATATTTTTCAAAGCTGCTAAAATCGGGATATTCGGAAAGCTGCAGTTTGAGAGGCTGGAAGGAATAACTCTTTGTCTTTTCCTGCTCGATCAGCAGACCGCCTGGTGCGACCAGTGTCGGCAAGGACACCTCCTCACCCGACTCCAATTCGTCAAGCAGGCCGAAGGCAGCGCCTATGGCCCCGTAGAGATGTCCCATCTCAGCCGTAATAAGCGAGACCCCGGTTAGGGCTTCGATATGCCTGACAACGGCCCTGTTTTTCGACACCCCGCCGCAAAAAGCGATCTCCTGGGGGAGATTTCCTGAACAGAGCACTGTATCCACAATATTTTTTGCGAGCCCCAGACAGAGTCCATCACTGATCTCACCCAACTGATACCCCTCCTGCTGGGCATGAATCAGATCCGTCTTGGCGAATACGGCACAGCGCGAGGCAATACGCGGACATTTCCCTGAACTCCGGCAGGCTATCTCGCTCAGTTCCTGGACCCCGGCCAGATTGAGACGCCCTGCCTGCTGATCAAGGAAGCTGCCGGTTCCGGCAGCGCAGGAGGTATTGGCCAGAGAGCCTATATACCGTCCGGCCTCATCGAAGGTGGACAGGCTGAAGTTTTCACCGCCGACCACGAGCATCCCCTGCATCCGCGGATGGAAAAATCGGGCCGCGGTAATCGTCGCGATCTGGTTGTCGAACCGCCTCGATGCAGCTATTGTCGCAGGCGTTGAGGCTGTGGCTGCGACACAGCAGATCCCGGACAGGGTGACGTCCTGCAGCAGATTCCGCAGAGATCCGGCAATATCGCCGCGATGAAAACAGTAGGCGGTGCGCTTCACCTCCCGGGCTCGACTCACTTCAACGAGTCCCATGGCCACGGAGCCCACATCTATCCCTATCAGAGTGTCTTTATCCCGCATTGGATTTTTCATTGGCTCTTTTTCTCAAGGATTTTCAGGATTACAGTTTTTGCTTCACCTCATCCCAGAACTCGCAAAGCCCCTTTTTCCAGCCCGCCAGATAGACCCTCACATATTCGTCCGTCCCCTCCTGACACGCTTCTTTGTTCATTATTTTTTCTATTTTTTCAGCAAAATAGACCCCAAGCAGGTTGTCTCTGGCGGCATTCTCCAAATCCTCCCAGCTCAAGGCATACTGGATATCGTCATAATGGGCGGTCTTTGCCCAGGCCACCCCGTCCTGCCTGCCTGTTTCAAAAAGATTCCCCTCGGAGCGTTCCTTCTCCCGCCTCAACCTGTCAATGATCTCGGTGAGATTGAGATCTTCCTGGATCCTCTTCTGAAAGTCCTCCTTACGCTGGATAGCCTCTGCAATAGCATCCTGCAGCATTTTTGAAAGATTGAAGGACCGTCGCCATTTTTCCATCTTTTCGTGGAGAAGATCAGGAATACTGACCGTTACTTTTTTCGCCATGACACCTCCTGAAGATGATCGATACGTATTGGCGAGTATATATACGTATATCCTATAAGATGTCAATATAATTAATCGAATATGTACCGGCATCTCCGGCGATCCTCCTTTTCTGTCTCAAGGAAGGATGGTCTGAAAGAGGCGACGGAGCGTCAATGAAAGGAGTGTTCTCCCAGGAGAAAAACCAGATGGAGGCCTGGACTCGAGCAGACACCGGACTCATCGTCGGGCTCTCGAAAATTTTTCTGTAAGGTAAATCACGGCAAGACAAAACCCGCCGTAAAACCGATAAAGGGATAAACGATACACGATGCTTTATCCCATTGAATCCGGACACGGAGACGAGTGTCCGAGGCAGTCCCGGCTCCCTGCTCCGTCTTGCCGCTCTCAGGATCCGGCGGCAAACATGATCCGGACCGCAGGACTCTCTGGCCATGGCTAAAACCGGGCACGGGCAGGCGGGGATCCCCCTGCCCCCTACTTCCAAGAATACAGGGCACGGTCACCCAGTTCCTGCTCAATTTCCAGCAACCGGTTATATTTGGCGATCCGTTCACTCCTGCAGGCTGAGCCGGTCTTCAGCTGTCCCGCATCCATGGCCACCGCAAAATCGGCCAGAAAGGTGTCCTCGGTCTCCCCGGAGCGATGCGAGATGAAGGAACGCCAGCCGGCATCCCGGCACATCCGCACCGCATCGATGGTCTCCGAAACCGTGCCGATCTGGTTCAGCTTGATCAGCGCCGAATTGGCCGCCCCTGCCCGGATGCCGCGTTCGATATAACGGGTATTGGTAACGAAGATATCGTCTCCGACCACCTCTATCCTCTCTCCGAGCCTGCGAGTGAAATCCGCAAAGCCTTCCCAGTCGTTCTCCGCCAGAGGATCCTCCCAGGAGACGATGGGATACTTCTCGACCCATTTTTCCCCCATCGCCACAATCTCGGCGGAAGTCATCTCACCTGCCCCCGACCAGACCAGATTATAGGTTCCGGGGGTATCGGTGGCAAAGGAACTGGCGGCGCTGTCCAGGGCAATGGCGATATCCTCCCCGGGCCGGTAGCCTGCCTGCTCGATGGCCTGCACGATGATCTCAAGCGCCGCCTCATTGCTCGTGAGGTTTGGGGCAAACCCGCCTTCGTCACCGACGCTCGTGGCAAGCCCTTTCGATTTCAGTATTTTTTTTAAGGTATGAAAGGTCTCAGCCACCGATCGGAGGCCTTCGGCAAAGCTGGGCGCCCCAAGCGGCACCGCCATGAACTCCTGGATATCGACACTGTTGTCGGCATGCTCGCCCCCGTTGATGATATTCATGGCCGGAACGGGAATCCGCCTGGCCCCGGCCCCGCCCAGATAGCGGTACAGGGGGAGCCGGCAAAAGGACGCCGCCGCCCTGGCAACGGCCATGGAGACCCCCAGGATGCTGTTTGCGCCCAGCGCCGATTTGTTCCCGGTCCCATCCATCTCGATCAATCGCCGGTCGATTTCGACCTGACGGGTAACGTCCATGCCAATGAGTTCCGGAGCGATCCTGGTATTGACGTTGGCTACCGCCCTCAGGACGCCTTTTCCAAGATACCGTTTCTTATCGCCGTCACGCAGTTCGATGGCCTCATTTTCTCCCGTGCTCGCGCCGGAGGGAACCGATGCCGCCGACACCGAACCGTCATCCAGTTCGACGAAGACCCGGACTGTCGGATTTCCGCGGGAATCGAGAATCTCCATGGCCCTGACAGCTGCAATTCTTCCCATCATATGTTTCCTCCATGAAAGTGCCTACAGGATACCTGCAACAGAGAGATCCACCCGGTTTACAGCCTGTCTCCGCTGGACCTGCCGGTAGGCGGATCTCCCGAACCGACGTCTTTTTTCTTATCATAATCATCAGGGGAAACCGGTCAAATATTCCGCCGGAAAAGAGGCCTCCGCCTTCGGACTGGACAAGGGGAGCAGCAGAGAGCGCAGAGCGCAAGGCCCCAGCCCCGGGCAGGTTTGAGCAGAAAAATTCTTAGTCCTTTTCCTGTGAGCGCGGTGCGGGAATGGAGAGATAATTCAACCGCTTCAGCTCTCGGCGCCCCAGCGTTACCATATCCAGGATGACTCCGCAGGCAAGACTCAGGAAGGCCAGGATCATGATTCCCGTGGCGAGGATAGCCGTGGGAAAGCGCGGAACCAGCCCGGTCCCCACATAGGTTATGAAGACCGGAACCGCCAGAATCACCGCAACGAGTGCCAGCAGGACGAAGAGGAGACTGAAGAAGATCAGCGGACGTTCCTCCTTGAAGAGGTCGACAATGGTCTTCAAGATCCTGAAACCATCGCGGAAGGTCTTGAGCTTGCTCTCCGAGCCAAGGGGGCGCTGGCCATAGGGCGTTACCACCTCGGCCACCGGCATCCTCAATTCCAGGGCATGCACGGTCAGCTCCGTCTCGGTCTCAAAACCCTTGGAAAGGGCTGGGAATGATTTGACAAATCTCCTTGAAAAAACCCGGTAGCCCGACAGCATATCGGTCACCTCGCGACCGAAGATCAGGGTCACGAAGCCTGTCAGGAGCTTGTTTCCCCACTCATGTCCGGGAGGAAAGGCAGTCTCGTCAAAGGCCGTGAGGCGGGTGCCGACCACCATGTCCAACCGGTCCGTCAGCAGCTTCGTAATCATGCCGGGGGCACTGGCGGCATCGTAGGTATTGTCGCCGTCCACCAGCACATAGACATCCGCCTCTACATCGGAAAACATCCGCCGCAGGACATTGCCCTTGCCCTGATGCCTCTCCAGTCTGACGATTGCACCCGCCTCGGCTGCCAGCCGGGCCGTCTCATCACTGGAATTGTTATCATAGACATAGATGTCCGCCTTGGGCAGCGCCCGACGGAAGTCTTCAACTACCTGGCCGATGGTCTTTTCCTCGTTGTAGCAGGGGACGAGAACAGCGACACGCTCTTTAAGCCGATCGGTGTCCATAATCATTTATCTCCTTCTTCACTGGGAGAATTTCTTTTAAGCTCACAGAATCCCAGAAAATATTTTTGATGTTCTTCAATATGAGGAATAGATTCCGTACAACTGTCCGGCTCTATGATAAGGTTGAACCGACTCAGTACCTCGGCGCTTTCCGCCGCCGGACCGTGATAGAGAACGTACAGCGGCCCGCGATGGTCCGCAATCAGCTTCTGCATCCGCAGATCGAAACCATTGGGAATATCTTTGGGTTTTGTAAAGTAACTCTCAATTCTGAGGAAGCGGACCGTCTGAGGGAAAAACGGAATGACGTAGGAAATGGGATCAAGACCCGTCATAAGGACCATGGCATTGGCGGGATCCTTAAGCGGAGGCGTCTTAAAGCCGAAGTAGGCCTTTCCCCAGGCTACCCTGCCCCAATTCCCGGGCTGCAGGGTGGCGAGTATCAGGACCGCACAGAGGGCCGCCGCCCAATCCTGCAGGGTGGGCCGCCAGGGAAAGGTCCTGATCAGCAGAAGAATACCCAGGGGCGCCAGCATTTCCAGAGGCAGGAGATATCTGTAGATACCGAAGAGCTTCAGCCAGACGCAGTAAGCCGCCAGGGCACCGACCAGCAGATAGAACCGGCTGAAGCGGATCCTCTCCGCATCGGAGCCGGACTTCACGATCATCCCTGTCGCCTGCCCTGGCCGCAGCCGCCGCCAGAGCAGAAAGAAGAGGGCCAGGGCCAGCACCACCAAAAAGACGGCAAAGCGCAGATCCCGAAAAGATATTTCTCCGGTGCGATGGGGGTCCAGCAGGAAGATAAAGGGAAAGAGCAGGGCATCGAGCAGATTGGCCGGCAGAAACCGGGCATCCCGATAATCGGTAATCGAGGCCATCGGCGAATGGAAAATCTGATTGAAATACGGAAAGAGCGGATTGGCGAAGCGGACCCACAGGCCGTACATCCAGAAGCCTCCGGTGGAGGCAATCCCGGCCAGGACACCAATTCCAAAGAAGAATGCCAGGAAGATCCTGCGCCAGAAGGATGTCGGAATGATGAGGAGGGCAAGGCACCAACCCACCGGAAAGATAACAGCAGTCTGCTTCAGGCCCGCGGCCGCTCCCATTAGAAAACCGCCGAAACCAAGGAGACGGAAGGCGTCGGACATCTTCCTCTCGGTCATGAACCGATAATTGGCCAGAAACAGCCAGAGCACGCCTAAAACCAGCAGACTGAGGAGGTTGTCGGCAAACATCGTCCCGGTTTCCGAGATATTGCCTGCTCCCAGCACGCCGACCGCCGCCACCAGATAAGAACGCCACCAGGACTCCCGCTGCGGCCCAGCCGTGCATCGGACAATGCCGATCAGGATCGGAAAATTCAAACCCTGCACCGCCCCCATAACGAAGCCCACCACCATCGGGGGAACGCTTGTGACCAGTTTGTAAAAGGGCACGTAGAGCAGGGGATTGTAGAAAGTGGCCAGCTGGGCCGGCACCACATCGAAATCGAAACGGTTAAAGAGAAAGGAATAGGCATTATAGAAATGATAATTGCGCAGATCCCAGTTCGCATCCTGCCCGAGAAAGAGGGCCAGGCAACCGAAAAACAGCGGCCCGATGAACCAGGGAAGAGTGGTCAGCGAAAATCGTGTGTCGGATTGGATCATTTTCTGAATGAGAAATAAGAAGAAACGGCATTAAATGGAGATCGCACCTGGCCTGCCATCATGGTACAATTCTCCACAAGCAAGGCTTCTGCAGAATCATACCCGCAATACAATCTCAACACTGTCTCGGATACCGGGTTTCTGCTGCAGGAACAAGACGGCCGACACTCATACCGCAGACAAAGAAGTACTCATTAAAGGATACAATTTCAAGCGATACAATGAGACGGGACATAAAGGCCGCAATGGAAAACAGTCTTTGGAGCAACTTTTCGCTTATATACGGTACTTCCGAAGAGAAGAAAAGAAATTTTTCCCGGGGCTCCCGGGGGGGATTTAACTTGACAGAATAAAACATTTGTTTTATTCGCGTGTTTCAATCAATTTTTTCTCATGAGGGCTTTGTGACCGAGCATCCCCCTGCAACAACTCCGGAGAGGATCCTTGCAGCGGCGGGCGAGATCTTCGGCCAAGATGGGTTCAAGGCGGCAACCATCCGCCGGATCGCCCATGCCGCCAAGGCCAATGTAGCCTCTATCCATTACCATTTCGGCGACAAGGAAGGGCTCTACGCAGCAGTCCTGGAGAATTTTTTTCAAGCCGGATTCTCACGATTCCCGGCCGATGCGGGCCTGGACGCAACACCCGAAGAACGGCTGCTGGCCTTTGTCCGCAGCCTGCTTTACAGAGTTCTGAGCCGTGAAGGCTGGGGCGGAATGGCCGGACCGGGTCGCCTGATCGCCAGGGAATTTCTGGAGCCGACTCCCTCCTTCAAGCCCATTATTGAAAAATACATTAAACCCCAAAAGGACATTCTGACCGCCATCCTGTCCGAGCTTCTCGGTTGCGATGCGCAGGATGAGATCCTGGCATCCTGCGCCCTGAGCGTGATCGGACAGTGCCTCTACTCTGCCCTGAGGCCCCCGGTGGTCCAGAGACTGGCCCCGCGGCAGGCAGTGCAGGCTGAGGACGACCTGGACCGGCTGGCGGCATTCGTCTGGCAGTTCTCACTGGGGGGAATAGGAAGGATCAGGGCCAACAGGAGTATACCGGCCGGGGGCTGACCCTCCCGGCAGAATTATCCCATCTCAAGGAGAAATCATGAAAGATCGGCGGCGAATCATCCTTCTGCTGATTGTGTTCATTGCAGGTATCCTGGGCTATATCTTTTTTCACACCCGGGAACACGGCACCGCGATCACAGCCTCCGGCAACATTGAGGTCAATGAGGCCCAGATGAGTTTCAAAATTCCCGGCCGACTGGAAAAAAGACTGGTGGATGAGGGGGACAGCGTCACCGCAGGGCAGCTCCTGGCCACCCTGGAAAATGCCGATCAGAAGATAGCCGTCTCTCTGGCGGAGGCGTCGCTCACCCAGGCCCAGGCACGGCTGGCAGAGCTTGAGGCCGGCAGCCGGACCCAGGAGATTGAAGGAGCCAGGGCCGAGCTGGACAGGGCACAGGCCGCCCTGAAGACCGCTGATGCGCAGCTGAACCAGGCCAGGGACGATTTCAACCGCTACGCGGCCCTGTTCAGGGAGGGAGGCATCAGCCGAAAGGACTACGACCAGTACAATACCCGGTATATCGCCGCCGAAAACAGCAGGACCGAGGCCCAGGCCCGGATCAAAGGAACCAGAGAGCAGCTCAGCCTGCTGGTGGCCGGTCCCCGCAGGGAGACCATCGATCAGGCCAGGGCCCAGGTGCAGGTGGCAACTGAGACCCTGAATCAGGCCAGGCAGCAGGAAAAATATACCGAACTCTATGCCCCGATGAACGGGGTGATTCTCAGCAAGGCGGCAGAACCGGGCGAGTATCTCAACCCAGCCTCCCCCGTCGTCACCATCGGCGATACCGCCCATCCCTGGCTGCGGGCCTATATCCGCGAGCAGGACCTGGGCCGGATTGCCCTGAACCGAAAGGCTACGGTCACCACCGACGCCTTCCCGAACACGTCTTACCCCGGGCAGATTTCCTTCATCTCCGACCAGGCAGAATTCACCCCCAAGGCCGTGCAGACCTTTGAAGAACGGGTCAAGCTCATGTACCGGATCAAGATTCAGCTGGAAAACCTAAAGGGTGAACTCAAGCCGGGCATGCCCGCTGACGCGGCAATCGAGCCGGGCAGCAGGGAATGAGGGCCTGATGGACACCCCGCATCCTGCCATCCGGGCCCTGGGGCTCAGCAAACAGTTCGGTGCGCTGACAGCCGTTGAAGACCTGCGTTTTGACGTGCATCCTGGCGAGATCTTCGGCCTGGTGGGGCCGGACGGGGCCGGCAAGACCACCAGTCTCAGGATGCTTGCCTCCATCATGGATCCCACCTCGGGAACGGCTGAGGTCGCCGGCTACAGCGTGACCGGCCAGTCCGCCGCGGTCAAGGATCACCTCGCCTATATGAGCCAACGCTTCGGCCTCTACCAGGACCTCACGGTCATTGAAAATATCAACTTCTACGCCGACATGTACGGCGTCCCCGGAAAGGGCAGGGAGGAGCGGATCAACGAGCTGCTCGATTTCAGCCATATGCGCCCCTTCAGAAAACGGCGAGGCGGAAACCTCTCGGGCGGAATGAAGCAGAAGCTCCAGCTCATCTGCGCCCTGATCCATACCCCCAAGGTCCTGCTGCTGGACGAACCGACAAACGGAGTCGACCCAGTAAGCCGCAGGGATTTCTGGAAAATTCTCTACAAGCTCCTAAAGGAAAAGGTCTCCATACTCGTCACCACCGCCTATCTGGATGAGGCAGAGCGTTGCGACCGCGTGGCCCTGATGGCGGGCGGCAGGATCATCGCCATCGGCACCCCGCCGCAGATCAAAGAGCTGATGCAAAACCGCATTCTGACCATCAGGAGTCCGGAGGCCCGGAGGATTCACACGGTCTTGAAGAACAATGCGCTTGCCGCCAATGTCTTCGGCGACACGGTGCACCTGGTCTGCAGCGATATTGACGCAGCCGGGGCGGAATGCCGGCTCCTCCTCGACCGGGAAGGCCTGACATATGGGCCCATCCGGGAAGCGCCGCCCTCCCTTGAGGATGTCTTCGTCAGCGTCCTCGGCCGTCCTGAAGACAAGACTATAGAGGATGGCGGCGGACTGGATTATGCCGCCTTCACCGACTGGAGGAGCGATGAGGAGGCCATTGCCGTACACGTAGACCACCTCAGCCGCAGTTTCGGCGATTTCATCGCGGTGGACAACATCAGCTTCCAGGTCCCCAGGGGACAGATCTTCGGTTTTCTCGGTCCGAACGGGGCCGGAAAGAGCACCACCATCCGGATGCTCTGCGGGCTCCTGGCCCCCACCGGCGGCAACGGCATCGTCGCCGATTTCGACATCAGGACAGAGGCCGAGCAGATCAAACTGCACATCGGCTATATGAGCCAGAAATTTTCCCTCTACGAAGACCTGACTGTTGAAGAAAACATCGATTTCTACGGCGGAATCTACGGACTGAAGGGACCTGCCCTGGCCAGGCGGAAGGAATGGGCCCTGGGCATGGCCGGGATCAGAGCCCACAGAAAGAGCCTGACCGCCATCATGAGCGGCGGCTGGAAACAGCGCCTCGCCCTGGCCTGCGCCATCCTGCACGAACCGCCCATCATTTTTCTTGATGAGCCCACCAGCGGCGTCGATCCGCTCAGCCGACGGCAGTTCTGGGATCTGATCTACAGCATGGCCGATCAGGGCATCACTGTCTTCGTCACCACCCACTATATGGAGGAGGCCGAATACTGCAATCGCATCGCCCTCATCTACGGCGGCAGGATCATTGCCATGGGCTCACCCCTGGAGCTGAAGACCGAACTCATGCAGGAGGAGATCATCAACCTCCACTGTCCCGCCCCGCAGGATGTGATCGACATCGTCACAGCTCTGCCCGCAGTCCGCGATGCCTCGCTCTTCGGGGCGGGACTGCACATCGTCGCCGGCGATGCCGATGCGGCTATGGCGGCAATCGCCAAGGCCCTGGGCGATCTGGCCATTCCGATCCGGACCATGGAGAAAATCGAGCCCAGCATGGAGGATGTCTTCGTCTCGCTGATCGAGGGGGTTGACAACGGCAAAACCGGCGAGGTGGCGGCATGAACATGCGACGCCTGGCCGCCGTGGCCCGCAAGGAATCCATCCACGTCATCCGAGACTGGCGGAGTCTGACCCTGGCCCTGGCCATCCCCCTGATCTTGATCCTGCTCTACGGCTATGCCCTGACCCTGGACCTGCGCAATGTCCCCACCATCGTCTGGGATCAGTCCCGCTCCCCGCAGAGCCGCGAGCTCCTGAGCCTGTACCAGGGGTCTCCCTACTTTTCCATAATCGGTTCCTGCGATACCTATCGCGACCTGCAGCAGGCCATCGACAGCGGCAAGGCGATGATCGCCATCATCATCCCCAGCGACTTCGCAGACAAGGTTCAGGCCGGCAAGCATGTGGACATCCAGGTCCTGGTCGACGGCTCCGACGCCAACACCTCACGGCTGGCCAGCGGCTATGCCGGCACCATCGGCATGATCTATGCCCACAATGTGGGATCGGAACGCATGCAGACCAAAGGCCGGGGGACGTTGAAGCCGCCGGTCGAGCTGGTCCAGCGCGCCTGGTACAATCCCGATCTCAGGAGCCAGAATGTACTCATACCCGGCATCATCGCCCTGGTTATGATCGTGGTGGCGGCAATGCTCACCAGCGTCACCATCGCCAGGGAGTGGGAGACCGGGACCATGGAGCAGCTGATCAGCACGCCCCTGCGCGGTCCGGAACTTATCGGCGGCAAGGTGGTGCCCTACTTCCTCATCGGCATGTCCGATGTGGCCCTGGCCGTGGCCATGGGCAAGTGGATCTTCGATGTGCAGGTGGTGGGCAATGCCGGGCTCCTGTTCGCGATGGCGGCCCTCTTCCTGACCGGGGCGCTGTTTTTCGGGCTGACCCTCAGCATTGTGATGAAGTCGCAGACCCTGGCCAACCAGGCGGCCATCATGGCTGGCTTTCTGCCGACGCTTCTGCTTTCCGGCTTCGTCTTCGCCATCGAGAACATGCCTCTGCCCCTGCAGATCTTCACCTATATCGTCCCCGGCCGCTATTTCATCGCCATCCTCCGCGGCATCTACCTGAAGGGAATAGGCCTTGAGATCCTCTGGACCGATGCCCTCTTCCTGCTGGCCTACGCCCTGATCATGATCACCATAGCCAACCGGAAATTCCGGTTCAAACTGGAGTAGGCTATGCTGCAACGGATTGCAAGAATGCTGATCAAGGAATTTCTACAGATGCTGCGCGACCCCCGGATGCGGGTAGCGATCTTTGGAATCCCCGTGATCCAGATGACCATTATGGCCTTTGCGCTGACCACCGACGTGATGAACATCCGGACGGCGGTCCTCGACATGGACAAGACCCCGGCCTCTCGTGAACTGATCGACGACTTCACCGCCAGCCGCTATTTCCAGGTGGTGAACGTCCTGGCCTCGGACCAGGGGATCGGCCCCCTTCTCGACCGCGGGGCGGTGCAGGTGGTGATCAGCATTCCGGCAAACTTCCAGCGCGATATTCTCTCGGAACGCACTGCGGTGGTCCAGCTCGTCACCGACGGCACCGACAGCAACTCCACCGCCATCGCCCTCGGTTATGCCGGCAGCGTCATCAGTGCCTTTTCCGACAAGCAGCAGGCCAAGCGTCTGAACAGCAGGGGAACCACCATCTCCCCGATCCAGGTCGGCACCATCACCCGCGCCTGGTTCAACACCAACCAAGAGAGCAAATACTACTATGTCCCCTCGCTGATCGCCACCATGCTGCTGATCTTCAGCATGCTGCTCACCAGCATCGGCATCGTCAGGGAGAAGGAAATCGGCACCATCGAGCAGGTCATGGTCACTCCCATCCGCGGTCTGGAGTTCATCCTGGGAAAGACCATTCCCTACATGATCACCGGATATATCTCCATGACCATCATGCTCCTGGTCGCCTTCTTCATCTTCGGGGTCCATGTCAAAGGCAGCCTGATCCTCCTCTACATCCTTTCAGGGCTCTATCTCTGCGGGAATATGGGGATCGCGCTGATCATCAGCGTCAGCGCCCAGACCCAGCAGCAGGCCCTGCTGACCAGTTTTCTGATCCTGATGCCCTGCGTGATGCTGAGCGGATTTATGTTTCCGATAACCAATATGCCAGAACCGATCCAGTATGCCACCTGGCTGAATCCGATGCGCTGGTATCTGGTTATCCTGAGAGGCATCGTCATGAAGAGCATCGGCGTGCAGGTCCTGTGGCCAGCAATCCTCGCCCAGACTGCATTGACGGTTTCCTTTATCACCATTGCCGCCTCGCGGTTCAGGAAAACATTGTCATGAAGCAATGAGCAACAATCACACAGAACCCCTCACCTATCCGGGACGGTCTGCCGGCACCTTGCGGCTGCGGCGCCTCTCTCAGAAAATACTTCCAACTCGCCAGATTTGTATCCCCCAGGAGACCACCATGCGGCTACTACTGTTGACCTTGAGTTTTCTGCTGTCCCTCCCCTCTGCCTGCTGGTCGGTGGAGGGGGATACCGGACGGCTGTTCACCCTTGAGGAGGCCCTGCAGACGGCTTATACGCGCAACCATTCCCTCCTGGAAGCCGGCCAGACCCACAACAGCGCGCTTGCCGAGATGCAGAGCGCCCGGGCGGACTTCTTCGCCCATGCCTCGGCCCATTACAGCTTCGGCACTCTCCAGGATGCGCCGTTCCAGCGCATCAACGGCATAACCATGCAGGTCAGTGATCGGGATGTCTCGCATTGGGATATAACCCTGACCCAGCCGCTCTTTACCGGCTTTGCCATTACCAGCCGGTATCAGATGGCCAAGATTTCGGCCAAGATCAAAGAGCTGGAAAGACAGCGCATCCTGCTAGACGTCAGCCAGACGGTGAAGACCGCCTGGTACGACGCCCTGCTGACCGGGAAGATCGAAGCGGTGGCGTCCGATACGGTTGCCGCCCTCGGCTCCCACGCCCGGGACGCCGAAAAATTCTTCCAGCACGGACTCATTCCGCAGAACGATCTGCTGAAATCCAAGGTGGCCCTGGCAAACGCGCTGCAGGAAAAGGAACGGGCCCATGCCGACGCCCGGATCGCCATGGCCAGGCTCTACACCGTCATCGGTATCGACCTGGATTCAGAGAAAAGCCTGGAGGATACCCAAACCTTTCAGCCGCAGAAATTCGACCTGGCGGCCCTGACCGGCGAGGCCATGCAGACCCAGCCGGTGCTTGCCAGCTACCGGCTGGGTCTGGACAATCTGGACGAGGCAATCACCCTGGCCAGGAGCCCCTACTTCCCCGAGATTGCCCTGTCCGGGAAATATGAACAGAACGGCAGTGACATCGGTGCCGAGACCAACAATTATTCCAATCAGCACAATACAACCGTGATGCTGACCGCCAAATGGGACTTTTTTGATGCTGGCAAGACCGGGGCAAATATCGAAAAACAGAAGCTCGACAAACGTGCCCTGATTGAAAAGATGCGCGGCGTCGAAGACCAGATCCGGCTGGAGATTAAAAGCGCCTTCCTGGATCTGACCGTGGCCGAAAACAATATCGGTACCGCCCGCGAAGCGCTGCAGCAGGCCAGAGAGAACAGCCGAATCACCGACCTGCAGTACCGCAACCAGCTGACCACCTCCACGGAGGTCCTCGATGCCAGGACTTTTTTAAGCCAGGCGGAGACCAATTATTACCGGGCCCTCTACGGATATATGGTCGCCCTCGCCAACCTCGAACGGGCAGCCGGAAGAAAATAATACTGACTGTCAGGCATTATTATTCTTGAAAGGCCAGGCATTTTACAATAAAGAGAGTGCAGCGGCTTATCCTGCTGTTTCAGCCCTCCGGCCATTGCATGGTAATCGAACATTAAAATTTAAAGTATAACAGGAATATGAATAGTAGAAAACAGATCTTCGCGCTGGTCCTGACGGCCATCCTCACCGCACACCTCTGGGCAATGACAGCCTCCGCGGAGGAGCGCCCTTCCCCCGAACGGGAGATGACCGCTGTCCAGGCCGTGATCCTGGGTGTCGTCGAGGGACTGACAGAGTACCTGCCGGTCAGTTCCACCGGGCACCTGCTGCTGGCGGAAAAGATCATGAAAATAGGCGAAAACCCAAGCTACACCGCTGAAGAGCAACAACGGGCGAAGGCCGCCGCCGACGCCTACACCATCTGTATACAGGCAGGGGCTATCATTGCTGTACTTGGACTTTATTTCCGCCGGGTCCTGCAGATGCTGAACGGCCTTGCAGGCAGGGATCCCCTGGGCCGACGCCTGCTCATCAACGTGATAACCGGCTTTATACCGGCGGCTGTGATCGGCCTTTTTTGCAACGGGATCATCAAGGAATACCTCTTCGGCACCTGGCCTGTGGTAATTGCCTGGCTGGTCGGGGGGATTGCGATCATCATGGTCAGCATGAAGAACAGGGGAAATGCCGCCCGTCCCGCCCTGGCCCTGGACGATCTCAGCTGGAAGATGGCCCTGCTGATCGGTTTTGCCCAGTGCATCGCCATGTGGCCCGGGACCAGTCGCAGCCTGGTCACCATCGTCGGCGGGGTGCTGGCGGGGCTGAGCCTGTCCGCGGCCGTCGAGTTCAGCTTCCTGCTGGGCGTGGTCACCCTCTGTGCCGCCACCGGCTATGACGGCCTCAAGCACTGGCAGATCATGGCCCAGACCTTCGATGCGCAGTCCATGGCCATCGGCGTGTTTTTTGCCTTTGTCGCCGCCGTCGTCTCGGTGAAGTGGATGGTCACCTATCTCAATCGCCATGGCCTGGCCATCTTCGGCTATTACAGGGTCGCCCTGGCCCTGGTGGTATCGGTGCTGCTGTATAGCAAAATCATCTAACCAGCATGGCTGGACCGGACCTGCCAGCCTGCAACGGAATATGAAAACACGTCATTTCAGCAAGGCAATGCCGCTGTTTCCGGGGAGTTTTCATATCAGGCCCCTGATTGCGGGAGATGGATCCGATCCTGCGTCCAGTGGTACATTTCCCCTTCTCATTTTTTACTTTTAGAGTATTCTGTGCCGGCCAGATACGGAGAGGCGGCATAAGAATACTGTCACCACCGCAAGAGCTGCCGCCTGCATCCTCCCCGGGAATCCAGATCCGCATCAGCTTTGCGGGTCAGCTCCTTACTGATCAAATTGACCGGCAAATTGATGCGGCTCTCCTCTTATCACCCCCCGCATTCATTGGAGAGGCAGACTTGATCGTGCTCAAGCCCGCAGGGACGCCAACGATCAAACCGAAGAGCAATATGAAAAAAATCTTTTCCACCTTCAGGGACAGCCTCAGGAAGTATTTGGGCCATCCGGTACAACTCTACCGGCTGCTTGAAGAGCACCCGGACATCACAGCTGCAATCGAAGAACCGGAAAACACGATCGCGCTGGGGAGCGTGGTCCCCTGGCATACATGGAGCAGGCCCATGCCTTTTAATAGCCAGGGGCAGCTCACGGGCTGGAAACGAACCAACGGACACTACCGGCAGTGCAGGGTATACAGGTCGGCATTCGCAAACTTCGGCGGCGAGTCGACCAGACAATGGACCTGCGATATCCAGGACATTGCAGGTTTCTCGTCATCAAAATCCGCACTCGAGATGTTCACCAGCCTTGACGATATGGTGGCAAAAGACTCGCCTGAACTCATCGCCGACATCAGTGAGACCAGTCTGCGCAGGCATCTTGCCCACAGAGAGATCCGCATCCTTCACGACAACGACCCGTCCGATCATTTCGTCCGTCACCTATGGGATGGACGGATTTTTCTGGCGAACGCCGGCGGCTCCCATCATTTGGCCGCTGCACGTTCCATCGCTGCCCGGATTGGACAAAAAGTCCCCTTGAAAGGAAGGCTGCGTACCTGCTCTATCCATGAGGCTGCGGTCGATCTGCTTTGCCACGACTTCGACCTGTTTGCAATCTCCGGCGCTCATGAAATCCGCAACGGGTTCCGCCTGGCCATGGAGTCCTTCAGCGCGACCTACTTTTTTCACGACATGCCAAAGCCCTACCACAACTTAACGGCAATTCTGCTCCCTAAAAACGAACCCCGCTCCCGGCGAATCTCCAGCGTGCTTAGCGAAGCCGGAACAACCGATCTCGGACAGTATTTCGCCCGTCTTTGCGCGCGGCAGACAGCAAACCAAAGCAGGGTCCGGCCGTGAACGATGCCGCCAGAGGCCATGCCCCGGACGGTGCATCAGCGCCCGTGCGTTGCGCATACGATCGTGAAATGCCGTTTTTTTATTGAACCAAAGACACCTTCAGGCGTGTCGAATCCGAATGTCCCTGATCATCAACCACGCGCACTCGAAATTGGCCGGGATGAGGATGCCAGAACAGGGGTTCGTCGGGATGGCTTGTTCCAAGGTACTGGTTGTCAAGGAACCAGTGCAGCACCCGGACCTCGCCGTCGGCGGTGGCATTAAAGGCAAGGTCCCCGGCGGTCTCGCCGAGATGGGCGTGATATTCCACATCCGGCTGAGGCGATGTAATGACCGGTTTTTTTTCATCACCGGCCATCCGTTGATCGCCGGTGCAACCCTCTTCCCATGGCGGCAAGGATTCGTAATAAACACCGGCCTTTTGTAAGGCCTGCTGCAAATCGCTCGGCCATACTTCAAATGTACGGTAGATGGTTATACCGTCCTCAAATCGGCAGGCGCGTTTTCCGGTGCGCAGATTGACCAATACCTTTCGGTACACATTGTGACTGCGGATGGGAGAGACACCCGGAATAAACCACGTCGAACCGCGGGCCGGACATGACTCCATGGACAGATCTCCGGTGGTGGCGCAGACATCGATTCTGCGTACATGCAGACGCCGGGCCTTGTCGGCGATACGCTCACGGTTCGATTCCTTCCCGTTCACCGCATCGACCATCGCAAAGAACAGCGGCGCCGCAGCACGGAGTCCGGTCAGGGCCGGGTTGCCGCTGCCGTTGAAATTGCCCACCCACACCACAAGGACATAATGACCGAACACCCCGGCTGTCCAGGCATCGCGGAACCCGTTGGACGTGCCCGTCTTCCAGTACACGACGCGGTCCTGTGATGCCGTATACCTCCTGGGCGCATCCGCCATCATGTCCAGCGTCATAAAGCTGGCCTCCGGGCTCAGCAGCGTCCTTGCCTGCGTTTGCTCAGTGCCGGCCAGTTGCAGGACCAGGGGACGCAGGGCCCCGTCGTTTGCCAGCATCGCATACAGTTCTGCAAGCTCACGCATGCTGACCTCAGCGCCCCCCAGCACCATCGACAGCCCGTAGCTGTCCCGCTCGCGCAATCTCGTGATGCCTGCATCCTTCAGAAAATCATAGAGATCGGGCTTGTGCAGCTGGGCCGCAAGTCTGATGGCCGGGATATTACGGCTTAGGCGCAGGGCGTTGCGGGCGGAGACGGGGCCACGGAAATCACGATCGAAATTATCGGGCGTGTAGCTGCCAAAGCTTACCGGCGTGTCGCCCAGAATGCTCAGCGGGTGGATCAGGCCCTGATCCAGCGCCAGCGCGTAAATAAATGGTTTTAAGGTCGAGCCCGGGGACCGTTTGGCACGCGTTCCGTCCACCTGCCCTCGAATTGCCGTATTCATAAAATCAGCCGAACCGATGCTGGCAATCACCTGCATGGTCTGGCTATCCACCAATAGGGCACTGGCATTCTGCAGGCCGCTTTCTCGCCGGTCTCCGATATATTGAGTCAGAATACGGGTCAGCAGCCGCTGGGTATCCAAGTCGATTGTCGCCGTAATCTGCCGGGCATCCCTGTATCGCGCGAGCAGATCGGTTGTGAGGTGGGGGGCCTCGAAGGGCAGATCCTTCCGGCCGTAGGTGGCAAGCGGCAGGCTGAAAAATACTTTTTG